>CAYOOO010000049.1:0-1504 GCA_964405655.1 uncultured Gammaproteobacteria bacterium | reverse complement strand
AATCCATCCGGAAACTTTAAAGTTTCATGGTCATGCTTTTCGCTAAGATGAGTTTTAAGTTTTTTCACAGAGGCCATAAATACATAGTAGGGGATTCAACTTATCCTGTAAAGAGTAGGGGTGTTTATTCTAAAACTGAAACTTTGACTTTTTGACCATCATAGTCAAATTTGAATGAAACTACTTTAGGTTGATTGTTGGTAATATATAAATTTTGCCGGGTATGAGAACCTTTAGCATAAGGATTGCTATAAATGGATACCCCGTATTCTTTAGGAACATCCGGAATATCGGCAAAGTTATGGTTGGTGGGAGCTTTGGCCTCAAGTCCGGCCTCTTTGGCTGCCCAATAAATAAGGGAGGCTAAATGACAAACTCCATCTCCAAATAAATATCCATCAGTCTTAAATCCTTCTGTAGAGTTAAAATGAGCATTGGTTGTTTTAACAAGAGTATTCTTATACTTTTCTTCCACATCTTCATGGTAGGCAAAGGTTTTATTTGGTTCCAGCTTGAATTCAAAGCTGAAAGGTTTATTTATTTCATTCCAGTTAATATCCTGGCGTGAGAGTACGCTGCCTCTTAAATAAGCTAAGTTAAGCAGAATATTTTCCTTAAATACCTGGTTAACTGAAGCCAGCGGGTATCTGTTTTCCAAAGAAAACTCTTTTTGGGATATGACATTATCTTCAGCTTTCAGGCTGATCATTTGATCAATATTGCCAAAAGTGGCAGACAGCGAAAAAGGGACTAAAGCTAAAAGTTGTAGGTTCTTTCGTATATTAAGCATAAGCTACGTAGTATAGCAGACTATGAGCCTAGATGCAAGTTCAGAAGCCTTGATATATTGCGTAAAAATGGCAAAGTTGTATTATTAATGTGTGGTTAAACTTCTGCCCATTTTAGGGCTGGTTATGCTGGTTGTAGGTGGACTGGGTTACTACCGGTTTGTTGCTTCAACAAGCCCAAACTTAACAACTCCTAAAGCAGAGGATTCACAGGGCCCGGTTGAGGTACCAAAAACTCTGCCAAATGCAACTTTGGAAGACCGGGTTAAAGTCCTGGAAGAAGCTTTAATTGAGATTGTAAAAAAGGTAAATGGTTTGGGAAGCCAGGGTCAGGCAGACAACAGTTTAAATACCAGAATAAATGCGCTTGAAGCAGCGGTTACAGAGCTGAAGCTAAAAGTTGCGAACTCAAATACATCCACTACTACAACTACCTCCACCACTACCACTCAATCAGTTATTTATATACCCTTGGGTTCAGGTGGGGGACCTTGGACAAATACAGACTGGTATACACTGAATGATTACCAGATTACTTTAGATCCTGCTAATTTCCCGGGATATAAAGGGATGGTACTGGAGCTGAATATGAGAATGATAGAGGCTGCTGTTGCAGGTTACATCAGATTATATAATCTTTCAGACAGTAAAGTAGTCTCCTCTGAGGTTAAAACTCCCTCCACGACTTTTTCTGTTTACACATCTTCATCTTTTAC
>CAYOOO010000048.1:0-1816 GCA_964405655.1 uncultured Gammaproteobacteria bacterium | reverse complement strand
CTATTAAAAAAGCTGAGCAATTTAGAACTCTTAATAAGATTAGCTAGGTTAAACTAACAAACCCAAAACTTGTTTGTAAAGAAAATCTTTAGTACCTATGTTGTCTATAGTCCTAGTGTTGATACCGTCAGAAACCAACTTCTGGTGTAATTTTTGATAGATTCCTACTTCTTGTTCGTAATCTTGATACCTGTATAAAGTAAGTGGTGTCTTATCATTTATATTTCGTTCCATACATAGACTTGGAGGTGCCTGAAGAATGATTAATAAATAGGATCCGCTTCCTATGCAGCGTTGGAATCGGCTGATTCCTAACCTGTAAACCAAATCTTCATAACCACTTCTTACCCTCATATTAAATGCCACCAACGACCATAGGCATCTATCAAGTACAACGCCGTTACCCAACCTTATACATTCTTGTGCAATTTTAGATGCTTCGTGCCAGTTCTGATACTCTCTATTTTTTATTAGTTGTTCTGCCAAAGGAATTCCCCTTACTAGGGTGAATCCTTTAGTCGACATAAAGGTAGCTACTGTTGTTTTACCACTTCCTTGCGGGCCCTCAATGATCAATAATGGTTTTTCTACCTTTGTCATATATTTTGTAGGGATTATGATAATATACAGATGCCTATTTATCAAACTATGAGATATGCAGACTATCACAGTCATTACACAGGGGCGCTCCCAGCTAACTTTTTACTAAAAAGATTGTCCAAATGCTTTATTGATTTTAAGAAGTTTCCTATAGCTCTCTCTCTTACAAAGGGACTTGAGTTGAATAAAAATGGTGAGGAAAAGTTTTTGCAAAAATATAGGCTGGAGATATTCAAAAGAAATATTAAAAATGCATTTTCCCAAAATTGGATTTTAAACAACAAAATATTTTCTCAAATTTATGAGTTCTTTCAGTCTTTAACTAAGAACGAAAACGCTACTGAGTCTTTTAGTTTATACAAAGAGGGTGCATTTGCACTTGCAGAATCATATTTTAATGAAGGGGTAAACTTTTTTGAGATTAAGGCAGGACCAAGTTTAACAGTAGATGAAACAACGGAGAGAATACGCTCAATGAGTTTAGGATTAGATTTATTTGAAACTAAATATAAACATAGAATTTTTGCAAGCTTTGTATTAACTTTTATTAGAAGAGAGGGAACACTTACTAATTTTAGTTGGAGAGTTTTAGATTACTTATTGGAAAAATGGGATACTAAAGTTTTAAAAAGAGTTCAAGGCTTCGATTTTTCAGGCGAAGAAGCATCTAACTTAACTTCTGATACATTTAAAATAATAAAATACCTCAAGGATTTTAATAAATTAAGAACAAAAAGATTAAAAAGACCGTTGTTGATAACAATACATTGTGGTGAGCAGTTTCATCGTTTAACTACAAATCAGATGTTGTCAAATCTGGAGTTACTGGCTAAGAATAATATCAATCGTATTGGCCATGGAACGGTTTTATGGATTCCTCCTCACTTAATAGAAATTGATGCTGCTCAAAAAAGGTTCAGAAAGGAAATTTTAAAGATTATTGCAAAGAGAAAAATTCATATAGAGATATGTCCAACGTCTAATTTTTATCTCACTCCCCTAAGCTCCTACAAGGACATTCCCTTTAAGGATTTGAACGATTTAGATGTTCGATTTTCTCTCAATACTGATAACAAAACTATATTTTCAACAAACCTAAAAAATGAATATAGCCAAAATTCTAGATAAACTTAATATCTGTAAAAGAAGAAAAAACCCTTTTATTTTCTTTTTTTGGAACAGGAGATACAAAGGGTAGCGGTAGGCATAGCCTCAA
>CAYOOO010000047.1:0-1915 GCA_964405655.1 uncultured Gammaproteobacteria bacterium | reverse complement strand
GTAGGATAGAGGACTCTGAATCCTTTCATCTAGGTTCGAATCCTAGTCCGGCAGCAACGAACCAGTCGCTATCGCTCCGGTTCATCGCTTCGCCATGTACCACTTCTAGTACGTGACTTAGGGACGTACCGTCTGGTACATACCTTCGCCAATAAGCGACTGGTGAGGCAGGGATGAACTCGAACGTAGTGAGTAGTTCGTCCCCAAATGAAGTTTTATTATGTCTATGTTCTAAAAAGCTTGACTAAGGATTTTATTTATGTTGGTTTTACTACAGATTTAAGAAAGAGGTTTACAGAGCATAATAATAGACAGGAGTTATCTACTAAACATTATACACCGTTTGAGTTAATTCACTATGAAGCCTACAAAAATATTAAAGATGCCAAAAGAAGAGAAGAATATTTTAAAACCACCAAAGGTAAAACTGCCTTAAAGCTAATGTTAAAAGAGTATTTCGAGCTAAAAGCGAGGCAAGTTTGACTTGCCGAAGCCCTATACCGAATTTATTCTGGTATAGGGAAAAACGCAAAAATTTTTAAAGAACTTTTATGATTTAAGTCTAACATACTTGAAGTATCAAAATATGCTATACTTTTTCTTAGAAATACATATGGAAAACCAAATTAATGTCGGAGACCAAAATACCCAGCAAATCGGGCAAAATCCAACAAATCAACCAGAGCAAATTCCAGAAAAACCTAAGTTAAATCGTTGGATAATTTATACAGTTGTGCTAATTTTATTGTTAGTTCTAGGAGGCACTTTTTATTTTCTGAATTCCATCGGTCAAAAAAAACAAGTTGATAATAATGAGTTGGTGCCAACGAAGACGGTAGAAACTAATCGGACTACTCAGATTACCACTCCAGTACTATCTCAAGGAATAGTTTTTCCATTTGTAAGGAATGGATCTGTATATCTTTACGATAATGGTGCAGAAAAATTACTTGTTTCCCCAACTCAAAAGACTACGCAAAAAGCTTGTTATAACATCGTTTATCCATTTATATCCCCAGATAAAAAATATGTAGCTTATATTGAGCAAAATGGTGATGAACAAGAACTTTACGGGTGTTCAGGGGGAATCTTGAAAATTGTCTACTTAGATATCGGAAGAATAAAAGCGACTAATTACAAAACAAGTTATTTTAAATGGAACTCTTCTAATCAAATAGTATTTATTCCAGAACAAGAAAGACGCGAAGGTCCACAAGTATACACTGTTAAAGAAGTCTTTTATGATCCAACAAATGGAAAAGAAACTATATTTAATACTGTAATTGACCAAGATAAAAGCACTTACGCAGAAACTATGATTTCAGGTGAATTTCCCTTTGATACTAATAAGTTAATCAGATATAAAGAGAACAAATATTATTTAGTTGATAAACTAGGTAATAAAGAGACTTTTCTGCTGAATAAAAACCAGGTTGAGAGATTCTTAGACTGGTCTCCCAATGGGAAATATGCAATATTTGAAAGCTCTAGAAAATCCACACAAGACTTTGGTGCAATAGAGTTAGTAGTTGATACTCAAAATTTGAGTATACAGCCTAAAGAAATTAGAGTTGGAAGAGGAGGGTCAGGGGGAGATATCCCAACAGGCCGTAAGTGGTATTTTGAAAAGGGTTTTGTAGCATATTGTAGACAAGATTTGTATTTTGTAGATGGTAGTAAATCATTGCAACTGACTAACGATGGCGGCGGTGGTTGTTATAATGAGGAAGGATTTGTTGCAACTTCTCCCGACGGGAATTATGCCTTTTTAAAATTTAAAGATCGTTTTGAGCTCCGGTATAAAAGTGGTGAAATCAAAAAAATTACAGAAATAACGTCATTGGCGAAAGGACGTGGTGCACCAAAAAATTTAATCTGGCTAGACAATGACAATATGATAATTTTTCAGTCCACT
>CAYOOO010000046.1:0-1925 GCA_964405655.1 uncultured Gammaproteobacteria bacterium | reverse complement strand
TATTTTTGTTCAACATCTTCATGATAGGCAAAAGTTTGACCCGGATTTAAGCGGAACCGGTATGAAAATGGTTTTGTTATCTCATCCCATTTAATATCAGATGTCTTAGTAACCCTCTCAGAAAAATAAGCAAGATTTAAAAGAATATTATTCTTAAAAACTTCGTTGACAAAGTTGTCAGGGTAGCGGTTTGAAAGAGTCATCTCGCGCTGGGCCAGCAAATATTCATCCTGAATTGGGCTGATAAAAGGGGGATTACCCTCCAGCCCTAAAAATGGGCCAAAAGTTAAGGGAAAAACGATCAAAGCCGGAATACATTTTTTGACCATAAGTGGAGTATTTTATCATACTATGAGCCTTTTGTCAAAGTCTCTTTGTAATTTTTGTTTGAAGGTTTTGGCAACTATGTAGTTTAAAGATAGGTATAAAGAGTTGTTGTCAGGCCGCCAATAAGTTGAGGGGGAATAATATCAAGATTTTCTTTTACTTTGTGAACTCTTTTTTCAAGCATCCTTCTGCTGGTATGACTTAGTTTGGTACCGTTCGCAGCCATATTATGGAGTTGGTCGAAGACATTTAAACCTACCCAGGCGATCATCCGGCTATGGAAATCTGGATTGTTTTGTAGGTTGAGTTGTAGTTTATCTTTGGGATCTGCAGAATAATAATGATGCTGCATCGTTTTAGTAACTTCATCAAAAGAAACCTGGTGGCCGGTTTGAGGGTGGGCAAAGGCAACTTCAGGGAAGTCTTCTGCCTCAAAATAGTCCGAGAATAGAATTTGAGCGAGAGCTTGGAACCTTATGCTTTTAACCCAGTCGGGAAATGGTGAGTCGTTGCCTTTATTGATTATTTCTACTAACCGGGTTACTTCTTTTGCCTGAATAGTATCGGCAGCTGATTCAATAACAGCTTCAGCTCTTAGGTAACTTTCTGCACCTTCTCTTGTCGTAGAACCTAAATGATAACCATAAAAAGATCCCAACTGATCTGCGAGCGTTTGGCCCCCCTTAAACTGATTGGGGTCGATAATTTTAATTCCTTTTTCCTGCATAACTCGGTAAGCTTGGGCATGAGGATTACCTTCAACCTCTACAACTTCAATACCCTCTAAGCTTTTAATTTGGGCAAGCTTAGGGTCTCCTCTCCTGGCAATTAGTTTTGTACCAGGCGGAAGTTTAACACCTTTTTCCACTCCTACGCCCCACCAAGTATCTTCAGGTAAAAATCCATAAGGTGAGCCATTTAACGCGGCAACTCCTTTTAAAGGACTGATTACAACATAATTTTTATTTTCCCAGCTATGGCCTTTCCCGAGTCCTGCTACAGGAGCCACGGTATGGTTTAAAGCAAAATGGACCGTAGTCCGGAAGAATTCTCCGTCTGATCCTGCCGTGGTTGTTTTGACTATTACCTGGTTACCTTCTATTGAAGGGGGATAATCGGTGCTATGGATACAGTAGAGCTCGTCTAAATTTTCAGCTTCGGCATTTAACAACCCGGCCTGCTGAAATTTTTCATGTTGTTTTTGAAGCTGGTCTGTTCTCCAGCGGCCATATGTTTCTTCATGCTCCCTTTTGGCATTTTCAAAAGCTACCTGGTCTTCAGGGTCAATTTCGCCGGATTGGAATAAGCGAACTAATTTATCATTTACCTTTTGAGGATTTAAACTGTTTAAGCTTAGCAGTAAATAAGAAGCTTGGTTTGATAGGTCCGGCCTTTCCAGTACTTTTGCCTTTTCTATTCTTTCTGAGAATCTTTGAGTCGGTTCAGCAGACGTTTGTTGGTCTTCTCTAGTAGTGGTTACAGTTTCTGTTGGAACAATATCGCCCATGATTTTAATATATCATATTGAAAGTGGTATGATTAATTTGTGATAAGACTGCTGCCCTTTATTTTAATACCTGTTCTTTTGATAGCAGGAT
>CAYOOO010000045.1:0-2029 GCA_964405655.1 uncultured Gammaproteobacteria bacterium | reverse complement strand
AGAAACCCAAACAGGAGCAACAAAATCAGAAGCATGGGCGTCAATTAAGTTTAGGGAGATTACAGAGGAGATGAAGCAGAAGGCGGGGGAAATTAATAATTGGATTGAAGCCAATTTAGGGCCATTTGAACAAACCGTTGCTGAAATAGAAACAGAGCGTGAGCCAGTGATAACCAGGGATAATTATAATCGGATGATGGAAGGTGCTATCTTGCGCGCAGAACTTCATGGTGGTTCCGTAGAGTACACTAAACAAGGACTGTTATATGTTGAACAAGCGGATGGTACTTGGATGCTTTTTTCGATAGACGAAGCCACGGTTTTAGACAATCGTACCGGTATAAAAACATACAAAATTATTGATGAAGGAGTAGGAGAAACAGAGACCAAAAATAATAATCTGGAAGGAGAAATAGGGGTGCATCTATGGAATGAGGATTCCGGAGCGGTGATTTATTCCCCGGACTTAGGAAAAATTAAGTTTAAGGAACCGATCGAGGTTGATGGAGTAACCTCACGGGTGGCGGAGCTTACGGAAGGAGAGGTGGAAGTCAAGATTATAAATGACAGGCAAACTGAAAATCAGTTTGGTGTGGATGCTGGCTGGTTGGGGGTAACTGTCAGCAGAACACACTTTTGGGTTTCCAAAGATCCTGATAAGGATGTAATAGTAGTCGGTGTGTATGAAGGTGAGGTGGAGGTCAAAACTAAAGATGGACAAGCAATTAAGGTTAAGCCGGACGGAGGTAAACCGGGTGTGGTTATAGTTTCCCGACAACTTTCAGTGTTTAAACTTGCCATTGTTGGTGTAATACTGGCAGTAATTGTAAGTGGTATAGTCTGGTTGATCAAAAAGAAAACTTCAGTTAAATCTTCCAAAAAAAGATGAGTTCAACACAATTTTGGGTAGGAATGTTGGTAACACCATTTATTAAATGGGCCAATCCCTACCTTAAGAATTTTTTTAAACTTAGTGAATTTGATGCTCAAACTAAAGAAAGAGTAATTAGTAAACAATATCCGGGTTACTTTGCAGTCCTATATGGGTTTTGGGTAATAACTCTGCTTGGAACCGGAGTGGCAGAGCTGCTTTTTATGATGATTTATGGATCAGGTTTATTCCCCGGTAAAAGTTTTGCTGTCCTTACTTTTGTGGGTTTAATAAATATGATCGGCGTATGGTTTATTTTCGGAGCTATTCTGGATGTTTTTTTCTGGCAGATTTCTCCTGAAAATTTTAGAGACTATGTTAGATTTCGCCACCTTAAAGAGGGTTGGGGCTATGATATAAAACAGCAGATAATTACCTTAATCAAACTCGGCGTTATTTATTATATTCTAACCTTTCCGGTAATGTTCTACTTACTACTAAAGTCCTAAAATTTGCCAATTCCTTAGGTTTCTATCTAATCAACACCTGGTGTTGGTATTTATCAGAATTTTGGGGCATTGGAATCTTTATAGTAATAATCACAAAGGTCATAACTTGAAATTGTTTCACCAGTTTTAACTTCTGCTTTTCTAAGCACTCTTTGTTTTGTATCCCCGCAGCTTTCCTCTTGCCCTGTTTTGCAAACTGTGGTGGAGTAACCGATAAAATTCTCTGTTACGAAGTATCTTAAATAGTAATCTCCTTCTTCCAGTTCAAAGGTATAAGGCTGCGGTTTCGGGATTAAACTGCCTTTATAATTCTGGACAAAAATTTTTCCATCTGATAGCCTTTTTGCTTCAATTCTTCCTTCAGGTAAAAATTCAGAAGGATAACAAAGCTTTCCTATTACAGTTCCGGTTTGGCTTTGTGCAACTTCAAATTCCGGTCTTATTTCACCGGATTTAATACTAACTCTGTACCAGTTAAAAGTAGCGGTGTGGCCGTTTTTAATCTCATAAACATGGACATTGTATTCACCGGCATCCTCATTATCCACCTCAACTCTTCCATTAGGAACTCTTTTTAAGTAATCTTGTACCTCCGGCAATTTTTTAACATTTTCTACAGCCTGATTTGAACTTACCTTAGTTGATATAA
>CAYOOO010000044.1:0-2040 GCA_964405655.1 uncultured Gammaproteobacteria bacterium | reverse complement strand
TTCTGGGGTGACTGACGGGGATCGAACCCGCGACCCTCGGGACCACAACCCGATGCTCTACCACTGAGCTACAGCCACCAATTCATCTAACCTTCATACTAGTTTATTAACAAGACTTTGATAAGCCTTCGGCGATGCTCTTCCTGGGTTAACTTTAGTTTATATCCTGCTTCGCAGGTAAAATGTAGTTAACCCGTTCAACGCTCTGCTAGAGCCTTGAACCCACTTCGCTACAGCCACCACTAACCTAGCTATTTTACTTGATTTCTGAGTCTAATTCTAGTAAAAATCAATCAAGATCCACTTGCTTTTGTTTTCCCTAAAGAGAACTATGGTCAGGTTCAAGTTCATAGAGCTCAACTTTTACAAACAGCCTAGACCATAATACTCTATTTAGAAAAGGGTAGCAGATTCCAAAGTTGCTGGGGTTTAAAGATGGCAGATAATAGATCTGGATCAAGCTGACCAAAATCTAAAGTATTCTCTCCTGATTTGACAGTCACATTTAAAGTTTTTGATTTATAGAAAGGCTTATCCAGAGTAAAGGTAAACGGGTAGTCTGGCAGTAAATATTTAGCAGTTATATTTTCTGTCTCACCATCTTTACTTAGTCTAATAGATTTAGAAGTGGAGCTATCTGCCCCTTTTATAACCATAAAATAGTCTCCAGAGCTGTTGTTCTTCCACTTAAGCTTAGCTTTAATCTTTAAGATAACTGGTGGCTTAACTTCTGTAGTAAATTCGATAGGTGGAGAGTCAAAGGGATTATCTTCTGAAAAAAGATTCAGGACAACCTTGTAAACCCCTTGTTTAGAAGCTTTGATCTTTACGTTAAAAGTATATTCTTTACCAGGCTCAATATGAGTATTATCTGAGATAAAGTTGTCATCAATTTTAAGATCCTCAATACTGCCAAGCGCTGCCAGTCTGACCCTGTTACCATCATTCCAAATTGATTGTCCAGTATTTTTAAAGATCAATTTAATCTGATATTGCTCACCTTCAACCATTGAAGAGTAGACTTCGCCTTTGATCAAAAGGGCCTTATTTACTTGTCTGGGTTTACCAGTAGTTTTTGGTAGATCTGCGATAGTTTGATAAATAGAATAATAATCTGGATAACTTGCTCCTAGAATCTTGATCTGCTGTTTTTGACCAGTGATCTTTTTAAAAGAGAAATGATCAAAGGGAATTTCTTGATAATTTAGTAGAAATGGCGTTACAGCCACAATCTGATCGTTATTCCAGGCAGATCGAAAAGCTATTTGGAAGTTTCGGCTGACTTGATCTGATGTAGGCAAGCTGCTGTCATAAACCACTCCTTCTGCATGTTGCCAACCAGTCTCTGTTATAAAGATTGGTAAATTTTTCTTAACCCCTAAACTTCTTAATTTATCTAGTTCCCAACCCCATGTTCTGACTGATCCACGACCAAAAGCATTAGGTGAACCAATAAAATTCGGATTTGGATAAGAATGAGAAGACCAACCATCTAATTTTTCAAATATACCTGGAACTGCCTGATTCATCTGATCTAAAAAGTACGATTCATCCTGATAAGCAGGTAACTTTTGAGGCGCTGAGGCGTCCAGTCCAGCATTGAGTATAAAAAAGTCCTGACTTTTATTTTTAAGGGCGGTGATAGTTTTATCCAAGGTTTGGGCATAATCTTTAGCATCAACTGCCCCTCCCCATTCAGTAGCGTGATTTGGTTCGTTATAAACAATGACATAACGGTTTTTAATTGGCCAGTTTAACTTGTCCAAAAAGTCTGCCCATTTTTGCTCTTCGCCTTCCTCTGGTCTTTTCCATTTACCACCATCAGGACCAGTGGCAATTCTGACTATGGGAATTAGATGCTTTCTTCTTAAATCATCAAAAAATTGCTGCCATTTAGACTCATCACGGTCTTTGCTTTCAATCAAAATAGTGACATAACCCCAGTCGCCACCATCTGAGTTAACCAGTTTGGCAGCAGGGTCAGATTCGTCGTGAGTCGGGGAGATAATATGAATTCCAAATCTGTTATTAGGTACAGCT
>CAYOOO010000043.1:0-2107 GCA_964405655.1 uncultured Gammaproteobacteria bacterium | reverse complement strand
CAGAGTTTGGGGTCTCAGGAAAGTTGCATAATTCTGATTTGGTGATGTATGACAGGTATGAAGGCAATCTTTGGCAGCAAATTACAGGGGAGGGAATTGTGGGGCCTGCTGCCAGGAGAAATGAGGTATTAAAGCAGGTTCCAATTGTTACAACTTCCTGGGGTGACTGGAAAAAACAGCATCCTAATAGCCAAGTTTTATCTAGAGATACAGGCCACATAAGGGATTATGATCAATACCCATATGGAACTTATGAGCAGGACGACCAGTTACTATTTGGAGTAAAGGGACTGGACAAAAGCTTACAGATAAAAACTGTTGTTTATGGGATAGAGCTTAATGGTAAATCTAAAGCCTATCCTGAGAGTATATTTGAAAAACAAAAAATAATTGAAGATAGTGTGGGTGGAGTGCCTATCAAATTAACCAGGTCAGATTCTGGAGAGATTGAGGCAGTAAATCTACAAACTAATAAAAAAATTATCCCCATCAGACTATTCTGGTTTGCCTGGGCGGCCTTTCATCCTGATACAGATTTATATAAATGAATAGAAAACTTGTGGTTTTAAAGCAGTTAAATCTTTTTAAAGCTCTTCCAGAAAAGGAAGTGGAGCTAATTAGTGAGCTTTTTGGTGAGAAAGAGTATGCAAAAAGGCAAGTTATCATTGAACCTGAGGATAAAGATAAAGTTTTTATTCTAAAAACTGGTCGGGTTGAGATATATCAGCTTAGTGAGGATGGTAAAAAGATTATTGTTGATATACTTACTCCAGGCAATATATTTGGGGATTTAGGGATAGAAGAGAGTGCAGAGCATTTTGTTGAGGCAACGACCGATTCATTTGTTTGTGTAATGCCAAAGCAAAATTTTTTTGAAATGGTATCTAAAAACCCAAGGCTATCTACAACATTAGTCAAAGAGCTTTTTAATAAAGTAGTTGAATCAGAAAAACAGATTGCTTCCCTTGCCTCAGATAATCTTCTGGTTAAAATCAGGAATTTATTATTTCGCCTTTCTAAAAATCATGGTGAAAAAAAAGACGGAAAAGTATTTATTACTACCAAATTTACCCACGAACAACTGGCAGAAATGGTAGGGATTTCCAGACCAACTATGACAGAACTTTTAAAAAGATTGGGGAAAGAAAATATCATTCAAAGACAGGGCAAGATAATCTCTTATAATCCTCAGAAGTTAGAAGACCTTTAAACTGTCGCCTAAACGACAGAATCATTTTTACTTTTAACTTAAACTCTTATTATGTTTGGAATACAAACTTGCAAGAATTGTGAAAAAGAAAGGAGGAGAAAATTTATGTCACATGGACCACATCATAAATGTTTAATGTGTAGTATGGGGAGAGTAATGGGAATAATGGAAAAACATCCCAAAAATTGTAACTGCCAGGTCAGCATCAAAAAAGATGAACCAAAAAAGTCAGACCAAATAAACACTAATTTAAGTAGTTAATTCTGACTTAAAGAAAGGGGGTGAAATAAAATGGTTAATAATCAATTTAATTGTCCCGCTTGTGGAGTACAATTCAAAAGCAAACAGGAACTGGATAAACATGCTCAGGAAATGCATGGTAGTAAAGCTGAGGAGCAACAGGAACATTCAATAAGTTGTTCAAAGTGTGGCTTAAAAGCAAACTCGAAAGTGGAGATTGAAGAACATGAGCAGCACCACAGTATGTAGTCTTTGGTGAAACTTATAATTTATTGATAAACTTAAGGAATTACCATGAAGAAGTTTGATGTTTTAGTTGTGGGATCAGGTGCAGGACTTGAAGTGGCATCTTTTGCTGCGCAGCGCGGCATGTCTGTTGCAATAGTTGAGGAAGGTCCGCTGGGTGGAACATGCTTAAATAGAGGTTGTATTCCCTCAAAAATGTTGATCCATTCAGCGGATGTAGTGGAAACCATTAAATCTTCCGACAAATTTGGAATAAAGTCTAAAATAGAAGATATTGATTTTGCATCAATAGTTAAAAGAGTTTCAGAGGTTGTTGATACTGACTCAAGCGGCATTGAGAAGTCTATTAGAGAATCTGGTAACCCTACTCTTTATAAAGTAAAAGGCAAATTTATTGGACCTAAAAAGATG
>CAYOOO010000042.1:0-2168 GCA_964405655.1 uncultured Gammaproteobacteria bacterium | reverse complement strand
AAAAAGACTTGCTTACAAAAATCAAACCAGCAAATTTTAGTTATGGTGGTGAGCCAAATTATAATAGTAAGCAAAGTCGAACTATCGAACCAGACTTTTAGAAAATGTTGTCCAGATAAAGTTGTGCTACACTGGATATATGCTGCCTAAGATAGTTATTGGTATCGTTATCTTAATAGTTGGGGTAATAGCCTTTGGTTTTTTAACTAAAGATAATAATTCCTCTCTACCCCCTTTAACTAACAACCTTACTAAAAATCCAAAAACTTTAAGTGATGAACCTCCATTGAAAATAAAACACATCGGGGTTAATTTTGAGGACTTTGTTTTTTCCATGGACTATTTAATAGCTTTTGAAACCCCCTTTATGGGTTTTGGATATGTTATCCCGGCAGGAAAGAGCAGCACTGGACAAAACAAAGCTAATCCCCAACCCACCTTTATCTTGCCTTTGGGCACTAATGTTTATTCAATAGTTGATGGGGTTGTGGCTAATATCCCCACCCTTTGGAGCAATGATTTATCCATTCAGATTACTGAAAGTGGCAAGATGGAAAAATGGGTCTATGAGGTAGAACATGTAATCAACCCTAAAGTTAAAGTGGGAGATAAAGTTAGGGCAGGCCAAGAGATTGCTGAGGTTAGTGACTTTGATAAAAACTTAAAAGGCTTTGGGATTGTGGAGATAGGGATTTTAAAGGGTGGTAATCCACCACAACATGTCTGCCCATTTGCCTATTTAGATCCGGTAGTTAAAGATGAGATATTTAGAAAAATCCAGACCCTATATGCGGACTGGGAGAAATATCGAGGGGATAAAAATATTTATGATGAAGAGTCTATGTCAACTCCAGGATGCCTGAGCCTAGATGCTCTCGACGGATAAGTTATTACTATTTTTGTTCTTCCCAAGGGGACATCAGTTGAAAATAGTTTCCATCCGGGTCTGCCAGTGTGGCTATTAACATATCTGGAGTTTCCTCAGGATTGTAAGGCTCTTTTATAACCTCAGCTCCTAACCCTTTAATTCTTTCAAACTCTGTCTTTACCTCTTTTGTTTCTAAATTAAGTATTATCCTTTGTGGCTCTGTTGCTTTACCTTTGACCTCTGAGTGTTCACCAATCGTTAAATGAGTACTTCCAACCTGCCAGCCATACCAGTTTCCATCCTGCCAGTCAGGCTTTTTATCAAAAACTTTTTCATAAAATTCTGAGAGCTTCTTTGGCTGCATAGTTCCGACCATGATTGAGCTTAAATTCAACATACATGCAGTATACCACAGATGATAAAATAAATTGGGCGGAAAGAGATTTTCAGGGCTAGAGAAAAGATACTCTCAGCCTTAGAGTTTTAAATCTCCACAGGAAACGTAAACCTTTGCCTCTTGTTGAGATTTGTGAACATTTATCCCTAACGGAAGTTCTGAGCGAAGCTGGTCTAATGTCACGTCGAGAGTCGTTTCAGACATTCCGTTCATCACGGATAAACTTCCACCCTAAACTTCCACCCTTGGGGTGGAATGAGCGGACACCTGCGGTATGTACCATACGGTACGTACCTGCGGATTTTCCAGTATTTTTGAACCTATGGTAAAAATTGTCTATAATTGGTGTAATATTAAATGATGAGGGTGCCGGTAATTTTAGCCTTAGGTTTTATTTTACTTTTAGTTGGGGCTTTTGCTTTATTTAATAAACCTCAGAGCAACCCTTCCATAGACCAAATCCCCTCTCTTGCTCCAGTGGCAGAGGAAAAAGTTAATATTATGGCTTCTTTTACCATTATTACAGGCAATATCACCCGAAGTTTCAAGGCGGAAAAATATCACAATCAGTCTCCGGAGGTTTATGTAGAAGCAGCTGACCCAACTACTGTTTTTGTTAAAAAGAGGGGCATAACCTGGGATGATTTTTTTAAGACTTTACCAATGAAGCTAACAAAGACATGTTTAATAACCGGAGACGGTGAAACTCTTTGTGACGTAAAAGATGGAACTTTAAAGTTTTTTATAAATGATGTTGAAGATAAAGATCTTTTGGATAGGGAAATTAAAGAAGGAGACAAAGTTTTAATCAAATTTACCCCTTCTTAATGTTAATGTAAAATATAGACATGCCATACAACAAATTAACCTCGAAGGAAGAAGATATTATTGTTAATAAAGGAA
>CAYOOO010000041.1:0-2282 GCA_964405655.1 uncultured Gammaproteobacteria bacterium | reverse complement strand
CACGTCTCCCTGTCACGGAGAAGATAGCGGGTTCGATTCCCGTCGGTCCCGCAGATTTAGAAAAACACCCGCCTTGTGTGGGTTTTTTCAAATCTAGGGGTGGCTAGGGAATCGTACATAATGAGCGATTAGCGAATTAGTTCAACTTTTTGCGAAGCAAAAAGCAACGTTCTCGAGCGAAGCGAGAGGTTGTTATTCCCGCCTGCACTGAGCGTAGTCGAAGTGTCGGTCCCGCACAGGCACGAAAGTTAATAATTTTGTAGATTCTTCTAAAATTTGAAGCTAAAAATGTTCAGGTTACTTCAGACTCGACTATGAAGTATCATTTATAAAAGGGGATTGTGAAATCGGTAATCCGAGCCTGGCTCTAAATCTGCTAATTGCTTTTAAATATCCGCTTAATTCATTTCTCCTTTTTTTCCATTCTGCAGGTGAGTCATATAATCTTGCCTTCCAAGCTTCAAATCCCTCTTCCTGAATTTCTTTTTGATATCTGTCAGGATCTTCCCATTCTAATCCTTCTAAACTGGCATACCTAAAAGGTAAACCTGCAAGGACAATATCAGCAGGCATTTCAACTAAATATTCCCAGTTTTCCAAAGGGGTTTTTTCTTTAAGCAAGTCTACGCTCAGTCTGTCTGCTGCAAACACTCCGGTAGCAATATCAACACCCAGAATACCTAATAGTTCTGCCATAGCTTCATTAGCTATTGCTTCATTTCTTGTCCAGGAAGGTGGACAGGTATTAAATGCTCTTTGGGTACGACCAAATAATATAAAGCCGTCAGGTGATATACGAGAGGCTGCCTCTAATTCTTCCGGGAAGCAATTTTGCATATGTAATAACCTGTCCAGCGCTATTGAAAAAACAGGCATACATGAGGCTTTTAATAAAGCTAGTTGCGTTTCATGAGGGTTTACACTTCCTGGGATAACTTTTGCTCCCATCTTATTGAAATGTTGCGCAATTTCAGGAACAGAGATTGGAGTAACACTTACAATAGTTGAGTTAAAAAGATCCAAGGTAGGTCTTAAATTAGATATCTGATCATTCATCCTGCCTTCAGGATCGTGTGCACCGATAAGTAATTCCACACAGGGAGTATATCATAACTATAGGTTTAATTCAAACTCATAGTTGCTTTAAAATTTTATACTGGTAAATTAAACTTTTGTATAAGGGTTCCAAATTTGAAGCCTCAAGCATATCTTCTAAAAATGTGTTAAAATTAATATATGCAAAAGAAAGATTTAATTACTCAAGATTCAAGAATTTTAGGTGGAAAACCTATTATTTCAGGCACAAGAATGTCTGTTGAAGTTATTTTAGAGTTTTTAGCAGGTGGAATGGAAATTAGAGAGATGTTAAGGGAATATCCATTCCTTACCATGAAGCAAGTTCAAGCTGCAATTCAATATGCGGCAAAACAGGTCGGTAGCAAAAAATCTGCATCTCGGGTATTAGATAAGCTACAAGCAATCCTACATGAAATTCATCGCAGACGTTAACGTTGCTCGTGGGGGTGATCTTTATTCGTTTATCTAATCAAAAAACTCTAAATCATTTAGCAAAACTTAAACAATTATTGGAAGAAGATACTGTAGAAGTATTACTGAGCTCTTTGACAATACTGACTGAAGACTCAATTGAACATTATCCATATAAAGATACCTCCTAAAAGCCTAGGCTGTCGTAATACCTAATTGATTCAACGTTGCAGAATATTAAAGAAGCGATTGAGCTTTATTTAGAAGACGTTGATGATGATAAGATAGAAGAAGGTAAACTGCATAAGGATCGTTTCATTGTACCTGTCCAAGTAGCAGCCTCTTAAATGTCAATGTTCCTCAAGTCAGTGGAAAAAAAGTTATTAAAGCCCTAGAGCAAATTGGTTTTATAGTTTCAAGACAAAGGGGTAGTCATATAAGATTATCCAGAATGTAAGGTGAAGTAAAACAACTTGTTACAGTTCCAAATCATAAAGTTATCCGCAAAGGCACACTTTTAAGTGGTATCTTAAAACCTATCAATTTATCACTGGAGGACTTTAAGAAATTATTATAAACCAATTTGTTGCAAAGTTCTATATTGGTATACTAAACTGCTATAGATGGAAATATCCAATGCCAAAGTGGCTAAAATACTCAGGAACGTAGTTGCTGCTTATACTATCAAAAAAATTGGCAATATTTTTCAAATTCGGGCTTATGAAAATGCCGCAGATAGTATTGAACACTTAACTTCTGAAATTGAAGATCTTTGGAGGGAAGGTAAACTAAAT
>CAYOOO010000040.1:0-2351 GCA_964405655.1 uncultured Gammaproteobacteria bacterium | reverse complement strand
AAACATGGTTAAGGTTAAATGAGTTAGTTGAAGTTACCAAGTTTTATGCAAGCGGAGATTTGGAAGATTCTGTGGGAGAAGGCTTTCTTAACCTGTTCGACAGAAAAAGTATCCGGCAAAAGGATGAAGAGACAGTCAAAGCAAAAGAACAAGCTTTTGAGGCTGTTTTTGGCAAAGATTGGCGGGAACAGTTGAACCAGGCGAAGATAGATTCCAAAACTGAAGAGAATGCCTGGGAAATTCCTGTTCCAAAGCAGGAGTCTGTTGCCGATATTCCCGGAACAACTGATACCAAACGGTATTCCTGGGATACAAATTCCGGGGTAGTAATTAAGTCCAACGATTGGGAAAAAATTGAATTCAAACAACCGGTTAAGGCAGCGGGCGGGGAGACAATAAGAACGGTAAAGCTCGACGAAGGAGAAATGGAGGTAAGAGTAAGGAATAACAACCCATCTGAAAATCAGTTTGGTGTAGATGCAGGTTGGTTGGGTGTAACAGTCAGCAGAACACATTTCTGGGTTTTGAATGACCGGACAAATAAATTAACAGTTGTGGGCGTTTACGAAGGAGAGGTGGAAGTAAAAACCAGAGATGGGCATATGATTAAAATTAAACCGGACGGAGATAAGCCGGGAGTGGTGGTAGTCACACAAAAGCTTTCAGTTATAAAACTTGCCATTTTAGGTGCGGTAATGGCAGCTATTGTTGGTGGGGTATTCTGGTTTATTAAAGGGAGAAAATTAAAGTCTTCCAAAAAAAGATGAGTTCAACGCAATTTTGGGTCGGAGCACTGGTACCACCACTTGTTAAGTGGCTCAATCCATACCTTAAAAAATTTTTCAAACTTTCTGAATTTGACAGCCAAACCCAGGAAAGAGTAGCTTCAAAACAATATCCATTTTTTTATGGGGCTTTATATACCCTTTGGGTTCTGACTCTGCTTGGGAGCGGAATAACAGTACTGCTTTTAATGATGATTTATGGACCAGCTTTTTTTCCAGGGAAAAGTTATACTGCCCTGATTTTGATAGGACTTATCAATATGATAGGTTCATGGATGATTTTTGGAGCAATTTTGGACGCACTCTTTTGGCAATTATCCCCGGAAAACTTCAGGGATTATGTAAAATTTAGACAACTCAAATCCGGCTGGGAATATGATATAAAACAGCAAATTATTACCCTTTTTAAAATTGGTTTTATTTACTACCTTCTGACAGCCCCGATAATACTATATCTGCTCTACTAAAGAAAAGGTGTGAACCTATCCGCCAGCTGGGTGAACTGTTTACATCTTACTCCGGCATCTTTACTGACAATCTCCATTTGACAAACCTTTAACTAAAGTTTAAAGATTAAATAGTAAAAAAAAGGGGGTGAAAAATATGAATATAATTCAAAAAATTTTTACAGGAACCGCTGCAATCCTGCTCTCTTCCTCCCTCTTCGCCGGAACTGCTTTTGCAGCTTCAGAACATTTAAATTGGGGATCTCAAATAAATGTTAATAAGTGTCCTAAAGTTGGGAAACCAATAGTAAATGTCGTTCAAAAAGTAGTTAATGATATTGATTCAGGTGAGGCTGGAAATTACTGGGCCTTTGATACAATTAACAGGCAAATTCAAGTTTGGGCGACGAATACTCCTGGTGAATATTGCGCTGAAGTAAGCTACCAAGGCAAGTTTGATGGCCAAGCTGGACAAGCTAGCCCTGGAAACACCGGAACTTTGGATGGTAGTGAAGATGGTTCATTCCAAGGTGGATACAATGCAACCATAACTGGAACATTGTTATCAACTCCTCTTTGGCAAACCAGGGGATCAGTCGGTACGACAGATTATCAGTGTGACTTGAATGGAAACTGTCCTGGTTATGTAAGTTGGGTAGGTCAATATTTTACTCCTGGATACGGGTTTAATTATAACTGGTGGGGATGGATTTACCGTAACGGAAATCACGTTTGGGTAAACTCAGTTGATGGTAATTCAGGAGATGTGCTCTAGGTAATACTAACAGCCCGTTGGGGAGAAATCTCCAGCGGGTTATGGGGTGAAACCTCCCACCCTCCAGGTGAATTAGCTTGTCACCTTACTTTTTTTACAAACTCCTAAAATTAGTTGAGAGTAAAAGACTTATGTGAACTTAAGTCAAAGGGGAAGTAAGCTGTTTACTAGAATACTTCTACTTCTCATACGTTGAGAAGGTGACAAAGAGAGATTTTGCCCCCCAGTTAATATCAACATAATCTACAGTTCCTGTTGCAGAATTTTCCCTGGTAAAGACCATTGGGAAGCCTTTGTAACTATAAAAAGGCCTGCCCCCTTCTTCATTGCTGACCGGGGAGATCT
>CAYOOO010000039.1:0-2381 GCA_964405655.1 uncultured Gammaproteobacteria bacterium | reverse complement strand
CCAGCCGCAGGTTCCCCTACGGCTACCTTGTGACGACTTAACCCACCTCACTGAGCCTAAGTTCGAATTACTCAAAAAAGTAAACCTCACTTAGACCCTGCTCGGTTGGTTTGACGGGCATTGCATTTCGCCTTTAAAAGCTACTTTGCGTTCCCACAGTACGGACGGTTTTCCCGTATACTGCGAGCCCCCAATGCATCTGTATTTTTAGATTTCGAATTTCTTCTAAACTATTTTTATCCTCATTTAAAAGTTCTAAAATTCTTCTAAACAATTCAAAATCTCGTTTTCTACTAGGAATTTTTGGTGGGTTTTGTTCGAAAAATGGAATTATATTTTTCATCAATTCTTTTTTACTACAAACTTCATATCTGTAACACAGTGAATGATTTTTTCTTTTATCTTTCTGGACATAAACCTTTCCACATCCAAAAAAACTTTGTAGTTTATGTAAAATTTCTTTATCTTGGTGTCTTAACTTTAAGCTAAATCTTACATATACTCTCGTTCTTCTATTTTTTGGTTTGTTTAGTTGAACGTTAAAAGATCCTTCACCGTCCACTAGTCCTAGTATATAGTTTTTGTCTAGCATTGAGGTTTACCCCCTTCCTTTTTCAAGTACTATGAGGTAAGCTGACTTCCTATTTAATTTTTACTAAATAGGATCTCCCGAGGTCACTTACAAAACTTTTTCGCACATCCAATTTAAGATATATTAATAGCTTCCACTTACCACCGACCCGCAATAAGTGTCACCTATCTAAGTTCTTTTAAAGAACATCTCTTGCGAGATAAGAGGCTGTGTTTTGTTTCAGGCCCTTCAGCATTTCTCTTACGAAACAATGCCTGCCATTTTAACTACTATGGTTGGATTTTCACCAACTAGATTTGTAAGCTGCTCGGCACATTTGATTCGGTGTGTGCAAGGCTCAGGGACATGTTCACCGGGCTGTGATGAGGCCCGATTACTAGGGATTCCAGCGTCATGAGGATGAGTTGCAATCCTCAATCTGGACTAAGACGGAGTTTAGAGGTTTGGCTTCTCCTCTCGGAGTTGCATCCCATTGTCTCCGCCATTGTTGCGCGCGTGTAGCCCAGAAGATTCGAGGCATACTGACTACGACTATCGTGAAAATTTGAGGTCCGTAAAGTAATTCAAAAAATCATGATTATTTATAAATACCTTATCAAAAGGTTGATTAAGTTCGTTAATATCTCTTGAATTTATGAGTTTTGATTTTATCAAAGCTATTAACAAACAATTCTTATGATGGAACTTTATTCTATAACCTTGATAGGCTAAACGTTGTACTTGGTCTCTAACTTCTCTCCGTATTTTTGTTTTAAGATCTTTACATTCTATAACAATAGGTATCCTATTTTTAATAAAGATATCAACTATTATTCCTCTTTCATTATCAAAAAGATAATTTAAATGATGATCAATATTTTTGTTTTTGAGAAAATTTGATATCATTTCTTCTTGTTTTGTTTTTTGTCTAATCAAAGAGTTTGCAGCTCCTTTTCGCATAGCAAATAAAGCTTTTTTTGTATCTTTATTAAATTTAAACCAACCATTAGATTCCTCTTTAAATTTTTCAAAAGTTTTTACTATTTCATTTTCAGAAGGGATTTCTTTAATATTGTCTAGAAAAATTTTAATATAAGACTCTGCTGTCGAATGTCTCATATTTTTTATTTTCCCTAGCTCATATTTTGATAAATTAGTGTCGCTAATTTTTAATTTTTTTGCAAATTCTATTTGTGAAAGTTTTAACATTAACCTTAATAATAAAATATATTTTGGATTTTCCATCAAAATTACTGGATTAATATTTATAAAATTTGCAGTCTCCTTCTTAAAATTGCTAAAAAGATTTTTAATATTCTTCTTATTTATCTTGGTTGGTGGCATACAATTATACTGACCTACTACTATATAAATCTTACGGACCTAGGCTCTCACGATATCTATCGTTGCCCACACCCTCCTCCTTGTTTCCAAGGCAGTCCCCATATAGTGCTCACTCCTATCGAAATAGGTGTTAGCAAATATGGGTATGGGTCTTGTTCGTTGCATGACTTAACATGACATCCTACGACACGAACTGACGACGGCCATGCACCTTCTCTCGGCTCGTTAAGTAAGACCTTCAATCTGACTTTCATTCTGCCGTCGCTTCTGGTGAGATTTCCGGCGTAGAATCCAATTGAACCGCACGCCGCACCCCTTGTAGTGAGCCCCCGCCAATTCCTTTAAGTTTCAGTCTTGCGGCCGTACTTCCCAGGTGGCGAGCTTAACACCTTCGCTCAGGCACTGCATGTCCACTAAGAACATGCAACACATAGCTCGCAGCGTTTACAGCTGAGACTACTGGGGT
>CAYOOO010000038.1:0-2460 GCA_964405655.1 uncultured Gammaproteobacteria bacterium | reverse complement strand
CGTCACCTTCTCAACTGATAGTGGAGGCAGCATTACTTTGTCAGTTATCTAATAAACAGCATAGCACAAAAATAATTTTAATCTGGAAATTACCCGCAAAAAAGTCCGCCTGCTTAGATTATTGAGTTGAATTATTTAACTCTTGTATAACTGCTTCCCAAAGAGCATCACAAAGCTCTTGGTGTTCTTTACCAAACTTCCATTTTTCATCAAAGCAAGATGAGATTGACCAATGGCTGTATTTCTTTCCACCGTCAAATCTCTCAATATGAATATCTTTTTTCTTACCCACTAAAAATTCTATTAATTGACCAATGGATAAGCTAGGAAATGGAGTCCAAATTTTACCTTCATCTTCAGGCTCAAACTGATAACCATAACCCATCTCTCCAGGTAAACTGGTAATAGCATAACCTTTTTCTATAGTCCACTGTCTCAATACCCCTTGGGTTTGAGGAGATAGCTTCTTAAACTGTTTTTCGGTAATGCGCTGTTTCATAATGGAACTATTGTAATCCTTTTTATAATTGTAGTTCAATGCTACAATAGGCTCATGGTAAAGAAAACCTATCTTTATATTGATGGAACCAACTTATTTGCTGGACAAAATGAACTTTTTGGACCACACAAACGTCTCTCGTTTGCATACCTAATCAAAGAAATTCAAGAGTTAATACCGGTAAATAGAATTTTCTTCTACGCCTCCTACATGAATCAGAAAAACAGAACAAAATTAACTGAGGACAGGAAAAAGCTAATTGCTGCTGAAGCTTTATTGTATCGGGAAGTAAGAAATACTAAAGGTGTTACTTTTTATCGAGGTCATCGCTCACCTACTTCTGGAAAAGAAAAAGGTGTAGATGTGCATTTATCAGTGGATATCGTAAAAGATATTTTCTTTGGCAACTGTAATCAGATTGTAATTATGACTGGTGATGCTGATCTTATTTATCCTTTAGAAATAGTCAAAATGCTTAAAATCCCAACTCATGCTATTTTTCTTCCTAACAGATTTTCCTTGGAAATGGCATATAAAACAGATAAAGCATTTATACTTAATTTTTCAAATAGATTTAAATCAGATAGAAAATTGCCGAGACAGTTGAAGATTATAGGTATAAAAAAGCCCCGTATGGTAAACATACGGGGTAAGTAAGTATATTAAACCAAATCTAGGGTTTGTTGTCAACTACAAAATTAAAGCTAGCTTTTTAACCTGCCTGTGCAGTCATGCCTTAAATCCGATTAAATCGGATTTAAAAATGGCTTGCATCCCTAGGTGAACAATTTTAAATGGAGGTTGAGACAACAATTTAAATCAAATACATTTTTATTTTTGCTTTTTAACATCAAAATTTCTATAATTAGGAAGCTTTCATAGCAACAATTATGACTTGGGAACGTTTAATAGAGGAACAACTTCGACAACAACAGTCAGGAGCAGCAAAAGCTGGGGAAGACCGGAGAGTATTGGAGTTAATCCAGCAAAGATTGGTTGATGATATCAGAGCTGTTTTTGAACTTCCTACTCGTCTTAGCATGAGAGGAATGTTGGAAGAAATCAAAAGGGATTCTTGGAAAGCTGGGGTTGTTGAGCCTTTTGAAGAGTTACATAAAGAGAGAGAGCTTGATATAACTGTTAATCGTGTTGGCACAAAGAAAATAGGCGATAGGACTGTTAAAGGTTTTCAGTTAGTTTATGAATATAAAGAGCCAAGCGTGGATTATGAAGATGTTGCTAAAAAGAAGTTTGGGTTCTATACGGAGCCTAGATCTGCATCTTCAGGGCTAGAAGGAAGTGATATTAATTATAGATGGGAAGAGCATAAATTTGGTACCCATCATGAAAGAATCGGTACAAAACCTGTCCTTAGATGGGCAAGTCGTATAACTGGTATTGTGATTGGTGTAATGTATATAAAGTATCGTGAGGGTTATGATAGCCATTCTCATCCTGATGATAGACACTTGTTTAGCCTTATAGTTGCTCAAGTATCAGGATGGGATAGAAATGTTTATGACTTAGACTATAAATCCATTCAATCTTTAGATCCTGGTGTACTGAAACAGCCCTTGATAGAACCTACCCTTATTTTTCAGATGAAACAAGCAATCGCGGCAGATACTGCCGGTAGGATTAGAGATAAACGACTGCCTAGACAAATTGACGAAGAAATGTCGAGAAAATTAGCAGAAGTAAACAGAGCTATAGCTCAAGGAATGAGACCCATAAGCTAAAAATTACATTGTTTATTTTTCCTCCAATTCCCCAAGCTGAAGGTTCCTACGCCCGGTAGAATTTTTATTCTGGAAATTACCCGCAAAAATTAGGGTTTGTAGGGGGTGACTTTCGGGAGCTTGACTGGGTAACCTTTTTTTGCTAAGATAGTAAGTAGATTAAGGAGTTTTTGTGGTGGGGAAGTTGCCCACCACATTTAGTAATTATGCCGGCAGTACAAA
>CAYOOO010000037.1:0-2639 GCA_964405655.1 uncultured Gammaproteobacteria bacterium | reverse complement strand
ACAAAGACCAATGGAAAAGATAAGTTTGGGAATGTCTTTAGGCACTTGTGGTGAGCGTAGTCGAACCATTAACTTTACTGTACCACTTTTTAAATAACCACCCCTCTCCAAAAAACTCTGAAATGCTAAAATAGGTTTGTGGATGAAAACTGGTCAGTTGAAACATATGAATCTCCTAGTGGAGAAAAGCCTGTTGATAAGTTTGTAAAATCACTAGATGCTAGCACTCAAGAAAAATTTTTAAGAATGCTGGATTATCTTGCAGAATTTGGACCGGTTGACACATTCGACTGCGATCAGTGTCAAGACTGAGTGAAATCGAAGTATTGACAGATATCGCAAAATTGCGATATAATAGGTACATGAGCAATTGGAAAGAATTAAAAAAAGAGTTATTGAAAAACCCTGAAGTCAAAAGACTTTACCAAGAATCTCAACCCGAGTATGAAATAGCCCGGGCCCTTATTCGTGCAAGAATAGAGCAGAAAATGACTCAAAAAGAACTGGCAAGAAAAATGAATACTACTCAATCTGTTATATCTCGAGTGGAACAAGCAAAAACAAGCCCTTCAATATCATTTCTAAAACGCCTGGCAGCAGCTTTAAATACCACACTTCAAGTACAGTTTAAGTAAGACAATCGTCCAAAAACACCCTCTGCAAACCCTAAATCCCCCTCCAAAAACTCTAAGTTGTTTTAGGCGATTTAAGTGGTTTAGTTCGCTTGTTTATTGAACTTCTAGATAAATCGACGGCTTTTGTTTCTAATGGACTTGAAAGGATAATCACTCCTTCACTTTGTTTCCCACTTGCTACCTCAATTTTTTTATCTCTACCAAAGTTTATTGTAAAATTAAAGTGTTTTATAAAATTAAACTGCCCCATTTTGTGCACTTTCATTGCTGTCCTTACCTTGATCTTCTGGTCTTAGCAAATCTATCACAAAAATTTCACTTCCTTGAAAATCTATTTTTTTGGGAACTTTTCTGCCAAAATATTCTGGTATATTAAGATTATGGGTAAAAACAAAAGATCTTGCAGAAATAGTTCCAGTAGTTCCTTTATTACCATGTATTAAAGTAAAAGAACCTTCTGCATTACTATTATTAGTAAATTCTATTCCCACAGCCTTTTTTTCTGAGTCAAAGTACAAAACTATTTTGGAAAAATCTTTTATCTTCTCCTTCATGTAGAAACCAGAGGATATCATAAAGCCTGATTTATTGAAGCTAATAAAATAACTTCCTACTCTAGATCCAACACCCATGAATTTCTTTAGGTTATATTCTTCTGGCATTTCCTATCTAATATAACAGAAATTTTTATAAAGTCAAGTAGAAAAAATATTAGGAATAATAGTTTATTATATAGTCATAATTGTTTATGACAATGCATCTACCTCGGAGGTAGGACTGTAGCTACACCTAGGGATTTTTTAGTATTTTTGAGGCTGGATAACATTAGTTAATCTAAGGCTTGACTTTTATTTAACATAGAACTACTTTTAGGTTAATTCTATGGAAGATTTAAGTGCGGGACAAACTAGAATACCTTCTGGCGCAGGATGGATATTATTTTTAATTATTGCCCTTGTTGGAATCATAACCTATTTGTTTTTTATCAAACCCTCGCAGATTCGAAGTGAATGTTATCAATATGCATATGGTACTCCTAACTTAGGAAACACCAATGAATGGAAGAAAGCAACTGAGTATTATTATGAAGCGTGTTTGAGAAGGAATGGATTATAGCAGATTTTACACTTCGATTTCGCTCAGTGCAAGCCATTTTTGAGGCTAAGAGCGAGGATCAACTGGCAAATTTTAGGACTTTTGGGAGAAAATTGCTAGATTAATGAATAAAACGGCTGGCGTTTAGGATTGTCATATTGATTATTTTTTTACCTCTTTTAGTTACGATAATATCATTTTTATCAAGAGCTGACTTATCATCTTTTTTTGCTTCCTCAAAAATAACATGTACAGTATCCCCTTCTCTATCATATGAAAGCCACAGAGGGGGTTTTTGCATACCCTTTATGTGATTGAACCCTAACTTTGGTAATACACTGTTTACGAACGTTTGCTCCATACTAACTCCTTTTTAAATAGCCACAAAGTATCAGTTGTTTCAAAAGCTGTAATGATAAAACCATCAAGCTTAGATTCTTTGTATACTACCACAAAATAGGCTTGTTTTGAAGTAGCGGAAACTGCCAGTAACTCTTCTGCCTTGCCACCAAAGATATATTCTGGATTTTTGACTGTTGCTAAGACTTTAGTTTGTTTATTCTCTAAACTTGGATGCATTAAACAGATATGCTTCCATCTCTCTTCTGTCAGACGAATTAGAACTCCATTTTTGGAAGTGGTGGTAGCAATATCCATCACATGAGATTTTACCATTTTTGAGGCTGGGAAGTTGGGTTTATTCGTAGAAAATCTTTGCTTATCTGAAAGAAAGCTTTGCTTATTCTTTAATACTAATTACCACTTTACCTCTTGGATGTCCTGTTTCTACATACTCAAAAGCTTCCCTTGTTTGATCTAAAGGAAACACCCTATCAATTTGAGGCTTAATCACTCCTTGTTCTACTAACTCTTTTAACCTGGATAAATTTTTTGAATTAGTCTGTGTAT
>CAYOOO010000036.1:0-3095 GCA_964405655.1 uncultured Gammaproteobacteria bacterium | reverse complement strand
CTGCCAAAATCTGCCTAGGGCTTTCTTCGCCCAAATCAACTTTCAACTTAATCAACTTCTCGGAATCCTCTATCTCCTCAGTCTCCAAAATAGTTCCAACTTTCAGTTCCACCCTGGTAAAATCATCAATGGAAATTGTATTGGTCATATAAGTCTAATTAGCCGAAGTAATCAAGCTTCATTGCCTTTTTTACCTCTGCCAAAGTTTTCTGTGCCTCTACCCTAGCCTTCTCAGTCCCTTCTTTTAATATCCGTTCGACAAGCTCGGGATCCCGCTCGTACTGAGCCCGATTTTCTCTGATTGGATCAAGGAAATTATTCAAAACTTTCACCAGGTACTTTTTAACCTCAATATCCCCCACCTGGCCTGCCCTATAGCGTTCTTTCAGGTTTGCTGTTTCATGCTTATCAACCTCTGTCCCAAAAGCATCAAGGTAAATAAAAACCGGATTTCCTTCTACATGCCCCGGGTCTGTAACTTTAATTCTGGTTGGATCCGTATACATACTCATCACTTTTTTCTCAACTTCCTGGGGGGAATCTGTTAAAAAAATAGCATTTCCCAAAGACTTCCCCATTTTGGCCTGGCCGTCTGTACCCGGTAAAGTTGGTACTTCTCCTATCAGCGGCTCAGGAATAGGAAAAACCTCCCCGTATAAATTATTAAACTTTAGAGCGATATCCCTGGCAAATTCAACATGAGATTTTTGATCCTTTCCCACCGGCACCAGGTGCGCCCTTACAGACAAAATATCCGCTGCCATCAGTATCGGATAATAAAACAACCCCACAGTGTCCTGTTCACCTGAGTCAAGCTTATCTTTTAAAGCCGGCTGCCTGGCAATTACCGGACGAGGGGTCAAAACACTTAAAATATAGGCAATTTCTACTATTTCAGGCACCTTAGACTGTAGGAAAAAAGTGACTTTTTGAGGATCAAGTCCCACAGATAAATAACCCAGCATTAACCCTCTAATATTGGATTCCAAGCTGGCGGTTTTATCAAAATATGTTGTTAGTGCGTGCAAATCGGCAATAAAAATAAAAGACTGGTATTCTTCCTGCAGTTTGACCCTGTTTTTCAAAGACCCGATATAGTTTCCCAGATGAAAACTGTCATATGTTGGCCTGTCCCCGGTAAGAATTCTTTTCATGCTTTCTAGTCTACCACAAAATTGCCATCCTGATCTTAACAAAGTCGAATCAAGGATCCAAAATAACAAAGTGTATCGGGACTAAAAAAGCCCTTTAAGAAAAGGGCCTAACTTTTGATCTTATTTAACCTGATCTGCTACTTCGATGACCCGCTAACCTCAAAAGAAAGTGTAATCTTTGCTGGTCGACCTCCACCTGATGTCCCTCCTAACAGATCCTGTAGACTTGCAATTCTCGCAGCGCTTCGACTGAACACAGGACTAATAAGAAGTTTGCCGTCTTCTTGCACGCCTTGGATTTTTACCTCTTTTAACGTCTTTCTGCGACTTTCTTGAGCTGCTTGAAAAAATCTTCCAGGACTATCACCTTCTTGAGTCATAGTATAAAAAACAAAAGACGCCCTTTCAGGCATCAATTCTTATGATTTTATCATACCATAATTCGTCAATTACCAGTAAATCCTTTTATCCAATAAGCAATGCTTTTATTTCTTCCCCATTTAAACAAGTTACTTTACTTGTACAATCCCCTTTTATCTCTTCAACCCGTTTATTTATGGTTTCTAACAATGCAGCTTGAACATCAATGCCTCT
Organism: uncultured Gammaproteobacteria bacterium; assembly: GCA_964405655.1. GTDB lineage: Bacteria > Patescibacteriota > Microgenomatia > Daviesbacterales > UBA10151 > CAYOOO01. The sequence continues at coordinate 1,347 of CAYOOO010000036.1, read as the reverse complement.
ATGAAATTTAGGCGGGAAAAGAATACCTACAAGTTTATATAAACCTCTCAAAAAGGCTATATCCTCAGCCTCACCATCATAAATAGTACCAATATCTGCAATTTCCCTTTTATTCCCCACATGATATTTTCTGTTCAAATATTGTTGTTTATTTAAAAATTCTATCCTTATAGGAACCAATGCCGATTGCCAACCATTGTACCTTTGGGGATAAAACTCTACTAATCCTTGATTCTCAGGAGATAAATTAATCACTTTTCCAATTTGCATATACTTCATCATTACTCCCATTACGCACTTTCTTAAAATTGCCAAATGAGGAACAACAGAGTCTCTCTCCTTTTTATCTTCCGGTTGATATTCTAAACCCACAAACGTCATCCTCATACTGCCCTTTACATCTTGAACCGCCCTTATTGATCCATCACTGTTGGCAGCCTTAGCCAAGGCTTCAATTGTTGCATCAACAACATCCACTTCATGAATATCTGCATATACTAAACCATAACCTTCAACCCTCCTCGCATCAAATTCATGAACTGCTAAACGTTCATTTGCTTTTGGTGGCCTAATATCTCCATGACGGGAATGAAATCTAATCACTTTATTAGTATCCGCGTCATGATAGGCATAGAACCGATGAATCCCGGCTCCTTCGCCATATCGCCCTACAAATAATCCGAGGTTGAAAATATCCTGCCATCTAGTCAACTGATCCCTGACTGCAGCATTTTTCGATCTGACATCTAAAGGCCCTGCGGTATCTCCAATCAAAAGATGTCTCATGACTTGAAAAACTGTCTCTTCATCTACCTGATGTTCAGGCAGAGCCAAGATCTTAAAAAGACTTGCAGGATCATTTGGCTTAAGCTTTACTTCATTTTTCAATTGTTCCAAAACCCTTCTTTGGGGAGAGGGCAAATTAGAACAAGCCTTCTCTACTAATTTTTCTATTACCTTATGAGATGCATCTTGTTGGACTGCACAATGTAGCGGTACCATCTCTTCAGGAATTGAATGTGCCCTTGCAACAGTACCATTAAAATGTTTACCGATCTCATCCCTGTATGCATCCAGACCCGGTATCCAACCTTTCTCCTCATCTTTCACTCCTTCATCAAATTTACTTGCAGAACCACACTGTAAATCATGACGATACCTTAAACCAGCAGGTCCGAATAACTTTTTTAACAGAAGGCATCTCTGCCTTACTGTTTCAGACGATCGATCTGAAAAATCAATTATCTTTAATTGTCTAGTTGGTAATTCTTCAATCTTTATCATATCTCCTCCATAAAAAAACCGCTCCTTTTTTAAGGGGCGGCTGGGAAAAGTTATCCCTGTTTA
>CAYOOO010000035.1:0-3598 GCA_964405655.1 uncultured Gammaproteobacteria bacterium | reverse complement strand
GGACTTGAAAAATGAAGAAGGTTGATATAACAACCTAATCATGAGTTCGAATCCTGCTCGGTCTCTTGCTTATAGGCTTAAAATTGAGGAATTTCTAGCAAAATCCTGAGGCTAAATTTGTGCAAAAACACAAATATCATTGGGTGAACATAGTATACGCTAGATGGAACACCCTTCTCAATAGCCTAGTGAAGCAGTATCAAGTGCTTAAAAGATTTATTCAGCTTCCAGTTGCACAGCCTGCATATCTTTCAAACTATTAATATTCTCTACCTCTAAGGGTATAGAACTAAGAGAATAGTAAGGAGTTTTACTAATCAATTAGTAAAAGTATTAATAAGAGTTGTCATGGGGGGGCGCCAACTTTCGTTTCATTACATCTTAATAGGTTCTTTGAGGCTTTTGTATGGGAGGTGTATTTTCAAAACTAAAATGAGGCTAAACTAAGTCTTAAGACTCTATTAGTTGCATAGTTTTGCTCAATTTTAACTGTTAAGATATTAATGAAATATTTATGCAACCTAAAGTAATTCGAAATCTAAAAAGGGATAAGCTCCTCACTAAATGTGAGAAACTTTTAGTAAGAGGGGTAGTTTCAGTAACGGATATAAGCGAACAATTAAATGTTAGTTACAATACTGCTCGTGGTTATGTAGATTTGGTTAAATCTCGTTGGGTTGATTCAAAAAGTGTTGAGGAACTGCAAACAGAACGAGAAATGTTAGTCAAAAAGACACAAGAGGTTATCAAGGAGTGTTGGGAGATTAAAAGCACTGCTAAGAACACCCTAGAGGCTACACAAGCCCTTAGAACTATCCTTGTGGCAGTAGAACAGCTCAGGAGGCTTCAAGGACTCGATATGCTGCCTCCTACTATGGAGAAACAATCAGAAACACAGATATTTGAGATGGCACAATCAATAAATCAACTTCCTCAAGAAGAATATAAGATTGCTATGCAGATGATACGAGCAGAGATTGTTAAAAAGAGTAAGGATGATAATTCCCTCATTAATAAGGGAATTCAAAATGCCAATACTTGATTATTAAATTTTATGCTATACTTTTTCCAGAGGTTGAGATAGCCGACCAATGTTTGCAATTAAAACCGCCTCGCTGGCTATCTCAGTTGGGCGGTTTTAGTTTTTTAAAAGGAAAGGGGGTGAAATTATGAACGAACCAACGCCAGAAGCACAAGCTCCTTTGTCAGAGCGTATAACACCAAAGGCTCCCGCCATGCCAGACGGTAAGCCAAGGAGTGAAATTTACAGCGAAGTTAAATTAGGTAACGACTATAAACTGTTCATGGAGGGTCAGGAGGGTTTTGATCCAAATAAACCTCTCGAGCAGAAACAAAGAGAATTGTTCAGTTTGCTTGAAAAAGGTGAAGTACAAGACCCTATTCAAGCATGGGAATGGATGACTGCAAGGAATTGGAGAGAATGGGATGCAGAAGACAAAAAGTTAGTTTGGGATAATCTTACTCCAGAACAAAAAGCTGATTTAGGTCCTATTCGCCGTATTTTTGGACAATAGAATTTCTGTCCAAATAGTGAAGATAAGAGAATTTAGATAAAAAGGATAATTAAGGAGAATCGCGAAGTGTTAGCAATATGCTAATTTTTTGCGGTTCTCTTTTTGGTATAAGGAGGTAAAGTATGGAAGATAAAATCTCAATAGATAGGTGTAGGCAACTGATAAATAACAATCAAGCCTATTCAGATGAACAGATAGAGCAAATAAGGGACTCCCTTTATGCTTTAGGTACATTAGTTGTGAATAGGTTTAAAGAAATGAAAGCTGCTTTTACTAAAAGATTTCAGCATATTAGTTGTCGAGGATTTATCGTAAAATAAAATAAGACTTATTTATTAGCAAACACAAGATAGCTATGGAAAAAGTAAATGGTGTTGTACTTACTACAATTTCAACATTAAAACAGCAGGTATCAGGAAACAGCCCTGAAGATCAGGAGAAACAATGCCTGTTCTTTGGCGAGTCAAGAAATATCAACATAGTTAAGATTTTTAACTATACAATCAGTAGAAGCAAAGAGGATGAAACAATCGTCAAAGCAATCATAGATTACTGCAAAAACTCCGATGTAAAAATAAAGTATCTCATCTTTAAATGTATTGATCGATTCAGCAGAGGTGGAAGTTACTTTTATACTCACCTCAAAAAAGAGTTAGCCAAATATGGAATTGAATTGCTTGATGTTTATGGTATTATCCAGCCTCCAATTAATACACTAGCTCATTTAGGGATGGAGTTTAAGTGGAGTATGGTTAGTCCTACTGAAAATGCAGAGTTATTAGAAGCCAACAGAGCCAAACAAGAAGTAACAACAATCCTTACAAGGATGATAGGTGCAGAGATTAGTTATAGGCGTCAGGGATATGCGGTCAGACCTCCAAAAATTGGCTTAATGCACAAAAAAGTTACCACACCTGAAGGAATAAGGGTTGTTTACGAAGCTCACCCTGAAGAAAGCAAATGGATAGTAAAGATGTTGGAGTTGCGAGCTGAAGGAGTTGCAACAGATGAGGTAATAGTCAAAGAGATAAATGACATGGGCTATACATCAAAGGATAGGGTCAGGTGGGATAAAACAAAGCCTACACCAGTTCCAGCAGGAACAATCAAAGGAAAACAACTAACAGTCAAGCAAATGCAGAAAATGGTGCAATACACAGAATATGCAGGTATTTTGTGTGATAGATGGACTTATGAATACAAACCTATTAGATGTGCTTACTTTAAGGGCTTAGTTTCTATTGATACCTTTAACAGGGCAAACAGAGGTAAGATTGCCATTATTGAAAATGATGATGGTAGTCTTGAATTGGTAAAAGACATCAAGCCAATAATAAGAAACAAGGATAACCCTCTCTATCCTTACAAGGAGGCTGTTTTATGCCCAATTTGTAAAAGTGAATTAAGAGGAAGCGCGCCAAGAAGTAAGTCAGGTAAACATATACCCTATTACCATTGTGATAAAAGCCATAAATATTGGAGCTTTAATAGAGAAAAGTTTCATACAGAAGTATATAACTTTATTCATGCCATCAGGTTTAGACAAGATTTCATGAAGTTATTTACAGAGGTTGTGCTTGATGTTTGGAAGAAAAAAGAACAGGAAGCAGAACAACAGGCTATTGATTTTGGTAGGCGTGTACAGGATTTAAGGGAAAGAAAACAAGCCATTAAAGAAAAAATACTAATGGTGTCATCTAAAGAGGCTATCTGTATGTTAGAAGAAGAATTACAAGACGTGGAGGCTAAAATAGCAGTCAATACTCAGGCAAGAGATGACAGTGAGGATGAAGAACAAAATATAGACTTGCTCCTAACTTATGCGAAATATTTTATGGAACACCTAGAGGATTTGCTGATTGCTGAAGATAAACCTGAGCAACAGAAGCTACTTTTTGGATTACTTTTTGAAGAAAGACCAAGTTTTATCGATCTAGTTAATCGAACACCTAAATTAGCTTGTATTTACGAGCTAAACACCAATCCTTCCTACTCAAAGGAAGACTTGGTGAGCCGGGTGGGATTCGAACCCACGGCCAATGGATTAAGAGTCCATTGCTCTA
>CAYOOO010000034.1:2657-4110 GCA_964405655.1 uncultured Gammaproteobacteria bacterium | reverse complement strand
ATTCCGCATTGATGCCATGATGTTTTAAGACATTTACCCAATAGTTTTTCCCAAACGTTCCTCCGGTCAGTCTACCTAACAAGATTGGATGATATTCCTTTGGGTGTCCTTTATTATCTTTGCCAAATGCGCTTAATATGCCTTTTACCGAATAAGCCCCGCAATGGCTAGGGCCTTGTACAAGGTACTCCTTTGGCCTTATTGAAAGAACAATTCTAGCAGGTAAATTATTCATATCGTTTTTTACCGATTAACTTAATTATATCTCTCGTTTTTTCTTTTTCGATACTCTTGCTTTCTTATTAAAATCAAGCGCAAGATCAACCCAATATTGCAAATCTTTTTCATTGCCTGTCCCTTCGGGGCTGACGAATACAAATTCTTTCATAGGTTTACCGGTAAAATTCATCTCCCGACGTGTGAAGCTATCCCACACCGGGTGTGTACAAAATGAGTTGATACTCTAATTTTATAATTTTTGCGCAGGGAAGGATTCAAATGAAATTTATTGATATGTGATAAAATAGGCGAGGAACAGATTTATGAACAAAATTGTACTACTGCTTGGAGGAATTGTTGTTTTAGTGATAGTTGGTTTTGTGGGATGGCAGAGTTTGGGACAAAAAAGTGCTCCAGATACCCAAAATCCGCCACAAACTTTTGATGATAGACAAACTACTACTGTAAATAATAACAATCAATTCCAGACCCCTAAGAAAAGTGCTCATTATGAAAGTAATACCCCTGCTCATGGTGCTACTCTCGCAGGAGTTCCAGTAAATATTGTTATTGATTTTAACTTTGATGTAGCAAAAGGGTCTTCAATTTCTATAACTCATAATGGGAAAGAGTCTGGAGTGGGACAGACGTTAGTTGACTCAAATCCACTTGCTATGAGACGCAATATGGATCCTACTGCCCCAGATGGATTATATTCAGTAAACTATAAAGCCTGTTGGGCGGATGGAAGTTGTCATGACGGTAGTTTTCAGTTTGCTATTGATAGATCAAAAACCTCAGACTTTGTTGATATGAGAAACAAAGAAGAAGTAACAGTTAGTTTGAAGAATACTGCTTTTAATCCTCAAAACTTGAGAGTTAGTGCTGGAACTAAAGTTACTTGGGTGAATGAAGATGATGTTGTACATACAGTAAACACTGATTCTCACCCTGCACATAGCTATTTTACGAGCCAAAATTCCAGAAACTTACAAAAAGGTGATAAGTACTCTGTTGTTTTTGAAAAGATTGGAATCTATCCTTATCACTGCACCCCTCATGCAGGTATTATGACTGGCTCAATTCTTGTCGATTGATCATAATTCAATTACTAATCAATTTAATTAAAATCAGTAGAGAATGTTATTAGTTTGGGACTACTGCAAAGGTGTAATTTGGTTGAAAGCAAGTCCGAACGTAGTCCCAAATGCCCAGCAAGGTATTCTCCTGACGT
>CAYOOO010000034.1:0-2557 GCA_964405655.1 uncultured Gammaproteobacteria bacterium | reverse complement strand
TTCTCCTGACGTGTCAAGCTATCCCACACCGGGTGTGTACAAAATGAGTTGATATAATAGTTGCATGGAAAATATAAAAGTAGTTACCTTGGAACCAAATCAGTGGAAGAAATATAAGGATTTAAGATTAAGAGCGTTAAAGGAGGAACCACAGGCTTATGCCTCAAGCTATCAAGATAATGTAAAACACTCAGGCCAGTTCTGGAAGCAAAGGTTAGAAGATGCAGTGAAAGAACAGACAAGGTGGTTAGTATTTGCCAAACTTGAGGGTAAATTAGTTGGTATGGTTGGGGCTTCTATAGAAAAAGAAATAGATAATGTGCATATCATTGCAGTCTATGTTGTTCCCGAGGAACGAGGGAAAGGTATTTCAAAATTACTCATGAACAGTATTTTATCAAAAGTAAAAGACAACAAATTAATTAAAAAGATAACTGTTGAAGTAAATTCTGAACAATTGCCTGCTTTAAATTTATACAAAAATTCTGGTTTTAAAGTTAGTAAAAAATATAAGATGGTTTTAGGAGATGGTAAAGAGCACGAAATATATCAACTACAATTGTCTTTAGCTCAATAAAAAGCTCCAATATAGTCAAATGAAACTTTTGAGTATTGACTAAAGGAAAAGATTAATGCTAGATTCAGATTACTTCTTTTATGGCTGTAGAATCGGGTAGAGAACAAACTGAACGTCCAGTTATCCCCGATGTTTTGGCTGATAGATACGCCAGTACTCCTATGTTAAATATTTTTACTCTTACAGGTAGGATTTTAAAAGAACGAGATCTTTGGATTACTGTTATGCGTGGACAGGCAAGTTTAGGTTTGGATATCCCTCCTCAGGCCATTGCGGCTTATGAAAGAGCTAGAGATGTGGTGGACTTGGACTGGATAAGAGAGAGGGAGCGTGTGCTTCGTCATGATGAAAAAGCTAAGTTAGAAGCTTTTAATAGAGAAGCGGGCTTCGAGTTTGCCCACTTGGGAATGACTTCCCGCGATCAAACAGATAATGTTGAGCAGATGCAAAACAAAGCTGCATTAAGGTTAATTCACGAACGGACTGTAGCTATTTTAGCTCGTTTAGGCAGGTTGGCTGTTGAAAATAGTGGACTATTCTACACAGAGCGGACTCATAATGTTCCTGCTCAACCATCACTAATTGGTAAAGCTGTGGCAAACTGTGGCGAGGAATTATTAATAGGTTTTGATAGGCTGGAGACTTTTATTGACAAATACCCCCTAAGAGGTCTCAAAGGAGCAGTTGGAACCCAGACAGATCAACTTCAGTTGCTTGGCAGTCAGGAAAAAGTAGATCAGCTTGAGCAGATGGTTGCTGAGTCTCTAGGTTTTAAAAATATCCTAGGCAGTGTTGGCCAGGTTTATCCTAGGTCTTTGGATTTTGAACTTGTTTCAGTTCTCTACCAGCTAGTATCCGCTCCAGCTAGTTTAGCTTTAACTATGAGGCTGATGGCAGGTAATGAGCAGTTTACAGAGGGTTTTAAAGAAGGACAGGTTGGCTCAACTGCTATGCCCCACAAAATGAACAGTCGAACCAGTGAAAGAATTAGAGCGTTGAAGAATACAATTGCAGGTTATGTCACCATGGCTGCAACAATCTCTGGGGAGCAGTGGTATGGCGGGGATGTTAGTGACTCTGCCTTAAGGAGAGTGGCTTTGCCAGACTCTTTTTTTGCAACTGATGGTGTTTTTCAAGCAATGCTGACAGTTTTAGATGAGTGTGGTTTTTACCCGGCGATGATCAATAGGGAGCTGGAAAGATATCTACCCCTTTTGACTACTACCAGGTTGTTGATGGCAGCAGCCAGCGAGGGGGTAGGTAGAGAATTTGCTCATAAAGTCATAAGGGATCACTCAGTTAAAGTGGCTTTAGATATGAGAGAAAAGGGACTAGAGACTAATGATCTGCTAGATCGCCTGGCCAAAGACACGCGGTTAGGTCTTACCAAAGCTAGGCTAGAAGAGGCAATTAGTGACCCCTCGGAGTTTGTTGGCAGTGCGCCAAGGCAAATAGCCAGTTTTGCTCTAAGAGTAGATGAGGTGGTTAAAAAGTATCCTGAGCAAGCTTCTTACATGCCTGAACCAATACTCTAATTTATCCAATTTATTACACCGCTCTTACAATATTGTTGTTATAATCCTTCCTATATCTTGGCCTCATCCATCTGCTATGGGTTATATGTAAATAGAAGGAAGCTTTCAAACAATTATTAAGAAATAGACTAATTATGGATAATGTTCTTGAGAAGATCTATCGGTCAGGTTTAAAGTTCTTAGTTCCATTGACACCTGAGGAGACTTACAAGTTGATTGTTGATGAGGCTATTAAGTTAGTCAGAGGTGAGGTGGGATCTATTTCGCTTAAGCAAGATGGAGAGCTACATCGGGTTTATACATCATCGCCGGCAGCCTATAACCACTTCGCCAAAACCTCACTCTCTCAGAGTGAGGATGAAGGCGAAGAATGGTTAAAGCTTCCGCGGCAAATGAAGCGAAGTGGTTTAAGCTTGAAACATAAGAATAGCGCGGACTTTCAGTC
>CAYOOO010000033.1:0-4187 GCA_964405655.1 uncultured Gammaproteobacteria bacterium | reverse complement strand
CTGTAAGGGTTGGCAGTACATCTTCTCCCTTTCTTAACTTTTGAGCCCTCTCAAGCTCATGTATTGCCCTAAAAAGTCTATTTTCAATGGTAGTTTCATACCTTGCATATATTTCAGCAAGTTTTTCAACACTTTCACTGCCAATTTTAGGAGTATAACCCTCATTCAACACTTCCCCTAAATTATCAAGATCAAGGAATTCTTTAATTACTTTAGGATTGAGCTGAGACTTGATGAATTCTGTCTCCGCTTTTTGAAGCCTAAACAATTTCAAATAGCTTATTGCTATTCTCTCTATAAAAATCTCCTCAATAACTCCTTGAGGCTTATATTCATTCTTCAAATCATCAAGGATCCCTGAATAAAACTCTTGTTCATATTCCGTAATTGATTGCCTAAGGATCCCATGAACTTGAGCGTTGTATTTTGACACTGTCTTACCCTCGGGCGTTTTAACCCCTCCTAGGGTAGCGTTTTCTTGATTTGCTTGAAGTTGTTTATCGCTTACCATTTTGTGTCTCCTTGATATAAATATCAATCAAAAGATTAGATAAATAGTTAAGCTCTTTAACTACTATATCCTCTTGCTCTTCACTTAGTCTTAATTTTCTAAGCTGCTTCTTTAATTTTGCTTTCAGTATCTCATTTTCTATCAATGGACTAAAACCTTTCAGTTTTAGCCCAAGTTCTTCTTGATACTAAAAACAACCTTTATTATTTTGCCTGCAAGATTTTCTTGCTCAGCCTAAAGCTTAATTGTTTCTTCTATTTTGTAATTGACGATTTTTCCATCCCGTTTGATAACACTTATATCTTGAAAGTCTTTTGTATTTAGCATCTCTACTAAATCCTGGGTTGTAGTTCCGTTGCTTCCATCCCTAATTTTTTCTGCATAGACTAAGGCTATTTCTCCATCCTTCTTTTTAATTCTGATAGAACTATAATCACTGTTTCGTATTATCGTTAATAGCTCTTCTTCTTTTGTAGTCAACTTATGTTCTGCTCCATGCAGCACTTCTTCCTGTACTGACCACTTGATAGGAATTTGTTCTTTTCCTATTTTTTTAAGAAGTTCATTTACAATATCATTGAGTTTAATTTGAAGTGATGGCTTGCCAGAAAATAAGAGGTAGTGGATTGGATCAAAAAAAATAACCTCACCCTTACTGTCTAACACTAGGGTAATCTCTACCTGTTCAAAGACACAGCCAATTGCTATTTCTCCCATTCCTTTGTTAAGCTCAATTTTAGCTACTGTCCTTTTTTCACTTTTTGTGGGTTCCTGAAAAAAGCATTCCCAGAGGCTTTTTAATTGCTCATGTTTTAATCCAAATTGTTTAAGCTCATGAACTATAAGCACGTATACTAACTCCTTAAAGCTAAATTTTCTCCACCCTTGTTTTTCAGTTCTATCATTGGTTAGAAGTTTGTCAGTATCTAAGGAGTTAACTTGGCGGTAAGTAAGGGGAGTATCGGCTACAGTAAAAAGTTTCTTATTGATAAACTCATCAAGTTTAAACTGTTCGTTAGCTTCAAGATATTTTAAAAGTAAATTGTCTGAAATAAGTAGCATAAATTGAACCCCGCTGTCTAATTTATACCACTTACAAATTAGACTGTCAAGTCTAATTTTGAGGTTTTGGTTACTGCAAATGTTGCTGTAGAATAAATTCTAATCTAAAATTATAAAGATCTTATTAAACCTGCCTTCTTTTGAATATCGCTCTCAATTTGTCGCTTTCGTTCTTCATCCGCCCGTTCATAGCCGTATTCAGTCTTAATACCGCTTTCATCTTTTGCAATGATTTCGTCCCGTATTCTCTCAAATGTCACTCTCATCTCTGGTGTAGCGTTTATTAACTGAGCATAAGCTGATCTTCTGGCGTCATCATCCATCTGCCACATTGATACAAAAGATCGTATAAACTTCTCAGGATCATTTACTACTGGAATACTCTCTCTGATTTCTCTAGGCATATTAAGAATATCTGCAATTGTCTCATCAGAGAATGGAAGTCGCCCATTTAATGTTTGCTTCAGTAAATCATTAGCAGATAATACTTCCTTTCCTACAGTCGTACTAAATTGAGCTAAATTATCTGTAATATATTGTAAATCTCTTAAAGAAGGGAATTCTCCATAAAATTTAGGGCTTGCAAGTCTTGAGGTTGCTAATTCTCTCATAGTATCTGGTGTTATAGTAGCATTTTTACCCTTTAATACAGCTTGGATGCTATCCAAAACAGCACCTTTTTTACCCCACATATCATAAATAGCATTTACTGTCTCTATTTGCACTTGCTGACCTACAGGTGTTAGCTCGAGCATATTAGTTCTTAATTCAGCAAAACTTCTTGAGGTCATCGCAGGATATAAGAATGAGGACAGCTCAACTCCTCTACTACGGGCTATCTCCATGCAAACATACGCAAATGCCTTTGTATCATCTGCTAACTCCTGAATATCTCTATCTGGAGTATATGTCATGGCATAAGGATCAATCTCAGTAAGTGCCCTTCCCTCAATAATGTATGCGGCGAGTTCATTTCTAAAATTACCGAAGGCTTTAGATAATTCAGGAGATGCTTCTTGAGGCTCTCTTACGAAATTCTCTCTCTCGAGAAAATTCCAGATGAAGTGATGAAATTCGTGTCTAGCAGAAGAGTTATCCGCAGCTGATATACCATCCTCATTGAGTCCTTTAACGAGTCTATGTCTGCGAACTATTACAAAACTCGGCTCTGCTTTTGTATCACTACCAAAATGGATCGCCTCTGAACCACCATTTATAACATTAGCTCTCGTCAAATAGTCATACAACTCATGCTCAACTTGGATAAGTACCACTCCTTCAGCTGGTTCTATAAATCGAGCCTGATCTGGTGTTATATGGCTAAAGACTTCATCCATCTGTTCTTGAGTACGCCCCTCTGATTTCATAACACAACCGACTAGATATTTTGCTTCCTCACCTCTATGTTCTTGCAACAATCCATGATTTGCTGCTAATTCACCTTGAAAGGTTTGTAAACCCTTATCGTAAAGTCCTCTAGCGTGTTGTGGTAAGCCTTCAACTAATTGTGCAACTCGTTGATTCCTATTTTCACCGCTATCTTTTGAGAGGTATATATCCAAGAGGGAATTATAGAAACGACCATTTGCTTTTGCTAATGCTACTTTTGAAGGAGATGCTTCTGCAGGCTTTAAACCCATATCTTTTGCTGTTAATCCAAGTTCTGCAGGAGGAGGGTTGCTATCGCTCATATAATCGAGTATATCAAAAAATTAAAAATAATTCTGTCGTAGAAATTACCTCGCTTCAAAAAAGAGGTTGGATTTCTCCAGACGTAGGCAATCAACTCTTTGAGGATTTTTAATCGCCATATAGAGCCTCAAATGACTGAGGTTAATCATCTACTCTCCTAATTCACCTCGTGTTCTTATGTAATCTCCACGCTTATATTTATCCCACCCGCTTTTTTTAACTGGTTTTCTTTCATAGAACTGCCAGCCTAAATCATATATAGTTTTCATATTCCACAAGTGGTGTATTTCTGATGTTTTCTTGTTAAGAACATGGGGTTCGCCATTTCTATCTTCTCTAACAACAATTTCCCAAGTGTCCCCGTACTTATCATAAGGAAACATCTTTCTGTAGCTATCTATTCGTCTTTTTCTCAATACTTCCTCAAAGAAGTATGAACTGCCGAAGTATGCAGTAATTATAGCTGCGAAGCCGATTACCACTTTATTGAAGCTATCAAATAATATGTTTGCCTTTTCAAGCGGAAGGTATAAATTAAGCACTACAAATATAATTAGGGCGATAATAGCTATTAAGTAGAATTTGAACATCAATGAGACGATTTTACACTTATTAAGAAGAGACTTCAAACGGTTCTAATACCTACTAGTAAGATAAGTTTGGTTAGATAAGGTGGGAGCTGGTATAATTGAGTATAGTTGTTTAAGCTCCAAGAGGAATTGGTTCCAAGAAAAAATTTGACAAATAAGGGATAATTTTGGTATAGTAAGGATGCTTGAAAACGTCCGTATGGTCGCTGTTGCCGAAAGGTAAATAGAGCCAGCCAGCCGCTTAACAATGCTGGGTTGCCAGGTCTAGACAGCCTGGTTTTTTTATGCTTCAGTTACAATACTTGCCTCCTCAAAGCGTTTTAGAAACTGCT
>CAYOOO010000032.1:0-4226 GCA_964405655.1 uncultured Gammaproteobacteria bacterium | reverse complement strand
AACTGAGATAACCTGTTCTTCAGACAGGCGCCTTGACCACGTTGGCAACTGAGGCGTCAAGTCTAAATTTTACCCCCAGTTTGTATAAAAGGCAAGGAAGAAAGTTTGGTTATTTACCCATCACCTGCATGAGGATGGTGAGAATCATTGTTAAAGCAATGGCAGTGGTAACAGGCAGATAAACCCTAAAGCCAAATCTATCCAGCAAAATGTCCCAAGGAAAACGGGGCAGCCTGGGATTTAAATTCACCAGCAAAGTTAGTACTAAGAAAACTCCAACTAACAGATAAAACCCCTGCTTAATTGTCTCAAAAATATCCACTAATAATAAATTATCTTACCACCACACTTTTAGCAAGATTTCTGGGCTTATCAGGATCAAGCCTTTTTTGTACAGCTAGCTCATGACCCAAAAGTTGGCCAAAAATAATATTTAAAATTGCACTGCCATTACCAAGATTTCCAACAGGGAAGTGGATATCAAAAACTGGATGCCTTTTAGGAGATACACCTATGACATAAGCACCTCTGGCTTTAACTTCTTCTGCGTTGCTGATAATAAACCTTTGCTGATCATCTTCTGGTGCAAAAACTATCACTGGTGTGTCTTCTTCGATCAAAGCCATGACTCCATGTTTTAATTCACCTCCGGCAAACCCCTCTGCATGAATATATGAAGTTTCTTTTATTTTCAGTGCTGTTTCTAAGGCAATCGGATAAGACAAACCTCGTCCCAAAACAAAAATGTCTGATTTGTCTGCTAATTTGGCTGCTAACTTACTAATTCTTGGTAACTGATCCAAAACTTTTTTAGAAGCTTTTGATGTTTCTCTTAGTGTTTCTGCTCCCCTTAGTAATCCATCTAAACCTCCCCCCATTGCATGGGAGAGCAAAATTAATTGGGCTAACATAGCAGTCATACTTTTAGTTGCCACAACTGCTTTTTCTTGACCACAATCCAGTAAAACAGCCCGATCGACCATCCGGTGAAGAGTTGATCCATAGACATTGACCATCCCTAAAACTTCTACTCCTCTTTGTTGGGCAGCAACAACCTGGTCTATTAGGTCAATCGTCTCACCACTTTGGGAAATTGCCAACAATCCATCATTTGGCCCAATAGTTCTTAGAACTGGTTGATACTCCGAACCAACTGAGCAGTGAACTAACCTATTGGTTTGCTCAGAGATTAAATAAAACCCTGCTAAACAAGCATAGGCTGCTGAACCACATCCAGCCAAAAACAACCTATCTTTTTGGTTTAATACTTTAGCAATCTTATCAAGATCAAACATTCTACTTCGGGTATCCTCTAAAACTTCGGGTTGTTCATAAATCTCTTTCAGCATAAAGGTAGGGAAGTCACCTTTGATAGCCTTCCTACGAGGAAAACTTCTTTCTACAAATTCAGGATTTTTAGGAGTCATGCTTCCACTATCATAAAGTACAGCAGAGCCATTTAGATAAACCAGGTCACCATTATCTAAAAAGCAGAAACGGTTAGTGTATTCAGCCAAAGCATAAACGTCTGAAGCAACAGCAAAACCTCTCTCCAGCTGTCCCAGAACTAGGGGAGAACCATTTCTAAAAGCTACAACCTCTGAACCATCTGTTACTACCATGGCATTTAAGCCCTCAAGCCTCCTGACTCCAGAAGCCGTAGCATGTAGTAAGTCAGTCCCTGATTCTGCTCTAATTTGTTCTATAAGGTGAGCTACAACTTCAGTATCAGTTTGAGATCTAAAGTTGTGATTTGTTAGACCAGATCTTAGAAGATCATGATTTTCAATAATCCCATTATGAACTAGCGCTAGCCTGTTTGAGCAATCCGTATGAGGATGAGCGTTGGCTTCTGTTACCCCACCATGGGTAGCCCATCTGGTGTGACCAATTGCTACATTACTTGCTCCTAATTTCCAGCTGGTCGGTAATTTACCTATCTGCTTTTCAACAATCAAACCATCTGGAGTTGCTAAAGCTACTCCCCAAGAATCATATCCACGATATTCAATCTCTCTTAAGCCATTCATCACAATCTCTGTTGAATGACCACCTCTCTCAACTGAGCCTACAATTCCACACATCTTAAGTTGTTGTTCTTTGGGAAAACTAAAAGAAGATAATGAATGACAAATTCTTTGGGCTAGAAATTACTTTCCAGTTTTAAAATTTATCTTTAGGTCTCATCAAACCTGAGGGTTTCCGCAGATTTTACTTAGACTAAATCGGCACTTAACTTTATCTGTTACTTTGCGTTATCTGCCGATTTGTCTATCACGATCTATCTTTCGTAATAGACGTAAATCTATAGCAACTCGATTGGCTTGGAGTAACACCAAACCCCCTCTTCCTCGTATTCCCACTTCGCCAAGGCTACATGGGACCACACGCTCTTTTTAAAAACCTTCTCTTTTCAAAGAACTACCATTTTATTATACACCCTATTGCAATACTGCTAATTTTTTTTAAGTTCCTTCGTCTTTAAATTTAAGCTATATTTTTCGTTGTCTTTTGAGATCAGAGGCAGGACACTATTTTCAATTTTGTACTGATTCTCAGTCCTAAGCTCTAAGTCCTTAATCTCTATTATTTGCTCTTTTGTCTGTGTAATTAAATTGTGTTTATAAACTTTCGTAATCTTTGTATCAAAGAGTGCTTGCTCATCATAATAGGCCATGACCAAACCATTACCATCCATTCCCAGCAATCTTGGTAATTGTGTCTCAGCGCAACCCGCTCCATATTTGGTAACTTCCTGTTCAGAACCATCTTCTGACAACAGCCAAATCCGACCACTACCTCCACAACCATCACCAAAACCTGTCTCCATAATAACCTGCTTTGTCTCGGCAATATACCCAAGCATAGAATTCCCAGTGTAAATACTTAAAGGAATAGTTTTAATAAGTCTACTTTGAAGCTGTTCACTACCTCCAACCCTCTTTCTTGAGTAAACAAAGATTTGATCATAGGAACCTCTATTTTCAAAGATTATTAAATTATCAGAAGAACGGTCATACCAAAAATCTTTAATCTTATCTGGAAGGGCTGGTATTGGTCCCAGGACACCTACATCTGAAACACTTTCCTGGTCATATTTATAAAGTCCAACTGAACCCATATGGTCCTTCATTAAGGTATATTTTCCCCCATCAATAGTTTTTTCCGTTAACTTTTCTAACTGAGCTGGCTTTGGGAAAGAAGTTGATTGTGAATTCCTACTATCGGTTTTTATCTCATTTAATAGATATGGCTGAATTCTAGGGATTAAAGCAAAATAAATCATGGATAAAATTGTAGGTAAAGCCATCAGAAAAAGAATTGTAAAAAGTAAGTAGTGCTTCTTATTAAAACCGTTGTCAAGCTGATTACCTTTGAGAAAAGTTGCCACCAGAGACCAAGACACAATATATGGAATCGCTACCAAAAATATCAGTGCTGAAAGTAGTGAGTAATTTATAAATATGAAATTCTCAACTTTTTTGGGTAAAAACTGAAAAAATATTCCTCCGAGAACGCCAAACAAAAAGATAGTCAGAAGGTAGGCAACTATAAATACCGCAATTTTTAGAAGTTTAGCTCTCATTAAAAAACCTTAGAGACTATTCCAACAATATACTGCTTTTTCACTATTTTTTCTCTTAAGTCAACAGGTACACCCCTGATATCAGTTAGTATTAGGTACTCATCTGCTTTAAGATTTATCCACTCATTTTCTTCTGAGGCAGTATTATAAATGTCTGACACCAAGTACTTCTCTTCTAGTTGGTACTCTCTATCTCCTTCTTTGATATAAATATGACCATCTTTAAACATAATCGATTCATTCGGTAGCCCAATAACTCTGCCAACAAAATCCATCTCCTCAAAATTACCATTGGGTTTGTACAAAACTAAATAAGTCCTTTCAATCTTAGGAAAATCTCCGTACTTTCTAATAGACAAAAAATATTGACCTTGTTTAAGACTAGGTTCCAAAGATTTGGAAGCCATTTTATGGATTGATAAAAAAGAGAGTAAAACTCCAGTTAAGATTATCAGGATCAGAATAACCGAGAATATCTTTTTCATTTTATTGTGGGCACTGAGGGACTTGAACCCCCGACATCTTCGATGTAAACGAAGCGCTCTACCACTGAGCTAAGTGCCCTTAGTGCGGATGAGAGGAATCGAACCTCCACGCCCTTTCGGGCACTACCACCTCAAGGTAGCGTGTATACCGTTTC
>CAYOOO010000031.1:0-4732 GCA_964405655.1 uncultured Gammaproteobacteria bacterium | reverse complement strand
TAACTCTTCATGATATAACTTCTGAGAAACAGTTAGAGGAGATGAAGTTAGATTTTGTGTCTATGGCTGCTCATGAGTTAAGAACTCCTCTAACTTCTATCAAGGGTTATCTATCAGTCTTTTTACAAGAAGATCATAAAAATCTAACTGAGGATCAACAGATATTTTTATCCAGAATTAATATCTCCTCTCAACAACTATCTGCTTTGGTAGAAAATCTACTTAATGTCTCAAGAATAGAAAGAGGGGTATTAACTATAAAAAGCCAGCCACTTAATTGGCCTACAGTAGTCAGACAACAAGTCCAAGAATTTAAGGAAAGGGCTGACGAGAGGAGGATTAATTTAGTTTTTCTAGAACCCAACCGAACCTTTCCTCCTGTTTTAGCTGATAAATTAAGAATAGTTGAGGTAATTAGTAACCTACTGTCTAATGCAATCACCTATACTCATACCTCAGGTACTGTCAAAGTCTGGATTGAGAGTAAAGATCATGAGGTAATTACTCATATTGAAGATAGTGGTCCAGGTATACCTAAAGAGGCTTTACCACACCTTTTTACTAAGTTCTTTAGAGTCTCTGGTACCTTAGAACAAGGATCAAAAGGGACAGGCTTAGGATTATATATCTCAAAAGCCATAGTTGAGATGCATCATGGTAAAATATGGGTAACATCTGAGCTAGGTAAAGGATCAACCTTCTCTTTTGCTCTACCAATCTTTGAAACAAAAGATAATCAATAGTCTTTTGACTGCTTGAACTAGCATTATTCTTCTGGTACCTTTTAATTAATGCTCATCCAAGAACAGTTACATAAAAGGTACCATCAAAAAGGAATTTTCTCTCCGCTTTTAGGGATTATCATCCTAATTATCATCTTAGCTATAGCCGGGGTCTACCTTTTGTTTTCGGCAAAACGCCCAAATTCTAATCTATCAACTCAAACACCAAAGGGAAAAATTTATAAGGTAGCAATTCTGGTGGGTCAAGATGCCCATGTTCCAGCCTATGATGGTTTTAAACAAAAGATGATCCAACTAGGATATGTTGAGGGGGAAAACATAAGCTATGACTATCGGAACGGCAAGGGGGAAACAAAACTGTTAGATACTTACGCACAAGAGCTAATATCTAAAAATCCAGATATTATTGTTACTTCATCTACCTCAGCTACTAAACCAGTCATAAAACTTACCTCAACGATTCCTATTGTTTTCTTAGCTGCTGGCAATGTTAGTGATTTAGTACCTAAACAACCTTTTTCTGGAACTAATGTAACAGGCATATCAACAGAATCCTCAGATACTTCGGGCAAGAGATTGGAACTACTTACCCAGATCAACCCAAAGCTGAAATCGGTAGCACTTGTTTATAATCCAACTGGTGGCAGCTATAAGAAAAGTTATGATATTGCAATTGAAGCAGCCAAAAAGTTAGGACTATCAGTTAGTAGTATCGAAGTAGCATCAAAAGAGGAAGCTTTGCAGAAGGTAAAGTTAATTAACCCAAGTAAAGCAGAATCATTACTTTTGTTACCTAGCGGAGGGATCAGCACCGCAGCCCAACCCTTGATTGATGAGGCGATTAAGCAAAAAGTCTATACAGCCTGTATTACTGAGGAGTCTGCTAATAAAGGTTGCTTGGTTAGTCAAGATGCAAACTATCAAACGCTTGGGGCACAAGGGGCGTTAATGGTAGACAAGGTTCTCAAAGGCAGCCAACCAGGAGAGATTGCTATTGAGAAAGCTTCCAAACTAGATTTAATTATCAACTTAAAGTCTGCTAGGACTATGAATATTACTATTCCATCAGCAATCTTAGAGTCAGCAGACAAGATAATTGAATGAAGCTTCCAGCTTCTTTCTTTCTTCTCCCCGCCAAGGCGGGGATCGTAAGGGCGAAATAGTTCTTAATTCCCCTTCAGGGTAACTTCCATGTAAAATGGAACTATGTACCATCTATCTATTAAAGGAAATCTCCGCTTTAAGCTGATTACCATACTAACCTTTTTAACTCTTTTACCTATTGTTTTAGGAGGACTAATCCTACTAAATCAAATCAGTAATATTCAAACTACCCAGGTTAACGAAACTCTTTCTGAAATTGCAACTTCTGCTACTCGAACAATCCAAGACCGGATTGATTTACTATTCGATGACTTTGGTCAAGTTTCTGTAGCTGAGTTTATACCAAGTTCAGAAGATGTTCGAAAAAAATTTCTAAATCAAAGATTAAAGACAAACGCTAGCATAATCGAGCTGTCTTATGTTAATCCAAATGGCCAAGAAGAGGTTAAAGTCTCAAAATACCGAGTAATTACCGACAGTGATCTGATAGATCTAAAAACTCATCCAGATTATCCAACTATGGAAAAGAATTCTCGCCAAATATTTTTATCCTTTGATTTAACTAATCGACCTATTTTGATTTTAAGCTATAAATTATTTGATCAAAAAAGTAATTATGTTGGTTTGTTTTTAGCCACAGTTGACCCACCTTTTCAAAAAACCCTAAATGATGTTTTAGTTGGATCAACAGGAGAAGCTTACATTATCTCCCACGAAGGAATAGTTATTGCCCACAAGAATCCTAAGTTTAGTCTACAGAAACAGGATTTTTCAGAGTTTTGTCCAGTTAAAATATTTAAGGAGAAAAGTGATCAGGAGGTTTTAAAAAAATGTCAGTATAAAAACTATGCTGGAGTTGAGGTCTTGGGCAAAGCATTACCTATTTTCTATACAACTTCAGTCGAGAAAAATATCACCTCTTCAACTAGCCTAGGGGTTGCTGTCGAATGGCCAGCTAGGGAGGCTTTAGCAACCGTGACTGCGACACAGAGATTTATTCTTGGCCTTTTACTGATATTTATTATTATCTCTATTTTGCTTGGTTTATTAGTCTCACCTCAAATTGTCAAACCGATAGAGAGATTGCGTCAAGGGGTCAGGCTTATCGCTAGTGGAAATTTAGCTAATCGAATTAATCTTAAAACTGGGGACGAGATAGAAGAGCTGGCCAACGAGTTTAATAACATGGCCTCTATTTTACAATCAAATATCAATACTCTAACAGATCAAAATAAACTGCTAACTTCCTTAAGAAGTATTGATAAGGCCTTAATATCTACTTTAGAGATTGAGCCTCTGTCTCAGGCAATTATTGATTTAGTTACCCAAAAGTTAGACTTTGTCTTTGGAGTCATAGCTCTAATTGACCACAAAGCAAATGGAATAAGAAGGATTGCAATCTCAAAATCAAATAACCCTCTGATGGAGGATGTATTGAAGATGATTCCCATACCCTTCAATAGACAAGTTGTTCCTTTAAGTTCTGATGAAAACTTACTGGTTAAGGCAGTCAAGGAAAAGAAAAGCTTCTATACTGAAAATATTTATGATATTCAAAGGGGTCTTTTTTCAGAAGTTTTCTCTAGAAGAATCCAGCAAGATTTAAAATTTAAAGGTATCTTTATCTATCCCCTTATAACTGGGAATCAGACCTTAGGAACAATTTATTATGCTTCAAACAGCTCCAAGGAACAGGTCTCACAAACAGATTTAACTATTATGGAAGAGTTTGCTTCAGAAGCAGCCCGAGCTTTAGAAAATGCCCTGCTTTATCAAGATTTAAAAAAAGAGAGAACCTTTATCTCAGCTGAAAGAAATAAACTAGAAGTTGTTTTATCAGGTGTTAACGATGCAGTTTTAGCAGTTAGTCTAAACAAAACCATTGTTACTTTTAATAAGGCTGCTGAAAAACTAACTGGTTATTCCCAACAGGAAGCACTTGGTAAACCAGTCAGTCATATTTTGAAGCTTTTTGATAGAAATACTCTAGTTACTGATGATATCTTTTGTCCAATTGCGCTTGATAGGTACGAAGGTATTGTTTATCAGAAAGAAAAACTCAAATTAGTCGGAAATAATAAAGAGTCTTTTGTCAGTATTATTACCGCTAAAATTAAAGAGGGAGCAATGACTGATTTGGGATGTATCCTAACTCTTCATGATATAACTTCTGAGAAACAGTTAGAGGAGATGAAGTTAGATTTTGTGTCTATGGCTGCTCATGAGTTAAGAACTCCTCTAACTTCTATCAAGGGTTATCTATCAGTCTTTTTACAAGAAGATCATAAAAATCTAACTGAGGATCAACAGATATTTTTATCCAGAATTAATATCTCCTCTCAACAACTATCTGCTTTGGTAGAAAATCTACTTAATGTCTCAAGAATAGAAAGAGGGGTATTAACTATAAAAAGCCAGCCACTTAATTGGCCTACAGTAGTCAGACAACAAGTCCAAGAATTTAAGGAAAGGGCTGACGAGAGGAGGATTAATTTAGTTTTTCTAGAACCCAACCGAACCTTTCCTCCTGTTTTAGCTGATAAATTAAGAATAGTTGAGGTAATTAGTAACCTACTGTCTAATGCAATCACCTATACTCATACCTCAGGTACTGTCAAAGTCTGGATTGAGAGTAAAGATCATGAGGTAATTACTCATATTGAAGATAGTGGTCCAGGTATACCTAAAGAGGCTTTACCACACCTTTTTACTAAGTTCTTTAGAGTCTCTGGTACCTTAGAACAAGGATCAAAAGGGACAGGCTTAGGATTATATATCTCAAAAGCCATAGTTGAGATGCATCATGGTAAAATATGGGTAACATCTGAGCTAGGTAAAGGATCAACCTTCTCTTTTGCTCTACCAATCTTTGAAACAAAAGATAA
>CAYOOO010000030.1:0-4815 GCA_964405655.1 uncultured Gammaproteobacteria bacterium | reverse complement strand
ATTTGTGGATTATTTTGCAAACTCCTTGGGCAATGATTTCCGGAAAAGGAGCACTATAAACGCAGTGGTTATAAATTGTTTACGATTTAAGATATGGCTGAATTACTCGCTCTCTTTCTATTCGTTTATACGCTTGCTACAAGTGCAATAAAAGTCATGCTGTCCTAAGGAGATTTGAAAATTACAAATAAAGCGTTATAATACTATGCCTGATGGATATTAAAGGAGGATTTTGGGTGGCTCTGGATGGCATAGATGCTGTGGGAAAAACTTCTCAGGTAAAATCAGTTGCTACAAGTCTGAGAAAAAGAGTAGGAAGGGAAGTTGTAACTGTCACAGAATTTTCCACTACCCACATTGGAGATCTTATTAGAGATGCTATAAAGTCCGAAAGATTTTTCACGCTTTCTCAAGCAAATCTTACTCCATTTTCAGATACGATGTGTCTCTTCACAGACCGTTTGTTAAATATGGAAACCATTATTGCACCAGCTTTATCTAATGGTAAAGTTGTACTTTCAGATAGAGGGTTAGCATCATTAATAGGATATCAGTTTCAAGCCTTAAAGGATTCTCCTTTTTTTGGTTCTGGGAGAAAGGCTATGGAATGGTTGATGTGGTTGACGGATCTTTTTCCTGTCACACCCCAGTTAAACATTATATTAAGAGCACAAATATTTGAGATAAATAAAAGGATAATAGCTCGAGGAGAAGACCCACTAAACAAAACAGAAAGAAATTTTTTATTAGCTGTCGATAAAATTCTTACAGAGATAGCGCAGAATGATTTTGGTAGAACGATAACAATACAAGCGGATCAGGAAAAAGAAAGGGTCACAGAACAAATTACGCAACTAATATTTGCTGCTCTGCCACAAAATATCAGGAATGAATAAAAGAATATTAAGAATGGGAATGATTGGGTTAGGTACATGGGCACAAGACTCCTATCTTCCTTATTTTCTTTCAAAAGAGAACGGTGTTGAAATCTTGGCTCTTTCAGAATGTTATCCGAATAAATTCGGTGTTGAATTGGCGGGTAAGTTTTCTATAGGAAGATACTACTCAAATTTTAAAGAAATGATACAGAAAGAGCGATTGGATGCAATAGCAGTAACTACTCCACATAAGTACCACTTTCGGCAAGCAAAATATGCGCTAGAAAATGGAATTAACGTATTGCTCGACAAACCTCTTGCTCTTAGAAGTAAAGAGGCGGAAGAGCTTATAAGATTGGCAAAAAAACATAGGTTAGCTCTGTTTGTATATGTTCAGCGGCGATATTGGGATGAGTATTTATATGTCCATCAAGCCATAGCTACTGGAAAGCTTGGTCGTATAATTGCCATTTCGGCTACGTTTAGTCAAATGATATACCCTGACTATTTTTCGGGGTGGCGGAAACAAAAAAACTTGAGCGGAGGAGGAATCCTCATTGATAGCGGATACCACATAATGGATATCATCTTGTGGATGACTAGTCTTGCGCCCGAAAGTGTATTTGCTACTGCTTCATACGACTCTTATGCAAATGATGCTCAAGTATCGCTATCGCTAACTCTAAAAGGGAATGTACCAGTTAATTGTTTGATTATTCGTGGTATGCCGACTAATACAGCACAAGAGGAATTTACGATTTATGGGACTGATGGAATAATAAAATTGGAAAGAAATAAGCTCTTTGGGAAGAGATCATTGAATCTTTTCCACTTAGACTCCAGGGGAAACTTAATAAAGAGTATTAAGCTACAAAATTGTATTTCTGATCTTACATCTCCTGCAAAAGATTTTCTTTACGCTATAAGAACTGGTAAAAAACCAGTTTCAGGCTGTGAAGATGCTTTGGTAGTTATTTCAGTCTTGGAGGCGGCGTATAAGTCAATAAGATTGAGAAAAATTGAAAGGTTAGATCATTTACAAAACTATAAATATGGATAAAGAGATGGCGATTTTTGATGGCCAACAGACAGTAACAATAAAAAAACCACATTTTAAGTGGGGGTTTCCCAATGAGCAACAGATAATGGCCCTGTTAGCTTATATAAAAGATACTCAGCCAATGTCTATTTACGGAGACAGTGGTATCTATAAACTACTGGAGCAGGAGATAGAGCAAGCATTTGGTGTAAAGTATGCGATTCTGACAAATTCTGGGACAAGTGCTTTAAGCTCGGCATATTTTGGTATCAATCTTAGTAGGGGTGACGAGGTAATAGTTCCTGTTTATACATTTCTTGCCACAGTTACACCTCTACTTCGCTTAGGAACAGTGCCAGTTTTTGTAGATGCTGATCCAGAGACAGGTAACATTAATGCAAACGAGATAGAAAGACATATCTCAAAAAAAACAAGAGCCATTGTTGTTACTCACATGTGGGGACTGCCATGTGCAATGGATAAGATTGTTAAAATAGCCAATAAATATAAGCTTCTATTAGTAGAGGATTGTGCACATGCTCATTTTACTACGTTTTCTGAAAAGTTAGTTGGAACGTTTGGAATAGCTGGTTGTTTTAGCATGGGCGCAAAGAAAACATGGACAAGTGGGGAGGGAGGATTCCTTATAACTAACGATCCAGAAGTTTATATAAGAGCTAGTTTGCTAGGTCACTTTAATCTTAGGGCAATTGAGGCTATCAAGAGGATAAAAGAAGAAGGACATACACATATAGCTAAGAAATATAGTAGATTTGTATCAGGATATGGAGAAAATTATCGTATGCATCCCTACTCTGCTGTAATGGCGTATGCGGCGCTCAAAAAAACACTTAGAAGGGATATCAAGCTTCGAGCTAAATCTTTAAGGTACTTTGTAAAGAAATTGAAGAAAATTGTTGGCATCAAGCCACCTACGGTCACAGAAGACTATTTTAGAGGGGCTATGTATGGATTTAAACCAAAGTTATTGCTGGAAGAATTAGGATATAAAGGTCCTATTGAAAAGGTTATAGAGGCTATTAAAGCAGAGGGGGTTGAGATAAAGTTGCCAGATACGCTTCCGCTATGCGATGATCCTCTATTTTTTTCAAAAAGTAACTATCTTAATACTTCAAAACGAAGGATTATTCTCGATAGTAATTACCCGGGAGCAAAAGAATACATGAGGGGAAGGGTTTCTTTACCTACCTTTAGCAGAGGGGTATTAGATAAAAAAATAATCAATCAGTATTGTAAGGCACTGCAAAAAGTGTTACAATCTTTAGGAAGTTTATGAATGAAAGGAGAGGCGCTGCTGGACCAGGTATGGAGGAGAACGATCCTACAAGTATTCAGGCAATATGCTTAACTGCTGCTATCTTTGATGGAAATAGACTGTTGGTGGTTAAGAGATCAGAAAAGGACGACCTTTTTCCTAGTAGGTGGGAAATGGTAGGAGGCAGTCTTGATATGGGGGAATCCTATGAAAGAGGTTTACGAAGAGAAATCAGTGAAGAAGCTGGCATAGATGTGGAGATTATAATGCCGTATTATTGTTTTGATCGTTCGGAAAGAAAAGGGGATATAGTAAGACATGTATTAGAAGTGTGTTTTATCTGTAGGACAGATACTGGAAGAGTAAGTCTGAGCGATGAGCATTCAGACTTTCGTTTTATTGAAGAAAGCGATATAGAGACGTTCTTCAAGAGAGATGAGCCTTTATACAACGCAGTAAGCATAGCTTTTAAAATGAACAAAGTCTTAGAAGGCATGCAACGTTGAATTAAGCATGAAAGGGTTGTAGGTGGTGGGAGATTTTTATTTTAAACTAAACTATTTTTACAAGTTGCTGGTGAATCCTTGTCCCATTACTTATTATAAATTGGTTGTTTCTATCGGTTGTCTCAGGTTTCCCTCTGAAGTTCGTGATTAAAGCACCAGCTTCTCGAGCTATTATTTTGCCTGCTGCATAATCGTACCACTCATTTTTGTTATTTATAATTGCTTCTATCTTTCCTGATGCAAGTAAACAAAATTCTACAGCTGGAGACCATGTAATCAACATTCTCTTGATAGAGTATTCATGTAATTTTTTCTGGAATCTTTGATGATATTCAAATGAGCTTACATACCCACCCGTATATGAAATAGTTGCTTTTTTGATATCTTGCTCATTGTTAACATGAAGTTGTTTTTTGTGCAAAAAAGCGCCCTTACCCCTTTGTGCGTAATAGGTATGATTTAAAATAGGATGGTGGACTACGCCAAGAATAATCGTATCGCCCCTAAGTAATCCTATGCTAACTGAAAAATTAGGAATCCCAAGGACAAAATTATTTGAGCCATCAAGTGGATCTATAACAAATGTATATTCGGATTTTTTATCAATTAATCCACTTTCTTCGGAAAGGATATTATATGTGGGGAATGTGTCTGCTATTATTTTTATAATAGCTTTTTCGGAGTCCGTATCGGCTTTTGTTCTAAAATCAGATGCTGTTGTTTTTACTTCAATGTCTAGCGCTTTTCCAAAATACTTTCGTATTGTTTTTCCTCCACGCTGGGCTGCAAGAATAACAGAATCTATGTCCACAACATTTATTATACAGCCTTCCTACTGAAAGTTCTATCGGCCACAAATGTGTTTTAAAAAGGTTGATTCAATAATTCAGATTGACACGCTGGTGAGATTGCCTGTAAGTGAAGCCAGATTTGTCTTAGCCCTCTGAATGTCTCCGAAAAATAAATAAACTTTCTTTATAAAGAACAACGTCATCATAATTTCATTCTGATTATCCTACTTGACGTTATTTGTAAAAGCTGTATATGATAGTATTATGACCGAGTTTGAAAAAATTGATTTAAGTTCATCCAAACCCAGCATTTCGGAAAATACTT
>CAYOOO010000029.1:0-5325 GCA_964405655.1 uncultured Gammaproteobacteria bacterium | reverse complement strand
GCTTCAACATGGGCTGTATATTTTCCACTATCCAAGCATGATTTCAATGTAGCTGAGTTTAATCCTATTTCACCAGCCAGTTTTGGCAAATCATCAAGATTTAAACCATTATTAGAAGGGGTAACTTCAAATATTTTATCAGTCATCTTCCAGAAAGCATCCTCTCCACCCTGATCTTTGGCACACTCCACAGCTTCTGCTTCTTTATCTGCTTTTGAATGGATCTGGTCTAGCGGAAAATGGCGATAAACCCAAGCCACCTGCCCTTTATACTCATTAACTACCTGCTGAGCGGTTGGGTGAAATCTTTTACAGAATGGACATTCCAAATCAGAGTATTCAAAAAGCAAAATCCTGGCTTTTCTGTCACCTCTGACATGATCCTCATCTTTTAAGGGCTCTACAGGACCAGCTTGAGGTTGGGGTGCAGCTTGTGGGGCTGGGGCAGTTGGAGCTTGAGCTACCTGAGCAGTTGTGGCAGTGGTTTTACCGCCTACTTTAATAATCCCACCACTCATAAGAATAGATATAGAGATTAATCCCGCACCAAGAAGCACTGCAACAGGGATTGAAAGGTTAAAAGATATCTTTGTATTATCAGAGTGATCAGCCATACTAACTACTACTTACTGTAGTAGATAAACTTTAACTTGTCAACGGGGAAATTAACTATGTATGACTACTCTTACACCTGGATTATTATCGCTTGCATTTAAAGCATTCATTCCTTCAGGCATAGCAGGCCCTGCCCATTGGTACAGAAGTCCTGCTTCTTCTGGTTTGACATTGACGCAACCACTACTTCTATTTTTTATACCAAAGTCATTGTGCCAGTAAGCTCCATGGATGGCATAACCCTTCCAGTTAGATACATCTCCACCTCCAAAAAAGAGGGAAAAGGGGACATTAGGAAGAAAATAATAATCACCTCTGGCTCTTGAACCACCCCGATACGCTTGTGAGAACACTTTTCGCCAAACCCTAAATTCACCTGTAGGTGTGGCATATCCTGGGCGACCTGTTGAAATTGAGAATTCAAACACTTTACGATCGCCTTCCCAAGCATAAAGCTTTAAATCTGATAAATTTATCTCTATCCATTTTTCTGCCCCATCTACTGCAGTATGCAACCCTAATATTGGGGCACTAGACTTCTTTGCTTGAGCCAAAAATTTTTCTGTTTTAAGTTTCGAAATACTTTCTACAGGTTGGTTGTCAAAAATAGCCTGAGGTGTTTTTTCTACAAACTCACCCTTACTTTCTAACACTTGTTGGTAATAAGCATCTGTGCCATCATTCCATTCTGCTACTGATAACTCCTGAGGATTGTGAGTAGAACTTTTAGACATTATCCATCCACCTATTGCAATCGAAAGAATTACCAAAATGGGTAGCAATAGCTTCATGCTTGATTATCTTGGTGTCTCATTTGCCGGGGTATATAATAATTGCTGACTCATAATTGCCTCTTTCTCAGCTTTACAATAGGCAACCGAATAATCGGCATAAACTGGAGTATTGATGATAATTAGTAAAAATACTGCCGTCAGAATGGATAAAAAGATGCCAAGAAAGGAGGGCCTAAATGTGAGTTTAACCTCATTTCCGCTTAAGATCAGTATTCTTTTTTCCATAATTTGCGGATTTATCAGTGCTGCCACAAAACTTACTTTGGGTGGATCAATCACCAAAAGTTTAGATAAAGCAGAGACGAGCGAATTTTTGAGGCCATTTTTAATAACTAGTTGATCGGCTGTAATTTCTTTGGAAAACAAATAGTGTTTTTGCAGTTCGTCAATGATAGGAATAAAAAAGAAAATGTAGGAGGCAGTTTTGCTGAGGATAATTTTGACAGGATCTCGATTTTTGAGGTGAGAGGACTCGTGTAAAAGTACTGCTTTTAGCTCCATTTCATTTATGGCCTGCAAAAGACCTGTACTAAGACAAATCCTAGGTTTTACTAATCCATAGCAGAATGAAAATTTCCCCTCATCTTTAACAATATCCACTCTTCCATCCAAGTTTAGGTGCTTAGTTATTGATTTTATGATAGCTGGGACTGCTGTCTTTTTACTTAAACTCTTTTTTAAATACCTTCTAGTTTTTATAATTTGCAGACTCAAAGTGAGGATCCCAATAAACAAAATGAGTATTGCGGCTGTTACAAGAACAGCCGGCATTGAATGAGACAGAGTAGATATAATATTTGAAAAAGTCTTCTGACAAAGTGAGAGTGTATCCATACTATCTTTTACTCCTGTGTAATATTTTGAGTAGTTCTTTGCGCTTCATGGGAGTTAACTTCTCTAGTTCTTTGGCAAAGTGAGCAATTGCCACATCACCAAATCTATCAATAAAGTTTTTGATTAGTTGACGAGAAACTCTGGTGAGAAATTTTTCTTTTGAAAAGACCGGGTGGTAAAAATACACTTTACCTCTTTTTTGGTATTCGAGAAGTCCCTTTTCTACCAGTCTTCCCATAATAGTCATTACTGTTGTATAAGCAATTTGACGCTTTTTTTGCAAGCTTAGAGTAACATCTCTTACAGAAACTGGTCCGCTAGATTGCCAGATAATTTCCATTATTTCTGACTCCAGCTCGCCCAACACTTTACCAACTTTTTGTTCTCTATCCATATATTACTACATAGTGTAGTACTACTTAACCCTAAACACAACAGCTTAATTTAGATATATCCCTGGTGAAAGAGAGAGCCACTATTTTTAGTGTCTCAGACAGTGTTGGAAACATTGGCAGAGAGTTTACTACATCATCAATAGTATTTTTATTTTTAACTAACCACATAGCTTGGGCAATTAGTTCTCCAGCATTAGGAGCAAGGATATGAACACCCATAATTTGCTTTGTTTCAGGATGAATAGCCATTTTAATAAGTCCTTCCGTTCGATTGAGGATTAAAGCTTTTGGCACATCTTTAAAAGATACAGTCTTGCACATACAAGTGCCAAATCTTTTCATCTGTTCATCTTCAGTAAATCCTACACCTGCAAGCTGAGGATCGGTAAAAATAGTCCAAGGGACAGAGTTATAATCAATGCTGTTTTGCGTATTCTTTAAAGCATTTTCAGTAGCGAGTGTACCTTCTCGTCCGGCAGTTGGTTCAAGACGAAGTGGCGCATTGGTAATATCTCCTACTGCATAAACATGCGATTGTGAGGTTTGAAACTGGGAGTTCACCTTAATCGCTTGTTTCTCGTCAATTTCTACACTTGCTTTATCAAGAGCCAAGTCTTGTGTATTTGGAGTTTTGCCAACAGCAAGTAAAATTTCATCTGCTGACACTTCTTCTTGTTTACCTTCAACAAGATAGGAAACAATCTTTTTATCTCCTTCTTTTCCCGCACTTTTCACTTGGACATTTGTTTTAATAGTAATACCTTCATTGGTGAGTATCTCTGTCAATCTTGTAGTCAATTCTTCTTCGCCTCTAAAAATAGTTGAGCCTCTATGAAGAATTGTTACTTTTGTGCCAAATCGAGCATACATTTGAGCAAATTCAAGCCCTACCGGACCAGCACCAACCACAATGAGTCCTTTTGGCTGCTGCTTTAATTTCAAAGCTTCAGCATGGGTTATATAGCCTACCTCTCTAATGTTCTCTATTGGTGGAACAATTGCTGTTGACCCGGCTGCAATAACAAATTTTTTAGCGGTGTATTTCTGTCCACCTTGTCCTGAGCTTGTCGAAGGATTAACTTCAATCTCTGTTTGAGAAAGAAACGTGGCTTTTCCTTCTATATAAGAGACATTTTCTAATTGGCTTAATACTTTCTCGTATTTTTCATCTCTTAATTTCGCCACCAGATCGAGTTCATGCTGGACAACTTTGGCAAAATCAAAGTTTTTAACCTCTATATCAATCCCTGGAATTTTATGGTTTTTGGCAAGATGCATTACCTCCCCTGCCCAAAGAAGCGTTTTTGATGGCACGCAACCAACGTTCACACAGGTTCCACCCAAAGGAAGTCCCTGATTAACTATCAAAGTCTTAGCTCCAAGTTCATTAGCTTTAATTGCAGAAGCAAAAGCACCTGCTCCACCACCAATAATGATCAGGTCATAGTTTTCCATATTTTAACAACATTCTTGATTTTTCTGTCGGTTGAAGAATGTCTCTAATGCTGATGCTTGCACTTCTTCTAAATGAATTGCGGGCCGTTTTGACTTGATAAACTCAACGGCTTCGGTAGAACTTTTTCCTTGACTAATAAGATAAGCTGCTACCAAGGTCGGTGCTCGACCGTGGCCGTTTTGGCAGTGAACATATATTTTTTTCTTTAACGAAATCAAGTTTTCTAAAGTAGAGACTCCAAAATTGAGTTGATCTTGTGTTGGCGCAGTGCGATTTTTTACTGGAATCCAAACATAAAAATCAACACCAAAAGGTGCATCCATCCGTTCTTCTTCCAAAGAGATATCAGCCGTTATGCCCTCCTTCTTTAATTTCTCATCAAAATGAGTTTGACAACATTGGTTTGTACCGATATAGATACCACTGGTAATATAGTCAAACTCTAGAGTTTTTGTCGCAGGATGGTCAAGATTTTTTCCAAAACTATTTTTTTGAATTTTCATATATTCTTTCTTTTGAAAAATAACCAGATAGTCACACCAACGAGTATCAATGATAATATGATCAAAAAAGTGTTATTGGACCAAAGTCCTGCCACAAAAGCTAATCCTCCACTAAGAAGTAGTAGTGGCAGTGCACAACAAACGATTGCAGCTGCTATTATCCACATGCTTAATTTTGAATCATGCTTTTGCATACAGTTATGCGATGAAATTTTTTAATGTTTCAGTAAAATCGCTTTTAATAAGAGAATAGTAAACTGTTTGGGCTTCTTTTCTTCTTTTAACAAGCTGTAGCTTAAGTAATTTCTTTAAACTATGAGAGACAACAGAAACAGAGGTATCAAGAATTTCCGCCATTTCACCAACAGAAACTTCAGGATAATGACAAAGCAGGTAACAAATCTTGAGTCTGGTAGCATCACCAACAACTCCCAATTGCCTAGCACAATCGAGAAGCTCTTGTTTATTTTTTAATTCTTCCTTGACACGCTGACGTTTAGTCATGTATTTGAATAACTGTTCAAATATAGTATAGATAGAGGTTACTCTTTTGTCAATTAGTGAGTTATTTTTATTACCTTTTAAACAATCTTCTGTTGTAAATTACCGCTCCAAGAACTAATAACCCACCTAATCCCCAGATTGGCCATGCTCCCCATGTACTTAGGAATATGTACCGGCCAACATAGAGAAGAATCCCGCCTAGTAAGAGAAGTATTAGAGGTATA
>CAYOOO010000028.1:0-5363 GCA_964405655.1 uncultured Gammaproteobacteria bacterium | reverse complement strand
TAGAGCGGCTCCCTGTTAAGGAGAAGGTTCCTGGTTCGAGTCCAGGTCGAGGAGCTGAGTTGTCAATTTTAGAACCTTGCATCCTTCTTCTCCTTTCAAAAGGTGCGTCACATGGTTATGGTTTAATGGAGGATTTGGAAAAACACTGTGGAGAAAAGGTAGATATTGGCAACTTATACAGGACTTTGAGAAAAATGGAAATGAAGGATTGGATAGCATCTTCATGGGACAAAAATGAAGCTGGACCTGACAGAAGAGTGTATACCATAACCGAAGACGGAAAAGAATTTCTAACATCGGCGGTTTCTTCATTAAACCAGACGGATAAGCTTATACATAAGTTTCTTGAAGGTTATCATCAAGCGTACAAAGGAGGTACACTATGAAATTAGCTGTTGTACTTTCGACAAAACAGGCTGAAACCAACTGGAACGCTTTTAGGTTCGCCAACTTGGCTTTATCCAAAGGCGATATAGTGACGATATTTCTCACAGGTGAAGGCGTGGAGTATAAACGAGTAAGTTCACCCCAGTTTAACATAAAAGAACAAGTTGGAAGGTTCTTGCAGTCAGATAAGGCAAAGATTGTCGCTTGCGGTACGTGTATGGCTATTCGTAAACAAGGCAGTAGTAAAGAATGTCCCGAAGGCGAGATTAAAGATTTATACGCATTGGTTGTCGACAGCGACAAAGTTATTACGTTTTGAAAGAAGGTATCATATGGATTTTGATTATACGGTTACAACGGAAAAACCTTTTGATGAGGCAGTAAAAGCAGTCGAGCAACAGACACAAGTTGCGGGATTTCGAGTGCTTTACATACATGACGTTACAGCAACCTTGAAAGAAAAGGACTTTGAAATCGAACCTTTCAAGATTATCGAAATCTGTAATGCCAAAAATGCATATACGGTCTTACAAGCAGACATGAAGATTGGTCTTTGTTTACCATGCAAAATAAACGTCTACCAAAAAGATAGTCAAACATTTATTTCAGGAATGAGGCCAATTGTCCTCCCGCAATTTTTTCCTAATGCAAATCTTGGTAATTTACCAGCAGAAGTTGATGAAATAATCAGAGGAATTATAGATAAGAGTAAATAATCTATGAGAACATTGTTGATAGCCTTTATTCTGTTTATTCTGATGCTAACGCCATCTACAGCCTTTGCTCAAGGCATGATGGGGACGCAATCCTCAATCTCATCCGATGGTCACACTGCTCGTGAAGAACAAGAAGGTAAGGAAATTTGGGAGAAATTGCAAGCCAAAGAGGTAACCTGTGATAAATTATCAGACAATGATTTTGGAGCGCTTGGTGAGTATTTTATGGGTCAGATGGTGGGCAGTTCACATGAGGCAATGAATACCATGATGGAAAATATGATGGGCAAGCAAGGAGAAGAACAAATGCATATTATCCTTGGTAAAAGGTCAAGCGGTTGCGATACCAACGCAAAACTTCCTTCAGGATATAATTTTATGCCTATGATGTGGATGATGGGAGGAGGTGGTAATCCTATGATGGGTTGGGGTGGTGGTTTCGGTATTTTTGGCTGGGTAACCATGATTGCGATCTTTCTTCTTTTAATCTTAGGAGTAATTGCTCTTATTCGTTACCTTAGCGGTTGGGGTTGGGGTAAAAGAAGCGAGGAAGGTAAATCACCATTGGATATTCTAAAAGAGAGGTATGCTCGTGGAGAAATAGATAAAAAGGAATTTGAGGAAAGGAAGAAGGATTTAAGATAAAGCTTTGAGAAAATCAGGCTGAGTCTGCAATCTCTTAATTTCCTCCCGCCTTACCTTTATCAAC
This sequence comes from uncultured Gammaproteobacteria bacterium, assembly GCA_964405655.1. Lineage (GTDB taxonomy): Bacteria > Patescibacteriota > Microgenomatia > Daviesbacterales > UBA10151 > CAYOOO01. Next base: position 3,551 of record CAYOOO010000028.1, on the reverse strand, counting down.
TCCATTTGAATTACATTCTCAAAAGCCTTTAATATCTTCTCAATAGTTGGTATAAGAATATCAGGGTTAGGGAGCTGAGCTGTTAATTTTAGAACCTGTTGACCTTCAAGGCTATTTGAATTCAATTTATTATTAACATTTACAGTAAAAATTGAAGTTATAATGTCTTTTATGTGATTTTCGAACCTAATTTTCCTGGTTCGAATCCAATAGCGGGTTAAAAACAGTGAGGCCTTAGGTCTAAGAAAAGCCCATAAATCTACGGTTTTCTCAAGATTTTGCTATAATTAGTCGTCGAGAGTCTGGGAGACCAAATTCGTTAGTATAACTAGATTTTAACCAAATAATATGACTGATAATAACTCTGTTCTAGGTAGGGATATCCCTTTAGATATGATAGACAAAGAAATTTGTCGTGTTATTAAATTTACTCCTCGTGCAAAAGTGATAAATGATAAAGTCGTGGCTAACAGCAAAACAGAACCTTATGCTTTTTTAACAATAGAAACTAAAAAGATTCCAGGACAAGCTGAATTACCAGTTTTCCATAAAGATGATTTTCAAAATGTTTATGAAGCTTTTAATGAGAGAAAAGAAGGCCAAGAAATTTTAGTTGTCTGGTCAAATAATAATTATAAGAATGTTGTATTTAGAATATCTCGTTCGATTTTGCCGAAACTAATTGTATGGCTTTGTCAAAAAGATGCCTATCAAATAATGACTGATCAGAGATATAAACCAGAATTAACAGGCGAAGCTAGATTCCTGGCCGAAAGACCAATTAAAGAATGGAAGCCAGAGGTTATGAACTAATAATTTTGTCAACTTCACAATGTTGACTACCTTAAAGGCAGATTTATAAATTTAATCCTATGATTTCAGTAACAGATTTGATTGTCAGGATGCAACCATATTCTCAAGGACTTAAAGACTTGATTAGGGCTGATTCAGATTTCGCGGCTGCTTTAAAGGTTAATAATCCAAATCGGTTCATTTCGGTTGGTGCAGTAGTGATTTCCCACTCGCCTTTAGTACCGGAAGATAAAATAATAGGGTTTTATGTGTATGACAATAAAGCAGAGAAATTTAAGCAGGACGTCATCGTTGATGTAAAAGGGCAAGATAAAGAGTTTATTCTGTATACTCGATTCAAAAGAAAAAGTAAACGGATTAAAGATATCAATGAATTTATTAACAAATATGGACAAGGATTGTACTATTCTGGTTTCCACTGGCCGAAATTTGATGAACTACCTAACGAGATAAAGCCAAATGCAAATATGGCACTTCAGCTGGCTAAATTAAAACATTTAGAGCCCAGAGATCTTACAGAAGCAGAGCTGGAAAAGTTTGATAAGGAGTTAAAAGAATTAGGTGTATAACGTTTTTATCTCCTCCCACCTCACTCTTGAGAATCCAGTTTGAGTTACGTCTTCAAAAGCCCTTAACAACTTATCAATTGTAGCTCTAAGAATCTCAGGGTTGGGGAGCACTACGAGTCTTAATATAACCTCTGTAGCGTACTTGACATGTCCTATAGAGTTTGATAGACTTTGGCTACATGAGAAAACAAATAATGGCTCTTGCTACTGTTATAAGTTTACTACTAGGGGCAAGCCAAGTGACTGCGACAAAACCCGATTTTTCCAGTGCAAGCCTTGAAACCCCAGGGACTGAAAGAACTCTTATCCTTCCAACACCCACTGATAATTCCCCAGTTATTTCTCTGGGAACAGGTATTGATCCGGCAACTGGCAAAGTGGTTGAAGGGCTGGCAATTATTCACTACAAAAAGGACTTTACTCATAAACCCAATCATCCAGGGTCAGGCGGTGGTGCAACTAAATGTTTTAGCTTTCTTTCTCAAGGAGCAAAATGGAAAAATGTTGAAGACTATCTGGTTGATCCCACAAATACGCGGGGTTTAGCCTCTGGAGACGTTAGTTCTATCCTTTCCAATGCCATTGGAGAATGGGAGGATGCCGCAGATGGAACTGTCAATGGGATTTTGGGAGCAAACATCTTAGGTAATGAAGTTGCCGGAGTGGTTGATGGAGCAGATTCAGCCTCACCTGATGGGAAAAATGAGGTCTATTTTGCCGATGTTTCAAGCTCTGGAGCAATTGCTGTAACTATAGTTTGGGGTATTTTTGCCGGACCGCCTCAAGGAAGAGAACTAGTTGAATGGGATCAAGTGTATGATGATGTTGATTTTGATTGGTCAGTAACTGGTGCAGCTGGCAAAATGGATCTTGACAATATTGCCACTCATGAGATTGGACATAGTGATGGTATGGGACATCCTGATGATTCCTGCACAGAGGAAACAATGTACAGATTTTCTTCAAACGGTGAAATCAAAAAAAGAGACCTTAATTCTGGTGATATCGCAGGCATCAACCAACTCTATTAAAATTCCCCACCCTTATGTTGAGTTTATATTCTCTGTCACTTCCTTCTTTCCGGTTTATCTCTGAAGAAATACTTTACGATGAAGATGTGAGATAATACAAAAGGATTAGAATTAAGATGAAAAGACTATTGACACTGGCCTTAACCTTTTTGAGTTTGTTATTCTTTACATCTTTGACTTTTGCCCAAACAAACCCACTTACAAGCAAAGTCATTGTTTTAGATCCTGGTCACGGTGGCAGTGATTATGGTTCTATTGAGTGTCCTGGACTTCCTGAAAAAGACGCTACCCTCCAAATTGCCTTCAAACTCAAGGAGTTACTACAAAATGATGGTGCTGTTGTTTACTTAACCCGAGAAACAGATGCAACTTTATCTAATGAAGATAGATACACTTTTGCAAACAGCCATAATGGTAATGCTTTAATCTCCATCCACTTAAATGGTTCTACAAACCATGATAAGAATGGGACTTTAGGACTATACGGAAAGCTAAATAAGGATAAAGCTTTTACTCAAACAGTTCATACTCGTTTAGCATCAGAACTTGGTGTTCCTGACTTGGGTGTAACTAACTTTGCTTCAGGAGTATTACTGAAATCCGATATGCCGGCAACTATACAGGAGACAGTATTTATCTCTAATACGCAGGAGTGTCAGTTATTAACCGACGGTACCGGAATAAGGCAACAACAAATAGCACAGTCGTTATATAACGGACTTTTTGACTGGTTCAGCCAGCCTCCACCTCCAAGAAAAGGCAGACATTAGATAACCTCCTGAAAAGTTTGACATGATTTCCCCTTCTAAAGCCTCGAAAAATGGCGTTTAGGTGGAAAACGATGAATGATATTAGTTCCTCAAGCCTTCGACCTTATTTGTTAACAAATTTCCAATTGACAAAAGCATTAGTCTTACAGTATTATTGATTTATTCAAATGTTTCAATAAATATGAGCAAACAGGCTGTTAAGTTATTCAAAGCACTATCTGATGAGACAAGGGTAGATATCATCAGGCACCTTCTTGATAATGGAAAAGAACTTTCGTGCCAAGAGTTATTAGATAAATTTCCTCTTTCCCAACCAACTCTCTCTCACCACTTCAATAAACTTGCCGATGCAAACATTCTCAAAGTGC
>CAYOOO010000027.1:0-5705 GCA_964405655.1 uncultured Gammaproteobacteria bacterium | reverse complement strand
GGATTCCTGTTCATATGGTGGAAACCATAAACCGCTTTAACAGGACTCAAAGAAGGTTAATGCAGGAGTTGGGTAGAGAGCCAACCCCTGAGGAAGTGGCCAAAGAGCTGGGGATAGATGAGATTAAGGCCCGAGAGATTATCAAAGTTTCACAAGAACCAACCTCTTTGGAAACACCTGTTGGTGATGAGGAAGATTCCCACCTGGGAGATTTTATTGCTGATCAGGGGTTGCAGCCGGACGAGCAAGCCACCAGAGAACTTTTAAAAATTCACCTGGATGAGGTATTGGATTCACTCTCTCCCAGAGAAAAAAGGGTGTTGCAGCTTCGCTTTGGGTTAGAGGATGGTAAACAAAGAACTTTGGAAGAGGTGGGAAGAGAATTTGGAGTAACCAGGGAAAGAATCAGACAGATTGAGGCCAAAGCCATCAGAAAATTAAAACATCCAACTAGGGCTAAGAAATTGAGGGATTATCTGGAATAGTAATTGCAATTTTATATCATGACCCACCCCAAATAATAGTTTAAGACTTTTTTAATGTTTTTTTAATAATAATTTAATATCATTACGCTATGAAAATATTAGTGGTGGATGATGATCAGGAGATTGTTGACACACTCAAAGATCAGTTAACAGCCTATTTTATCATTGAAACAGCACAAACTGGTGAGGAAGGTGAATTTTTAGCGCAAGTCAACGATTATGATCTGATTATTTTAGATTACCTGTTGCCTGATATTAGTGGTTTGGAAATCTGTCAAAAGTTAAGAGAAAATAATATTAAAACTCCCATATTAATGTTGACCGGTAAAGATGAAGTAGCAGAAAAGGTTAAAGCTTTAAATGTAGGTATTGATGATTACTTAACTAAGCCATTTAATTTTGATGAACTGTTAGCCAGAATCAAAGCCTTGTTGAGACGTCCTCATCCGATCCAGTCTAATTTAATTAATGTGGGTGATTTGACAATTGATCTTGATAAAGGGGTGGTAAGGCGCGGACAAAAGGTCATTCATCTAAGGCGCAAAGAACTTTATTTGTTAGAGTATCTGGCTAGAAATGTAGGCAGGGTGATCTCTAGAGAAATGATACTGGAGCATGTTTGGGATAGTACTGAGGAGCCACTGACTAATACTGTTGATGTGCATATTAAATACTTAAGGGATCATGTTGATCGTGAATTTAACAAAAAACTTATTAAAACAGTTCATGGTTTAGGTTATAAGCTTGAGGCGTAGCCTCAAGCTTGCGAGTACTACGCCAACTATTGAAATCGTTGTTTCAATAGTGCTTTGTACTCTAAAACTAGAAGCTTAAGAAAGGAGGTGAGATAGATGAAAGTGGCGCTTAGAAAACTCTTGACAGATAAAACTGTCAGAAATAAGTCAAAATTAACTAGCTTAGTTTTAAGCAATACATCTTCAATGATGGCTTGGGGTGGTGTATAAATTTAAGAGAATAATTTATACTAGGCAATCAGTATATGAAATTTCGTGGAGTTTTGAAAACTCTTTGGAGTTATTTAATACTACCCAAATCTGCTAATAAAGATAAATCTAGAAGAGAGTTTATATTAAATATCTTACTCTTAGGATCAATCATTCTGGCAGGAGTGGCATTTTTTATTAATCTGATTGATCCTATTCTCTATCCTGGGTCATCTACCAGCGAAAACCCTTTAATTACCGGTACGATCCTAACCTTTTTATGCCTGCTGCTGTTAATGTCACGTTTTAGGAAAAGTAATATTTCAGCCATCCTTTTTATCGCATTGCTTTATCTGGTAGGTGTATACGTTAATTATCGCTTTGGACCCGATCTCAGTCAAGGATTGTTGCTTTTCGCACTACTTATAGTAATGGCTGGAATCTTGATTAGTACCAAATCTGCCCTAATAATAACTGTTTTGAGCGGATTAAGCATACTGCTTTTTTCCTATTTACAAATTAATAATTTATATCAACCTAATAATGATTGGAAAATTAAACCTGTTTTAATAACTGATGCAATTGTTTATGTTATTACTCTGGGAGTTATTGCCATCGTTTCTTATCTGTCAAATCGTGAAATCGAAAAAGCACTCAAACGGGCTTGGAGATCTGAAGCAGCTTTAAGAAGACAAAGAGATCAGTTGGAGATTATGGTGGAGAAGCGAACTCACGAGTTAAGACAGACTCAGGTAGAGAAAATATCCCAACTCTATCGTTTTGCAGAATTTGGACGTTCTGCTTCCGGTTTGTTCCATGATTTAGTTAACCCGTTGACACTAATCTCCTTAAATTTAAACAAGCTGACCAGACAAACCAGACAAACGAAACAGCCAAAATTAGTTGATGCTCAGCTTGCCTTAGAGCGGGCAATCATTGGTACCAAGCGTTTGGAAAGTTTTATTCAGGGTGCCAAAAAGCAGATTCAAGATCAGGTTATCTCACAAAAGTTTTCACTTAAAGAGGAAATTGTTCAGGCTATTCAGATGCTGGGGTCCAGAGCCAGAGCAAATCATGTCAGGATAGTTTTTCAGCCTGAAGGTGATATTGAAACTTTTGCTAACCCTCTTAAATTTAACCAATTGATCACCAATTTGGTGTCCAATGCCATAGATGCTTATGATGGAATAAGAAAAAAGCAGAGGGTAGTGGAGATTAGATTAAGTCAAGTCAATGGTATGGCCAAACTGGAGATTCAAGATTGGGGCAGTGGAATTGATAAAAAAATCTTATCAAAAATATTTGACCCTCTTTTTACCACCAAAGGTTTGGACAAAGGTACTGGGATTGGACTATCTATTTGCAAAGACATCATTGAAAAAGATTTTCAAGGAAAGTATTCAGTGGACACTAAAGTAGGGCAGGGGACCACCTTTACTGTGGAATTTCCCCTCAGCAAATCTGCCAAAGCTTAAAAAGATGTCAACTCTCCAAGATCAAGTCAGAGATGCCATTCAAAATGGAGTTAATTATCTTGCCAAGAAACAACAGAAAAATGGTAGTTTTTTAAGTTTATCATCACCTAATCCTCACAATTTTGATAAGACACTAAAATTTCATTCGGTCTTTTCCACGAGCCTAATTCTAGGCTGTTTAAACAATCTTAAAGAAACTAATAAGATTAAGCTAATTAAGCAAAAGTGCGCATCATTTTTACTCAGTCAAAAAAGTCAAACCTGGTCATTTAATTATTGGGCGAGAGGTTCTAAAGAGGCAAAATTGATGCCCTACCCGGATGATCTAGATGACACTTTTTGTGCCCTTTCAGCATTTTTTGGATTTAATCAAAACTTGATAGATGGGGAAGTTTTGGCAGACGTGGTGAATTTACTGACATACACGGAAATTGCCACAGGGGGACCATATCGTACTTGGTTGGTACCAGCTGATGCCGATGATATTTGGAAAGATGTTGATCTGGCTGTCAATTCTAACATTGCCTACTTTCTTTCATTGCAGGATATTTCCCTACCCAACTTGAATAAATTTATTGCCTCGAAGATTAAACAACTAGAGTCTCCTTATTATCCCAGTATTTATCCGCTTGTTTATTTTATTGCCCGCTTCAGTGGACAAAACAAAAGATATTCAAGCAATCTAAGAAAGCTACTTTTCAGAAAGCAGCAGGAAGGAAGGTGGGAGAATCCTTTAGATACTGCTTTAGCCACATCTGCACTTCTTTACCTGGGTATTTCCTTCCAACAACTTACTCCAATCATAGATTATTTGCTCTCCCAACAAAATTTAAATGGGGATTGGGATGCATTTGCTTTTTGTCTTGACCCTGCCTTATCAGGGAAAAAACATTATTCAGGTTCTCCTGTCCTCACCACCGCCTTTTGTCTGGAATCACTGCAAAAATATCTTGATGATTTTTTAAAGCAACATTTCCCTGTAAAGAGAAACATCCTTAACAAAGAGGATTCAATTTATGGTGCAATTATGGAGCGGATCAGATTAAGACTTGTAAGTTTGGATAAAGATTTGCAAAATCAAGCTCTAGATAGCTTGGAGAATACTCTTAATAAAGAAAATAAAAAACAGGTGGTCTTACTACCTTACTATTTTAAGCTGGCTATGAAAGTTGACGAAGAAAAGGTTTCAGATGAGCTGATTATTCAGCTGGGCATGGCTAATCTGTATGGCTGGCTCTCTTACACTATTTATGATAATTTTTTAGACGACGAGGGAACTGTGGAAAAGTTGTCAGTTGCCAATTTGGCTTTGCGGGAACTGATTACTATCCTGACCAATCTTTTGCCCGATACAAAGTTTAATCAGTTTTTTAAGAAAGTGATGGACAAATTGGAAAATGCTAATACTTGGGAGGTAAGCCATTGCCGAGTAAAAATTTCAGGAGGGAAAATTAATTTAAAAGATTTTAAAATTCCCGATTACGGTAATTTGGAAAAATTGGAGGAGCGCTCCTTAGGTCACAGTTTAACACCCATAGCCACCCTTTTCGCCTTAGGTTTCTCAGCAAAGTCTAAAGAGGTCAAAAGCTTATTTGAATTTTTCAAACATTATTTAATAGCCAGACAACTAAATGATGACGCTCATGATTGGGAAAAAGACTTAAGGATGGGTCATATTAACGCAGTAGGAGCACTCCTTTTAAAAGAATACCCAATCAGAACTGCTGTCTCTGTATCTTCCATAATTCCTAAATTACAGCAGATTTTTTGGTATAAGATCATAGTAAAAGTCAGTCATCGAATACTTAAAAATACGAAGCTAGCTAAAAAATCTTTAAAGCAATGTTCAGTTGTCTCAGATTATACACTGGCTGATCGTCTATTAGGAAAAATTGAGGCAGGAGCTAAATTGGCTTTAAAAGAGCGGGAGAATACTATTAAGTTTTTATCAAGTTATAAACTATCTCGGAAAGATCTTTGATAATCTGACTTTGAGCCTCAAAACTATTTCCTCTGGTCATTACACAAAGTAAGTAAGGATGATTTGGGTAATAAATGATCCCGCAATCATGTAACTGTTTGGTGGAAATTTTATCCCAAGAGCGCTCTCCAAATTTATGAGCTACTTTAATTGAGGTAGGTAAGCCTGGCGTTAGGCCATCTTTGAAGTTAGTCCGCATTAATAGTCCTAAAGCTTTTTCAGACATCTCTTTATTTAAATATGACCCGTTAAATAAGACTTTTAAAAAAGCTGTGGCATATTTTTCTGCTGACATATACATTTGTGCGTTTTCCTGATCAGGCAAATCAATCCCTAAATCTTTGAATGCCTTTCTAACAATATCGTCATCAATATTTGCCAAAAGCAGATTGTAAGCTTGGTTATCTGAAAAAACGATCATCCTGTCAATTAACTCCCCCACGGTTAGGACTGTCTCATTTTCTAATTCTTTTGCTGGTGCCATATTTTGTCTTAAATTATCTGAGGACTTTCTATAATAAATTATGGTCTTACTGAGAAATTGAGGATCTGACTGGGCTTTTTTAAATAAAGCCATCATTGTAGGTAGTTTAACTAAACTGGCAATGTCATATTCAAACTTCTCATTGACTCCAGCATCAAAGTTATTATTCAGATCAAGGAAATAGATTGATATATGACTGACTTGTTGATTAGTTCGCTCCTTCACAAATTGTCTAAGCTTAATTTCAAAAGTTTTAGATTCAGGATTTGCTTTAACTGCTGTTAATCTACCATCTAAAAAACTACCTAAAATGATACCCATGATAAGAAGAGCAGA
>CAYOOO010000026.1:0-7590 GCA_964405655.1 uncultured Gammaproteobacteria bacterium | reverse complement strand
ATAAAAGCGATATTGATCGCTTAGAAAGAAAAATAGATACTATTTCTGCTCAAGAGATGGATCAAAATCAGCGGCTAAACACCATTGAATCTTTACCCACCATTGCACACCAGTTAAAAAAGAAAAAGTAATAGCGTATTCCGTATTCCCACCCTCCGTATTCCCACCCTCCGTATTCCCACCCTCAGGGTGAATTAAGTTCACACCTTATTATATTATGTGGGTGGGTGGGCAGACTTACTTCGTACCCAACTCAAGGAATTTAAACCTCTTTATATGATACCCGATTACTCTGCAAAATATGGAGGTCAAAATGTCGCCCAATGATTCAAAGGCTTTGGAGAAGCCAAAAACCGCCGAAGAAACTAAAACTTTTCTTAATCTACGAACAGCTTATGATCCAGCAGATACCCTTAAAAGAGCTGAAATGGCGATTACTAACCCAAGAGGATATGAGAAAAAGTTAGATTATGAAGATGAGGATGACGGACCAGATGAAGAAGGAGAACTTGATCTATTTAAGGAGTGGACATCTAAAGATGACCCTATTTTTAGAGCAATGACACTATCTGAGTTTAAAAATGGAGGGTTAATGGTGGAATGCGTTCCCGATCAATACAGAACTTTCGTCATAGATATGAGTCATCAGCTTCAAAAAGATTATGGTTGTACCCTAGTAAGCGAAAAAGCTCTAGCTGAACTTGTAGCTATAAACTTTACTCGAACTATAGAGATTCAACGAAAGATTACAAACTTTATAGATATGAACTCTCTAACAGATAATGGAGTTAAATATCTGGCCATTATGAGTAAGGAATTAGATCGAGCAAATAGGCATTTTATCGCTGCTATTCAAACGTTAAGAATGTTAAAACAACCTTCAATGAGTGTAAGTATAAAAACTAATACTGCTATAGTTGGTCAGAATCAGGTTATACAGGAGAATCAAAATGTTAAGCCCATATGATTTAGGAAATTTTTTAATGGTTGAAAACTGCTTCAAGGTCAATATCGATGATCTTGTCTCCATTGTCTTGAAGGAATTGAAAATAAGGTTTTTACAGTCTCAAGTTGAGGTTCTAGGGGCGGATGTCAAGTTTACTTACTCTAAAACTAAATTTAATGGTAAGAGATACTGGTTTATTTGTCCAAACTGTGGAAGAAGAGTTGGCACGATCTATAAACACCCTACAGAAGATACATTTGGTTGTAGAATATGCTTAAACTTGAGATATAGAAAGCAAAGATTTAAAGGTATGATGGAATCTTTTCCTTATGGAAAATAAGCTGTGGGGGTGTTTAGCCTTGTGGACTCTGAAACATTAATAAAGTCCTGTCACTACTTCCTAGAGCGTCTTTCTTAATAAACCTATCCAATTGCCAAAAATAAAGTCTCAATTTAGGATCATCAGGTATCACTAAATCATCTATACCACCCATCCTATGAAGATTAGCTGTGGCTCTAAACCATTTAGGTTCACTTACATCCATCTTTAATGTATTTGGTTTATCCGGTTCTATAGAAGTATTGAAGTAGAGAACTCCAAATGCTGGTTCATGAATACCTAATATTCTGGCATCAGGGTTTCTTTCTGTACCCCTCATCTTAGAGTGTACCCATCTTCCTTGTTCGTCTTGGATCATTACCCCAAGTGATATGAAAGCACTCTCTAAACCCTCTCCTCCAAACACTAATGGCATACCGTCAAGATCCCCCATTAATCTTCCATGAAAATAAGCTAGTGGTCTTATATGGTAACTAACTCCCTCAGGCTTTAGTGGGGTAACTGGAACCCAAGCCCACCCCTCATCTAAATTTACTTTGTAGGTTTCTCTACCTTTAACTTGTCTGGGGCTATAAAAAGGACCATGATCGCAATTCGGTTCTTCGCCTTTAACAGCGTCAGGAACAAAAAGTTTACCTGCTTCTATATTTTCTGCGACACTTCTTTTAATCCCGAAGTGGGTATCCCATAGGCCTATCTCATCTTCAAGCATTGGTACCGCATCAGAGAATTTATTGCCATAAGATAATCCAATAAATCTTCCAGAACTTTCTATAGCTGTATGGAGTACTGGAGTAAAAAGAGTAAGTATTTGCCTTACTCTTTGGTCGGTGATTGGAGATTGTGCTTCTAAACCCATTATTTTAGATTCTTCCTTCTATAGTATCTTCTACTGCAAATAAAAGAGGCATTAGACCATTGCTAAAATTCTCTTGTAATTGATCTACTAAAGGAATAGAGCGTTCGTTATACAAGATTACTGCTCTGTCATATTCTCTTACTGCTTCTTCATCCCCTTTAGCCATTCTTGCTCCCAACTCTGCACCTAATTCTACCGGAGCTTTTGCGTTACCATATATAACTTCATCTAAAGTAATTAAATGTCCTCTAAGACCTTCAAGACGGTCCCTTACCACAATTAATCCAGGCTTGTCTCCAGCTACCCTCTCAGGAAGAGCAGAGTTTTCGAGAAAATATCGAGGAAACCTATACCAGCCGGGACTAACTCCTTCTTGAATAGCATAAGAAGCAGATACTATCCTGGCAAAACCATATCTATAAAAACCTTTAGGAACTCTTGCTGCAGCAGACCAAATTGCGACCATTTCTACGGGTCCCAAAGCAAATTTATCAACATCTTCAACTGCATCTGCCAGAAAACCATAATTACGAGAATTAAAAGCATCCCGTTGTTCTGGATCAACAAGCATTCTATATCGGTCTGCTAAGCTTGCAAGTCTTGGTAGAAATCTATCAATAGTTCTCATTAGGGGGTGAGCTACTTCTCCTCTAGATGCGGATAAAATATTATCTCTAGTAAATTCGAGCTTACTCATGCGGGAAGATTACCATGAGAGGGGCTATGATTTCAACTATAGGGCAGACTTCAAACTGGAGTTGCACCTTTAGCTTATTTTAATTAAGATCCAACCATGCCTTTAACTGTTCATCCTGGAATAGGAACCCAAACTATTACTGCTACTCCATTACCAAAGACTGGTGATCGAGAAGATTTTTCTTTAAGAGTTCAGGGACCAGATCCAAATACAGATTTTGAAGTGCCACTCTCCATTACAGGTACTGCTTTAGCTGTTTGGGGTAGCCCTTCCCCGACTGGAGTAGCAGAGAATTTAGGGGCTGCGATATTTAAAGTTGCGGGAACAGCCTCATTACCTCCAAAAGAGGGGTTTTGGTTTGATAGCTATAATTCTGGCTATTCACTCCAAGACACAATTAATAAGATTGCAAATCAAGGGACTATTCCCTTTGCGAAGAATTGGGTTGGTCCAGGACTATATGTTAAATCTCTAGGTGGGGAGATAAACAAAAAAATTCAGGAACTGGATGCTCTTTTTTCTCAAAAATTTAACACTCCATTTTTTAAGTCTTTAGAAGATATTGCTGAAGAGAGTCAACGAGTAGATGATCTTAATACTCCTGCTAAAAATAACCCTGATTATCTTTATAAAATATGTCTATTATCAGGGATTATTGATCATATAAACGTAAGGCTTGATGCTGAAGATGAACATGTTTGTACAGAGTGTAATCAGAGACATCACCCTTCTGAAGGCTCACTACAAGGTTTAAAAAGGTGGCTCGCTTCTCAGTTGGATGATCATCAAGCTACTGTCCTCGTAACTCCATTTCAGATGATTAAAAAACTCAGGAAGCAATATCCAATCCACGATCATTATGTTACAGCTAAAGATATAAGAATTATAAGGAAGGAAATCAGCGATGCTAATGCCTATTTCAACATAATTGAGGATGATTTTGCACACAATGCTGCAGTAGTTACCGATAAATTTGGGAAGGCTTTAAATCAAATCATTCAGGCTTTTTAATAAATATTTACTTGTCTACTGCGCCAATCTGATCATACTGGTGATCTAAAGATCACACTTTACCTTTATACCTAGCATCATTCACTTCTCTTAAAACGTTGCGTCCTAAATTCTTGGCTAGAGCTTTTCCGATTTGTTTCCAAGTTTTAAATTTATTGCTTATTCTTTTCCTCATTCTCCCTCCTTATTTTACTAAATCTTCAGCATTTAATCCTTCTTTGACCAAGCATCTTCTGAAGAGATTATTTGCCTCTTCATTAGTTAATGGATTATCAGTATTAATCCTTTCATCTTTTATTTTCATAAGCCTTGAATAACAATCTTTCCGAATGTTAGATGGTCTCCATTCAAACCAGTAAAATAGGGATCCTAAGAAAGCTAAAAAGAATAAGATAATTAGTAGGATATTTAGTAATCTCATTATAAATATATACTAGCAGTAAGTCGACTGGGAGTAAAGATTTTAGGAAACTGTAGGCATGACACAAATAACTACAGTTTCCAAAAAGCTAGGACAAAGGGTTCGCAAGATCAGGGAAGATAAAGGTGTTACTCAGGAACAGCTAGCACTAAATGCAGGACTAAATAGAGCTTATATTGGTTATATTGAACGTGGTGAGAGAAACCCCTCAACAGAAGTAATATCTAAATTAGCAAAAGCCCTTAGAGTTCCTATCCACGAACTATTTAAATAATACCTTCAGTTGTTACCAAATTGGGAACTTGCGATAAAATAGTTTTTGTCACTAGACTTAGATACTAGGGATTAATCAAACAAGATTAATTACTAGTAATGAGTAATGTAGAAGATTTATATATTGAAAAAGATAAGGTCAATGCTCCTTTTCTCCTGGCAGCTAGTTTTAACGGATTAATTAAATTCAAAGGTAGTTACTCTAACGGAAGTGTCTTATATTGGCAATTTACTCCCAAGGATAAAGTTTTATCCCTTTTAGATCAGTTACAGACTAAAACAGAACCCCATATTCCAGCAAAAGATTTATTTGAAGCAATAGGCGCTTTTTGGAAACAAGTTGCAAAAGCCAGAAATGAAGGAATTAAGGAATATGGAGAACCAAGATAAAGGGTTTACAAAAGTGCCTCATTCAATTGGAGATGTTTTATCGCTTTTAGATCTTACAGCTAGGGAATTTAGAGTTGCATGGTTAATAATAAGACTCATTTATGGGTGTCATACAAAATGGGCCCGAATAATCCTTGCTGATCTCCAAGCTGCGGGAATTTCCCAAAGTCATGCCAAAGAGGTTAGAAATCGATTATTAGAAAAAGAAATACTTCTTCAAAATGGTAATAAAGAGGAGTATAGATTAAATACTGAATATAAAGTATCAATTTCTGAAGACAAACTCACGTCAGGAAGTAATAGGTTAAGAAAACTTATTTCTAAACATTTAGCTAAAGAGAGTTCCCAAAACAGGTATCCAAATCTTCCTCAAAAGGAAACATCCCTATTACCAGAAGAGGAATCATATCCTTCCCAAAATGGGAATATTGAATACTTACCAAATGAGGAACATTCAGCTTCTAAAAAGCAGGGTTTTTCTTCCCCTAAAGATATATTAAATATAGCTAAATATACCGATAGAAAGCGAATCGGTTCTTCTAAGGTAAGAGACGAAGAAATAGATCCCGATACTTTTGAGCCTCAAAATCCCGCAGAGTACGAGATGATAACCACCTATAGAGAGCTAGGAGACACAAGGAAGAGTTTTCCATTTTATCTCTGGGCTCTATACCAAGGCTTACCTGCATACAATTTCCGAGAGTTAAGAGAAGACATTTTAGGAACCCCAAATGTCGAGAATAAAGGCGCTCTTTTTGTAGTAAAAGTTAAGGAGTATTTTAAGAATGCTGCTTAAACCAAATGATTTAGAAGAGTTAAGGCAAATTTACCTAAAACATTATGGTATTGTTTTAACAGATGAGCAAGCATTAGAGCTAGGGATAAAACTAATTAATTTATTTAAAATCGTGGCTAAACCTATACCAGCAGTTGACATAAAGAAGAAGAAAGGAAATAATGGAAATAGTGACAGATAAATATATCTTCTATAAAAGAAAATCCACAGACTCAGAAGATAAACAAATCCTCAGTTTAGACTCCCAGAATAGAGTTATTCGCGAAAGTATACCTGGATTTAGTTCCTTAGATATAACTGCAGACTACCAAGAAAGCATGAGCGCTAAGGCTCCGGGAAGGCCTAAATTTAACCAGATGTGTGAGAAGCTGGAATCTGGTGAGGCTCAGTACATTATCTGCTGGCAATTAAACCGCTTGGCTCGTAATCCCGTTGATGGCGGACGGATAATCTGGTTAGTTCAAAACTTCGGAGTCAAAATTATCACGCCTGCTAAAACCTATGATGTAAACGATATTCTCTTAATGTATGTGGAATTTGCAATGAGTAACCAGTTTATAAATGATCTTAAAAAGAGTTCCGCAAGAGGTGTTGAAGATAAACTCAGGGCAGGTC
This sequence comes from uncultured Gammaproteobacteria bacterium, assembly GCA_964405655.1. Classification (GTDB taxonomy): domain Bacteria; phylum Patescibacteriota; class Microgenomatia; order Daviesbacterales; family UBA10151; genus CAYOOO01. The sequence goes on along the minus strand of CAYOOO010000026.1, from coordinate 1,242 downwards.
ACGCTCCTATATTAGCCCCTCTAGGCTATCTTAATGATGTAACTAAAAAGCAGGGGTTAAGGGATATTCTTATTGACCCTAAAACTTTTGGGTTGGTTCGGAAAATGTGGGATTTATTATTAACCGGGCATTATTCACCCCAAAGAATCTGGGTAATTGCTACTAACGAATGGGGGTTGAGACACAGGGAAGGTAAGCCATTCTCAAGATCAAAGCTTTATGAGCTTTTTACAAACCTCTTTTTTACCGGCCAGTTTGTCTATCAGGGTAAAGTTTATCAGGGTGTTCACGAGCCTATGATTAGTTTGGAAGAGTACGATAGGGCTCAGAAAATTTTAGGTAGAAAAGGTAAGCCAAGAATGTTGGGACACCAGTTTTCTTATACTAAGCTAATAAAATGTGTCTGTGGTTCCGGGATTACAGCCCATGAAAGGTTTAGGAAAGTTTGCCCGGAGTGCCATCATAAATATAACGCCCAAACTAATGAATTTTGTCCTAGGTGCAAATCAGCTGCTCCTGAAAACACTTGGTACAAATGCTATTACAATTGTTCCAAAAAATATAACCCGGATTGTAAACAACCATATATAGACAAAGATTATTTGCAAAAGCAGTTTGATCTTATATTGGGGACTTTAACTATACCTCAAGATTTTGTGAATTGGACTCTTGAAAGATTACGAGAACAACATCAACAGGAAATTCAAAACGGGGAGTCTATTAATAATAATTTACAGGTTAGCCTTAATGCAGTTACCAGAAAGTTGAATAACCTTTTAATAAAATACTTGAGCGATGAAAACAAAAATGGTGAAATTATAAGTGATGCTGAATATAAACAGCAAAAGGCTTTATTCCAAGAGGACAGGAAAAAATTAGAGGATGAACTTAAAGGAATGGGACAGAGCCAGGACTCTTGGCTTGATACCGCCGAAAAAGCGTTTAATTTTGCTGCTCATGCAAGGTATTGGTTGGAAAAAGGGACTCTGGAAGAGAAGAGAACAATAGCAGCTGCTTTTGGTTTGAACCTGACTTTAGAGAATAGAATATTGCGTTATGACTTGCTAAAGCCCTTTGAGTTAATAAAAGAGGCCTCAGATGTACTAAAAGATGATGCCAAAAAGGTTGAACCCAACAAACGGACTGTTATAGCAGACCAATCGTACTACTTTAATCCTCAAAATCTCTTCTGGGGTGACTGACGGGGATCGAACCCGCGACCCTCGGGACCACAACCCGATG
>CAYOOO010000025.1:0-8266 GCA_964405655.1 uncultured Gammaproteobacteria bacterium | reverse complement strand
TACACAGTCAGGATGCAAAACTTTTGGTGTTGGTTGATCCAAAAAGTTTTAAAGACAATTCAATCAGATATCAATTTTCCTGCCAGTAGGTTACAACTGATATCCAAAAATATACTGGCTAAGCTTGTAGAAGTTTTTAGATGTTTATTTCAGACCCGAGATCAAACCTCGGCGTCTCCACTAGAAAAAAGCCACCCTTAAAGGTGGCTTTTTTAGTAACTAGTTATTAAGTGAATAGTTCGTAGTTTTTTTATATGCTTTTGTCTTACCATGAACTAATAACTACCAACTATGAACTTATTAGATCTGCTTTACCCAAAAAGATGTGCTGGTTGTAATAAACTAGGCAGCTACCTTTGTCCCAAATGTATCTTGGAGATCAAGCAATCAGATCTAATCTGCCCTTTTTGCGAAAGATTATCTATTGGAGGAGCAGTTCACCCAAAGTGCAAAAGAAAGTTTGGTTTAGATGGGCTTTGGTTTTTAGGTGTTTACCAAAATCCACTTAAACAGATCATTCAAAAGCTAAAGTACAGATGGGTGAGAGAGGTTGCTAAAGATCTTTCAGATATTACGATCGAATATTGGGCCAAACATCAGCCATTTTTGCTTGATCAAATTAGAAAAGACCAAGGTCAAAATTGGCTGGTTGTGCCAATCCCGCTGCATTGGGCTAGAGAAAACTTTAGAGGTTTTAATCAAGCAGCGCTTTTAGCTGAGCTACTGGCAGCAAACTTAGGTCTAAGTTATCTAAACTGTCTTAAGAGAGTCAAAAGAACCAAAACTCAAGTTGGACTGGAGGCCTATGAGCGAAGAAAAAATATTAAGGGAGCCTTTTCTTTAAGTAAAAACTGTAATCTGCGATCCAAGAAGATAATTTTAGTAGATGATGTGTGGACAACAGGTTCAACATTAAAAGAGGGTGGTTACTACTTAAAAAGAGCAGGAGCAGATAAAGTTTGGGCCCTGACCTTAGCTAGATAAGCAGCGCCAAGTTGATCAAAGATGGTGAGTGAACCTGTACTGAGCACAGTCGAAGTAGTCGAACCACGATACCAATTAACCTTAATTTTTATCACTCTTGACCATCTCGAAAACATTTTGTTCGGATAGATCTAATGGGCTTATACCTGCTAGAGAAGTAAGTCTTTCCTCAACTTTTTGATAGAAACTGTACCATTTGTCATAAAAAGCGGCATTGTTCGGAATTTTTTCTTTATTTTTGTCTCTTGCTTCCTCTAAAGAAACAATATTGGTGTTTCTAACTCTTGCATCGGCATATGCAACGATCAAGGCTTCTATTGGACTGTTTTTGATGGCACGTTTTTGTTCCTCTTCCGCCAAATAAATTTCTGGGACTCTGCCAGTATACTCAGCCGCTCGTATGACTTCCTCGGAATATCCATCTTGCTCTAGTAGTTCTCTGGTAGCACCTGCTGAGCGTTCATTATCTCTTGAGATACCGCTTTCCTTGTCTCTTCTTTTGGCTACATCATGCAAAATACTTGCACTATCTACTAAATCTGTATTTACTGGTGGCCCAGCTTTTGCGATTTTTTTTGCCAGGTAAACTGCCAGGGCATTTACAACAAGCGAGTGTTCAACCACATTTCTCCAACCTGCTTCTTTAGGAAACAATCCAGCCGTTTTTGCAAGTCTCATTTCGCCAAAGTGCTTGATTGCCCAGGAAGACCAAGCCCGTCTTTTTTCGTTTTCGCCTCCGGTATGAGAACTAGTATCTATGTTTTCTTCTGCCATGGTTTCCAATCTCGTCAATCGTGCGGAGAGGGTGGGATTCGAACCCACGGTGAGCTTGCACCCACAGAAGTTTTCAAGACTTCCGCACTAGGCCTCTATGCGACCTCTCCGTATAGCGGAGAGGGTGGGATGAATCAGGCATCCGCCATTGGCGGATGCCGAACAGCTTGCTTCTTGGAGCGAAGCGCGCTGTTACAAATCCCTAACCTCCCCTTTTGCTTTCAGAACCTCCAATTTATATTGGAGAACCTGAAATCAGCGGAGAGGGTGGGATTCGAACCCACGATACCCTTACGGGTATGGGGCATTAGCACTGCCCAGCACTCGACCACTATGCGACCTCTCCAAGCTTTGGTAATTTTACCAAAAATCACCATAACTTTACACTTAACACAATTTAGCTTAAACTTTAGTTACTGCCATGCCCAAGTTTTTTAAAGAAAACCTTCTTTCTAATGCGAATTTAGATCCTGCCAGAGAGCTTAAATCTCCTTTAGACAATCCAGAATTACCCTTAGGGTCAGATGATAACTTAGCTAAAAGATTTATGGAGGAGGAGTTAGATCCTGTTAAAACCCTGCTCGAGTGGGAGGCAGCTTCCCGCCCATTTAGAAAAAAGGATAGATCTTACTATACCACCATAGCTGTTTTAGTAGTTTTAATATCTTTAATAGCTTTACTTTGGGGAGAAAAGATGCTGATTGGAGCAATACTAGCTTTTGCCTTCCTAGTTTATGTTTTAAACTTTATTCCTCCTCAAAATGTTAAGTATAAGATCTCGACCCAAGGAGTAACTATTAGTGATCAGTTTTATCACTGGCAACTACTGGACTCATTCTGGTTTTCAGAGAAGGATGGGTTTAAAATTTTGCATATTCTGACTAGGATTAGTTACCCAGGGGTATTAATGTTGGTTTTAGGTAATTTATCAGAGCAAGATATCAGACGAGTCTGCGCCAGATTTCTGCCATATCATGAGATTGCTCCTAAAAGCCTAATTGATAAGTGGTCTGAATCTCTCCAAAAGCACTTTCCACTCGAAAATCCGCACAGCTAATAGTAAAATACCCATGATGCCCTGATAGCTTAATGGATAGAGCACAACGTTGCGGACGTTGAGGTTGTGGGTTCGACTCCCGCTCAGGGCGCAACAGTTTGGAGGAGTGCGAGAGTGGTTTAATCGGCTGGTTTCGAAAACCAAGCGAGTCGAAAGATTCACAGAGGTTCGAATCCTCTCTCCTCCGCTTAATGTTTTTATATGAAAAGAGAATTTTCTGCAGGAGGAATTGTTTTTAATAACAAAGGTCAAGTGCTTTTAATTCATAATGCTGCCTTGAGGGATCCTAATAAGTCCTATTGGGGTTTTCCTAAAGGTCATATAGATCAAGGCGAATCTAGCAAAGATGCAGCTACTAGAGAGATAAAGGAAGAAACGGGTATAGAGGCTGAAATTGTTCAAAAAATTGATGACAATAAATATATTTTTAGTTCTAATAATGAAAAGATCTTTAAAGTAGTTATTTTATATTTAATGAGATATATCTCAGGTAAGATTAGGTATCAAAAAGAAGAACTATTAGATGCTGGTTGGTTTAACTTTGAAGAGGCATTAGCTAAATTAAGTTTTTCCAATGACAAAAAACTTCTCCAAAAGGCAATAGAAATGCAGAGAGATTAAAATTATGGGCGGAGAGGGAGGGATTCGAACCCTCGATCCGGCAAAGCCGGATACCTGCTTTCCAAGCAAGCGCACTGGGCCACTATGCGACCTCTCCAGTAACTAAAATCCTGCCCATTATACTGGATTTTTTAGGTAAGATATACCATTATTGCTTTCGGGAATATTTTGGTGTAGACTTTCGCCAATAGTAACAGCAGTCTGCTGATCGCGACAAGGAACGAATCAGTGGAGATGATTATGGATGACATTGAACTAATCAAGGAAAAGATAGGTATTGTTGATCTTATTTCTGAGTATTTAACCCTCAAAAAGGCTGGTGCTAACTTCAAAGCAAATTGTCCTTTCCATCAAGAAAGAACCCCTTCTTTTATAGTCTCTCCTGAGAGGCAAATTTGGCATTGTTTTGGCTGTGACCTGGGAGGGGATATCTTCAAATTTTTAATGGAAAAGGAGAGGTTAACTTTTCCAGAAGCTCTGGAGACCTTAGCCCAAAAAGCAGGAGTAGTTTTAAAAAGAAGTAAAAGAGAAGTTATTAGTATTAATGAGCGGATATATCAAATCAATCAAAAAGCTCAGCAATTTTTTCACTACCTCCTAACCTCACACAAAATTGGTAAAAGAGCCTTGGAGTATTTGGGAAATAGAGGTTTAACAGAAAGCACCATCAAGCTTTTTAATTTAGGTTATGCTCCTAATTCTTGGGAGACTCTAACTAAGTTCTTAAAAAAAAGAGGTTTTAGTACTAAGGAGCTAATCGCTTCAGGTATCTGTGTGCCATCAAGATCAGGTTGTTATGACCGGTTTAGAGGTAGGATAATTTTCCCGCTAATTGACCTTAAAGGAAAAACCATAGGTTTTTCCGGCCGGATCCTAAGTCAAGGTGAGCCTACCACACCGGCAGGCGGGCCAAAATATATTAATACCCCTCAAACCCCAGTTTTTGATAAAAAAAGACTACTCTTTGGTCTTCAGTTAAGCAAAGGAGATATCAGAACTAAAAAAGAGGCAATTTTAGTTGAAGGAGAAATGGATATGATCTTATCTTTTCAATCAGGAGTTAAAAATATCGTAGCTTCAAAAGGAACTGCTCTTTCAGAAGAACAGATTGAGATTTTAAAAAAACAGGCTGATACGATCTCGCTTTGTTTTGATACTGATTTGGCAGGAGATGCTGCAGCCAGACGTGGGATAGAGATGGCAGATAAGATGGGGCTAAATATCAAAGTTATTCAAATTGAAGGAGGTAAGGATCCAGCAGAAATTTGTGTTGTCGATCCTGAGTCTTGGGTTAAGATGGTTGATAACTCAAAGCCAATCTATGATTACTACCTACAGTCATCTAGTAACAGATATGATTTAAAACTGGCCTCGTCAAAAAGAGCTATTTTTAGAGAACTTTTGCCTATCTGGTCAAAGATCTCAGAGCCAATTACCAGGGAGCATTATATTCAAAAATTAGCTGCCTTACTCCAAACTAAAGATGAGCTGATCCGCCAACAAATTGTTAAGTTCCAATCAGAACAAGCCAAAATAGTTATAAAATCACCTATTTCTCAAATCAAGCAGTCAGAGGAAATTAAACAAAAAACTGATGACAAACCTTTTGACAGACGTAAACTCTTAGAGGAGTATCTAATCAGCCTGATAATGCATATACCCTCAGACCATATCTATGTACCTAATTTTCCAGAGACCTTACTTACTCAAGAAGAGTTAAGGCAGGTTTATGTATTGTTGGTACTCTTTTTAGATAGTGTCTCTTTTAAAGGAGCTTCTTTTAAAATCTCAGAATTTATCAAAACCATCCCTGAAGAGATGGTTATTTTGGTTGACAGATTGTATTTGATGCCAATTGACGAGAAGCTTGCGGATAAAAACTTATGGCAAAAAGAAGTTGATAGTGCTACTTCTCAGTTAAAAAAGATGTTAATTAAAACCTCCTTGGAGAAGCTATCTTTACAGATTAAAAGTGCTCAAGAGTTTGATAAGATTGAAGTACTGGAAACTTTGAATAAGAGATTTAGAGATTTGTCAGTTAAGCTAAAGAATCTGTGAGTTTAATAATTTAAGTCTTGTCTGTCTAATTAGACAAGCGTAAAATACTATAGCTTAAGAGCGTAAGCTGTAAGCTTCGCTTATAGGTAATATTATGGCCAGTAGAAAAAGTAACAAGCACACTGTTTTAGATGATAAAAAGCTGCTTAAGCTTGGTAAGGAGAGGGGTTTTGTTACCCAAGAGGAGATCTTACAGGTTTTTCCTAAGCCTGAGGAGGCTTTAGATAGTTTAGATAGTTTTTACTTAAAGTTAATTGAGGCTGGGGTGGATGTCTTTGAGACTACTTCTGATGAGGTAGGGGATGAATCAAAATCCGTTTCTGATCTGGAAAGAGAACTTGAGGTGCTGGCTGCATTAGAAGAAGGTTCAGTCACTGATCCAGTCAGGCAGTATTTAAGAGATATTGGTAAAGTTCCCCTTTTAACTGCAGCTCAAGAAATTGAGTTGGCCCAGAGAGCAGAGAAAAATGAAGAGCAAGCCAAGCATCAACTAATTTCTGCTAACTTAAGACTGGTGGTATCAATTGCTAAAAAATATGTTGGCCGGGGAATGAGCCTCTTGGATCTAATTGAGGAGGGTAATATTGGTTTGATGAGGGCTGTGGAAAAATATGATTGGAGGAGGGGTTATAAATTCTCAACTTATGCTACCTGGTGGATTAGACAAGCTATCACCCGGGCAATAGCAGATCAGGCTAGAACTATTAGGATTCCTGTTCATATGGTTGAGACTATCAACCGCTTTAACAGAACTCAGCGTCGTCTGATGCAAGAGCTAGGTCGTGAACCTACGCCCGAGGAGGTAGCTGAAGTTTTAGGGATGGATCCAAGTAAAGCTAGAGAAATAGTCAAGGTGTCACAAGAACCAACCTCTCTGGCTACTCCTGTTGGAGATGAGGATGATTCGCAGCTGGGAGATTTTATCGAAGCGCCAGGGCTTAAGCCAGATGAACAAGCTACCCGGGAACTTTTAAAAGATCAACTAGATGAGGTTTTAGATACACTTTCTCCTAGGGAAAAAAGGGTTTTACAGTTAAGGTTTGGTTTAGAGGATGGAAAACAGAGAACTTTGGAAGAGGTGGGTAGAGAATTTGGGGTGACCAGAGAAAGAATTAGACAGATTGAGGCTAAGGCTGTTAGAAAACTTAAACACCCAACTAGGGCTAAAAAGCTTAAAGACTACTTAGAGTAAGTTCATCATTTAATCTTTCGATCGGCAATTGCCAGTATTGAGTCAGGAATAGTAATCCCGATATCAGAGGCAGCTCTTAAATCAATAATTAATCGATTCTTCTTATGATACTCAATGGGAATATCAGCTGGTTTAGTACCTTTTAAAACTTTATCGACAATCACTGCTACTTGTTTACCTGTTTCTAAAAAGTCGTGGCCATAAGAGAGTAACCAACTTTCTTCATTAGGATCAAAGTCCCTGGTAAAAACAGTCGGAACCTTGAGCTTTTTGCCAATACTCATGAGGATTTTGCGGTTAGCAGGAAAGTTAACAACTGGTCCTGCTGGATGAAAGTAGGCATCAAAATCACCTGGTTTTAGGCTGTCCACTAACTTCTGGACTTCTTGAGTTGATGAGGGGCCTGGGGGGCTTTTAAGTTGATATTCAACCAGGGTCATACCAAATTTTGGAGCTTGGCTTCTCAACTCTTCTAGATTATAGTCAGCAGTTGGATCAGAAACTTTACTGGAGATAACTCCTAACTTGGTGATTTTGGGATTAATCCTTTTTAAAAACTCCAACTTTTTAGCAGTTAGGCTAGCAAAATCAACTGCTACACCAGTTGTGTTATTACCTGATGATTTAAAAGATTTAATTAAACCAATTTTATCTGGTCTGGTTGCATTAGCAAAGACAATAGGAATTGCGGGGTTGGCTGATTTAGTGGCAACTTGCAAGGCAGCTACGCCTGATTCTGGTGAATCAGCCAAGATCAAGTCAACTTTTTGGTTGATAAACTCTTCTGAGAACTGTTTTAGCTTCTCTTTATCACCATCAGCTTGTTTTGGATCATAACTTATGTCCTGACCCTCTTTATAACCAAGTTCACTCATTGATTGCTTAAATCCGTTAATGGAGGGTTCAAAGATCTTCTGATATTGAAGTAGACCTATCCTTTTAAGCTGCTTTGGAGCTGATGTAGAAGATGGTTTTCTTGACAGAAACTGGAAGGTTAAAAAAGTGCCTAGAACGATAATTACCAGAAGCAGAAGAATAAAAATATTTGAAAAACCATTCTGGAAGAATAAAGATTTTTTTGAAATCATTCTAATTAAACGCTATCACTGCTAAAACGTCCTGTCAAATAGTGATTTGGTTCTTAGATTTATCTCGGTTGGAAAATTCAAGCTGAGTTGATATAATTGCCTGCGTACATTTACATTGCTCGATAGCTCAATGGTAGTCCGCCAGCTGGCGGAGGCTCCTTGTATAATTTGACTATGTATTTTGTTTACAGCATATATAATGTCAAACATAAAAAAATTTACATTGGCCAAACAAAAGATTTACCAAGAAGGCTAAGAGAGCATAATGATCCTGAATGCTTAAGACATACTTATACAAGACGATTCGATGGGCTATGGGAATTAATTTATAAGGAAGAATTAAGTAGTAGGTCAGGAGCGCTTTTAAGAGAAAAACAACTTAAAAGTTATCAGGGTAGATTGTTTATTAAAAACCACATTCCTCGATAGCTCAATGGTAGAGCGGCTCCCTGTTAAGGAGAAGGTTCCTGGTTCGAGTCCAGGTCGAGGAGC
>CAYOOO010000024.1:0-8850 GCA_964405655.1 uncultured Gammaproteobacteria bacterium | reverse complement strand
TGCTAGTAATCGCGAATCAGCAGGTCGCGGTGAATACGTTCTCGCCTCTTGTACACACCGCCCGTCAAGGCAGCAAAGTTGGGGGCACCCGAATCCGCCAATCGGCGGAGAAGGTGAAACCAGCGATGAGGCTTAAGTCGTAACAAGGTATCCGTAGCCGAAGCTGCGGATGGATCACCTCCTTTCTGGAGATTTGATTAAACCGATGGATTCCTGAAAATCCGCCAGCCGGCGGAACAGGTAGCCGGGGTTTGATCCATGATCACTTTTGTCACGCAAAGGTGAAAGAAGTCTGAGAGTCTTCTTTAAAAAGCTCTCCCCACCACTTTTTTTGACACAAAAATAGATCTTTAAATTTCCTCTTAAAATTTGTAAAATCTTAAGATTGCGCCTTTAAAAAGTCCGCTTTTTGACCTCAAATGAAACAAAAGATCTCGCCTTTTGCCGCGCTCGCTTATAAAGACTTTAGAATTTACCTATTGGGTTTTTTTGTTGCCCAAGTTGGCATGCAGATGCAGGTAATTGGGATTAATTGGCAGCTTTATGAAATCACCCGGTCAGCTTTCTCTTTAGGACTAGTAGGTTTTTTTGGATTTTTGCCTATCCTGCTTTTTTCCCTAATTGGAGGTATTACAGCTGATAAATTAAACAGGCAAAAAATTTTGATTGCAGCACAAATATTCCAGGCTCTATTTGCGCTCATTTTGGCCCTAACTACTTACTTAGGAGTTATTAAACCTTCACTAATTTATTTAATTTTGTTTTTAAACAATATTGCTATTGCTTTTAATGCCCCGGCCAGACAGGCAATCATACCCAGCTTTGTGCCTAAAGCTCATTTTATGAATGCAGTTTCCTTAAATACCACAATTAGACAAACTTCAACTGTGATTGGTCCAGCTATAGGCGGGTTTATTATTGAGTTTTTGGGAGTAAAAGGGATCTATGTCTTTAATGTCTTCTCTTTTATCTTCGCGATCATCACCCTAATTTCGATTAATATTCCTCAACCAGTCAGAGAAAGAAACGTTTCCTATTCCTTTTCCTCAGTTTGGGAGGCTGTTAAATTCATTAGAAAGAGTCAAATTCTTTATTCAACTATGTTGCTGGACTTTTTGGCAACCTTTTTCTCCTCAACAACCACATTACTACCCATTTTTGCCAAAGAAGTGATTGGAACTGGGGCTAAAGGCCTGGGGATTTTATATGCTGCTCCAGCAATTGGAGGAGTAATAGCTGGAGTTACCATTGCCTCATTAGGTCATATTAGACATCAGGGTAAGATTATTCTTGGTTCAATCTTAGTTTACGGACTGGCCACAATTGGTTTTGGCCTATCCCGCTCTTTTATCTTCTCCTTTATCTTCCTGGCGTTGATTGGAGCAGGAGACATTACCTCATCAGTTGTTAGGAACACTATTAGGCAGCTTTTAACACCTGATTATATTAGAGGGAGAATGGTGGCAGTTAATATGATCTTTGTTCAAGGTGGACCACAGCTTGGGGAAGTAGAAGCAGGAATCTTAGCTGCTTTAACTAGCGCCCCCTTTTCAGTTGTTTCAGGAGGAATATTAACAGTTTTAGCTGCCTTAGTAGTAGCTGCAAAAATTCCTAAACTAAGAAGATATCACAAAGTTGATATAGAAGTTGTCAACTGAACTAACAGCATATTTTGAAATATTTTATTACTCACCCAAATAATATATATACTGTCCCCAGATTATGCTAGAATTCAATTCAAATGGCCTAGTGGCGAAGAGGTAACGCGGCTGTCTGCAAAACAGCTATGCACCGGTTCGATTCCGGTCTAGGCCTCAGATTGAAATTCTGCCCAAAATATAAATTGTTAGCAAGCATACAGAAAAATATTAATAAATAGTAGATTAATAAAAAGAGAATGTCACAGGCAGAAAAAGCAGGAGTATTTTTATTTGCAGGGCAAGGACCAAAACTTAAACCTGGAGTCTTGCAAGATGTATATGATGATAGCCCTGAGATGCAGCTAGTTTTTGCTGAAGCAGATGAAGTATGTATACCCAAGGGTTTTTCTGTTAAGGAATTATTATATGGAGATTCTCAAGATCAACTAAGAGCAGAGCAACCCAGCCTTGGTATCTATCTTCCAGCAGCTTTAACTGTTCAAATTGGTGTAGCCAGATTGCTAAAGTCTAGGGGTATTGAACCCACTAAGGTTTATTTAGGTCACAGTTTTGGCAGATTAGGTGCAGCTGTTGCCAGTAATCTGATGCCTTTTAAGGCGGGTTTAAGACTGTCAATTGGCAGGGGAGAAGCCCAAGAAAGGTTAATGAGAAGCAGAGATATGGTAGTTGGACTTGTTGATGATAAAGCCAGGCAGTATCAGGGTTTAATTAGCCAAGCAGAAGCAATTTTAGCAGCCTCAAAAGATAAGATGGCTACAGTTAAAGTTACTATCATAAATCATGGCCATCAATTTTTAATTATGGGTGACCCATCAGAGGTTAGTCTATTTTCCCACGATTTCAAAGATAGATTCCCAGACATTAGGATTATCAGGTATAAAGCGCCTCCTTCTCACTCATCAGATTGTCAGCCTGCTCAAAAAGAGTGCAATACTGATCTAGCAGCAGTAGAGCCTGAGTTAAGAAAGCCTGTCAGACCAATAATTAGCGATATTACAGGTAAAGCAATGAGAAGTGTGGAAAGTTTTGTTCGAGACTCTAAAGAGCAAATAGTCAGGCAATTACGTTGGGATGAGAATTTAAGAGGATTAAGAAGAATGCGGGATAAATCTGGAATTGAGGTTGGACATAGTGATATTTTTGCTGATATGGCTGCTGTTGAATGTCCAAGAGTTGAGATCTATACAACAAATACTACTCAAGCACTGGAGAGGGTTTTATCCAGATTTGCTCTACCAAGGACAGACTTTGTATTTCTTGGAACAACTCTTTAATGTTTACTTTGTGGGCGCGCTTGGGATCGAACCAAGGACCTCGTCTTTATCAGAGACGCGCTCTACCACTGAGCTATGCGCCCAAAATACTAGTGTATTTTACGGTTTTCCTAACCAAAAGGCAACGGATATAGGTAGCGTATTTAATTTGCAAATTAAAGAAGATTAGGTATAAAAATAATTAAACAGTCAAAATTTATTTTTAGAAAGGGGGTGAGGAAGTGAAAGCTAACTTTAATTCTTATAGTTCTTGGAATGCCTATCTGGCAGGATTAGTAGCCCTAGCATATGCAGTTTCCTTTGTAATCCTTAAAGATCAACTTTGGAGCGCGCTATTTTTAATGCTTGGAGGAGCTTTTGCTTTGCCCGTTGTTCTGGCTCTATATTCTAAATTAAAAGAGGTTGATCAGAATTTTGCTTTACTGGCGCTAATTTTAGGAATAGCTGGATCACTGGGAGCTTTAGTTCATGGAGGATATGATTTAGCAAATGTCCTAAATCCTCCAGCTACTGTTGAGGATTTACCTTTCGCTGTTAACCCCAGAGGTTTACTTTCCTTTGGAGTCATGGGTGCAGCAATCCTAAAATTTAGCTGGTTAATGAAAAGAGGTAGAGCTTTTCCAAACAATTTAGCTTGGCTTGGGGCTTTATCAGGAGCACTACTAGTATTAATTTATCTAGCAAGATTAATAGTTTTAAACCCAACCAGTCCTTTACTTTTATACCCAGTCTTAATAGAGGGATTTATAGTCAATCCTTTGTGGTATATTTGGTTAGGATCAACTTTGTCTAAGAGATAAATTAGTGCTCTTTTAAGCTACCATTGACAACACTAGAAAATCAGTGTTGACTAATATTAGTGTTGAAGCTTTCAAGTGACCAAAAAGGCATTGCCTCTTTGCTAATTCTTATAATTCTTTTGCTTGGGATAGTTATTGGGGTCTATTTGACACTAAACAAGCAGATCTTCAAGCCTAAAGCCTCAGAAACCGAAGAACTGGCAAGACAGATAGAGGGATTAACAAATCAACTAGTTTCCGAAGCTGCCAGCAGACCTCAAGTTGCAACCCAAAGCCAGATAGAAACTGTCGTCAAAAGGAAAGAACTGCTACTTAAAGAAGCAGAGGTTAATCCGGAGGGTTTTTTAACACACAGCTTGTCTTCTGATATACGAAATAAACTCCCTCAAGAAATACAAAAATATATTGAAAAAGAGACTACTCTTCAGGGTCAGTTTACGCTACTACACCTAGATAATTTCAGAGATAAAAAAGGTGAATTTAGATATTTGCTTAAGCCTGAATCAGCAGCTGAAAGATCTTATTACTTTTTATATTTTGTCAAGAATCCACCTAATCTGTCTTCTGACTCAGTTGTAGAAGCAACTGGTATAGCCCTAGATTCAAAACTGGTTATGCGCTCAGGTGTCGAATCTCCTGATAGATATAAATTGAAAACTATTCGGGTAAGCAAACCCTCTTCGCCTCTAGGGGATCAGAAAACAGCTGTCCTGATAGTTAACATCAAAGGGGAAAATGCTCAACAAATTAACCCAGAAGAAACTAATAAATGGGTGTTTACAAATCCAAATTCTGTTGATAAATATTACAGGGAAACCTCATTTAATAAAGTCTCAGTATTAGGTAGAGTCTTCGGACCATTCGAAGTTGATAAGAGGAACGACTTTTGTCCTTATTATGATTGGTCACTCGAAGCTGAAACTAAGGCTAGGTCAGAAGGGATCAGATTAAATGAATACAACAGGCTAGTTTATGTTTTTTCATCCGCTCCAAACTGTTACTGGGGAGGACTAGGGAGCATCGGCGGGACACCTTCCCAGTCTTGGATATTTTATAACGAGGTTGGAATTTATAAACATGAACTTGGTCACAACTTCGGTGTCCATCACGCCAACTTCCTCGACTGTCATGATAAATCAATTGATGACTACAATAATTGTTCTAATAACGAGTATGGAGAAACATTTGATGTCATGGGGTCTTCGTACTATTCATATCAGTTTAATGCACCTCATAAAGCAGCTCTGGAATGGATTCCTCGAGCAAATATCCGAGAAATTAGCAAAGATGGGCTCTATCGGGTTGCTCAGTCAGAAGTTTTATCAAGAACTGATCAGGTTTTAAGAATACCTAAGCCAGACACGAGGGAATTTTATTATGTAAGTTATAGACAACCAGTAGGCATCGATTCATCCTTGCCAAGGGGGATAACCAGAGGCGTTAGTATTCATATTTGGGATGGCAACCCAGCCATCCAAACAAAACTGATAGATACTACACCGGGGGTATCAGGAGAGAATAGTTATTCAGTAATTGATGATGCCTCGCTGTTTGATAACGCGCAATTTAGCGATCGAGTTAATGGGGTTACCATTAAGCAAGTCAGTCATAGCAGCAGCTTTGCCACAGTCGAGATAAAAATTACTCCACCTGCCAACACAAAACCTACTTTAATTGCTGCTCCCAGTTGTTCCAGTGGTCACGATTGGTTATCTTACAACCACGTCGATCTAAGCCTTAAGGGTACTGCTGGTTCATCTAACCAATCTAATACTGTCTACTGGTTAACTCTGACAGATCAAAAAGCAAATGTCATGGCCTATCTAGGATATTTTAATGATCCTAAAACTATCAGTCTTGATATACATGATAATGTTACTAATTTAGTAAGTAGTCTGGTCAGGGATAGAAATAAAGAGATTGCTAGCTTTAAGTTACTGGGTGATGATCGAAACTATTTGGCAGAAATATATTCTGGATCAGTTAGCTCCTCATCAAGCGGTATGATTCCCAGACTAAAGACTCTGTTGGCAAGTTCACAATTTAATGTTTCATGTACTTTCCCCTCACCCTCACCTTCCGCCTCGCCCAGCCCATCTATTTTTTCATCTCCTCAGCCTTCAAATTTTAAATCTCCCAAACCCTCTTGATAGACTAATAAAAATTCAAATGTTAAGATATTTTTGTGCAAAGATTAACAGCCTCACTAATCTCTGGCAAAAAAGTTCTTTTAAGATATGATATTGATGTACCAGTAGAAAACGGTCGGGTGTTTGAAGACTTTAGATTAAATGCTGGTCTTGAGACTCTGGATTTTTGTCTTGATCACGCTCAATCAGTAGTGCTAATGGGTCATCTGGGTAGGCCCAACGGTAAAGAAGACCCAAGATTTTCAGTTAAACCAGTAGTTGAGTGGTTTGAGGAGAAGTTTGGTCATGTTGAGCTACCCAAAGGGAAATTTCATGTTTTAGAAAATTTAAGGTTTGATCCTAAAGAGGAGGAGGCTAGCTTAGAATTTGCCAAAGAGCTTTCTAAACTTGGTAGTGTTTTTGTCAATGAATCATTTGCAGCCTATCGTCCAGCTGCCTCAACTACGGTTTTGCCCAAACTTTTGCCTCATGGGGCTGGGTTTAGATTTGAAAGTGAGGTCAAAACTCTGATGGCTGTTAGAGACAACCCAGTCAAACCTCTTGTTGTGATCATGGGTGGGGCAAAAATTGAGGATAAGTTACCAGTCATTTCCGAGATGGCCAAAATTGCAGACGCTGTTTTAGTAGGAGGAAAACTACCTCTTGAGATAAAACAGCAAGATATTAACGTGGCCAAAAATGTCTTAGTAGCTAAGCTAAATGAAAGTGGCACTGATATAGCAGATGAAGTAGTCTGGAGTTGGAATAAGGTAATTGGTCATGCCAAGCAAATACTTTGGAACGGACCGCTGGGAAAATTTGAAGAAGTAGGCAACAATCAAACAAAAAAAATTGCAGAAATGGTAATTGCCTCTGGTGCGCAAACAATAGTAGGTGGGGGAGATACAGTAGCAGCTTTAGGAAAATATGATCTACTGGATAAAATCTCTTTTGTCTCAACAGGGGGTGGAGCAATGTTAAAGCTACTTTCTGATGGAACATTACCAACAATTAAAGCTTTGGAATGAGATGGTTCCAAAAATTCTTAATACTACTGATTCTTTTTCTAACTCCTTTAATTCCTCAGATCAATAACTTTGGATTTGAACATATTAAGGTTTTATTTTTTGTCTTGATTTTTTTAGTCCTACTCTCTCTTTGGAGTATCAGCTCTTTAAAACATAAGTATAAAATTATCTTTAATAGAACTTCAAAGTTAGGTTTAATCTTTTTAATTGTTCTATTTTTTTCTTCAATTTTTGGAATAAATTCGGCAGAAAGTTTGGTTGGTAGGTACCCGTATTTTCAAGGTTTTATTATCTACCTATTCCTCTATCTTTTTTACTTATTAATTGTTTCTTTAGAGATGAAAATTTTACCTATTGTGATGACAATTACTTTATCTGCTTTAATAGTTTCGCTGGTTGCTATCTCCCAATGGATTTTAATCTACTTATTTGGAGTTAATTTACCAACCTATGCAGGTAGAGTGGTTTCTACTTTTGGACAACCTAATCTATATTCAGGATTTTTGTTACTGACTTTACCTTTACTCTACTTTTTAATTAACTGCAAGAACAAGAAACTAAAGGTTTTAGGATTGAGTGGGGGAGTAGCTTCTATAGTTGCTATTATCTTAAGTTCTTCCAGAGCTTCTATTTTGATCCTTTGTGGAAGTTTACTTGCTTGGTTTTTGTTCAAACTAAAGTTTTCTATCCGTCAGACAATAATTTTTATTACCTTAACTTCAGTAACAATTCTATCTGGAGCAATTTATTTTAAAAGTGGTGTTGTCTGGCAAGAGTTTATGGGTCTTTCTGATAAACAATGGTTAATCAGTAATTCGCCTGAGAAAAGAGTTGTTATCTGGCAAATTTTTATAGACCTGATTTCAAAAAGACCCCTTTTAGGTTATGGGCTGGATAATATTGATTCAGCTTACCAAAACTTTTTTGCTAAAGTTGACTTTAACTCTAACAGAAATCCTTACTACTATACTCTCAAAAACACTTTTGTTAACCGTACCCACAGCTATTTTCTGGATATCTTAATGTTTTCTGGAATATTGGGATTATTATCTTATTTAATTTTTCTTATGTATATTTTTAAAAAAACTAAAGGATCAATCCTTTTTATTTGGTTGATTATTTATCTGTTTTGGATCTCTATTCAGATCCAGTCAATAGTTCATCTAATGCTTTTTTGGGTTGTTGTGGCTTTAGCTAAGTCAAAAGAACAGTTAGTCCTTGACAAGGGTATTTTATAAAACTTACTCTGAGTAAAGACGTTTGTTAAATGAGTAAAAAAAGCCAATCTATCAATAACCAAAATGGTGCAGTTCCTCTGCTTTTATTGATTGCTTTCGTCGGTCTGATTATCTTCTTGATTATAACCAATACCTTTTCTTTTAAAGATGCTATTTTTAGGGTGCTTTTTCCTAAACCAACATCAAATGCAGCAATGTCAGATACTATTAGGGTATTTGTGACCAGCAATAATTACACTGGGAATCTTGGGGGTGTTGCCGGAGCAGACGCAAAGTGTCAAGAAAGTGCACAAGCAGCCAATTTAAAAGGTGTTTGGCGAGCTTGGATAAGTGATTCCAGCACAACTTCACCTTCATCCAGATTTGATAAAGATGATGGTCCTTATGTTCTAATTGATGGTACAAAAATTGCTGATAGCTGGCTAGATTTAACAGACGGCTCTTTATTTAATCCAATTAATATAACTGAGTTAAACACCCTCAAAACTCTGCCTACTATACCTGGGAGTGAAGGTAAATATGTCTGGACAAATACCTCTACCAGTGGAGGAGTATATAGCACTGATACTCAACAAAATTGTAATAATTGGTCAAGCGCCGGCGAATTTATTGGTGGAGCTGGGGGTCATTACAATGATCGTACTAATTGGACAACTGGTACAGGAGCAACTTGTGTAGTCCCAGAAGCTTTATACTGTTTCGAACATGCCGTCCCATTGC
>CAYOOO010000023.1:0-10308 GCA_964405655.1 uncultured Gammaproteobacteria bacterium | reverse complement strand
TTCGTCGTGAGTCGGGGAGATAATATGAATTCCAAATCTGTTATTAGGTACAGCTGAAGGATCAGTTACAGCTAAGATAGGATTATTCAACAGTAAAAAAGAGGCTATTAATAGAAATATTAGTCTGAGAAATTTCATCTGATACTTTTGGGAAATTTTAGCATAATAAGTATATACAAAAACTACTTAAATCTTACAATACTGAGTGTAATCGAAGTATTGACTTTGGGTTTTCTTTGGGTTAATAATTAATAGCAATATGATAGATGTGGTAGAACCTATCAATGTTTGGGTACTTTTTAAAAAATCTGCTATCTATCCTCATATCTTTTTTTGGCGCAACCGCAAAATAAAAGTTGACTCTATCAATTTAGTCCACACTAGCAAAGATGGTGACTCAATAGTTTATCACTTCTCTATCTCCTCCTCAGGTAACTTCTACAGATTAATGTTTCACCTAAAATCTTTAAAGTGGTTTTTAGAGGCTGTCGAGGAGGAAATATGAATTATGAAGGTAAACCAACGTGTTTTTTTAACTCTTTAATCTCTTCTTTAGTAATTTCTCTATTTACTCTGACCAATTCGTTTGTAACTTTGGTTAATGTTTTAACTTCTGTCATTTCTCCAATAAGAATATCTAGTTTTTCATTAACAGAATCCATGCCCTTTTCAGGGTGGTCTACTCTTTCCAGTAATGTAACAATGTTACTATCTAGCCTAGCTAGTTCTTTTTCAAACTTGATTTGGTCTATTCTTACGCTAGCAACAAATCCATTCAAATCTATTAGTTCTCGGTTAACTCTAGCCACTTCTCCGTGGATCAGTTTTAATTTATCTTCAAGAAGTTGGCCAATCTGCTTTAAGCCTTTATCTGTCATATTAATACCATCCTATGTTAAAAATGCCTCTCAGTCAATTAATACAAACTAATTATAAAGCGATCTTATGAAGACAATTTTTCATATTGATTTTAACAGCTACTTTGCCACTGTTGAGCAACAAGCTAATCCCAGGTTAAGAGGTAAACCAATTGGGGTAACAGGTGGGGATAGAATGGAGCGGACTGTTTTGGGGGCAGCCTCTGTAGAGGCTAAAAGGTATGGGGTTAAAACTGGGATGAGAATTCCAGAAGCGCTAAAGCTTTGTCCAAATTTAATTTTAGTTAGAGGGGACTCTGACAAATACTTAGCTACTACTCAAAAGTTTTTAAATATTTTAAAAGATTACTCACCCTTTTTAGAGGTTTTTTCAATAGATGAGTGTTTTTTAGAGTTACCAATCAGAACCAGGGATCCTGTCAAGGAACCCCTTAAGAATTTACTGGACATTGCTCAGCGAATTAAAGAAAGAATTAAAAATGAGATAGGTGAGTGGATTACTTGCTCAATTGGTATTTCCTACAATAAATTAATTGCTAAATTGGCAGGTTCCCTGTACAAGCCTGATGGTTTAGTAGTAATAGAGGACGAGCAAGCAGCAATGATGATTTTAGATCAAATTGAGTTGGATGAAGTTTGTGGCATTGGAGGCAGAATTAAAAAAAGGCTTAATAATATGGGTATCTTTGATTTTAAACAGCTAAGAAGAGTACCGCTAGATTTGCTACTAACCTCTTTTAAAAGTTATGGACAGGTGCTTTATGACATGGCCAGCGGTATAGATCACTCCCAAATCACTCCTTTCTACGAAAGAGCGGAGGTTAAGTCAGTTGGTCACAGGTACACTATTGATACAGACAGCGATGAACCAGTAGAAATAAAACAAGTTCTTCTAAAAATATGCGAACTGATTGGCAGAAGACTTAGAGCTAAAAAGCTGGTAGGGAAAACTGTAGTTTGTTACTATCGGGCAGCATTTCAGTTTTCCACACCCGATGTGTCAAGCTATTCCACACCCGGTGTGGGTATATTTCAAGGTGGTGGGATGCAAGTGACTATTCCATATACCAATGATGGGCTGGAAATATTTAAAGCTGCTTGGAAAATATTTCTAAGTATTTGGGATCAAAAACCCATTAGGATGATTGGAGCAACTCTGTCTAATCTAAAAGGAGAAAAACCTCAAAATTTATCTTTATTAGAAGATGAGTTACGTCGGGAAAAAATTATAAAAGCCTTGGACAGAATCAATAATAAGTATGGAGAATTTACCCTCCAAAGAGCAGCTCTTTTAGGATCGCAAAAGGTTTATCGAAAACCAAATCCATATCTGTCTGACCGAAGATTTAAGCTTTAACTTACCAATCTCTTACAATAATTGTTGCTTGTCTCTTACTCTGCTAGAGTATATTTACCAGCAAGGTCCCAAACAGAAGGAGGTGAGGAACGTGCAAGACATTGCTAATGCGATTAGTCACTTAAAGACTCATCAGAAATACCCAGCCAGCAAAGCAGAATTGGTAGCTGAGTGTCAAAACCTATCTGATTTTTCAGAAGAAGATAAAAAGTGGTATGAGGAAAATCTGCCTGACCGGGAATACAAATCAGCAAATGAGGTTATAGATACCCTTGGCTGGAAAGATCAGGCCAGTAAAATCCAAGACATTGATGAGGAGATGAGAATGGCAGCCTAAACCTTAAAAACCCTCGTCAATTATCTAAATTTAAGATAATTACGAGGGTTAAATACATGATATATAATATGATTTACCCATGGCCTCCAAAGACTTAGATGATTTCCTCAAAACCATTGATAAATCCAAGTTTACAAACCAGCCTTTTTCCAAGAGAGTTCCTAAACCTTGGGGTTATGAGCTAATTTTTACTCCTGAGAAGCTACCTTATACTGGCAAAATCATGCATATCGAAGCTGGTAAAAGACAATCTCTGCAAATTCACGATCAAAAACAAGAAACATATTTCTTAGCTTCTGGCCAAGGAGGAGTAATTATTGAAGATTCTCAAGGTGAGTTGAAAGAGGTTGAGTTTGAACAAGGCAAAGGTTATACCACTATGGTAGGCCAAAGACACAGGCTATTTGCGATCACTGATTGTGATATTTGGGAGGTTTCAACACCTGAGGTTGGAACTACTATTAGGCTAGAGGATGACTACAACCGGGGTAACGAGACAGAAGAGGTCAGAAAAGATCCTAACCGTGGCTGGAATCTTAATAACTAATTATTATTGCGACCCAGGCGGGAGTCGAACCCACAACCTACTCCTTAGAAGAGAGTTGCTCTATCCATTGAGCTACTGGGTCACGTACCAATTGTATTTTATCAGCATCCTGATTCTAAATCAAAACTGAAACAGTTGATTTGACAAGTTAATATAATTGTTGCTAGACTATTTTTAATGAAAAAAATTCTGCCAATTTTTTTTATCCTGACACTTCTTTTTATCCCACTTTACCCTGTTTATGCTGAGGATGCTACAACTTCCTCCTCAGGAAGAAAAGATGCTTTGAAAGATAGATTAGAGACTAAGAAGACCAACGCTCAGGAAAAGCTTCAAAATATCAAAGACAGGGTTGCTTCTAAAGCTGCTACTTTGAAAAATAAACTGAGAGCTTTCCGTGATCAAAGAAAAGCCAAGCTTGCAGAAAAAGTAAACGAGAGACTATCAATGATTAATAAAAACAGAACAGAGCAGATGTTAAAAAGATTAGATAGGATGTCTGAGGTTTTAACCAAGTTGGAAAAGAGGATTGGGGAGGTGTCAAACAAGCCTCAAGTGTCATCAGTTCAAGCTGCAATAACAACAGCTAAAAGTGATATTGAAAAAGCCAAAGCTGCGGTTGAAGATCAATCTCAAAAAGACTACACTATTCAGATATCTTCTGAGGCAACTGTTAAGGCAGATGCTAAAGCGGCCCGGGACAGTTTACATCAGGATTTGAAGGCAGTACACGAACTAGTGATCAAAGCAAGACAATCTGTCTCTAGCGCTATTAAAACAGCGGCAACTAACTTAGGAGGAATTAAGAGTGGACAGTAACCTACCTAATACTCAACCTGGCGTTCAACCAAATACTGCCCCCCAAGGACTACCTAGCAGTCAACCCCAACAGCCACAAGCTCAGCCAACTGTGGTAATACCCCAAAACTCCTCTGGAGGGAAAAAAGCAGTACTGATTATTGTCGTTGTTCTAGTTGTAGCAATTTTGGCAGCAGTAGCTTTTGTTTACTACCAAATGTCCACTTCTAAAAATAACCCTGCATCTTCAGCTGTGAAACTTGATGCTCAGGAGATAAATCAGTTGAGCCAAGAAGTTGAAGGAATTGATATATCTGACATTAGTTCAGATTTTTCAGATGTTGATACTGATCTGCAAGGTCTTTAAACTCCTAAGCTAACTGCCAGATAAGCATTATCCCTTAAACCATGGATATTGTGAAGTGATTTTTTCCTTACTTCATCATCAGTTCCGGCTGTTACTAATATATTACCCAATTCAAAATCTCCATTGGTCATTACAAAATAGGGAGCAAATCTAATCATAGCCTCTGCTACCCTGGACATTTTGCGACTGTTTTTAATATATTCAACAGCAAATTTACCTGATTCAATTAAAGGTTGTACTATCCAGTAGTGACCACCTTTAAGGGGTTCATTTAGGGCATATTCCAAGGCTTGCCGCCATGAGGGTTTTGAATCAGTTGAGATCACCACTCCTTTTGAACCAGTGGTGTCTTCAGTGTCACCGGTCTTTTTTATCACCAAGGGAAAATCAGTATCTAGATCAAAAAGTTGGCTTAGTCTAATCAGCCTACCATCCAAGAAGATTTCCTCACGATTGGGATCCAGTAATTGAGTTTGAGTATGCAAATCCCTCAAAAGCCCAAGTCTTTCCAAACCAAACTCATCATCTTCGGAAAATCCAAGCAATTTTGTCAGTATGGGCTGATATTGGTGATCAAACATAACAGACAATAGTGCTTTGTCAGATAGGGGTAAAAGTGTTCCCAGTAAACCTGCTTTACCATCCAGGCAGACCTGAGCTAATTCTAGTTCTTTGACAAAATCAGCTGAGTTGGTAAATCCAGGCAGTTTAAACTCTCTATCGACTATATCTATTCTTTTGGAGCCATATGCGTAAATTCCATTACCGTCGATCTCGATCTCTGATAGTTTGACTGCAATCCACTCAAGGCCTTGTGTTCGACCCAGTTCATTGGCAAAAGCAGCAAAGTATCTGTTTTGGGCATCATATTCAGTCCGATAGCTATCTGGTAAAATGGTAGCAACTACTAGATTATCAGCCTCAGGATTTCTTCTACTGATACCTTCTATAAACAAGCTGGCTAAACCTTCTCCAACAGCGTTAATTCCCAAGATTTTTTGAGAGTATTGATTGACGCCTAAAGTATTGCCCTTATCCGCGCCTCCATCAACATTATATTCAATTATCCTCATTTTTCCTTGAGCATCTATGATCATGTCAGGCCTAGAACTAAAGGGGAGGGTTAATCCAACTTTTAAAGATTTCTCCCAAAGTCCAATAGTTTCCTCAGGCACACTTGCTGTTAAAACTTCTCTTAATCTTGAACTTGGATCAGCTAAACCTCGGGCAATCATCTCAGCACTTAGGAAGTGATAAAGCTGAATTAAAGAGGGAGCAGATGAAGTTAGCTGATCATGTTGGTTACGGTTGATCTCAAAAGCACTTAAGCTTAGCATCCAGGAGGAAAAGCCATCCTCACGGGGTTTGTTACCATAAAAAAGCTTATTATCTCTAAGATAACCTTCAATTTGTCTGGCAGTCTCTTGTCCCTGAGCTACTTCTACAGTCATTTTTACTCACAAAAAAACCTCCCAAAATTTGGGAGGGTATAAATTTAAAAAAATTACTCTTTGCTAGACTAACTCCCAGCTATTAAATTAAATAGCTGGTCACAACAAGCAGAAAAGCTGTTGACTAGTCTAGAATTCATTGTGGGTTATATTAACACCTTCAGTTTATTTTTGGCAATAGCTAAATAAGGTTCGTTGCAAAAGCCAAAATTATCACAGATGAGACTACTAAAAGCGTCACCAAAAAGAAATATTCATGCTCATCATGAACAATAGAGTGTGACTTGGAAGATCTTTTCCTCTTTGATTTAGCCATTAACGTCAGTATAAAGACTTTGCAGTTTAATAATCAAGAGCCACCAAGATGATGGGAGCGGGATAGGGGGATCGAACCCCTGACATTCTGCTTGGAAAGCAGACGTTCTACCGCTGAACTAATCCCGCGTGAGTTTATTCTATCAAATAAATTGCTAAATTTATATAGCTCATAGTTTTGAATATGAGGATAATATTAGTTATAATTAATGAATGAAAGAGAAACAGCCCTTTCTAAGTTAGGCTATATTAAAAATATATTTTTTAGATTTCCTTTGATGAAGTTTTTAAGAGGAAGTGAAAAATTCAGTGTTCAGCTTATTCCTGTTGAAGCTACACCTTCGAGGTGTAATTACGAGTACACCTGAAAGGTGTAAGGTTAAACTTGTAAAACTTTCTTAATCTTATTTAGAGCAGCTTGGAGCTCTGTTTGTGAAGCTGCATATTTATTGGCAAAGCTTAAATCACCTGGTTTATCCAGAGGAACAAGGTGAACATGAACATGATCTACATCAAGTCCATAAACCATAACTCCAATTCTACCAGTTTTTGGATTGAAAGCATCCTTAAGAATTTGTGAGACTTTTTTAGAGGCTTTTATTAATCCCTCAAGTTCCTGGTCCTCAAGATCAAAAAGATAACCCTTATGCCTTTTGGGAATAACCATAGTATGACCTTCTTTTATGGGAAAAATATCTAGGAAAGCAAAATATTGCTCATCTTCCCAAACCCTGTAGGAGGGGATTTCTCCTTTAACTATTTTGCAAAATATGCAGCTGTCCATATTTAATCCTTAAGCGCTTCTTTAATTTGTATTATATCCCTCTTTTTCAATGCTGCAATAAGTTTTTTGATGGTGTCAAAGATTACTGGCAGTTCTAAATAATCTATTAATATAGCAACCCATGCCCAAAAAATAGGCAACACAGTTCCAGCTTTATGGGCAGTAAAGTGTTCAATCACAAACTCATCTGTAATCCAAAAAATATGCAGGAATTGGGAATTTAGAAAGAATAAGAAAAGCAGGTTTTTAAAATTTGGTTTCTTTCTTTGCTCATTGATATAGACTAAGGAGGTAGTAATAAGCGCTGGTATTTCTGTATAATCAACCAGCAAAATAATCAACTGCCAGATTCCTTCTAAATGAAAAAAGGATCTGCCAAATATCTTCAAAACTACTACATCAGTTGTTAGCCAGTAGAGATGAATAAGCTGAAGGGTAAAAAGAAAAGCAGCGATTGCTATATTTAAAGTTAAATGTTTTTCGTACCAGTTAAAGAATTTAGTGAGCATGAGACTTCTTCAAAGACTCAATGTCTTCCAATAATTTTTGCAGTCTTCCCTCAATATTATCCAAAGCTTGTTTTGTCTTCTCTTCCATAACCTCATCTTGATCCTCTTCAGCTTGAATCTCTTCTACTTCAGATTCTAGTCCTTCCACATCCTCTTGGATATCCTCAACATCTTCTTGAATCTCATCAATATTTTCCTCAACCTCAATTAAACTTTTAGTATTTCTATTAACAGTCATTTGGATAAAAATAGCCAGATATATTGCCTCCAGGGATACTGCTGTTGTTAAGATCAAAAGTATTTGACTGGTGTTGAAACCAAAGATATATAGGGCAAAAATACCTACAAAAAACAGGCTATGAGCAATAATAGATTGGGTAGTTCCAATCCAATTAGGCACTGCAGTAGCCATCCTCTCAAAAGGAGAAAGTTTTCTTTTTGTTGGTGGGATTACATTTTTAACCATTTAAAATACCTCCCTTATTAAACTGTAGTGAATTTAATAGCGTGAGGCATGTATATTGTGACAGATCATAAAGTAAGTTTCAATCAGAAGAAGTAGGAGAAGGATGAATTTGTCGGGGACGAGGGAATGAGCAAACTCCTGCTTCGCAGTTGAACTTTTGAGCCTTAGACACGCTCAAAAGATAAATTCCTACCCCTCTTCTAAATTCAAGAACCTCCGAATGAATCGGAGAACCTTGAATTAGTCGGGGACGAGGGAATTGAACCCTCTACTTCTCGCTCCCAAAGCGAGCGTTCTACCGATGAACTAGTCCCCGTATCTTCAGACAGATTTCGACAAACTGAAACTACTTAATCGCTGATTACTGCGAAATCGTCTGCTCAAGAATTGTCTGTTCTAGTAGAAAACATTTTACAACTCATTAGAAAATAATTCTATCGTTGATTTCCTTAAGATAGTATGAGAATAATTAACCAATGCCCAAAAGAGAATTTGGTTTTGCTCCAGTCATTGTAGTTCTGATTGTTCTCCTGATGCTTACAGCAGTTGCTGCCTATCTTTATATCTCAAAATCCAACCCTAATCTTTTACCCAATTTTAAAAAATCAGAACAAGAGCCAGATAAGGAGGGTAATAACTCTAAAGCAGTTGTGCCTGATACATGGCAGACCTTTAAATATAAATTTGGCCAAATCAGCATTAGTTACCCACCAAACTGGTTTGTTAAAACAAACTTTAATATCTCCAGCACCACCCAGTTTATAGAGTTTAGCATGGGCAAAGATAAAACTGTTTTGGCGGGAGACCCGCTTATTTCTCTCTCAGTAGGTATGCCCAGGGATAACTATTCAGGAGTCTATCCAATAGCTGTCCCAATGGAAGAAAGCGCTCAAGATGGGGAAGTAGGATCTAAAGTTCTGATAGATACTCCACCTTATTATACATCAAACTTAAACTTTACTATTCCAGCCTTAGGTGATAAACCAAACGCCAGTTACAGTCAATATCAGGATATTTCTTCTGTAACCTTTATCAAAGATGGAGTAGCTTATACTTTATCTGCTTATATCTACCGGGCTAACGAGCAAAAACTAGACCCCGGTGAATTAAATTCCATCTTATCCAAAATGGCTAAAAGTATTAGGTTCAATAAGGAACAGTCTTCTTGTGACGACCCAGTCTTAAAACCGCTTGATGATTTCCCAACTAGTTTTACTCTAGCAACAGTCCATAACTCTGATGGCAGGGATACTATCAGTGGTTATGGTTTAACACCCACCCTAACTACTGACCAAAAATTCAATCTGCCTGATTACGCTAAAGGTAATTTGCAAAGAATCTTTTTAGTAAATTATGAAAAATCAGGCAATAGCTTTAAAGAGGATGAAAACTTTAAAAAGAGCATTGTAGCTATAGCGGGTTCCCTATATAGCTATCCTGCAGAAGATCAGACATCGATATTAAATGTTAATTGTCCTGAGTATTTAACTAAAGCTAGTTACTATCAGCCTTTTGTAATCAGTGAAAATACCTCTGATCCCTTTAATATAGCAGTCTTTGGCTCTTCTTCAAATCCGCAGGAGCTATGGGGTCAAGCTAAATGGAATGCTCAACTGCTTAAAAAAACCCGCTCAATTGTTTATATTAAAAGGGGAGACTTTTGGCAAAAGTACAGCGCAAAGGACTATTTTGTTAACCTGCCATAGCTAAACTGTCTCAATTCTGCTAAAATCGCCAAATTAGATGTCCAAGATTCTTAAGTTAGTACAGGCTAGTAAATTATTTGGTGATCAAAGAAACGATCAATCTATCGTCTTAGTTGGTGGTTGTTTTGACATTTTGCATGTTGGACATATAGACTTTTTAAATAATGCAAAAAGATTAGGTGATATTTTGGTAGTTATTTTGGAACATGATCAAAATATTAAAAAGAAAAAAGGGGAAGGAAGACCAATTAATACTCAGAAAGACAGGGCCCAAGTACTTTCTCACCTTCAGATGGTAAATTTTGTCATCTGCTTACCTCAGATGAAGGAAAATAACGATTATGATAGGATAGTTAGCTTAATTAAACCCCACATTATTGCAACAACCAAGGGCGATCCTAACATTCATCACAAAAAAAGAGTTGCTAAGTTAGTCGGAGCAAAGCTAAAAATTGCTAACAAACTTTTAAAAGAATATTCTTCTAGCAAATATTTAAAATAATCCCGTGTTTTGTTTTGTGCCGCGAGTGGGATAATACGCCCCCCGCTAAGCGGGGCCGAACAGCTTGCTTCTTGGAGCGAAGCGCGCTGATCTCGTCAATTCTCAGTCGAAATTTGAAAAAGCCACCTGAAAGTGACTGTTTCAAATTTGTGCCGCGAGTGGGACTCGAACCCACAAGGCCTAAGGCCACAGGATTTTAAGTCCTGCGTGTATACCATTCCACCACCGCGGCTTGTTGGAAACATCAAGTATTGTAACAAATCAGGCTCTATTTTAAAATCAACACATGGT
>CAYOOO010000022.1:0-11694 GCA_964405655.1 uncultured Gammaproteobacteria bacterium | reverse complement strand
GCAACTTGTGTAGTCCCAGAAGCTTTATACTGTTTCGAACATGCCGTCCCATTGCCTTCAGTCAAACCTTCACCCTCCCCAACACCTGAGCCAGATTCAGATAAAGATGGATTTTTAGATAAAGTAGAGAAAGTGATTGGGACTGATCCTCTAGATGACTGCTCTGATAAATCAAATGATGATGCCTGGCCGCCTGATATAAATAACAATAGAAAAGTCAATACCAATGACTACAGTAGTGTTAACAACCATATTAGAAGAAAGAAGTCTTACAACAGAAGATTTGATATGAATGGAGATGGTAAATTAGACGGTTCTGATCTTGCTATCATCAATAAATATATTGGTAAAAGCTGTACTAATTGACCCTAATCGTTGACTAATACCTTCAAATAGTTTTTACTTAATCTAGTGTCCCGCTTGTTTAGCAACCAAAAAGGTGCCGTTGTCCAGATTTTAATATTACTTCTTTTAATCTTGGGTATAAGTATAGGGGTTTACCTGACTAAACAAAGGACTAATTTAAAGCCAAAAGCTACTGAAAACGGTTCAGTTGTCTTTTTAGACGGCCGCGAAGGAAATTTTATCAGTAATACTGATAACCCGACAGTTTGGGTTAGGCTATATAGACCAAACTTAATTAGCGGGACGTCCGATAATTCTGGGCAATCGGAGCAGTTTTTGATAAAGAGCGTTTCTGCTCAAAATCCGACTTTTTCAGCTGAAAAATGCCCTAATACTATTAATTCCTCCAAGTTTGTGATAGGTCAGGGGATGAAGGTCGGTTTGGATATTAAATATGTGGCAAAAGATATCTCCCAAACAAACGGCAGTTTTTTTGCCAACCTGACAAAGGATCAATGGAACTCCAGTTTTAAAAATATTACCTATAAAGCAGTTAATGTTAACAATCTAAGTGAGATGTACACCATTAACATAAATGATCTAGATGTCAATTATTATCCCTGGAGAAAGTACTGGCAGCCTCAAAAAAGTGGAGTCTATAAAATTTATGCTGAATTGATTGATAAGAATAACAATACCGTATCCTGTGTGCAGCCTTTACATCAGATGGTTGTTTTACCTCAGCCTGCTTGTGTCAATATTGAAGGACCTGATCAAGTTGTCGAGGGCACAAGCAATGTCTATAAGATGAACTTTCCTGCCAAAACTCAATTATTCAGTATAGTTGAGGATCGTGCAGAAGGATTCGAGCAACGTTTTAATGCCAACCCCTCTTTAAACTGGAAGTACTTTTTTAATCACAACTGGTCAGCTTATAAGAGCGGGGAAGTGCCAATTGAAACACCTCTGTCAGGTCTAGGAGTTTTTAGAAATAATTACCGTGACGGTAACTTTTCCATCCAAACCCAATGGGAAGCTCCAACAATCGCTCCTTTAAGTTGCATTGATGTTAATCTAAGACTTGTTATGAATAAGGATAGTTATGGCAAAAGTGCCAGCGGCAACTGGATTGGATTGGAAGCTTATTCAACCGATCAGTCAAAAGTGGTCTGCGAAAAACAAGTCAAAGTTGCTCAATCTATAGGTACAGATTGCGGTAGAGCCCCTACACCAAGTGCCACAGCCTCACCCGGAACCCCTAATAGCTTAATCAAAGCAATTCTTTCAGACAGTCCGGGATTTGATAAAAATAAAATAGAAATACCTTTTTCTCAAGATAGGGAATATACAGAAGTTCAATTTACATTCAGTGATGCTAAACCAGGCCCGAAATATTTATATGTCCAGTTTAATTACTCTGATGATACTGCGAGAAGAGGCTCACCTTATCCTGCAATGATTTACCTGACCGAAAAAGCCACAGGAGGTAACAACCCCAGTTTCAGTCCTAGTGTTAGTGCAAGTCCCAGCCCAGAGGTTTGTAACAAAGATTACTTTAATGAATCTGTCTGGACATATCTTTCAGACAAAGACCGATGCTCAGGAGGATATCGAATAAGAACCTATGAATGTAGTGGTAAAAGGCGTGTTGTCAGGCAGGCTGATCCTAACTGTAAAGGTGGAAAGCTCTAATTGGTTTTTAAAACTTCCTCTTGACTAGATCTTAATTTGCAAGAATAATGCCTTTATATGGATTATCTTTCCTTTGCCGATCCCTCAGAAACTAAGTGGAGTTTTAGAACAGTTATCGCTTTACTTATATTGGTAGTGCTGACTCTATCTATTCCAGTGGGGGTTTTCTTAGTTGAGCGGCAGCAACTGCTTTCATCCAAGGCAGCTTTTAACTTTTCAGTCGAACAAATTCCCGCCCAAACCAGCTTTATTTTAAAATCTAACCCAATAATTTCTACTGCTTCAGCCCAAATTGAATTGAATATTTATGTCAGATCAGATAAATTTGAAACGCATAAATTTGTGGCTAAATTAAACTTCCCCTCAGACTTGCTCAAAGTGGAGTCTCTAACCACCAAACAGCTCTCAAAGGCTAATCAAAATATAGTTTGTGGTTCTGTTGTTACCAGGGCTTGTAATGATGAGAATAACTGTAAAGACTTTCTTAACCCTTGTGAGGTACCAGTCGGTTGGATAATAGAAGATAAACAGAATTATTTTATTGATAGTTGGTCTGAACAATCTTTTGATAACCAACAAGGAGTGATCTCTTTAGTAGGTAGTGTTGGGGATCCTGGTTTTAAAACTACTGCGTATCTTGGACAAGAAGGATTAATGGCCTCAGTAGTTTTTTCAGTCAAAGAGAATCAATCAAGTTCTAAGGTGGTAGCTATTACTTTTGATAACAGCTCAGCAATCTTTGATAGCTTAAGAAATTTGGATGTGCTAGAGGAGAAAAAAGGAATTGCTATTGATCTTAATCTTCTGCCCAAGATCCAGCCTGTTCCTTCCTCTCCCGCGCCATCTTTACAACCGCCAACTTCTCGCTTACCATGAAATAAGTAATATTTTTTATGTTAAGAGTAGCCATTAATGGTTTTGGACGCATTGGCAGGAATGCATTTAAAGTTGCCCTTGAAGATCACTTACAGGAGATCGAGATAGTTGCAATTAACGACCTAACTTCTGCTGATGTTTTGGCTCACCTTTTAAAGTATGACAGTGCCTATGGCGTTTGGGAAAAAGAAGTCGCCTCAGATGAGCAAAATATAATTGTTGAAGACAAAAAATATCCAATTTTTGCAGAGAAAGAACCAGCCAAACTACCCTGGAAAGATCTTAATGTTGATGTAGTTATAGAGTCTACAGGCAGGTTTACTAATGAAGAAGGATTGAGGCAGCATTTAACAGCTGGTGCTAAAAGGGTAGTTCTGTCAGCTCCTGCTAAGGGCGGAAACATCGGTACATTTTTATTTGGTGTTAATGCTCAAGATTACGAAGGAGAACAACTTATTAACAATGCTTCTTGTACTACCAACTGTATTGCTCCCGTTGCAGCCATAATCAATGCCAAATTTGGTATTCAAAAAGCTTTGATGACCACAATTCACTCAGTTACAGCTGAACAGAACTTGGTGGATGGTCCGCCGCCTGGAGGTAAATCAAATGATTTAAGAAGAGCCAGAGCAGCTTACCAAAATATTATTCCTACCACAACTGGAGCAGCGATTGCTACAACTGAGACTATACCTGAACTTAAGGGGTTATTTGATGGCATGGCCTTAAGAGTGCCTACCATTGTTGGTTCAATTTCTGACTTCACACTTCTTCTTAAAAGAAAGACTACTGTTGTTGAGGTTAATCAAGCAATCAAAGATGCTTGCGAAACTCTCATTTGGAAGGGAGTGGTGGCTTGGACGCAAGATCCTCTAGTCTCTTCAGATATAGTCGGCAGGAGTGAGTCAGCTATAGTTGATCTGTCTTTAACTCAAATTGTTGATGGTGATTTACTTAAAATTTTTGCTTGGTATGATAACGAATGGGGTTATTCAAATCGGTTAATTGAGCAGGTAATAAATGTTGGTAAAACAATCCAAAAGGAAACTCTTGAGTAATTTTGATGAATGAGTCAACCCAAAGAGGATTAATCCCTATCTTGGTAATACTAGTACTTTTTATAGGTATTTTTTTGGGTGTCTACCTAGTAGGGCAACGAACTAATTTTTTACCAAAAGCCTTTTCAGATACCATAACTTCTCCTTCACCCTCACCATCTCCTTCATCTGAGGAGAGCCCTTCGCCTTCTCCATCTGAGTCTCCCTCCCCATCTCCCTCAACTATCTCGCTTCCTTCTCCCAGTCCATCTCCAGAGGAAGAGGATTTTGAAGAAGAGGAGGACGAAGAAGATCCTTCGCCTTCTCCGAAACCAAAAAGTCCGCAGCCCTCTAGAAAAAGGTCTGAGGAAGGATATAACTATAGCAATTTAACTTATAGAAACTTTGCCAATAAACCATTAAGTTCAGGAAATCAAGACCTTGATCAAATTGACTTTCAACGCAATCAAGCACAATCAAATATTGGTGAGGAAAAACCAAAAGGATTAATCGAGCAAGTGGTTAATTTTATAGCTGGTGTTAATCAATCAATTGAAAAGAGCTTAATTGATATCTTCAAAAGCTGGGGTTGGCTTAAGTAACCTTAACAACCATCTGATTTGATATCTTCAAGCTGAAGATCTTTGATAGGAACATCTTTTGGTCTGACCCAATAAATATTAAGATCACAGACATTAATACCCTGATTTCTCAGGTCTAATACAACCTGTTTTTTGGCCAAACGGTACTCTTCAATTGTCTTGGCGTTCTCAACGCTTCCTTCGAATAGATCTGGTAAAGGTAGGTAAGTAACCTTAGCTTTTTCTATCTGATAGCTTCTAGTTGCAGGGAGGGCTTGATCCTGGTTGTTATCATTAATAACTGCTGATGGTGTAGCATCAACTTTCAGAAGTGGCAGCAGTTTATATTTATTCAGCTTGAAGCGGGCTAACTTATTTAATTTATCATTACCTACTAGACTCACCCCTTTGGGCGAGGGGGAGGGGGAAGGTTTTGCTTTAGGTTTAGGTTTAACCAAGGTCATAGATAGTGCCATCAAAAAGATGATTATTAAAAGTACTGCACCAATAATTATTTTAGATTTCATACTTGCTAACATATTTTTTTCGACAGATTTGGTCGTAACTTTTAGTCTCCGATTGGCTCTGCTATGCCAAATCGTCGCCTACAACCTTTTACTCTTTTAATTCTTTTATCTTCTTATGCATAACTGATAAGATTCCCAATCCATCCCCTTGTTTAATAGTGTTTGTTTGACTAGTAAAACTTGATCAAAAACCGTCTTGGCATTAGGATTGAGCTTGGTGTAAGCCTCTTTACCTTCAAGGTCATATAAACATAACATTAGCGGTGCTAACTCCTTGTTTTGGAGTGGCTCTTTGTCACTACCAGCTTGTTTAACAATACATTCTTTAAGGGTTTGATTATCGCCTGAATCAGAGCAGACAGAATTAACAGGCAAGCTGCTAACTTGAAAAATACTACTTTTATCTGAGCCCCTAACCTCTCTTTTATCTGATCCTTGATCCTTGAATATATCAACTGCTCTGACTGAGACTTTGATACTGCCTTGGTTAAGAGCATCTTTCTTAAAAGCCATGGTGATGATACAAGGTTGTTTAATCTCTAAAAGCTGGTTTGATTCATCAATCACATTTTCAAAGTTCCAAAGACAATAATAGTTTTTCGATTCACTTTCAACATCTGCCTTAAAAACTATCTCAGTTCCATCTTTAATATTAGTTTTTGATAAATCTACTTCCTCGCCACTAATAAAGGAGGAAATCTTGGTAATCCTTGGTAAGGGACTAAAATCTGAGCTAGGCTGCGGGTTAGGTGAGGGGGATTCTAGGCCAGAGCCAGAAGGTGAGGGGGATCCAGATTCAGAAGCAGAAGCAGACGGAGAAGGGCTCTCCTCAGGTGAAGGAGAAGGCTCTGGACTTTGGATACAAGCATCGTTATTTTCCTCAAGATCACAACCACTACCTGGCTCAGAGTATTTTCTGACCATGAAAGGATCATCCTCGCAGGCATAAAATGCTACCCCGCACTCTTCAGCACAGCCTCTAAAAATAGTATAAGAACTATCCCTGCTACAAAGAGTCGGATCATTCGGATTGCCTCTGTCGCATCGGTCGGAATCACGATGGGGATTAAAATATGGCTGGATCTCGCCAGTACAGCTGTTTTTCCTAACCTGATAAGAGTTGCCTCTTCTGTCACAGCCTTCAAAAACTACTTGCCAACCACAAGTACCCCCGCCACTGTCATTACTATCAAATAGAAAGATGTCTGGATCGTCAGGCGCAAAATCATCATCGATAATCTCTCCACTTTGAGCAAATACAATTCTAATATGACTGAGATTATAAAGAAGACTTGCTGCTTGCGGGTAGCCGGTAATAGTAAACAATGCTAAAACTCCAGTCAGTATTATAAATTTCAGACGGTTAAAATACATAAGTTGATTGCTAACTTTATACTAGAGCATAACTTACTTTAAGATCAATAAGAGGAGGAGTCAGTAGGAGTTAATTTGCTACAGTAATATCTTGCGAAGTGCTGCCAATTAGGGTTGGTGAGCCTTGAGACAGGCTATATAAAAACACTTCCAGTTTATAGTTACCATCTGGATAAGCTTGGTCACTTATACCACTTAGGCTAACTTGATCACCCTCTAGTTTCCTAAACTTAAGATTATAGGCAGTTTTTCCATCAATCCTGAAAAATCCATACAACTTCTTAAGATCCAAGTCAGTTTTAAATGTGCCATCAACCCTAATCTTGCCTGAGACAGCCTGATCAGACGGGGGAGAGGAAAGTTC
Source organism: uncultured Gammaproteobacteria bacterium (assembly GCA_964405655.1). Lineage (GTDB taxonomy): Bacteria > Patescibacteriota > Microgenomatia > Daviesbacterales > UBA10151 > CAYOOO01. The sequence goes on along the minus strand of CAYOOO010000022.1, from coordinate 4,898 downwards.
TATTGGTAAACCAGTACTGGCTTGGCTTTTGATAACTTGCTGGCTTTGAGTCAGATAGGTTCCTACCACAACACCAATTATTAGGATTCCTAGGACAAATACAGCAATTAGTGTTCCAAGATTTAACTCCTTAAGCTTTAAACCCATCTCTTTAACTTAATCATTTTTACCTATTTCAGTCAAGACTAGCCTTCTGCTATGATATTAGCTTGTGATAGGGCTTCTCAAAAGGATTCTTGGCCAGGCTAAATATTACCCCTTAAATACGATTGAGATTTACTCAAAAAACCTTTATCTAAACTTTAAATACTTATCCAATATAGATAGAGATGTTGCTATAGCACCTGTTTTAAAAAGTAATGCTTATGGTCATGGGCTAGTCCAAATAGCCTCTTTGCTTGATAATTTAGGATGTCCTTTTTTTTGTGTAGATAGCATCTATGAGGCTTATGAACTTTTAAAGATTAAGATTAAAACTCCTATTTTAATCATGGGTTATATTGATCCTGAAAATTTAAAGGTTAAGAAGTTACCATTTTCCTATACAGTTTTTGATCTAGATTTTGCCAAAGCCTTAAATAACTATCAGCCAGGAGCTAAAATTCATATTTTCTTAGACACTGGTCTAAACAGAGAAGGGTTAACTCTCAAAGATTTAGCAAGTTTTCTACCTGAACTTAAGAAACTAAAAAGAATTGAGATAAAGGGTTTAATGTCCCATCTGGCAAGCTCTACAAAAAATGATCCTTACCCTCAAAAACAGCTGCAATTATTTAATCAGGCTATCAGTCTATCTAAAGATTTAGGCATTGAATATAAATGGAAACATATAGCTGCTTCAGGAGGATTGATAAACGGTTTTACAAAAGGGACTAATTTAGCCAGGATAGGCAGGGCAATCTATGGAATAGATCCAACCGGTGATACTAAAGGAGTAGTTAAACCAGTCCTGGTTCTTAAAAGTAAAATTATTCAAGTTAAAAAGATAAAAAAAGGTACAAAAGTAGGTTATGACAGAACTTTTTCTTCCAAAAAAGATATGACAATTGGAATTTTGCCAATTGGTTATAATGATGGAGTAGATAGAAGATTATCCAATATAGGTTTTGTCAAAGTTGGGGATAAATTTTGTCCAATAATTGGCAGAATCAGCATGAATATTACAACAATCGATATCTCGGAAATTACTGATCCTCAGCTAAGACAGGAAGTTATAGTTTTTACAGCCAATTCCTCAGACAAAAACTCATTGGTAAATAGCGCCAAGCTTTGCCAAACAATAGCTCATGACCTGGTGGTTCGTCTGAATAGTTCTTTTAGGAGGGAAGTTCTCTAGACTTTTTAGTTTGAACTATCAAAGAAGATAATATCTTCCTCAGTATTAAATTCTTCTTCTGGTTCTTCCTCAAAAAGGCTATTATCAGTTGTAACAGAGGGAGAGCCAGAGGAGACAGGATTGCTTTGAGTGCTATTTCTTTGTTCGTTAAGTTTGATATAGATAAATCCCCCAAGGCCTATTACTATAATAATTAAAAAAACTATCACTAAGCTTATGACTCCTGACTGCTGGTTGTTTTTGGTATTATCTTTTGGGGCAGAAACTGTAGGCATAATTTGTTAATTTCGCACTCGTGTTATCTTACATTCCTGACCAATTGGGGTACTCATAACACAAGTTCTATAGTTTTCCACCCTGGATCCTGGAGGAAACTTTTGGCTGAGTTTAACCTGAGGGTTTTGGTTAATATATTTAATAACCTGATCACTGGTACTCATATCCTTTAAAGTTTTAACCACAGATTTAATTGTGTAGAAGGTATCCTGACCAACATTACAGACAAATACTCTTTCTTTTGGATCAGTTGTTCCAGACTTTTGGCCCATAAAGTTATCAGGATGACCAAGATCTGCCACCATACAGCCATTGATCTGGTGATTAACAATCCCATAATAAGCAGTTAAGATATAAGCCCGGAGCATTTTTTTGTAAGCTCTAACAACAGCTATTTCACATCTACTTTTACTTTCCTCAACAAAGCCAGATTTACCGTCCTGCTGAGTAAAATCTAGTCTATATCTTTGTTTTGGATCTTTTATTTGATTTTGGCATCCAGTAGCAAATTCCAGGGCCTTGGCAAATGTTCTTTTACCAGAAGTAACCTCATTAATTATTGACTGTGCTTCAGAGGGAATGGTTTTGAACTTGGATTTGAGACTATTAAACTTGGTTTGAATATCAGTTATCTGTTTCTGCTTATCCTGAGGATCACCCAATTTACTCCCAGGTTCCTTTACAGTTGTATCTAAGATCATGCAAACACCAATATCTTTTGCAGGTTGGTTTCTTTTATCAACAAATCCATAGCACCAAAAATTCTTTGGATCATAGGGATTGACGCCCCTATCTGCTGCTATAACTGGTTGACTATTTCTATAAACAATACAAGAATCAAAAGGTTTTTGATTACAAGGTGCTGACCCAATTTTTCTACACTTAGCCTGAAAATTAGATCCATATATGTTTTTATCTAAATTCCCTGAATCGCCTTCGCCCCAGCCTATTGCTGCACAAGTTAAAACTTTTTTGTACTGTCCACTTGTTCTTGCTTCTAAATACTTTCTCATACAGTCTTCTGAGGCTTGTTGAGCTGATGCTGCACCTCCACAAGTTATCTCGGGTTCGTTATCATTACTTAGGGCTTTACCGCAGAATGCATCCCATTTGTAGTAATAAAAGTTGTAGTTTTCAGTTTTTTCCTCACATTGTTTACCATCTTTCTGGCATGATGGAGGTAAGACTGGATTATCCATACAAGAGATCTTGATAGGTTTGTCAGCGGTGGGAAGTTGTTCAGGATTTTCCTGGGCTTTAGGCAAAATATTAGTTGGGTTTTGAGTTAGGTAAACTCCAACAATAACTCCAATAAAAAGCAGTAAGATAACAATTATTTCTATGAAACCAGATTGGCTGGATTTTCTATTAGGCGGTTTAGAAAAGATCATCAATTAAACGATAGTTGATTAGTGCGTGGCTTGTCAAGAAATAGCTAAGCAGCTTTAGGAAGTTGACTTTCCCAGTCACTAACCATTCTTCGAAGAGTATCTCTATAACTGGATAGGTCTTGATACTCACTTAATGCGTTAGGATTCTGTGACTGGAAGTTTGAAGAAAGTCTTAGGGAATTAATCTTTTCACCTAACTCCTCTAGTTCTATTTTAATGCCTTCAATAGCATTTTGGCGAACTTCATATTCGTAATTTGGGGTTATCTCAGACCATTGGCCCCCATATAATTTATTTAATCTTGCAATTAGTTCTTCTTGTGAGCTGGCTCTAATTGCAAAAACAGCAAAATTACCTTGATGGTAATCAATATTTTCTGCTGCAGTAAAATCAACTGCTACTAGACTACCGTCTTGAAGGGTATCAAGATTGAGACAATGATTGCCATATCCTGAAAACTCACTAGTTCCACCCTTAGAATGGAGTCTGCTTTTAGCTGAACCCCGCTGCTGAGCAGCTTTTGCAACATCATAACATTGGGTAGTCACAACTTTTGTGTCTACTTGAAATGATTCATCGATGTATCTCTTGAGATCTGCTGGTTTGAGGTCAGGTAGCTCTTGATCACCTACTATCAGGAGCGATCTGCCATTCAAGCTAAATCTATCTAAGGCTAAATTATGCCGAACTGCAAACTCCTTGATCATGCCGTTTTTCTTTTGACTCTGTTCAACACCAAAAGCTGCTAAGTCGAATCTCGACTCAGTTTTAGGGGTTTGAGAGTCTAGGTTAGAACCTGGACCACCTTCTTCAGGAGAACCAACCATCTTAAAATTATTTTATCATAACTAAAAGATTGACTTAGAATTACGAATTTGGTATATTCTCCCTCAGTGATGACATTTGCGAGAAACAACGCACTAACCTAAACCCCTTTGTCCAAAGGTCTCGATGGACATCGGGACTTAAGGAACGTTGCATCCCTCAATTTTAAAATTTCATATTTATAGTTCGTAGTTCATAGTAAATGGTGCAAGTTTTCCATGGGCAATGAACTAATGAAAATAATGAGTGTTCTACGAACTAACGGGCCCATAGCACAGTTGGTAGTGCGCCTCATTTGCACTGAGGAGGTCAGGAGTTCGAATCTCCTTGGGTCCACCTGTCTAATTAAGAATAAAAATCATAAATCATAATTCTTGGTTAAATTTTGTACTTAGATAGGAATTTCTGAAAGTTCAGGAATTGCTACTTAGGTACAAGATGCAATTGTTTAACAATTGTTAAAGCCCTAAGGTTTGTACTTTGAAATGTGAATACGATAGTATGAAGGCCGTCCGCCAAGTGGCGGATGATGCCAAAAATTACTCAACATTAAGGCATACGGTGGATGCCTTGGTCGAAAGTACCGATGAAGGACGTGTCAGGCTGCGATATGCTACGGGTAGCTGCCAAGAAGCTGTGATCCGTAGATTTCCGAATGGGGTAACCTTAGTCCTTTGGACTAGCGTTTAACTGAATTCATAGGTTAAAAGAGGGTACAACCTGAACTGAAACATCTAAGTAAGGTTAGGAAAAGAGAACAATAGTTTATTCCCCCAGTAGTGGCGAGCGAAAAGGGAAAAGCCTAAACTCCGATGATCCCGCAAGGGGCTATCGGAGGGTTGTAGGACCGACATAAGCGACTAGCAAGAGTAGAAGAATCCGCTGGAAAGCGGAGCCAAAGAGAGTGAAAGCCTTGTATTCTAAACTTAAGCTAGCGTGGTCGGATTCCTGAGTAACCTAGGACACGTGTAATCCTGGGCGAATCTAGCAAGACCACTTGCTAAGGCTAAATATGCTTTCGGACCGATAGTGAACTAGTAGCGTGAGCGAAAGGTGAAAAGAAGGGCGAG
>CAYOOO010000021.1:13459-14417 GCA_964405655.1 uncultured Gammaproteobacteria bacterium | reverse complement strand
GGAACTGATGCAACCCCTAAGGTGTGAGTTAAAACTTTCCCTAACTTTTGAGGATATCTGGGACTTCTGAGACAGGCATTTTATCCTGGTAGGGTTCAAAGGCTTCTTTGCAGACCTCAATTGAGGCTTTACCAAACAGTTTTGCATACTGGTTAACCAGCTTAGTTAAAACATCCTTGCCACTACCCACTACTTTCACATCATCAGCACTAGAAACTTGCAAGCCTTCTACCTTTTTAGCCTGATCCAAAGCAATCGGACCAATAATAGTTTGTTGTTCTTTAATTATTCTGCTAATAGCTTGTGTATAAGTATCCATTCTTTTATAAATTAATTATAATTTCTAAATCCAATTATTCCTAGTACCTACCATAATGCAATACTCATAAAACAGTCCTCTTTTCTAAAATGTTCTACTAATGTAAAGTTCATTTCTCTGATGCTATTATAGATTGCGGGCTAAGCAATGCTACACCTAGTGCGATCAGAAACATTGCAGTTGCAAATAATAAATCCACCCAGCTGCCAACAAAGAATGTTCCCAGGGTTGTAGTGTAAGAAAAAGAGAAATCGGTAATGTAGTTTACTCCAAACCCAAGCAAAAGTATAATAATTGGCCATTTAAATCGACCACCAAGATAGTTAAAGGAGAGTCCAAAAACTAGTAAGGCTAATGTTAAAATAATTACATCCCAAACCGGAAATGCAATATCTAAGAAAAACTTTAGTAAACCACCCTCAGTATCAATTACTCCACCCCGTGCAACTGTAAAGAGAAGATAATAAGACAAGGCAATTGCTAAAATGGGTATTACAAAGAGAATAATTTTACCTCTAACTCGACGTAAGGAAAAAACCATACCTGTAACCCTAGAAAGAAGTGAAATTCCAATAGCCCACAAGGGGAAACTGAGTATAAAGATGAAATCAGCTGGTGATGGATATGGCACTGGAACTC
>CAYOOO010000021.1:0-13449 GCA_964405655.1 uncultured Gammaproteobacteria bacterium | reverse complement strand
GAAAGCTATACTTTTTCCCATCAAACTTTTTAGACCACCCCATAACATACTATTTCGTAAGCCAATTAATCCCCAAATAAGTGGAATCAAACCATATACAAAGCTATAGAGATAGTTTTCAGTCGTTTCTGTGATTCCTCTGGCAAATATCATGAACCACCAGACCACGAGCCCGATATAAAATAATATCAGTATCTTACTTGACCAATTAGGAAGAAGACTTGCCATATCTCTTTATTTTAGTTTAACATATTTTGTTAGCTGAAGGAATATTTAACCCAGCTCTTGCTAAGTATGAATCAAAAATTTAAAAAAAATAAAAATGATAGTTTTCAACAACAAGATTTACCTAAATCGATTCTTCCTCCTATCTTTTATCTTTACGATAGCTTTCGGAAATCGCTAGAGCAGGCAATTGGCAAAAAAATACCTAAGAATTTAGAAGAAATTATCTCGGTTGATTTGACACCGACTCACGTTGAGGGGGATTTTACATTTCCTATTTTTGAAATTGCAAAAGTACTAAAAGTAGATTATTCTAAACTAGCTTCAGATATTGTAAAAAACCTAAAATCTTATAAGAGGTACATTCAAGAGGTTAAAATCGTTAATGGATACATCAATGTCACTGTTAAATCAAAAAAGTTTTATACTTATAGTCTAAGACATGTTCTAAATGAGAATTTATTAAGAGAAGCAAACAAGAGCAAAAAAATAAAAACGGTTTTACTGATTACTGAACAGGTAAAAACAGATACCCCAGTTAATGGCCCTGTTTTTCAATTTATTAACCGTTTATACGCATTATCTCCATATACTGTAAAGACAGCATCGATCAACAAAGAAGCTCCAATCCGCAAAACTCGATCCTTTCTATTCAGGGTGATTAAAAATAGAAAGATTAGAAATTTTGGGAATGATGTCATTGCAATCCATCAATCGGAAGAGAGGTATCTGCTTTTGCAAAAACAGGATAAATCACCCACCCAACTATTGTCTCAACTTACCTCCCTTAGCACCCATCTAAAAGAGAACAATCCCGATATAATTATTTTTTCCTTAAACACTCCCTCTCAGAGTATTCATGAGTTTTTATCTGTTGTAGATCCACTGCAGATTTTTAGGGAGAAGAAAAAACCACGCATTGTAGTTATTAATGACTCTGATATAGAGAATAAAATAAATTCTTATCATCTTAAGACTCTTAAGAACCTGCAATCGGCAATTGGAAAAATTCTTCATAGCAAACAAGTTTTTGATCCAAAAACATCAATTCAACTCCAAGATAGCGAACTGGTGGTTGCACGTCTGATATCGTATGCCCCAGAAATCTTTAGACGAGCACTTTACCAGGCTTCTCCAAAGGTTATTATTAACTATAATGAAAGTTGCAAGAACTCTGTATATGAACTCTACCGATCTCTCAAGGGTTCTACCCTCTCTCAAAAAACCTTTTCTACGCAGTTGCTTTTACAGGCGATCTCTAAAATTCTTGATACATCACTTAGCCTGCTGGAAAGATAGATTACTTGTAATATTAAATATTTTGCCTTTCGGCAATTTCCCGGGAGATAAGAATTGGTCGGCTTATTTTTTTACCTTGATAGATGATAAAATTGGCCTTGTCGCCATATCCCCCATATGGGTAATATCCACGCTCAACATCGTTGACAATCTTATCAGACAAGATTACAGAGCTGGAAATTGACTGAATAAACGAAGACTGTCCAAATAGAGAGATATACATTGCATAGTCCTGGTAGTATTGATCAAGGAAATATTTTTTCAAATCATCACCGTTATCATAGATCAGAACATAGAATACCGGAGCAAAAAACTCAGTGAAATAAATTGAGGAGACTTCCTTCATATCCTCGACAAAGATTGTCGGAAATACGATTCCCTTCTCTCTGTCAATCTCTCCGCCATAAACCAAATATTCTTTTTGCGTTTGAAAGAACTTCTCAAGCTCGGACAGCTTATCTTGTTTAACGATTCGTCCAACTGTGTTTTCCCGATCGTGGTAATCCCCTACATTTATCCCCTTTAGATGAATTTTAAGTAAATCCACAAATTTTTTGGCAACATTTCTATGGACTAAAATAGCATCCGATCCAGCACAATCTTGCCCACTATTAAATGTTCTCATCTCTACTGTCTTTTTAACTGCCAATTCAAGATCAGCAGATTCAGTTATAACTACTGGATTTACTCCCGCACCGTTATAAATGAATAATGCTTTTGGGCAGACGGACTGCAGCTCTATTGCATTCTCATATTTTCCGGTAAAAAGGACTACATCAGCTACTGAAACATAAGCGTCTCGAAACAACCCTCGCTCCATCTCAACAATATTTACATTAGGAAATAGCTTTTCTACTTCCAAAATAGCCATAATATCTTTAACCGCTTTTGCCATAAGACGAGGTGGCCGAATAAAGACTTTTTCTGACATAAAGCTTGGAATAAGCGCAAAAATCACTAGTGAGTACAAAGGTAGATTAACCGGAAAAAAAGTACACATGACATCAACCTTGGACTTAGTTAAATAATCAATTTCGTTTTCAATATTATCTAAAGCATCCTTAGACCGAAAAAGCTCATCTTTGGCGGTCTCAAAACTTTCATAATCCAAAAGTAAAGTTGTTAAGGCTTCTTTTTTCTCTGCTATTCTCTTGGCAAGCTCCTTACTGAGTCGTAAAATGGTCTTTTTACTGGTTGTTTTCATGCTTTTGGGGTCTTAATTATTTTACTTTAAATATCTTTGTAGACACAAGATTAGTTAAAGCAAGCACTGCTTGATCCCAAGCCACTGTAAGAGCAAAGGCATAGGTAGAATATGGGGGGTTAGTAAAGAAAGCCCAAGAATACTGTGGGGAGAAGTTTAGAGCGATGTCAACGGGAGTACCTAAAACTCCCCACCAAGGGTTAGCTTTAAGTTCATTTTCTTCATTTACTTTACCAGACATTAAAGCAGGGACTGTTTCCAAAGCATCAGCACTCCAGCCTCTGTTTTTTAAAACCCAATAATCAACTCCCATTCTCGCTAAAGCTCCAATTGAAATTGAAGCTAATGTTAAAGCTATAGCAGTATCTGGATTTTGCTCCACAAACTCTCTAAAATGTGGCGCTACTATCGGTGCTCCTAACAAGCTACCATATAATGCCCACCCACTTGCATTACGTAGCAAGGTATTACTAGTTCCAAATATTAGTGATCTTCTAACTCTAGGGCCAAACTCTGGATGCTCAAGTATTTTCATTTGATCTACATCTGCTTGATATTTTCTGGCCACATCATCCCTTAAATATCTGGTTGCATCTTCAGTCAAATCTTCTCTATAAATATCAACAATATCTGAAGCTAACTGTTTTCTGATAGGATAATTAACTAATTTTTCAGCCAGTGATGGAGTTCTTCCCCTTAAGCTAACGCCTAAGTTCATAATAAGCAGGTTGCTAAAGTCTCCTAACTCTCTAAATGGTCTATTAAGAAAATCTACTGCTTGACCTAACTTACTTCTATCTTCAGGTATACTATCAAAATTTTGAATCCAATAAGCCAAAGCAGCTTTCTGGTCAGGGTTATCCAGTTGCATAGATCTAAAATTACGATCTGCTGCCTCTCTAATAGGATCAACTTCTAAAACCTTCATGCCTAATCTTGCTTCGTGTTCAGTAGGAATTATGGCTAAAGCTTGCTCAGAAATAGCATCTATAGTTTGTGCGGAGTATCTTCTACCCAAGAACTTTTTTTGTCTGCTTGGAGGGATAATTTTAGTTGCATTAGCACTCCTTCGGGCTATTCTAACTTTATCTGCTTCATCTTGAGGTAACTGAGCTAATACTCTACTTTCTAAATGGGTATTTAATCTCCTTATGTGGGTTAAGGGATTCAATAGCTGTTCGGACATTTAGTAATTATATAACAAATACTATAGGATTTCAAATAATTAGCAAACTATTCCCTGCACTATCTATTAATAATAGCACCACAAATACAAGAAAAAATAAATCAGCTTAAGGAGCTTTTTTCAGGTAGAATCCTAAAACACCAAAAGATAAGATTGCCAGACTGATTGTGAAGAAAAAGTCAGCAATACCTCCGTTGTAATAACTATTTACACTTGTCGTATATGAGAATAAAAAATCAGCTACATATAAGAATATAAATCCAATAAGAATCGTATAAATAGATAATTTGTATTTCCCACCAAAAAATTTAAAGGAAGTTCCAAGAATTAATGCTATTGTTAGTAAAATAACATCCAATGTTCCATATGCAATATCAAAAAAGAGCTTTGTATATGATGTAAAAGGAGTAAATATTATATTGTTTTTTGTAATGAAAACTAAAAGATAGTAAGAAAGGGCTAATACGAAAACCGGGATAAGAACTATAAGAAGCTTGCTATACCATTTTTTAAATCCAAATTTACCTCCTAAAGCATGCGGTAAATTGATCATACCAATAGTCCATAGTGGATAACTTGTAACAAACCCGAAATCAGATAAAGATGGGTACGGAACTGGGATATTTTTAAAGAAATTATAATAAGACCACACCACGTTACCAATTCCCCAGCTTAACAAGCCCGCTGAGAGAAAAAATACTGATTTGCCAATTGAGCTTTTAAATAATCCCCAAGATCTAGCGATAAAAACACCTATAATTCCTCCTGGAATAAGAGTAAAGGATACAAAAAGAATTAAATAGAGAACTAGCAAATCTACTTTATGGAATATGATCTGAACAATTATTATCTAGTTAGGCACGGTCAAAGTGAATATAATGTGGAGGGACTTTACCAGGGATGGGCTGCAAATAACCCCCTATCGTCTTTGGGAAGAATACAAGTACATGAACTAGCCAAAAAAATAAAAGAACAAGTAAGTATTCATCATATTTTTGCAAGTGACCTTCAGAGAACAAGAGAAACTGCCGATATAATTGGAAATTATATCCATCTTGACGTTAATTTAACCCCCCAATTAAGAGATTTCAGAATAAGTAGATTATTTCAAGGGCTACCTATTCAACAAATGGATCAAGATCTTTTATTTAAAGAGTGGCTAGTCTCATATAAACAAGACTTAGAGTATTCTCTACCAGATGGAGAATCAATTAACCAATTAAGATCTAGAATAAAAGCTTTTGCTTCAACATTAAACTATGCTCACTCAGGCCAAAATATCTTAATTGTTTCTCATAGTAGAGTGGTATTAGAATTAATCCAACTTTGGAGTGGAATTGAATTTGGTAGTAGCGAGATAGACTATGCTACTCTTTATGCTTTAACATATGCAAACCACAGATACGAACTCAAACATGATTAAAGCTATTTTAGTTGATTATGGTGGTGTTTTAACTAATAACTCCTCTTGGGATCCAGTAGTTATTAACTATTGCAAATTAAAAAATATTGATCAAGCAAATGTAATTTCAAAAGCAATTAAAATATGGGATAAGGTTAGACTAGGTAAAGCTAACTCTAAGGAATTTTGGAAAGTCATTTCTGATTATACCAAGATTCCATCTAAAAAAGTTAAACAGGACATCTTAAACCATTTTGGATTAAACCATGATTTCATCAAGATCTTAAGGGATTTATCTAAATACTATCTTTTAATAATGGCCTCTAATCAAATTGAGGATTGGTTGGAAACTGTTATAAAAAAAGTCGAATTAAACTCTTTATTTTATAAAAACCTTTCTTCATATAAAATTGGAGTTGCTAAACCTAATCAATCTTTCTATCAGACAATCCAAGAACAAATTGGGTTTTCTTATCAAGAATTTCTGTTTATCGATGATAGTAAAAAAAATTTGGATGTGGCCAAAATTCTTGGTATAAATACAATTTTGTATATCAATAATCAAAGACTGCTTAAAAATTTAAAATTGTACGGCATAAAGATATCCACTGAAACGAAATATGAATCCGGGAAAAGAAGTTAAAAATTTACCATCACCTTCAGACACGTTTATTAGATTACCATTTAAAACTAACTGTTTTATGGATTTAAGCTCACTAGAAATTCATAAAGTTAGAGGACATCGGGATATCCGCGATGATGTGTACCATTATTACGATTTATTAGCAAATACGGAACTTACTTTAGGCAATAGACCTTGTTTTTATTATGATTCTCAATATGGATATGTTGAATATGTTCCTTTTTTAAGAGGAGTTGATGGACAAACTTATTTGCTTACTGCAACACTAGAAGAAGCGTTATATTTTTTTAGAAACAGGATTCTTTTTTCAATTTATCAAGTCTCTGATCAGCAGAATCAGGAAAACTTGGAATTTAGCATTGATTCTATTCCTCATAATTTTGTTGATGGTGTATACATAGATTTCTGGGAACCAAATACTAGAAGATTTAATCCACGCTCAAGACTTTTAGACTACCATCAACTACTTAATTATTCCTTAGTCAGAATGGGGAGATCGAGACCAGATATTTTTATCTCTGCATATCAGCTAATTGTTGACCAACTAGAAAACAGAGGACATTTATCAGCTCAAGCATACGTGACAGATAAAAACTATTTTGAATTATCTAAACGATTAGAACAACATGACTTAGAACCAATTAAGCAAATCGTTTATAAAAACTCTGGTATAGACGATTTGCTAGGATATTCCATATTAATAGTTAATCATTTGGATGCTTTGGCCATCCAGAGAGCTAAAAGTGAATTCGGTATAAACGAAGATACTACACAGTTACAAGCTATAAAAGAAGCTGAAGCAAGATTAGCAGAGGTTGGAGTACTAATTAGGTGGACTTATCCTTTAGATAGTCTCGCTACTAACCGAAGATTTTTGATTGAAGAACTTTTTTTTAAAAGAGGAGTCCAACAAGGAGTAAAAGGTTATGCAAATTCTATAGCTAAGTTGTTATCTTTTATTTAATGGGTCATTAAACTGAATCTTATCCTTACAGGACATAATTAAGATTCGCTGATAAAACTTATTACCAATTATTGGCCGCTGGTAAATCTAAATTTGGAGTCTCTTAGGTAAGAAAACATTACTAAAAACATTATTAGAGCCCCAAATAATCCTAAATAACTAAAGCTTTGCAGGTTGCCAAAGTTGTCCGCTAAGACTCCTGCTAAAATTGGACCAATAAAATAGCCCAAATTAGCAAAAAAATCCTCTAGTCCTTCATACTCTTTTTCTAAATTAACAGACTGGGTAATATAGTCTGCATACACCCCATTAATTGATGGCCAGGCTAAAGCTACCAAAGAAGATGAGATGAAAACAACAGCCAGGATTATAAACTGGTTTTGAAACAAGGATATGGAACTGATAACTAGGCTGCCAAGTAAAAAAGACAGATAAGCAGTCCTTCTTTTACCCCATTTTTTAGTTACTGAACCGACAATCCAGCCAATAAACAGAATTGGCAGCAGATAGGCGGTAATAAATAACCCTCCAAAAGGTTTAAGACTGATAAAGCCTTCAGAAATAATTGGTCCAACAGTCCAAAAGAATGATTCAAAGATATTAAGCATTAAAGTCAAAAGAAGTACTGGCAGGATTTTTTTGGCCACACTCTTCCAAAGATAAAGCTCCTTTAGGACATTAACCCTTTTATGAATTGGGCTTTGGAGAAACTCGCGCCTATCTTTTTTAGTAGTTATTATTAGAACCAAATAGATTAAAGCTGAGATAACCAGGAAAATCCAGGATAGCAAGAAAGGTTTAAATCCAACTACCTCACCTATTAAAAGCCCTGCTAAGATTGGCGCAACTAAGTATCCAAGTCCCTTAAAGACTGAGATAACTCCAAAGCTGGATGAGTGTTCATCCCGAGCAGTTTTTCTTGAGACAAAATCAAAGTTGGCAAAGTTTATCAAAGCATAATATAAACCCCAGGCTGACATAGCAATCAGATACACCCACAGATCCTTTGATAGCCAAAGAATTAGCGGGTAAATAAAGCAGACTACAAACAGCCAGAAATACATTCTTTTAAAATGGGTATTGTTTAGATATTTACTTAAAATAAAGTCAAAAAAACCTCCTGCTAGGGCTGAGAAACCATAAATTAATCCCAGTGAAGTTTTAGAAAAGCCATGGTCAGTAATAATCAAAGGCGTGACATAAGAGATGATCCCGTCAAAGATTGCCCAAAAAAAGATCATTAGAGAAACTATGTAAAGAGCTCGGTGTCTCAAACCATAAGTTCTTAGATGTACATAGAGGTTTCGAATAGGAACCATTAATTTAAGCTAACATTTCAGCAAAGATTATTTCAATAGTAGCTTAGGATTTAGTAGGGGTTTGCAGAGACTGGGAGACTTTTTCTAAAAGTTGATCAGGAGTTAGATCTGATTTGACAAAGTAGTCTTTGGCTCCAAGCTCCATAGCAGTATTAATAATATCAGGCTGGTTCAACTGAGATAAAACAATAATAGGACCATTATAAACCTGGGGTGGTTTTTTCTTTAGATTTTCTAAGATTGCTATACCATCTATTTTGGGCATCATGATATCAAGAAGTATTAGGTCATAGCCCCCCTGAAGAATTTTGGCATACCCTTCCTCACCATTCTCAGCTAAATCTAGCTTAAAGCCCGCTTCTTCTAAAATCTCCTTGTAAACATCACGGGTATCTTTATCATCATCTATTAGCAGTATCTTACCTTGGTGAGAAGGATCCATCTAAGGTTGGTATAGCACTATTACCATAAGAAGTCAAAACTTTTATTAATTTCGCTTTGGTTTTCCGATCCAAGTGCACAAATAATCAGCATGCACTAGCAGCTGTTGATCTTGCAATTTAGGATTTTGAGGAAATGATTGATCATGTTCAATTTTAACAGGGCAATAAGGATCTTGCGCTAAAAGGGTTTTTTCTCCACTTGTATGAGCACGATACAAATATGACCTAGCCGTGCAACCTCCACCACATTTGTCAATCATGGTACAACCATCACATCCTTCTACCAATTCTGGGTGAGCATTTCTCTGTCTAAAAACTCTGAACTGAGGTGAATTTATTATGTCTGCTAGGTCGTGTTCTCTAAGATCTAAATCAGATTTATAGTCATGTAAGTAAACACAAGGAGATACATATATACCACCGTCAGGAGTTATGGAATGAATTCTAAATGAAGTTCTGCCACAAGGACATCTTTTAGCCTCTTCAGAAGAAGTCACTGCTGCAATGGGAGGTTCGCCTAAATCGACTGGTTCACAGAGTTCCATCAATCTTGCAAAACCTTCGTAGTACTGCTCTGGAGGTAGCGTAATAAGCATGTGTCTTGGCTCTACGGGCTTAACAGGGTTAATTCTTATGTGAGCATCATATTTTTTAGCCAGTTGGACAAGCGCTTCAATTTTTGGAAGAGTAAAATTCCAATTCATACCAGCCATAATCGCAGTATGAGGCTTACCTTCTGCTTGAAGTATAGACATCAGTTTAATTGCTTGCCAATACAGATCTGCACCCCGATTCGCATTATGTTCTTTTTCAATAGGTGAATCAAAGCTTACATCAACATCATTCAATAGATTGAAGACTCTCTTGTGATGATCGTACAAATAGAGAACTGATATACCACTTGTAGTAATACCTGTTGCTATACCTTTATTAACCAAAGATTCAATAATATATGGGAGCATTGTATCTCTGGGATCTGGACCATTAGTAAACAAGGGCTCATTTCCGCCCAAGTTAACTGTTCTTATACTATTTATTGCTAGCTGATCGACAATTCTATCGACTGTTTGTTTATCCATATCTTTCCCTCTTTCTCTAGCAACAAAGCTGTAACAATGAATACACCTAAAAGGACAATCATTACCTAATGTCCATCCAATATTTCTAATTGTGGGTTGTGTTTCGCTTAATTCTCCGAACTCATGGGTAGGACCATTATTTAGTAGGTAGTGAGCTCGTGCATCATATAAACCAGAAGCAAGCTGAAGCCTCTGATCATTTGGAATAATGGGCAAAGGTATTGAACGAGAGTCCTCATATATACTGATCTCACGCATTAGTCATCGAATTATAACATTATAGGTCAAAGTTGTCTTTTTAACATACAAAGGGATTTTCTTCCGCATCATAAACCAAACCTGCTACTTTATATGCTTGTTCAACTTGTATTCGAAATTGATCATACCAATGTATAGTGCGTTCAATTTCTTCTTGAGTAAACTGCATGATTTCTTGCTCAGAACGTCCTTCACTAACTCTATCTAAAACATCTCTCATAAAATCCAAGTCTCTGTACCTTATACTTCTTGCTAAAGGTAAAAACATTGCCATTTCTACCCTATTTAAAGCTTTTGGAGCTGATAAGGGGTCTATCGCCATATCGTAAATTCTAGAATGACTCCTGTGCCAAGCTTTTAGAGCAAAATATGCTATTCTGGCTCTTTCGTCTTGAATTAGATATCTATAGTTACCTAAAAATAATTGATCTCGTAGAAGAAGACTTCTTTGACTGAGTAATTTAGTGAGTGGAGTTCCTTCAGCTGCATACATCTCTGTAAATACTCCCTTTATGACTGTATGGTCATACTTCCTCATTCCTTGATAGTTCTCTTCAATTTCATCCAACGTCGTCCTGTAATCAAATAGAATCATCCCTTGCTGCATTATAATTCCAAGCTTTTTGAATAATTCTAAAGTTTCTAAATTCCGATCTACAGTTGCTGTTTTTGCCATACGCTTTAATGCACTGGGAGAGAAGTTTTCTATTCCGCAAGAAAAACTAACAAAACCTGCGTCTTTTAGATTCTGTAAAACACCTTCACTTACTCTATCAGCTCTAATTGAACCTCTGAGGAGTACCGTCAGAGATCTCCTATTTATCTCATCAGCTAATTCACATGTCCATTTTTCGTCTCTTGGCGGTTCTATAAAACTATCATCCACCACTTTAAAAAAATATGCTCCCATATTTATTAAATACTCCAACTCATCCACAAAATTCTGGATAGATCTTTGCCTCCATTGTGGATTCTTAGATAATCTTTGAAAAGTAACTATAGAGCAAAATAAACAATGCCCCTCACACCCCCTTGAAGAGGATATATGCACTGGTGTTTTTCTCTTTAAAACTAGAGGGAGTGTATCTCTAGAAGGAAAGGGTAAAGTTTCGATATCTGTTTTAGAAGGTGAATTAGGGATAATTATTTCCCTGTCCCCTTCGATATACCCAATACCCGGGATTTCAGATAGCCTAGGATAACCATTCACATAATGATCAGCCAGCTTTTTAATTGAACCCTCTGCCTCACCTCTTAATATTACGTCAAAACCAGCTTTCAAAAATTCAGTTTGATGGAACGTAGGGCCATATCCACCAGCTACAAAAGGTCCACCAAAATTACGCATTTTTAGATATTCAATTACCTTTAAGGCCTGACTTAGGTTAGAAGGATAAACCGAAAAACCCAAGAATAGAGGTTTTTGACCTAGAAGAATTTTCTCCCCCATCTCACTCACCGAAAAACCCTCAAGCCAACCGTCAATTATATCTACCTCGTAATTATTTTTCCTTAGTATGGCAGCCAAGTATCCAATGCCAAGGTTTTCTTCAGCAGTTCTATGAGATACCGTAGGCGGTGTCGCCAAAATGACCTTATTCTTCTCTCTTTCTGAGATTGGCATAGCAGTATTTTAACCCATAGCATTATTGGAATCAAAAAAATAAATATGGTAATATTTACCCCATGCCTAAAAGTGAAGTAAGCTTAGGTTTAGATTTTGGAACAAGTAACTCTGCCATTGCAGCAGTTCAAGGAGATGAACTTAAAGTTATTCCTGTTCAAAGAGGTAGTTTGAGCCAACCATCATGCATTTTCGTGGATGCTTCACAACTTTTTAATTCTGTAGGTTATGCAGCCATAACTTTTTTTAAGGATCCCGACAAACCGGATAACTTTCATTTTATACCAAGCATTAAACCTGGATTACCAAATCCTGATTATGATGGTATTAGCCTAAGATCTCGTACTATAAAATATTGTGGGCAACCTAAGGTTACACATTATTCACCAGTTGCGCTTACCGAGATGGTACTACAAGATTTGAGAAGATTTGCAAATAGATATTTGGACCAAACTGTAGAAAATGTAGTTTTAGGAAGACCTGTACGCTTTTCAGAAAAAGATCCAGAAGACCAAATAGCACAACAGCGCCTTGAGAGAGCCGCACACAACTCAGGGTTTCAGAATATTAAATTCATGTATGAACCCGTTGCTGCTGCATTAGATTACACTAGACGTCACTCATTTTATGGCAGAAATATATTAATCTTTGACTTTGGAGGCGGGACACTTGATGTAGCATGCTTAAATATGTCCGCGACTGCCCAATTAAATGAGAAATCGCTATCTTCGCAAGTTTTAGCAGTACATGGAATTGACATAGGAGGCACCGATTTAGACAAGCATATATTTAAGAGTAAAGTAGAACCCCTCTTAGGAAGAGATGTTAAATGGGCCGATGGATTACCTGTGCCAGCTCATTTATTTGCAGACATCACTGAATGGCATTTAGTTAACACTGCAGAAAAACAAGAAAAAACTAGAGACTTAAACTATATATTAAGAAATAGGTGTAGTGATAGTACTAGACTGAGAAGATTGCTTATGATGTTGGAAACTCAACATATTTTTGGAGTTCTACAAGCCATTGAAAAAGCTAAAATAGACTTATCCACTACTGAACAAACGCGAATAGAATATACAGCTGATGGAATGAGGATCAATATGCCTATAACGAGGCGGGAATTCGATCTTATGATGAGGCAAGAGAAGCGTGAGATAGAATTATGTATTGAAGAATGTCTAAGGAGGGCTCAGTTGACTCCAGATAATATAGCTATAGCTTTAAAAGTAGGTGGCTCCTCAAATAATGTCTTTGTAAACGAAATTCTATCTAAGTATTTTGATACTGTAGAAGAATCGGATATATTTAACAGTGTAGTAGGAGGCTTAGCGATTGCGGCCCGCGAATTGTTTAGGTAATTATGGGAGACTTGTATAAAACATTCGGGATAGCCACTAAGGCAATAATATATTCTAAAGGCAAGTACCTCTTGCTTTTTAAAAGCGATCAAGAAGAAATCTCCCCTAACAGCTACGATTTTCCAGGTGGCAGACTAGGTTTTAGAGAAAAACCAGAGGAGGCAGTTGTAAGAGAGGTTTTTGAGGAAACAAACTTAAGAGTTAAAAGTGTTGGAGTTTTTAATATTTGGACATTTACTAAAAAAAATTTTCAACTTGTTGGAGTTGACTTTTTTTGCAAGTTTACTGGAGGTAAAGAAAAATTAAGCAAAGAGCATCAAAATTCATGGTGGCTTTCTAAGACACAGATTCTAAGCAATAAAAATATACCTGATTGGGTTAAACAAACTATTAAAAAAGCTGAGCAATTTAGAACTCTTAATAAGATTAGCTAGGTTAAACT
>CAYOOO010000020.1:0-16025 GCA_964405655.1 uncultured Gammaproteobacteria bacterium | reverse complement strand
ACACATGATTTAGCTGCTTTCACAGCCCTTACCTATACTGTTGCTACTCAACCACTAGCAGAAATAACCTTATCGACAGCAATTGTGGCTTTTATTGCTAATATGGTTGGTGGTTTAGCACCAGATATAGATCAAACATCTGCTTTAGTTTGGGGCAAGATCCGAGGTGGCTCGCTGATTGCCAGATTAATAAGTCCATTACTGGGTGGACACAGATTTATTTCGCATTCGATCATAGGAATTTTTCTTTTTGGGTTTTTAACTAACTTTCTGCTGAATACTATGAAAAGCGTCTTACTGGTAGATATGAATATAGTTTGGTGGGCTTTTATGATTGGGTTTTTGTCTCATCTAGTTATGGATACCTTTACCAAGGAAGGGGTACCATGGTTATTTCCTATCCCAATCAGGCTTGGTATACCACCACTAAAGATTTTAAGGTTAAAAGCAGGTGGTATCCTGGAGAAGTCATTAGTCTTTCCAGGGCTAATAGTTGCTAATATCTATATTTTCTATAGCCACTATGATAAATTCTTAAATCTTCTTCGCTACTACATAAAGTAGGTTGACAATTTTTGCCAGGATGGTATTGTCAAAGATGCAAAATCATTAAAAGGAGGTGAGAGAGATGATTAAAGGGTTAGAGGCAATTCTTTTATCCAGTGAGAATGCTAAGGAGCTGTCGAACTTCTTTAAAGACAAGGTTGGACTTAAACTTAGCATGGAAGCTGAGATGGGAGATCATGGTGAGAAAGTTTTCGGATTTGATTTAGGTGGTGGTCCGAATCTTTATATTTTTGATCACTCTAAGGTTAAAGGAAAAAGCAGTAATCCCGAGAGGGTCATGTTTAATCTGGAGGTAGATGACATTGAGGAAGAGGTAAAGAAGTTAGAGAAGGCAGGAGTTAAAAAGGTTCAGGATATCTACCATGTCCAGGATTATGGTTACATAGCAACATTTGAGGACAGTGATGGTAACTACTTTCAACTGGTTAAAACCCGGGAATAATTTAGTTAATCAAATTTGCTACCAAATCTGGTTGAAAAAGAGGGAGTTGATGCCCTAAATCTTTTAGTGCTATTATTTTAACTCGATTGTTAAATTGAACCAATCTTTGAATATTTTGAATATTAACTCGCTTATCCTGATCACCATAGACAATTAAAGTGAGTATCTTTAATTTCTTTAAATCCTTGATAATATCTTGGTTTTCAATCACGTTTTCCAAAGTTTTAGAATAAGAGTTGTAGTTGTGCAGTAAAGTATCAGCTGCCACCTCCCTAGGTAGATCTTTGAGAAAGTAAGTTACTCCAACTGTAGTTAAGGGTCTTAGTAAGTTACAAAATATTAAACAAGCTAACTTAGCAATCTGCCCATAAAGTAGAATTTTAGGTAATGCTGAGTGATTGGTAATATTTTCTTTTGCTTCCTCTTTGCTGAAAAAAACTGGTGGGTTAAGCAGTATTAGTTTGCTAACAGATTGAGGAAATCTGGCTGCATATGATAGAGCCAGCAATGCACCCATTGAGTGACCAACTAATGTGAAAGGCTTATCTATTTGTAAAACTTCAAGCGTTTTATTAATAGATTCAAGATGCTCGTTTAAAGAATAGTCGGACTCCTTTGGTGCTTCTGAACGGCCAAACCCAAGAAGGTCCATACTTACTACTTGATGTTTTAAACTTAAAATCTTAGCTAAGGGTCTGTAGAAGGCGGTAGTTGCTAACATTCCTGGCAGTAAGACAACTGTTTTTCCCTGACCCGAAACTTCAGTAAACAAACTCTGCATATTCATATTTTAATTTATTGCACTTATCAGATAGAATATCCCAAATGGCAAAGAGTCTAATTAAATTAATTAATATACCCAAAATAGAAGATGATTGCTATTTATTGTTTGCCCAAACTCCTGACCATGTACCCTTTAAAATCAAGAGAATTTATTTAATTTTAGAGGCAGATCCAAGGTTTAAAAGAGGCAAACATGCCCATAAAAAAAATAAGCAAATCCTATTTTGTATCAAAGGGAGTATCAAGATGGTTTTAAATAATGGATTTAAAAAGGAGGAGGTAATTTTAGATAAACCTGAACAAGGGTTGATAATCGACAATTTGATCTGGCATGAGATGAATGATTTTAAAAAAGAGACAATCCTGCTAGTCTTGGCCTCCCAGACTTACCAAGCTTCAGACTACATTAGAGACTATCGTAAGTTTTTAAAATCCATAGGCAAAGTTAATGACAAAAAGTATTAAATTTCTTGATTTATCTTTGGAATATAAAAGACATCAAAGGCGATTTGATCAGGTTTTTAATCAGGTTGCCAGCTCAGGCTGGTTTATTTTGGGTAGTGCAGTCAAAGATTTTGAGCTAAGTTTTGCTAGGTTCCTAGGAGCCAAGCATTGCATTGGTGTAGGAAATGGTTTAGAGGCTTTACAAATTTCTTTAATGAGTTTAGGGGTGGGCAAGGGTGATGAGGTAATTACTACTCCTGTTTCAGCAGTAGCAACTACTTTGGCTATCTTAGCTGTTGGGGCAAAACCTGTTTTTGTCGATGTTGACGCACAAGGCTTAATGGATCCATTATTAATTCCTCAAGCTATAAGTAAAAATACCAAAGCTATTTTACCTGTTCATCTTTATGGTAATAGTTGCAATATGGATCAGTTAGGAAAAATCTGTCAGGAGAAGAACTTCTTTTTAATAGAAGATGCTTGCCAGGCTCATGGTTCAAAATATGGCAACCAGATAGTTGGGACCTTTGGGAGCTTGGGTTGTTTTAGTTTCTACCCAACTAAAAATTTAAGTGCTCTTGGAGATGGAGGAGCAATTGTTACTGATAATGAGCAGTTAGCTAAAATATGCTATCAAATTAGAGATTATGGTCAGTCTGGCAAATATCTTCACAAGCTTTATGGATTAAATAGTAGATTGGACGAACTTCAGGCAGCTTTTCTAAAGGTAAAGCTGGCTTACTTGGAGTCTAATAATAAGAAGAGAAGACAAGCAGCTAAGAGATATATAGATAAACTCTCAAGTCTTAAAGAGCTGGAAATTATTATGCCTCTTAATAAATGTCTACCCAATTATCATTTGTTTGTGATTAGAACTCGAAAAAGAGACCAGCTTAAACAGTATTTGCAGGGTCAAGGAATTCAAACGCTGATCCATTACCCGCTGATAATTCCAGATCAACCTTTCCTGAAAGATGAGTTTAGTCAGGCTGACTTGCCAATAGCTAGACAATTTTGTAGTGAAGTTCTATCATTGCCCTGTAACCCTGAGATTAAAGATTCAGAAATTGATCTGATCTGTCAAAAAGTTAAACAATTTTTTGCCTAAAATACCCTTTTATGAGATTTAAACTAATAACACTGCTTTTATTAATACAACTGGCTGTCTTTAACCCCAACCCTGTTTTTGCCCAAAGACAAGACTTAGGTATAGACTCACCAACTGCTTCTGCTACTGCTTCGGCAACCGCCTCAAGTATATTAAAAGATCAAGATGAGAAGAATCATAGGACTGATATTACCAGACCTGAGGAGCTTGAGGAAAAAGAGGGGGTGTTAGCTCTTTTTAGCAAGAGAGAGGCTAAAGAGATTGGCTTTACCAATTTCCTTGCGTATGCAGTCCAGTATTCGTTCCGAGCTGGAGTTCCAGCCAATACGATTATCTTAATTTTGCTGCTGCCCTTTTTGGCAACTATTGTAGCTTTTATCCGTCACATTGTTGGGCTTCCAAGCTTGGAGATGCTTGTACCAGTTGCATTATCTATTACTTTAGTGGCAACAGGCATCACCGCTGGTTTTATACTACTGATAATCATCTTAATTGCCTCTATTATTTCCAGATTCATCTTAAAGAGACTCAGAATCATGCAGCTTCCTAAAATGTCTTTGTCGCTGTTTGTAGTCTCATTTTTTGTCTTTATTACCCTGACTATTAGTGCCTCAGCTGGTATCTTAATAGTCAAGCAACTCTCAATCTTCCCTGTTCTGATCTTTATCCTTCTTAGTGATAAAATTGTTAGTTTGCAGCTTCAGAGAAGCTTGAGAGAAACTACCTGGATTACTTTGGTGACTGTTTGGCTGGGAATACTAGGATTTTTGCTGCTGTCTTCAGACTATTTAAGAAATTTTGTCCTGCTTTACCCAGAGATAGTCTTAATCTTAATTCCAATTAATATTTTAATAGGCAGATATTTTGGTTTGCGACTGACTGAGTATCTCCGTTTTTCATCACTTCAAAGCCATGCCAATAAGTAAAAGCGTTTTGGGCATGAATGCCCGAAACTTTATTTACATCAGAAAGTTCAATAAAGCTTCAGCCAAGAAAAAAGCAGATGAGAAGTTGCTAACCAAAAGAATGCTTCTCAAAAATAACATTCCAACTGCTAATCTTCTAGCTGCCTTTCCCAATCGAGATTCAGTTAGAAGTTTTGGCTGGAATTTGCCTGAAAACGGTTTTGTCCTTAAACCAAACCGGGGTTATGGCGGAGAAGGAATTTTGGCTTTTAAAAACTGGAACGGGATAGAGGGAGAAACATTACCTGGCAGGATCTACACTAAGGGTCAGTTAGAATCCCATCTGTTTGATATTCTTGACGGAGCTTATTCTCTCCAATATTTACCTGATACGGCCTTTATAGAGGAGAGGCTTAAGCCTGACCCGTTTTTTAAAAAGATCTCTTCGATTGGACTGCCTGATATTCGGGTGATTGTCTTCAGTAAAGTACCAATTATGGCTGAGATGAGGCTGCCGACCAAAGAGTCAGAGGGCAAAGCTAATTTGCATTTGGGTGCCATTGGGGTAGGAATTGATATCAGGACTGGTATCACAGTTTATGGCGTTTTAAGGAACAAACCAATCTCCTTTATTCCTGGAACTAAAATTAAAGTTAGGGGTATTAAAACTCCACTTTGGGATAAGATTCTGCTTCTGGCTGCTCAAACTCAAGCCATCTCAAAGTTAGGTTTTGCTGCGATTGATATTGTCATAGATGCCAAAAAAGGGCCATTAGTTTTAGAAGTAAATGCTAGACCAGGACTAGCAATTCAAATTGCTAATCAGGCATCTTTAAGAACTAGGTTAGAAAGGCTTGAAAGTATAGAGATAGTTACTCCAGAAAGAGGAGTAGAAGTAGGCAAGTCTCTGTTTGCTACGTCTGTTTCCGAAAGAGTTGATGTTAGTCCAAAGATTTTATCAGTCATTGAGCCAGTTACTTTTAGGGTTAATGGTTCATATAGAACGATTGAGGCTAAGTTAGATACAGGAGCTTACCGAACCTCACTTGATGACGATCTGGTTGAATCATTAAACCTAACTCTACTTCCTAGAAAAATTATGGTTAAGGCGGCTAGTGGTCAACAGCTTAGACCGGCCGTTAAAATCGACTTTGAATTAAGTGGTAAAAATATTTCAACTATTGCCACAATTGCCAGTCGTAGCCACCTTCAGTATCCATTAATAGTTGGTAGAAAAGATTTAAAAGGTTTTCTGATTAACCCACTGATTTCAGTTGAAAAAGAGGATAAATCACAAGACGACGATAACGAGTAAAAGTAAGTGGGTTAGGTTTCTCAAATTGTGACGAAAATCACATCATTAAATTGATAATGAAGAATATTATATCCCCTAGGGAGGGATATAAAAGTTAGTTAATGACCGATAAAAAAATCTTAATTATTATAGTCTTTGTTAGTCTATTTATCCTGTTCGGTGGTGTCTTAGTTTTAAGCAGTTCTTCATCATCCTCTCCTTCAAAAAATATTGCCAAGACCCAAAATGCTAAAGCTGAGGCATCTGAAACCTCATTTGATTGGGGACAGATTGACTACAACGGACCTAAAGCAACCAAAACCTTTAAAATTAAAAATGTTGGAACTGATACGCTTAAGTTAAATAATATTAAGACATCTTGCACCTGTACTTCGGCTCAAGTAATTATCAATCAAAAAGGCAGTCCTTTTTTCAGTATGCACAGTAATTCATCTTGGATAGGTGAAGTTCAACCAGGCAAAGAAGCAGAGCTGGCTATTAGGTTTGATCAATCATTTCATGGTCCCTCAGGTGTTGGTCCAATTGAAAGAATAATTTCTGTAGAAACAAATGATGCTAATAATCCAAAGCTCGAGTTTATTCTCAAAGGATATGTGGTTAAATCATGAAGAGAGTGAGCGGAATATTTAAAAAAACCGTACCTTTATGGTTAGCTCTTTTTATTGTTTTGGATTCATCCTTAATTATTGGTGTTGGAGAGTACTACCTAATTAAGAGAAAGTTTCAAAAAGCTGCAGTTGAACTTGCCCAAACTACTAAGGATCCTGGTCAATTAATTCAACTACTTAAGCAACAAGTTATTCCTCAGCAAGGTTATGTTTTATCAGTCACTTGGAAGGATTTAGGAAGTCAGTTAGTAGAATCTGGCGTGATTGATAAAAAGAAGTACGAGGAGATCTTTACTTCTTTGGATGATGGTCAAGATCACATGAAGTATCTTGCTGGCAGCTGGGATGAAAGGCTTAAGATTAACGAAAAAAACTCACGTTTTATGGTTAATACTCTTTGGGCACTTGGGCTTGTTAATAAAAATAAAGTTTTAGATGAGGGATCAATGAAAGAAAATGGTGATACTGCTCAATTTGCTTCAACTGGTGGTTGGACTTTGGGGCAAAAGGATGCCATGGTTTACTACTCATCCAAACGAATTATTCCGCTGAGCGACAAACAACAAGAATTAGTTAAAAAAATTGCTGAAACTGTTTTTAGACCCTGTTGTTCTAATAGCACAGCTTTCCCAGATTGTAACCATGGTATGGCAGCCTTAGGTTATATCGAACTAGCTGTTTACAATGGAGTTGGGGAGGAACAAATTTATAAAGATTTACTGGCCCTTAACTCTTATTGGTTCCCTCGTGAGTATGTTGAGATGGCTGCCTATTTTAAACAAAAAAACACCAGTTGGGATAAGGTGGATGTGAAACTAGCTCTGTCTTCTGATTACTCATCTGCTCAAGGTTGGCAAAAAATCAAACAATCAGTTCAAAATATTGAGGGGTTAAATGGAGGAGGAGGTTGCGGAGTCTAGTGGGCGAAATACTTTTTCAAACATCTCTAATAGCCTCATTTGTGGCTGGGATGGTAGCTCTGTTTGCACCTTGTTGCGTTACCTTCTTACTGCCTGCTTATTTGGGTAATGTTTTTAAGGAGAAAGAAAAAGTGTTGCTGATGACCCTAGTCTTTGGAGCAGGGATTTTTGTAGTTTTGTTACCAGCAGTTTTGGGTGTTGCCTTTATCTCCAGGTTCCTTTTTGACTACCATGGACCAGTTTATATTGCAGGTGGGATAGTTATGCTGCTTGTATCTGTGGTAACTTTTTTGGGCATAAAGCTACCAATGCCTAGACTACCTGGAACTGACCAGCAAAAAACAGATGTCTTATCAATCTTTACACTAGGTATCTTCTCTGGTATTACCAGTGCTTGCTGTGCGCCAGTATTAATTGGAATTTTGACCTTAACTTTTCTCTCACCAAATTTTTTTGGAGCTCTAGCCATAGGGGCAATGTATGTTTTGGGCATGGTGACACCCTTGCTGTTAATATCAGTTTTCTTGGATGGAAAGATGCCAGCTGTTTCCTTGCTAAGAAGATCTCTTTTTGAGATTAAGTTATTCGGAAAAACTTATGGAGTTTTAACTAGTAACTTAGTAGCCTCGATAATCTTCTTTTTAACTGGTTGGCTAATTTTGGTATTGACTTTACAGGGAAAACTTGCCATGGGTAGCCTTGAGGGGTTTACCAAGATGATTCAAGATAGTGCTAAGCTGGTAGATAGCTTAATTGGCAATAACCCATTTTTTAATGTTACATTTGTTCTTCTTGTCTTATTATTCTTATATTGGATAGCAGAAAAAGTCAGAAAAAGGAGGTGAGAGAATATATGCTAAAACCTGTAGCCTTTGCCAATGCTTTTGCTGTAGTTGGCTTGGCTTTGTTTATAATTTGTCGGGTTGTCTCGCTGGTAGCTCCTGATTTACTTTTTACAGTTGGCCAAAGTTGGTTTCATACTTTTAGTTTAAGCTCAGCTAGGGAAGTTGCACCAATGGATCTTGGAGTATTTCTATTGGGAGGCGTTACTTCGACAGCCTTAACCTGGCTTGTCAGTTATAGCGGTGCATCCTTATACAATAAATGGGCTAAATGATTAGCTTGTTAGAGCTTTTAAAATTGTCGGACTTTGATATGAAGAAATTGGTGTAAAAACACCATTATCTAATAAGCTTAATGGAAACCTGGCGTGATCAGGCTCTTTACACCTAACTAAATCTACACTAGCAATATGATTTACCAATGCATTGTAAGCTTCCGCTCTAGTAGTTGAACTAGCGCCTCTTGGTGTATACCTTAATGTAGTATCTAAGATAGGTACTAAAACTGTTTGGAAGTGTCTCCTGATAAACTCTAACCTTTCTTGTTTTGATGTTAATTCTTGTGCGTATTGTCTATCCCAAAGATGGGCCTCACCCATAATAACTGCAGCCAAATCACCGGTTTCCTCGGCTTTAGTAAGAAGTGTTAAGGATCTGAAAACATTATGTTTGGCTGGCTGAGCGTTTTCTGAAGCGGCTACTAGGGCAGCATCAAACCTTACTAAGGCTTGGTTAGCATCCAGACTACTTTTAGCAGTGTGCATTTTTTCAAAAGCATCCAGTTTTTCTGTGGCTGAGGGAATTCCATTACCGATATTTAAAGCCAGTGTAGCGCTAAGTGCAGCAGTTCCTAAAAGCAATGCCCGGCGGCCAAGCCTAGGTATCTGCCTTAACGCGCCTATCTGAGTATCAACAATTGAGGCAATTGTTCCAGCTGCTGCCACCAGACCCAGTCCACCTGTTAAGACTATAATCCTAGCTTTACTGATTTGCTCAAGCTGATAAAGATCATAACCATTCTGTAAGTCTTCTTCAACTAACCTGTAACTAACATCACTTGGTAAGACTGTTTCTGGGAAAGGATCACCCCTAAGGAGAGTAAACTCCTTGGAGCGGGACCAGTAAGGATTAAACGGCAAATAGATCCAATGGACTGTGATCGCCTCAATCATCTTATCTATTTGACTTGGCGGAACACCCTTGTTTCTTATAAGCCTTAGGAGTTCTCTAGAGCTGGGGTTATTCGGGTCAAAAACCTTCCTTTTTAACTGGCTGAAGCGCTTCATGGCTGCATCAAGGGGTAATGCTCCATCCATAGCCATAATCCTAACATTACCCAGTGAGGCAGGATAAGTATCTGCATCAAAAGTTCTACCCATTAAAGAGCTATCCCAGCCAGTTTTAAAGTAATTGCCAGATAAAATATCCATTAGAGTCGGTAAGGCCTGTTCTGGAGGAGTGTGGTTAGCATAATGCATGTAAACACTACCAGTTGGGTTGAGAATTTCTGAATGGGGGGTTAATCTCTCAGACATGTGAATAAAAATTATACCAAATTTAAAGGTGTTTGTAAACCTATAGTAAGGCACTGATAACCAGGATTGAGAATATAGATAAAAATGATAATATTGGCAATATGAACAGGCAGCAATTATCTCCTATAGCTGAAAATCTGATTGGGATATTTATTAAGGAAAGGCCTTTTGAATTTGAGAAAAGAATTTCAGTTGATCCAGTTGTTGCCAGATTTGCTTCCTTTTATGAAAAACTTCGCAATGCAATGGAATATCAGGATGAAGAGGTTATCTTACGCTCTGCCATTGAACGTATCTTAAAAAGAAGACTAATTCTTGATAGCCGTGGTGAAATGGTTGCTGAGCCTTTAGTTAGAGAGCTAGCCTGGGCTAGATATTTTCCTGATAATACCATCCCCGAATCTTTTATTGACAAGATCTCAACTAAGATTAATCTCTATATTAAACTTTCGCAAGAAGTTCCTAAAAAATACCGGATAAATAGGGAAAAAGTCTACAATTGGTTAGTTCAAGCTCTTTCAACTGATATTAATTTTATTCTGAATCCTGATTTGGATACTCAACTTATGTGTAACTTTACGTTCCATATACTTAAGAAAAAGGTTGATATGCCTGAAGAAACTGAGGAGGCCAAAGATGCCCTAGTCTTCATTAATGTCAGACGGGCTTTTGCTAAAGAAGACTTAGGCTTTTTAAGATATCACCTGTTTAATCAATATTTTGGGGAACTGACTGAAAAAACATATCAAAGGATTTTGGAGGAATTTCCTAAAGGTTATGAAAAGATTGAACAGACTTTCAGGCATCCGCTTAACAGCCGGATCTATTCCTTTTTAAAGAAACAGGCAATCCCTTTCATTATTTTAAAAGATCTAATCCGCAAGTCAAAAGATAAGGTCTACGATATTGTGGAAAATACAGAGAATTTAGGGGCTTTAGTCATGAAAATTTGTGATCTAAGATATAAACAGATCTATCAAAAGGTTCAAACAGCCTTAATTAGAAGTGTAATTTTTCTTTTTGCTACCAAGGCACTTTTTGGACTTTTAGTAGAGGGCAGTTACGAGAGGTTGGTTTTAGGCGGCATTGACTGGAGATCAATATTTTTAAACACTCTCACCCCTCCTTTTTTAATGGTTCTAGCAATATTTTTTATTAAGACACCAGATCGGAATAACTCCTTAAAGATACTAACCAGAATAAATTCGATCCTGTTTGATCCAAATGTTTCTGTAGTTGAGAGTAAGAGTTTCCAAACTAGGTCAAGGTGGCATCCGATTCTTTATGCAATATTTATTCTGCTTTGGCTTTCCTCTCTTTTTATCGGTATCTATTCAGTCAATTATCTTTTAAATCTATTTAAAGTTAATTTGGTTAGCAAATCAGTTTTTATCTTCTTTTTGATAATAGTGTCCTTCCTAGCCTTTAGAATTAACCAATCAGCTAGTATTTATAGTGTTGTTGTGGAAAGAAGGGGAATTAGGTCAGTTTTATTTGATTTTTTCTTTATGCCTTTTATCTACTTAGGCAGGAGATTAACTCTTAGTTTTTCTAAAATCAATGTTTTATTAATACTCTTTGATTTTCTGATAGAGATGCCGTTTAAGAGCCTGTTTGGTTTCTTTGAGCAGTGGTTTTCATTCCTCCGCTCAAGAAGAGAAGAGTTAGGCTAAAGTATCTAAAGTTTACATTTTCAGTTTATAATATCTTCGAAAAACCATAGACTTAAGTCTATGGATGAAGAAGGTTCCGGTTTCAGTCGGATTCGCCAAAGGCGAGAATTAGAAGATACCACGGGCGTAAGCCCGTGGAGCTTCATTATTGAACCATGAATGAAAAGCTTTTAATTTTACTGATTGTAATTGCTTTAGTTTTAAGGCTTAACTTTATGGGTCAGTGGCTTGAGGATTGGGACTCCGTTCAACTGGCTTTAGGTTTACACGAATATTCGCTCTTAAAACATCAACCCCACCCTCCAGGTTATCCAATTTATACCTTGATGGGTAAGTTCTTCTTATTCTTTTTGAGAGATGACAGGTTGGTTCTAACAGTTATGAGTGCAATTTTTGGAGCTCTGGCAGCTTTACCTTTATATCTGCTGGTTAGGAAAATTTTTAATAAAAACTTAGCTTTTCTAGCTTCTGTAATTCTCCTGCTAATCCCTGTGGAATGGTTGTTATCAGAGTCTGCTTTAACAGATATTGTTGGTTTATTTTTCTTAATTTTGGTAGGCTTTCTATTTTTTAAATACTCTGAAGATAAATCCAAAACTTTATTTGTAAGTTTTCTGGCTGGGTTATCTATTGGAGTTAGGTTTAATGAGTTCCCAGTAATTTTGGGGTTATTGTTTTGGGTCATAATCAAGCAAAAGAATCTAAGATCTGCAATTTTGCAAGGACTCAGTTTCTCACTAGGAGTTCTTTTGTGGCTGATACCAGTTATTTTAATAACTGGTTGGAATAATTTTATCTATATCTACTTAGATAGTGGTAGCTATGTGGTGGCTCATGACCTTTTATTGGGGCAGAATCACTCGCTGCTTGGGTTAATCAAACTTAAACTGCTGCAAATTGTTCATCTGTCTAACCTGGGTTTTTCTCTACCTCTGGGTATTTTATTCCTAGTTTCACTGTTTTGGAGCTTGTTTCAAAGACAACTTTACACTAAAGCCTGGTATCAGTTTAGTTTGATTTGGTTAGTTTCTTATTCAGTTTTATTGTTAACATTTTTTAACCTTGAACTGCCGCGCCATCTTTTGCCTCTGACTGTTCCAATACTTCTAATTATTATTTATGCAATATCTCAACTGTGGAAAAAAACTAAATTATCTTTGGCAATACCACTTATTCTGATACTAGTTTTAACTTACCAATCTTTTTCTCAAGTTTACCGCTTCCAAAATAGTTTACCTGCCATGATTGCTCCTGTTTTATATGTTAAGCAAAACTTTAGTCCCAAAGACACGATTGTTTACTCTTCTTTTACTTTAAGAAGTTTTTCTTACTACGCACCAGAGTTTAGGACTATTGATAACAAGGGAGATAAATCTGTCATTACCAAGGATAAGACAATTATTTTAGACCATATTGATCTTAAAAAAGATCCAGCGCTTTCAACCTTTGAAGAAGTTAGTTCACCTTTTTTCTCAGCAGATAAGGATATTTTTCCTAAAGTAGATTCAATTCAACTCCATATTATGAAGTATAAAAAAAGCGGGTGAACTGTTAAAATTTCAATAATGTATTAATAATTGCCCCAAAGCGTCAATTCTATTATAATTAGCAATGAATTTAGATTCTTAAGTTCCTATTGTTGCAAAATAGAAACTCGAAATTTCTCTTTTTTAAGCTCACCCTTTTAATTGATTAATCTATAACTTAAGAGCAACCTACATTCTTTAAACTTTAGTTGTAGAATTATGAACATTCTTTTTATTAGCCCAAACTCTCCACTAGAAAGCATTGGTGGGGTTGAGCGATATATTACCAACCTAATCGAATATTTCAAAAGCCAACATCAATTCAAAGCCGTTGTTGTTTTACCCACTGCTAAAGAAAGTTTCCGAGAGGAAAGTGGAATTGTTACCGTCTATAACGAAAACTGCTTGTCTTTGTCCAGAAACACTTATGATACGCACAAAGAGGTTTTATTAAAGGCACAGTTATTCTCCAAGGTAGTTGAGAAGATAATTACTAAACATAAAATAGATATCATCTGTGCAGAAAATTTCCATTTGGGTGTACCAGCCGCTTATAGCATCATACTTAATATGGTTGCAGCCTTACATAAGGTTCCCCTAGTTTTAAGGCTGCATTCGTTTGCTGTTACAGAGTTACAGATAGAACTTATTAACCAGTTAATGTGGAGCCATATTAGCAGTGTTAGTAAAAGTGTGGCTGGTGACTGCTTCCACAAAGGCGCGGATATTAATCTCTTGTCTACCAACTATTTAGGGGTAAATGTAAGATACTTTAATCGGTATAGTACTACTAAGCAATCTCTCAGGAGAGATCTACAACTGCCAGATGAAGCTAAAATCATTCTAACAGCTACTAGGATTATTCTAGGTAAGAAAAATATCCTTGCCCAAAAAGGGGTTATTAATTTAATACAAGCTTTTTCGAAACTCTCTCCCCGTTTTACCTCATGGAGACTTCTGATCGCGATTGGTAAACCCCCGGACAGCCTGCAGGCAGAATTTGATTACGCTTATGATATGCTTCTAGGTTACATCAAGCTTCACGGCATAGCCGAAAAAACAATTATCAGGCTGTTTAAGCTAAACGAGATGCCGGAGGTTTACAGAAGTTCAGATCTATTTGTCTTAGCTTCTGAAAACGAAACATTTGGCCAAGTATTTATTGAATCTATGGCCTGTGGGTTACCAGTAATTGGTACTAAGGTTGGTGGCATACCGGAAATAATAAGTGATTCATACAATGGTTACCTAATTCCACCTAATGATTCAAGTCACCTCGCTCAAAGCGTAGAAAAGCTTATTAATGACCATTCAACAAGAGACAGATTTATTAAAAATGGGATAAAAACCGTAGAGGATAACTTTACTTTTGAACAACAGTTCTCAAACTTTATTAAGATGTTGGAGGAACTTGCCCTTACTAAAAAGGCTGTTTAGCCTTTGCCTTGTTTGCATTTGGATAGGCAGTATGCTATGATTGGTCAGTTGATTTAAGAATTTGAGCTTTAATTAGATTCTTCCCTTTTAGATCCTGCAGATTTTAAGCAGTATTGCTACCAGGTTAGCGGGTTTATATCCATTAGTAGCTCCAGGCATATTTTGCCTTTATAAATTTTCAAAATTTAGTTTTTTTATCAATGTTTGTAGGTTAACCACGCTCGCATGCATGCGTGGCACCTATTAATTATGACAAGAGTCAGATTTAATAGAAACTTCAAAAGAGGATTTAGTAAGCCAAAGACTTTTGGTCGACTTAGAAACCAAAAATCTACCAGCAGAATTCAAGGGGGTAAATTTCAAAGCCAGCTAAAAGGAGCTGATGTAAACATCTTTATAAACAAATCTACTCAAGACAATTTTTCAGAGTATCAACCAGATAATAGTTTTGATAACTTTAACCTTAAATCTCCTTTAAGGGCCAATATTATTAACAAGGGTTATACATTACCCACCCAAATCCAGGATAAAGCTATCGGGCCTATACTAGCAGGCAAAGACTTGATAGGTTTGGCTCAAACAGGAACAGGTAAAACAGCTGCTTTTTTAATCCCAATTATTAACAATATTTTTGTTGACCGAAACAAACATGCTTTAATTATTGCCCCAACTAGAGAGTTAGCAGTTCAAATTAATGAGGACTTTAAAGAGCTAGCTAGGGGGATGCATATGCATTCTGCTTTAATTATTGGTGGGACCAATATAGGTCGTCAAATACACGAGCTGAGGAGAGACCCTCAGGTAGTTATTGGAACACCAGGAAGGTTAAGAGAATTAGTAGAGCTAAAGAAGCTGTATTTGGAGGATTTCTCCATCTTTGTCTTAGATGAGGTGGATTTAATGGTTGATATTGGGTTTCTAGCAGATATTAAATATTTTATTTCTCTTCTTCCCAAGATACGCCAATCCTTGTTTTTCTCGGCTACGATTTCACCTAAAATCCATTCATTTCTACTTCAAAATTTTGTAAAAAATCCTATATCAGTATCTATAAAAAAAAGAGAAACCTCTGAAAATGTTGATCAAGATATTATTAAAGTCGTCAGTAGAGAGAAAAAAGTAGATCAGTTGCATAACCTGCTAACTCAAGATGGTTTTGATAAAGTTCTAATTTTTGGAAGGACTAAACATGAAGTGGAAAAATTATATAAAGCCCTAACCTTAAGAGGTTTTAAAGCTGGTGCTATCCATGGGAACAAAAAACAGTCTCAAAGACAAAGAGCGCTGCAAAACTTTAAACAGAATGAGATTCAAATCCTTTTGGCTACAGACGTTGCTTCAAGAGGATTGGATATAGACAACGTCACCCACGTTATAAATTACGATCTTCCTCAAACATATGATGATTATATTCATAGAATTGGACGAACAGGCAGAGCTGGAAAAATTGGAACTGCTTTAACTTTCATTGAGTAAAACTTCTTTGAGCGAAGCGCGCAGTATAATCTCCTGGCTAGTCACCAAATAAACAACAGCCGACCGAATGGGCAAAGCCTACATCCAAGCTGAGCTCATTTAGACCAGTTTTTTAGTGGAGATGTTTTATGGAATAGAGATCATGAATTCTCAGAAAAGCATAGTTTTATTGTTATTCCTCAAGGTAAAAGATACCTGATATATGATCCTACAAATTGAGCTTGTTTTCTGCTATTCTCTGAGTTATTATCAAACTATGAATGATGGTGATCTTAAAAGAATTAGCAATTTAATGGATGATAAACTAACTTCTTCTGAACAAAGAATCCTTACGGAAATTGGTAAATTTGTAGAAGACCAGTTACTCCCTGCCATAGAAGCAAAAGCTGATAAAAGCGATATTGATCGCTTAGAAAGAAAAATAGATACTATTTCTGCTCAAGA
>CAYOOO010000019.1:11853-17012 GCA_964405655.1 uncultured Gammaproteobacteria bacterium | reverse complement strand
ATGGTATGCCCTCGGCTGTCAATAAAATTCTCATCATTAACAAAGAGGTAATGCCGGAGCGAATTACCGTTATTTTAGTTAAGGAAAGCTTAGGTTTTTAATAATTATGAAACAACTTATCATTGTTTTGATTTTGGCGGGTCTGTATTTCTTAATAGACCATAAGGCGCCGCTGCCCTTAAATCATGAAGCAATTGGGCTTGGCATAAACCATATAGCACATAGCGTGTTTGGTATTATTTTATTTATTGCTGCAGGTTATTTTTGGTGGAGGAATAAAGATAACAAAGGTTAAGCCTAAGAGAAATAGAAATCCCCAAACAAAGTTGAGATGCGAACATAAATCACCCTAAGGGCGTCATTATCTAAGCTGCACTTTCTGACAATTGAATCAGAAGTAATGAGAAGTAGGGTATGGTTATTGATAACCACTCTATGGTTAAAGAGATATAGGAAAGGTAGCTTTTAAAAAGCATCCTTCCGACAACAACCATAAAGGTTACTATCTGAATAGAAAAAGAGACTGACTCATAAAGACTTGGGACGGCTTCGAAATACTTTTTATAAAATGGTTGAGGTGTAATTTGAGGGATAGCGTAATTTGATAGCTGTTTGACATATGCCTGGATAGTTAAGTGCTTATTTATAGAGTCCCCATAATCATCGTAGGCTATTTGTTTTGGAAGACCCAGTATATTGTTTAATGCCATTAAAGTATCTATTTGAACTTTTTTTAGTTGGTAGCCAGGAATATTTCTGACACTTTTATTAGGTAGGGCTGGTATTGTTATCATATCAGCCTTAATAGCCGGGGCTAGTTTTGTTTCAATCAGATACAGAACATGTTTTATAATTTGAAAATCACCTTCATAGGTATAGGGATTTTTCTCAGTTAAGTAAATTCCATTAATCATAATCGCAGTTTTACCGCTAAGCGGGTTGATGGAGATTTTTCCGGTTGTAAATCCCCGGATATAATTTGTTTTGCAATCTTTAATCTCAATAATAAAACTAAGTGGATCCTTATGAATGAAGGCTATACATTGAGCAGGAGTCAGTCCGCACCGCTTTACCACGATTAACATTTTATCTAAAAGTTTAGGCAGACTATCGTTAAATTTATAGACTAGGGGTTTACTAGTCCAGCTGAATGTTTTATGTGCAGAACTTAAACAGTTATTTGCCGCGTCTGCAAACCTGAGACTTCGTAACAGGTCTTTCTTTTTATCTAAGAAGGTTACCCCGATGTAGGCTTTTTTATAAACAGTCTTTTCCTTTTGCTGATTCATCTTCTCTAGCCTTTGCAAGCATTTGATAAATTTCTTTTTCCAAGAAAGAGTTGCTTGGCTTTGGGGGAGATAGGGATTAAGGTAAAGTAGGATTATCTGGAATCGGCTTAAATTTAAAATATTTGTCTTGTTTTGGTTTAAAGAGGAAGCTCTTTGCAAAAGACTAAAACGGAGGTCTTTAGCAATTGCTTTTAAGTCCATTTCATCGATAGTTTTATCTAATTTTAATCGTTTGATAAGCAACCGTCTTTTAGGTAAGGCTTTTAGAGCTTCTTCTTTGCAAAGAAGTTTAATGGATTTTGAGATATATCTAGGAGATCTATCTAGCTGGTGAGCAACTAATAAGCTTTTCAAGCCTTCTTTCCAAAGCCAGCTGAGAATGCTTATCTGTTCAGAGAAACTATTTTTCCCAACCTTAGCTTTAAAACGGAAAGACCTTTTTTTAGAAGCTAGTGGTACCCTGCCTTCTAACAAATTCTTAGAAATTTTTTTAGCTTGCTCTAGCGTTAAAATATCATGTCTTCTTGAAATGTTGTACTTGCCGATTAAAGCTAGTTCAAGTTTTTCTAAAATTGAGTGGTTAATTGACAACCTGGAGATTGTTTTGATTAGGGATTTAAATTTCTCAAAGGAATATTGATTAGCATGGGCGTAAAATATATTTTTATTGTTTTGTTTGAAAAACTCTTGAGCTTGAGCCTCATTCTTAAGCAAGAAATTAATTAATTCATCTTTTGTTTTGTTATGATTGATCGGAAGTTTACTGCTCATTCTGCTCCTTGTTAAACTTTGTAAAGATACTTTAGAACCATTAACAATCTTTGTAAAGTGATAGAGATTACAATTTTTTATATCAAATGCTAGTAAGTAAGCTATTGATTAAAATAACTGTTTGCATTTACTATATGACACGGCTTTTAAAAGTATGAAAGTTAGAAATCTGCTAAAGTTTATATGGTTTCAAGGGTATTAATCACTGGTGCCTCAGGGTTTATCGGCAGGTCAACAGTTAAATATTTTTTAGATAAAGGTTTTTTAGTTACCGCGCTCGTCAGAAATTCTGATAGTTATTTTTTTGACTACCACCCCAACTTGCAGACAGTAGAAACTGACATAACCAACCTTAAAAAGCTAATCAAAGCAACCAAGGAAGTGGATGCGGTAGTTCATCTAGCGGCGCTACTTTCAGACGAAAAGAGTAGTTTTCAGGTTAACGTCAATGGCTCAAAAAATCTAATAACTGCTTCCCAAGAAAATAAAATTAAGAAAGTTATCTTTATCAGCAGTGCCTCAGTCAAGCTTAAAAAGAGAGGAGAATATGCTCAGACTAAACTACTAGCAGAAAATCTGTTTTTAAAAAGTGGTTTAGCAGTCACTATTTTTCGGCCAAGTGTGGTCTATACCAATACTGCGGATGAAGGAGGAGTATTTAGTAAGTTAGTTAAGGCAGTCCAAAAATCCAAAGTTATTCCTATCTTTGGTTCAGGTCAAGTTGCCTACTACCCAATCCATGTTAAGGATCTTAATCAGGCTATTTTTGCTGCACTGAAATCAAAGAATAGAGGGGGAAAGATTTATGAGGTTGGTGGTAAAGAGGCGATAACTTTTAAGGATCTTTTGATTCAAATAGCCCAAGCTTATCAAAAGCAGATTTATATTGTTCATCTGCCAGTTTGGCTTGGGTACTTTCTGGCTAAAATATTAAGTTTATTTTTTAAAAAACCGCCGATTACTTTAAGCAATATTTTAGGTTCAACTCAAGCTATTGATTTGGATACTGAAGGTTTTTTAAAAGAACTTAGTATTACTCCAAGATCTTTTAAAAAGAACTTAAAAAAGATAATCAGAACACCATCAAATTTAGAAAAAGAGTTTGGAATATTAACAAGGTATTTTCTTAAAAGAGGCTGGAGGAAAACCTTGTTTGAGGAGTCTGAGATCGAAAACTATCAGAAAGCTTTAAGGATAAACAGATTGACAGTTTTTCCGAAAGATCATTGGCTTTATAAAAACAGTTTTTTAATAGGGTCGGTGGATGCTATTTCCAGGTTGTTTTACCCATACTCGAGGCTATCAAAAAAACTATCAATTGTTTCAGCCTTGATTGAGTGTCATCCAGCTAGTGCGACTTGGTTATTGCCAAAAAGACGATCGCTAATAAACCTGATGTCAGTCTTTTTTGGCCTAGCCTTTTTCATATCTTTAAAATGGTTGGTTGGCTTTGGACTACTAATTTGGCCAGGTTCTTATGAAAAGTATTATAAATAAAAGCTTTGATGTAATTGTCATAGGTAGTGGAATGGCAGGTTGTCATGCAGCCTATCCTTTGGTTAAAAAAGGTTTAAAGGTTGGGATGATTGATGCAGGAGACTTCCGAGAAAGCTTTAACGAGGACTGGCTAAACTGGGACTTTGAGCAAATCAGAAGGAAAATTAGGCAACAACACCAATTATTTCTAGGGCAAAATCTAGATAATTTAAAATTTGATGTTTTTCATGGAAGTTATAGTAAAACCAGAACTCATGGTAGCAGGGCCTTTGTTACTGAATGGGCAGAGAAATTCTTACCTATTAAAACAAATTCTTTAAGAGTTATTCAAAGTTTAGCCAGGGGCGGATTTGGTAATGTTTGGACAGGAGCCTGCGACATCTTAGATTCCCAAGAGCTTCTGGCTTTAGGACTGCCTTCTAATCAAATGCGAACCCATTATCAAATTGTGATTGATCGGATAGGTGTATCCGGGCGAAAACCGGGATATAAACTACAACCACCTGTCAATCTGGACTTACTTTCCAAGAAGTTACTTAAAAAATATCAAACAAAAAAGTCTGATTTTGAAAAACTGGGAATCAGTCTTTCCAAAACCCTTTTGGCTCTACTGACTAAAGAAAAATCTGGCAGAAAACCAACTTCTTATCGTGATATGGATTTTTGGGATGATTTTGATGGAACAATGTATCGTCCGGAGTTTACTCTTAAAGAGTTAGAACAGGAAGGAAACTTTAGCTATATCAGCCATAAATTAGTTATCAGACTAGCGATAGATTCAAAAGGGGTTAGGGTTTTTTGTATGGATCTGCCAAAGCTTAATAAAGAGTATGTTTTTAGATCCAAATATATCATAGTAGCAGCTGGAGCTTTAAATACCACTAAGATACTGCTTAAAAGTTTCAACTTATATGATAAAAGTGTACCTTTTTTATCAAAGACCCACTGGTTAACAGCCTTTATTAAACCTAATGCCATTAGTTTAAAACCCGAATCTAAACGAATCAGTTTAAGTCAGCTAACTTTGATTGATCAGCTTTCTTACCAGGGATTTAAACAAAGCTACAGCCAGCTTGTAACCTATAAATCCTTACTAACCTATCCTATGGCAAGATATATACCTTTACCTTTGCCTGAGGCAATGACACTTTTTAGTCTAATCTCTCCAGGCTTGATAATTATTGATACCCGTTTCCCGGAGCTGCCATCAGATAAAAAGTACTCAAGACTGAAGAAAGCTAAAAACAAAAGAGGGGATTTTATGGAAATTAGTTACCAAAACTCCGAAGAAGAGCTTAAGCATTGGCATGCAAGTACTCAAAGAGTTAAAAAAGCGATGGGTAACTTAGGTTTAATTGCTCTAAAAACTCTCTACCCTCCCTCAGGTGATGCTAGTCATTATGCTGGAGGAGTACCAATAGTAAGTAGTAATGAGAAAACCAACTATCCTTTGTATACTAACTCTAATGGTCAGCTAAACTTATCTGAGAGAGTCTATGTGGCAGATGGAGCATTATGGAAAGCATTACCTGCCAAGCCTCCGGGACTCACTCTAATGGCCAATGCCAACAGAATTGGTACAAATATTGCCAACCTTTTGAG
>CAYOOO010000019.1:10034-11753 GCA_964405655.1 uncultured Gammaproteobacteria bacterium | reverse complement strand
TATAGCAGTTACTTTAAGCTTGTCGAATATGAGACGAGTAGGTTAGAATAAGCAAAGTTTAGATAGATTATGAAAAAGATCAAAGCTACACTAATTGGGGTCCCGCTTGATTTAGGAGCAGAGAATTTGGGAGTAGATATTGGACCAAATGCCTTTCGTTACGAGGAAATTAAGGAGAAATTAGAAAGTGCCAACATTGAACTTTTTGATGCTGGGAATGTTTTTTGCAACAACAGAAATAAACTTGAAATAGGTAACCCAAAAGCTAAGTATTTACAGGAGATTGTCAGAATATCAAACGACACTGCCAAACTAGTCGACCAAACAGTTAAAAAGGGAGAAAAAGTTATAGTTTTGGGTGGTGATCACTCTGTTTCTTTAGGATCGATCTCAGGCGCATCTGTGACTCTAAAGCAGAATTTGGGATTAATTTATTTTGATGCTCATGGTGATATGAATACTGATAAAACAACCTTAACAGGCAATATTCATGGAATGCACCTGGCAGCTTTATTGGGATTTGGACACAAAGATTTAACTGGGGTTTATGGCAAGTTAAAAAAAATAGACAAAAAAAACCTTCTGCACATTGGCGGATGCGATTTAGATCAGGCAGAAATTGATTTGATTGAGAAAGAGAAGCTATCTACTTACCAAATGATGGATGTATTGTCTTTTGGGCTTAACCCATTATTCAAAAAAATAGATAATTTCAAAAAGCAAGTTAAAAACATCTGGGTAAGCTTGGATCTTGATGTCATAGATGTGATGTATGCACCGGGTGCGGGAATGGGCAATCAGGGAGGTTTAAACTATCGGGAGATTGCCACTATAGCTGGGTATATTGGTAAAAATTGCAATGTTATAGGAGTTGATTTGGTTGAATATAACCCCTTACAAGATGTTAGTGGGAAAACAGCGGAACTTGGTATAGAGTTAATTGCTAAGTTCTTAGGCTCAAATTATAGCTGGTATACTAATTACTTAAGAAAAAATAAACTAAATCATCACTAATGGTGTTAAAATATTTTAACCCCCTTTTAAACTTCAGCGTTTACTATTTAATGTCAGGTTTTTTAATCCTTCTTTACTTGGTTGGACTATTAAGTTTTCCTCCAGTTAAAATAATTTGGCAAATTTTACCACCTATTCTAGCAACCTTTATCTTTGGAACTATCTATGACTATTTTGAGACCAAGAACCTTAAGCCTTCCCTAAGTACCCTAATTACGGGTTTGATTATTGGTTTAGTTGCTCAGTTTGGAGAACAAGCCTGGAAACTTTTTCTAATAGGTCTGGCAGCAGTGACTTTTAAATTTTTGATAAAAATTAATGGTAAACATATCTTCAATCCAGCTGCCTCAGGATTACTTTTTGGTATCTTAGCACTTTCTTCTTTCCCTGCCTGGTGGGGAGGCGAGAGATCGCCATGGATCTTTTACATCTTTATACCCTGGTTGTTATTAAAGTACAAAAGATGGGCACCAATAGTCTCCCTTTTACTACCCTTAATAATTTTTGATGGCTTGGCGGTTTTGACTTCTGGATCGCTGCTATTTTTTACTTCAGTGATGTTGATTGAACCAAAAACCTCCCCCTATACAGTCAGAGAAGGAGTAATTTTTGGGTTAGTAGTAGGAGCAGGTTATCTTATTAGCACAAGTTTTTTAGATCTTGATCCTCTAATTGGTGGATTATTGATAGGTAACTTAACCCATA
>CAYOOO010000019.1:0-9934 GCA_964405655.1 uncultured Gammaproteobacteria bacterium | reverse complement strand
CATCGTTGTGATTGTCTTAATAGCTTTAGGCTGGTGGGTAATCTCGAACAATCAAAAGAAAAGTACAGAAGATCTCTCTCAACAGTCTAGTTCTATCTCTTCTGAACCTTCTCAGTCAAGTTCTAACCAAGAAGCCAGTGGAGCAACAGAAGAGCAGAATAAAAATGTCATCACTATTGACTCCAGTGGTTTTTCTACAAAGGAGCTTAAAATTAAAGCTGGTGAAGGTGTAACTTGGAAAAATACTGATTCAAAGGACCATCAAGTCAACTCAGTTGTTCACCCTACCCATCAGGTTTACCCTCCTTTAAATACTATTGGTTTACTTAAACCTGGCCAGTCAAGATCCCTAACTTTTCCAGATAAAGGAACTTTTAAATACCACGACCATCTTAACCCACAATTCTTTGGATCAATTGTCGTTGAGTAAAGATCTATTTATACCCTCTCTCCTTTTAATCTAAGTTAAAAATATTGGCGATTTAATTATATTAAGCATCATTAGTAAGGAGATAAAAAGTATTGTAGGGAAGAGAATATTAATGGCAGCCTTGATAGGGGAATATTTGTGTGTTTGGACAAAGTTTGATGTCAAAATAAAAACAATCAAGGAGAGGGAAATCAATCTTAAATAAGGGATCCAAAAAACAAGTAATGGTCCTGATGACGAAGCGATCGAGAGAAAAGTGGACTTGAAAGTACCGCTTCCTCCCATAACTTTGGCTAGGTAGTAAAGTATTGGAGTAAAAAGGATTAGGATAATAATAAAAAAAAGATTGATCTGTAAAATTTCTGCTACTATAAAAAAAGCCTGATTATAGTTTTTACTAGTAATTAATTGTAAGACAAAACCAATTAATGATCCCAAGGTGATATTTAAAAAGCAAAAGACAGTAATTCTTCTTATCTTTTTGATCTTAGCAATTTGTTTTGAGAATTTATTTGTTTTGAGGATCGAAAAAATAATTAGCTGAAAGTAGTTAAGGTTGTTAATGATTTGTCTTGCCACGTTTCTTCTGACATAGTTTAACAGGAATATAAAGTTAATTTAAGAGGTCTTGTAAAATTTACAACGGATGAATATACTAGCCTAAATTACTGTTAAAGAAACAGAATACTTGCTGCCTAAAGGGGGGTGAAGTAAGATGAATCGAAATGTCACAATTGTAGTGATCATATTGATAATAGTACTCTTAGCAGCTTACTTGGTTTGGCTAAGAGGTAGATTCGCCCAAACAGCAGCAAGTCCCGAGCCTGCTGTGACAGTTGCACCCAGTCCAAGCTTAAGCCCTTCTCCCTCGGCTTCAGCCTCTGCCTCACCAACTGAGGCAACTAAATCAGGAGGAGCAAGAAATCAAAAAGCTGCAACTTCATCAGCTAGATAAATTATTGATTATTTTCTAAAATAGACCAAATTCTTCTGTATTATGGAAAATATAGAGAAGCTCATAATTAGCGGATAGCTCTTGAGCTATCCTGAGTAATTACTCGTGAAACACTATGGAGAATTTAGAGAAGCTCGTAATTATTGGATCAGGACCAGCTGGCTTAACAGCGGCTATTTATGCCGCAAGAGGTAACCTTAGCCCGCTGGTTATCTCGGGTAGAGAGGCTGGTGGGCAGTTAATGCTAACTACCGATGTTGATGATTTTCCAGGGTTTGATGGTGGTGTTCAAGGCCCGGAGCTGATGGCTAAAATGAGAAAGCAAGCTGAGAGGTTTAATACCCGCTTTATTAACGAGGATGTCACCGCTGTTGATTTTAACAAGAAGCCTTTAGA
This sequence comes from uncultured Gammaproteobacteria bacterium, assembly GCA_964405655.1. Classification (GTDB taxonomy): domain Bacteria; phylum Patescibacteriota; class Microgenomatia; order Daviesbacterales; family UBA10151; genus CAYOOO01. The sequence goes on along the minus strand of CAYOOO010000019.1, from coordinate 8,153 downwards.
GATTGTTACTGAAACACAAACTATTAAAACTCTTTCAGTGATTATTGCCACCGGCGCATCAGCGATGTGGTTGGGCCTACCGTCTGAGCAGAGACTGATTGGTAAAGGCGTATCTGCTTGTGCTGTTTGTGATGGTTTCTTCTTTAAAGATAAAAATGTGATTGTAGTTGGGGGAGGAGATACAGCCATGAGAGAGGCCCAGCATCTATCCAAGGTTTGTAAACAAGTGACTATTGTTCACAGGCGTGATAGCTTAAGAGCTCAAGCTGCTTTGCAAAATATGGTCAGATCCAAACCTAATATTGATTTTATTTGGGATTCAGTTGTTGATGAAGTTTTAGGAGATGAAAAAGTTAGTGGGGTAAAGCTAAAAAATATCAAAACAGGCAAGATAACTGAGCTTCCTATAGAAGGAGTCTTTGTAGCAATTGGTCATCGGCCAAACACTAAGTTTTTGGAGAGACAAGTTGAACTTGATCAGAAAGGGTATATAGTTGTTAAAGATGAGGTTAAAACTTCCACAGAAGGGATTTTTATAGCAGGGGATGTGGCTGATTATAAATATAGACAAGCAGTGACTGCAGCTGGAGCAGGTAGTAAAGCGGCTTTTGAAGCTGAAGAATATTTAGAGCAGATTAAATTGCCAATTGAGGCTATCAATGGTAGATAGACTCTTACCAAATACTTACTGGAAATTCAAAGTGAAAGTAGTATATTTTATTATCAAATTATGAAAAGCTTAGCCAGATTAGTTTCCAGCCTTTTGCCATTACAAACAGTTTACGCTCATTGTGATATTCCTTGTGGTATCTATGATCCACATAACTTGCAGATGGCAGCTCACACTATTTTAAGGATGACTAGCATGATTAATGATTTAAAACCAAGCAGTGAGGAACCTCCTTTTGATGAGAGGAAGAGGATTATTAGTCAGTTAGCTAGGCTGACCAAGGTTAAAGAAGACCATGCTGAGATTTTCAAATATGAGTTAAGAATTCTGTGGGGAGATTACTTTAAAGAGGAACATCTAAAAAATTACCCAGATTTGCATGATTTAGTCTTTAAGACAATGAAACTGGCATCAAAGGTAAGACAGGAAGTTAATCTGGAGGCAGCCCGTCAGCTTCTAAAAAGTGCCCAAGAGATTGCTGAAATTTTCTACCAAACAAAAGGTTTTGATGTAGTAAGAATTCCTTCAGGCTACCCAACTGAAGGCGAACTTATCTCCCATAAATGATTCTTTTAGGGCGTTTTAAGGTAGTAGGCCATAGTATGGAACCTACCCTAAAACCCAATCAGTATATTTTAGCAAGCTACTTTCCCTATCTGTTTTCAAATCCCAATAAAGATGAGATGGTTGTTTTTAAGGATAAAGATAACTTTATTATAAAAAGGATCAGAAAGGTTAATAGGAAAAAATATTATGTAAGAGGTGATAATAGATTAGACAGCAAAGAGTTTGGTTGGATAAAGAGAGAGCAGATTTTAGCAAAAGTAATATTTATCCTTTAGCTTAGTATATAATTAGTTTATGTCTGACCCTGCCCGAGAATCTGAGATTAAGCCTGTTATTGATAATGATCAGGAATACCAAAAGACAGCTGGATCAATTGCTGCAAATATTGCTAACGCAACCTCAGAGTCAACTGTTAATATAAACGTTGTCCCTCCCTCGCTAAGAGAACCAATTACCAATATGCACGGCCTACCTATTCAGCAAGGAAAAGGTGGTTTGATAGAGTTTAAATATGACCCCAAAGGAATTCCAGCTCATAAATTAGAAACTGCTGAGCCTATGCCTGAATCATCAGGCTCACCGTTATTAGTCAAAGACGTTTTGGCTAATATCGACCCCTCATCAAATAAATGGAGATATTCAAAATCTAAAGGTTTCTTAAAAGAAATAACGGCTAAAGTAGGTAGATTAGTTAAGAGAGCGGCCTAAGGTTTAGTGTTGCAATATTGGAACCTAAAACATTAAAATACACATCCCATGGAAGTTGGATCTGAAACGATTACTACAGCAGCTGATGCCAGTTTCGATGTCTTGCCTTTGCTGGTGATTGTCTTCGGTTTACTTATTGGCCTACTCTTTTTTGTGGGTTTGCTCTTTTTGATCGGGCCAATGATTGTGGGTTTTATCAAATACCGAAATAGGGAAAAAGAATCACTAAAATTTATTTTACTGCAGGTGACAGTACCAAGAGGGAACGAGATTAAGATAGATGCCGCCGAGCAGATGATAGCCTCTTTTTACTCTATTAAAAAAAGCCATGGTTTTCTGAAATTTCTAGCTCCTTTTAAAGCTCAGCCATATCTCTCGTTTGAGATTGTGGCTTTTCCAGAGTCAATCCGCTTCTATATCTCTTGTCATAAAAGATATCAGGATTTAGTTGAAAAACAGGTTAATGGAGCCTACCCAGATGCCTCAATTAAAGAGGTGCCTGAATATAATATTTTTTCTGAGTCAGGCGAGGTGGCTTATGCTATGTATAAGCTGCGCTCCTCAGATTTTTATCCGCTTAAAACTTATAAAGAGCTACCAACAGACACCCTTTCTTCCTTAACTTCAGCTTTAGCTAAGATGCAACCAGGAGAAGGAGCAGTCATCCAGATACTAATCTCTCCGGCTGATAATGATTGGAAAGAAGCAGGTAAAAAGTTCCTTAAAAAAGAAAGAGATCCAGGGGAGGGAGATAAACCCAAACCTCCTCCAGACCAAAAAGCAATTGAGGCAGTTGAAAATAAGATTTTTAAGTCAGGTTTCCATACCTGTGTTCGGGTTGTCACCTCCTCAACCAGTCAAGAATCTGCTAAAGCCCATCTAGCTAATATCCGCTCAGCCCTAGAACAGTTTAACGGTCAATATAATGGTTTTACCGGGATGAAGATCAGAGGAGAGAAGGGTTTTATTAAAGACTTTGTTTACCGCTATATGCCCCGCTTTGACAGGACATCGATCTTATCTACAGACGAAATTGCTTCTGTTTTTCATCTGCCCAGTAAGGCTGTCGAGACACCACATATCCAATGGTTGCCAGCCAAAAGCGCTCCTGCCTCCGAAAAGATTCCAACCTCAGGTTTATATATTGGTAAATCTCGCTTTAGAGGGGTGGAAAGATCAGTTTTTATTGGTGAGAACGACCGGAGGAGGCATATGTATATTATTGGTCGAACTGGTACTGGTAAGACTGAGCTTTTAAAGTCTTTAATGCTTCAAGATATTCTTTCTGGCAAGGGTTTATGTTTTATTGATCCTCACGGTGATGCGGCAGAGGAGATGCTTGAATTGATTCCACCTAACCGCGCTCAGGACGTCATCTATTTTGATCCCTCAGATACTGAACGGCCATTTGGCATGAATATGCTCGAGGCTTATAGCGAGGAACAAAAGCACTTAGTCGTCGCCTCAATTATCGGATTGATGTATAAACTGTTTGATCCTCAAAAAACTGGAATTATCGGTCCCAGGTTTGAACACGGAGTTAGAAACGCCATGTTGACTGCCATGGCAAAGCCTGAAAACACTTTTGTTGAGGTGATGAGAATTATGACTGATCCAGCTTTTGTTCAAGAACTTCTGCCTTTGGTCCAGGATCCAGTAGTCAGACGTTATTGGACAGACCAGATTGCCCAGACTTCTGACTTTCACAAATCAGAGGTTTTGGATTACACAGTCTCAAAATTTGGCCGGTTTGTGACTAATATGATGATGAGAAATATTATTGGTCAAGCTAAATCATCATTTGATCTTCGGGAAGTCATGGATACGGGTAAGATTTTGATAATTAATCTATCCAAAGGTAGATTAGGAGAGGAGAACTCTAACTTTTTGGGACTGGTTTTAGTACCAAAGATCCTATTTGCAGCTATGTCCCGGGCCAATGTCCCAGAATCCCAGAGGAGAGATTTCTATCTCTATGTTGATGAGTTTCAGAATTTTGCTACCGATACTTTTGCTGATATTCTTTCTGAGGCTAGAAAATACCGCTTGAACTTGGTGGTAGCTAATCAGTTTATTGGTCAAATTGGTGAGGATTTGAAGAATGCAGTTTTTGGAAATGTTGGTACAGTTATTACTTTCAGGGTAGGTGTAACTGATGCGAACTTCCTGCAGCATGAGTTTTCACCAATCTTTGCTGAACAGGATCTGGTTAATATTGAGGCGCAACATGTTTATATGAAGACCCAGGTTAGCGGTGAACCTGTTCCACCTTTTTCAGTTGATACTACAAAAGACTTAAAAGCCTGGCATGCTATGAGAAAAACTGATGTGGGTAGGGCGATTAAGGAGCTATCCAGACTTACCTTTGGTCGGGATAAGAGAATAGTTGAGGCTGAAATTGCCCAAAGAGCGAGACTGTAAATCTTCAGAACACTTTAAGAGAAATAAGTGGAGTTTTTTGATACAATTAGCAACGATATTCAGGCCCGTTGCATAATGGTAATGCCTGACTCTTATACAGTCATGACGAGGGTTCGATTCCTTCCGGGCCTACCCTTAATACTAAGGTAAACATGATTGGGGGTGATAAGTTTGGATCCAATAGGTAAAGTGACTCATTATTATGACAAACTGAGTGTGGCAATAGTGGATTTAGAGAATGGTGATTTAAAAGTCGGGGATCAGTTAAAGTTTAAAAGAGGCGAGGAAGAGTTTTCTCAAGCAGTAGAATCACTCCAGATTGATCATCAAAGTGTGACTGAAGTTAAAAAAGGTGATTCTTTTGGTATGAAAGTTGATAAACCTACCAAACCAGGAACCTTAGTCTATTTAGCTTAAAGCTCCTCTAAGGTGACCTTGCCTTCAGAGGTTTTGCCTTGGATATATTGCAAATATCTTTCGGTAGTTGAGACTCTCTTATGACCTGCTAGCTTTGAGATTAAAAGTAGGGAGGTTCCAGCCTCTAAGTGATGGGCGATCCAGGTGTGTCTTAGATCATTTACCTTAGCCCCTTTAATGCCTGCTAGTCTAAAGTATCTATCTATAGCTGTTCTAATATTTCTAATTAAAAGTGGCTTACCTGTTTTGGTTACGAACAAGGCTTTATTGGAGGTAGCAGATCTTACTTCTAAATATTTTTTAACAGCCTCAACTGCTGAGCGGTTTAAAGGGATGGTTCTCTCAACAGCTCCTTCGGCTGGCCTGATATGAAGTGAGGGGGAAGAGGAGTCTAGATCAATATCATCGGTTGTTAATTTAGCTAGTTCACCAATTCTAACGCCAGTTTGCAAGAAAAGCTCAATAATAGCAAATATTCTGGCATCGCCTCTGGCTGCATCTCTTAAAGCCCGGTATTCAAGCTCAGATAGGATCCGAGGGGGTTTATTCTCAAATTTAGGATGTTCAAGAGCCTGAGCTGGATCATCTTGGCTAAGATTAGAAGACTTTAGGAATTTAAAGAAAGTTTTAGTGGAATTAGTCTTTCTGGAGATTGATTTTGAGGTGTAACCTTCCTTAGAGAGCTTGTCCATAAAGGCTTTTAAATCCTCAGTAGTGACATCATCGGTATTTTCTTTTGCTTGAGAGTTTAAGAAGGAGACAAGTTGCTCAATATCTTTGCCATAAGCTAAGATAGTAGCTGAGGCACGGTTTCTGCCTTTTAGGTGACCAATAAACTGCTGATGAGCATCGCGCAAGCTAACCATTATGTCCTATATAATATATTGAGGGGATAACAAAGTCAAGCAGCTTTCGATCAATTTATGCCTAAATCAGTCACTATAGTTATTACTTTACTGGTTTCCATTTTAATTTTACTGGGTTTATCCAGGCAAATTCTTGACGCGCTTAATTCTGGTAAAAGAATTGAAGTTGCTCTGGATAAAGTTAATAAACTTCAGCAAGAGAATAACCAGCTTAAAAAAAAGCTATCAGAGGTTCAATCAACTGACTTTTTAGAGCAGACAGCCAGGGACAAGCTTGGGTTTAGCAAAAAAGGCGAGACTGTAATAATTATTCCAGATGAACTTATGAATAAGGTTTTGGGAGAAAATAAAAGGGTGGAAGAGGAAAAAATATCAAATTGGCAAGGCTGGCTAAGATTGTTTTTACGCTAACTCCCGAGTATAATACAAACGCGGGGTAGAGCAGTGGTTAGCTCGTCAGGCTCATAATCTGAAGGTCGTGGGTTCGAATCCCACCCCCGCAACTAGCAAAAATCCGATCCGTTTGGGTCGGTTTTTTGATATTCTGGGATGTTTGATTCGGCATTTCGTGCGTGTCTAACGCACGAAAGTTCGGCAATTCGAGCGGAGCGAGAATTGAGATTCATCCCACCCCCGCAACTTGAATTAAATGAGCCAAGCTGGTATACTCTAACCACTCATTAATGTTAAGAATTTAGAGTAAGAACAAAAAAGAAAAAAGCCTGTTGCTTTACTTCTGTTCATCCTAGACCTTTCCATTAAAGAATAAAAAGGAAAGGTGGTGGAAAAATAGATGACTAAATTATTTATTGGTGGGATACCCTACTCAGCTACAAATGAACAACTTGAGGAAATGTTTTCAAAATTTGGAACAGTATCTTCAGCACAAATTGTAATAGACAGATATACTAATCAAAGTAAAGGATTTGCTTTTGTTGAAATGCCCAATGATGAAGAGGCCCAAGCTGCTATTAAAGAGCTGGATGGCTTTGGAATGGAGGGGCGCAAAATCGGTGTTTCTGTTGCCAGACCTAGAGAAGATAATCGAGGTTTTGACCGAAGCAAGCAGGGTTTCCATGGAAACAGTTCACGCAGTGATTACTCCCGCAGAGGCGGTAACAGCTTTCTTAAAGGAAGTCATAGGAGATAAATTTAGAAAGGTTTAGTGTGAAGATACCTATAAAATCAAACAATTCCCATACAAGATTGGTTGATCAAAAAAAGCTTGATGAGCGAGAAGCCTGGCATAAATTAGTAGTTAAGGTTATTAGATGGCGAGATGGATTATCTGAGGGTGGTGTCTTAACTACAGCAGATAAGATTAGTGCTAAGGAATGGGGTATTTATTCCAGGCATACTCTTAAAACCAATATCACTTACAGTAGATTGAGAGTATTAACCAACCTAAGAGAAATCAGAGAGGTTATCAAACAGCATGGAGGCTTTGAAGAAGAAGCTATATAATTGATCCAAATTCTGTCCTGTAGTTCTTGACAGTAGATTTGCTGATACTTCAAAAAAATTTGCAGAACTTTCAGAGTGGGCAAAAGCGAGGTAGTTTTTAACTAACTTTGCAGTTGTTGTTTAATATATCTTCGTAGTGAACCCCAATATTCAGCTACTAAATCTTGAGATTTAGGATTTCCACCTTGAGGGATTGCTAAAGAGGTATCTTTCTCATAAACATTCGCCTCAAACTCTTCTCTAATATTTTGGTTATCCTCTTTGGCAGCACCAACCCAGTTTACACCTCCTCCACCCGAGCCTGGATCTACAATATAAAGCGTCTTTCCGGTTTTAAGAGATGTAGCTCCTTCAGTTTTTCTAAAAAGTTTTTGGCCGGCTAAATTGAGCAAGTTACCTAAATTATTTTTAACTAACTCTCCAAAATCAGCTTCAATATCAAGTGTTCCGTTATCCTCGGCCCTCTTATAAAACATTAGCGCCCGGGTTAGAAATAGGGGATTACTGATATCTTTAACCACTCTGCCTATCAGTGCATTAAAGACCAAATGTTTTCGAACATTCCTCTCTTTGCTTGGGTCATATGGCTCATCAGCCATAGCCTTCAAAAATCTAATAGTATCTGTTCCAGAAAGAGTTTGAGGACCCTTTTTAAAAGGAGGAAACTTACTTTTATCCTGCCTTTCATTATTAATAAAAAAGTCCCTAGTTTTAAGATCAAAAGGCAGATCTATCTCCAGCCCACCTAAAACATTATCAACCAAATCTTTTATAGCTGGATCATCCAGTTTGACTTGGAAGTCCACACATAATCCAGTAGCATCTTCAATTACCTCCCTCATTAAGGGGAATTTACCCGAATTGTAAGCCTGATCAATCTTAGTTGGTTTCGATACCTGGCCTTTCTTTTGGTCGTTTCTTTCTATCTCTGGAGCTCTGATATCATGAGTTAGGGAGATAACATCAAAGGATTGAGTTTTCATATTATAAGAAAGAATAGTTTGGGATCCAATTCTAGTAGGGGGAAAAGGTTCCTCTAA
>CAYOOO010000018.1:0-19557 GCA_964405655.1 uncultured Gammaproteobacteria bacterium | reverse complement strand
ATAAAAGACCATCTGCTACCCCATCCACTTTAAACTGATCCATATTTTTTTCAGTCAAAACCTTGGTGGTTTTTCCACCTGATGATTCAACTTCTATCTCTATTATCTCCCTCCACTCCCCGACAAACTCCCACTGTTTAATTTTTTCTAAGTCTACCTGGGTCATCTCCCAAATTATCCCAGTTACTAACCCTTGCCCCTTTTTTAAGGTATAGGCTTTAAACTCATTACCATAAAGAGTTCTAAGTAGGCTCTGAGGTTTGGCCGGGATATTGTTTAAATGCTGGACAGCCAATACAAACCCTTCTGCTATTGCCCCAACATGATCACCTGGGTCTCTACCTATAATATAGGCAATCTTACTTCTGGCTTTATTTGCCCCATAACCAAAAAAGAGAATTTTATCTGTTGAAGAATCCATAAAACTAGCATATCTAAAAGAGGTATTAAATTGCAAAACCCTGAAGAATTCTTTATACTATAAGATGTGGCAGAATATGAAAAATTTATAAATTACTTTGGATATGGGGCTAATCGAGATCGAAGGATGATGGAGTGGATAACAGGAGATACATCTTTAGTTGGCCAGTCAGCAGTTTTAAAAGGTTTTAAATTAGTTGTACAAGGACTGGATCAAGTTCCTGATAGCATCTTCCCCACTGCGCCTGCACCTTTTTCTCCTCGACAATTACTACAAGAAAGTTGGACAACTGATTTTGAAAGTTACACTATATCTCCTGACCCCGAGGGGGAAGTGGTAGGAACACTTTGGAGGTTATCTAGATTAAACAGGGATTTGGTAAGGGAGTGGGAACTTGTAGATTTTGGTTGGTATCAAGACTTAAGAGGAGTAGTTATAACTGAGGATGGCAAAGAGGCAGAAATAGAAACTGAAGGCTTGAGAGCGAATCAAGAATACGACCGACAGGTTGATGGCCATCATTATGAAACATGGCTTAACTCTCCTGAAGAATTTGCCAGAGTTGCTGAGAAATCTAGAAAAGAATTTTTTGACAGACTTGCCAAAAACGAAGAAGATTCTTAGTTATCTTCAATATTATTAATATTGTTTCAATAATCCTATAGTATAGGCACGATTAGTCCTTGACAAGCTAAGGCGTGCGTGGTAGGCTCATTCTGAGCCTAAAATTCATTAGGCTCTCATATGAGACAACGTTGCTACTGGACGATCCGGTAACGTGACATGAGTAACAGATTAGGGTCGTCAGGATCGTCCAAAATAGTCATGCCTAAGTTCACTCTTGATCAGAAAAGACTTGAGACACTGCGACGCCAGCTTTATGGCAAGGGAGAACAATCCATTGCTAAAAAGAAGAGTTACCCTCGTAAAGAACCTGTGGCGCAGCAGAGGCAAGAACCAATATCTAACTCTTCCCATCTAACCCCTCCCAGAAATAGCTTCAGCACTAAACTGACTACTCCTTTAGTAACTGTTCAAGATACTAACTTTTTGAAAAAAGACTTATTAAAGATTCTAGCTTTAACTAGCTTGGCAATTGGATCTCAATTAGTTCTTTTTATTGCTTTACAAAATAAATTAGTCAAGCTTTTTTAAAACTGGACAAAGTTTTGTCCTAAGATTGAGAGGAGGTGAAGTTTAAGATGCAAATGTATTGTGTAAAATGTCGAACAAAAAGAGATGCTCAAGATGTCGAACAAGTCACCATGAAAAATGGTAAACCAGCTTCAAAAGGAAAGTGCCCAGTTTGTGGAACAGGAATGTACAAAATTGGTGCAGCTTCCTAATTTGAGCTCAAACTTTTGGTGATTTTCACCATCTTAAAAATCCCCCGAACAATCGGGGGATTTTTAACCTTTTGAAAGAACAAATATAGCCAGTTTAAAGGGAAAGCCTACACAAATTAGTTTAAATTCTTTAACTGACTTAATTTTGAAACCTTCTTTCTGAAAAATTTTTACCCATTCTAATGTGGTATGGTTTCTTGAAAAGGGGTGTAGCTCAAAATTAACTAAACAATCACCAATAAAAGTAATCGTCCTTCCGAGGATATCTGTAAAAACATCTTCCATGATAATAATCTCACCCGAGGTAACTCTCTTGGCTTCTCTCAAAAGTCTCCGCGGATCGCTGCTGTGATGTAAAACTGTTATTAAAAGCGACTTGGTAAATTGATTTTTCTTAAAGGGGAGATTTTTACCGTCAAAAATGATAACCGGATACTCATCACAGATTTCATTGTAGTCAATATCTGTCAGTGTAATGTTATTGCTATTAAGTTTTTTTTTGATAATTTTGGAGATAATTCCTGTCCCACTACCTATATCTAAAATCTTGTCTCTTTTTGATAAATGGGGGATAAGATTAGGTATAACTTGATAAGCCCGGTTAAGATACATTTTATATAGCTTATTTTTTAAAGGGGGGATGCGCTTAATAAAATAAAAAGGTAGCATAATCCTAAATTTTTATTTCAGTTTGTAGTTGGGGTCCTTGGTTATCAGGCGGAAAGCAATTTCTCCGCTGGGGTATTTGACAACACCTATCTCCTTTACACCCTCTGGCATATCACCATTACTACTACTATTTACCTCAGTTGTTGTTACCACATAAAGTATCCTCGGGTCAAGACTTTCAGCAACATTATTTTTGTCTTTTATAACTTTGTCCCAATTGATCACTTTTACTTTATCTAATTTTTTATTTAAAACCAGTTCTTGAGAAAAATTTGTCCCATACTCCTGTAGATATTTTGGAGAGATATCGGACCAAAAAAGATAATAAATCATTGGTGGATCATTGGTAGAAACTAAATAGATACTTTTGTAATTTTTTTCGAGCTTACTTACCATTTCAGTCATCTGCTTAAAACCATAACCATGATACTTGGCAGACTCAAGTGGAAAATGGACAAAATAGCGATGAAGATAAAATATAAATAGCAAAAGCCAAACAGTTATAAGCGGTAGCATCACAACTCTACCAAAACCTGTTTTTCTAAGACTGCTAAATAGAAACCACCAACCTAAACCAACTGTAATAAGAAGTGGGGCAGAAAAAATAAACAGCCTGGCTGCATGCATTGAACCATCAATGGTTATAGCTGCTGGCAGAGGAGAAAACAATAACCAAAAGGTTAACCACTTAAAAACTTTTTGCTTGAAGTTTCTGTAAAGAAAGATTAGGCCAAAAATAAATCCAATAATATCTATATAAAATAGCTCTCCCAATTTACCGGCTGAGTGTCTTGGGTTAGGATCTCCTTTAGTAAATAAAAACTGAGTTGAGAAACTGTCATAATAATTTTTAGCCAAAGCACCTAACCAACTAAGGGGTTTGTTATGGAAAAAGTAAGAATACCAGACAGCTTTTTTCCCTAATGTTTGGTTCTCATAGTCGCCTGAGTCAACTTCCCTATTTCGCTGGACCCAAACAGGAACTGCCTGATCAGAAGTTATGGAAAGTTGGTTAATTCTTGGTACATCCGGGGCCCCGATGGTAGTTGCATAGAGGAAAGGGATAACTATTACGGCACCAGTGATAACAGCCAAAACCAATTTAGTTAAACCAAACTGCCAAATTTCTTCTCGATAGATTAAAAACAAAACTAGTGCTGTAACGGGAGTAAACAAACTCATGGTCCGATAGGTATAAACAGTTAAAGAAAATAGAATGGTTGACAAGAAAAGATAGCTAAATTTTTTGGTTTGAAGTGATTTATAGAAACTGAAAAGTCCTGCCAAGTAAAAAAGCATCATCACCACTGCCTCATGAGAAAATCTACTAAACTGGATCTGCCAAGGGTTTATGCTAAAGACCAAAGCTACAATCACAGACATCCAGAAGTTTTTAGTCCAAAGGTTTACAAGCAAAAAAACAAATAAAACAACTATTACTCCTGAAATAACCAGAGGCATTCTGACTTGAAAGTATGGGTCTTTAAAAAGCAAAGTTGTGAATAGCGTCAAATAGGCTGGTATTGGCGCCCGGATATCATTAAATGAATGGACATAAAAAGGGCTTAACTCTCCCCTATAATCTTTATGAGTCTCTATTAAACTTCTTGCCTGGTAACCATAATCAACCTCATCATAATAGAGTGAGGCTGGCGCTTGATCAATTTTGTAGATTCTAACAACTAGAGCAAGCAGTAATATAAACCCTAGGACTATTAGTCTTTTTCTACTTAACATTAATTCTCTTCCTTGGCTCGATACTGCAGCGCCTCTGCCACATGATTGGTTTGAATGAATTCACTTTCTGCCAAATCAGCTATCGTTCGGGAAAGCTTTAAAACCCGATGATAGGACCTGGCAGAAAGATTCATCTGAGCTATTGCCATCTTCAAAAGATCTAGTGAGTCTTTAGTAACTACACAGTACTGACGAATTTGTAAGTTGCTCATTTCTGAATTTGTCAGAATATGACTACCTTTAAACCTCTCTTTTTGTAAAGACCTAGCCTTCTCAACTCTTTTTCTAATAGCTTCTGACTGTTCAGACTCAATATCTGAGGTAAGCTTATCTATCTCTACTTGAGGTACATCTAAGTGAATATCAATTCTATCAATTAAGGGTCCTGAGATTTTCTTTTGGTAACGGGAAATCTGACCTGGCAAACAAACACAATTTTTTTTTAAAGTACCCAAAAAACCGCAAGGACAGGGATTTAAAGAGGCGAAGAAGATAAACTGGGCAGGAAAGGTTAAGGTTCCTGAGGAGCGGGAAATTGTAATTTGCCTGTCTTCTAAAGGTTGTCTGAGAGATTCCAAAACCTGGCGGGGAAACTCCGGTAACTCATCCAAAAATAAAACTCCCCGGTGAGCAAGTGAGATTTCTCCTGGTCTAATCGAGCTACCTCCGCCTACAATTCCGATAAATGAGGCAGTATGATGAGGAGAGCGAAATGGGCGGGTCGTAATTAAAGCTTGGTTTTTAGGTAAATTTCCACTAACAGAGTAAATTTGAGTAACCTCGATTGCTTCCTCCAAAGTCAGTTTAGGTAAGATTGTAGGGAAAGCTTTAGCCAGCATAGTTTTTCCAGCACCAGGTGGGCCTTTCAGCAAAACGTTATGGGCACCAGCAGCTGCTATCTCAAGTGCCCTCTTAGCTTGTTCTTGTCCCTTGATCTGAGAGAAATCTATCTCGTAATCAGCATGATTTTCTAAATCTATAACTAATTTTCGACAAGGTTGAAGGTTGATCTGTTGATTTAAAAGTTGGACTACCTCTGTTAGATTTTTAAAAGCAAAGATCTCTATCCCTTCAACGACTGAGGCCTCTAAACTGTTTTCTTCCGGAACAAATAGCTTTTTAAAGCCTCTTTGTCTTGCTAGCAAAGTCAATGACAAAACTCCTTGAGTGTGCCTTAATTGCCCATCCAAAGATAGCTCGCCAATCAGTAAAGTATCCTGCGGAGATGATTCGATTTGGCCAGAACTGACCATTAGTCCAATAGCTATAGCCAGATCGAAAACTGGACCCTCTTTGGGTAAATCAGCTGGTGCCAAATTAACAGTAATCCTTTTAGGAGGAAACTCGGCGCCGCTATTTCGAAGAGCTGCCCTGACTCTTTCCTTAGCCTCTTCAATTGCCCGATCAGCCAAACCTACTATGGTAAAGGAAGGGAGCCCTTGCGAGGCAATATCGACCTCAACTGTTACAACTTTGGCTTCCAATCCAATATTAGTTCCAGAAAAAACTTTCGAGAACATTAAAACGATTATTTTTTATTTTTTTGAGACTTCCTCAACTTTATTTTAATCTGTTTATTCGAAGAAGAGACTTTAGTCTCATTTGAAGAAGAGCTTTGCTCATTCTTTCCTCCCATAACAGCTTTCTCCTCTTTTGGCATTGTCTCTCTTTGGATAAGCTTTAGTAAGTCCTCACCTTTGTCCTTGACCTCACTAGCAAACTTTTGTAATTTCTGTCGATTTTTTTTATCTGCCAAAGCTATTGATCCTACTGCTACGGCTGCTCCAACAGCTGCTCCAATTAGCCCCGCAGCAATAGAACTGACATCTTTTGATTTTTCTTCTGCCACTTCCTTCACCCCCTCCTTTATTAATATAGCTAGTTTACCAGAATTTCTTACATATTAATAATAAAATGTTAATGCTATTTGATCTATATGGAAAGAAGAAAGACGGACTGGACGATTTCGTAGTGGTTTGACTACGCAGTTCGGCCCTGAGCAAAGTCGAAGGGTCGAAATCTGTCCAACTAAAAAAAGCAAAAAGGCTAGCTTTCTAACACTAGCCTCTCTGCTTTTCTAAAAACCTCGAAGCAAACTCTTTGTAAAGTCTACTTCCAGGTCAGACGAACAAAGTTTCCTTGTTGAGGGGAAACCAAATTTCCCCAAAAAGTAAACCTAATCTAGAATGGTCTTTCTCTCCAGGTAAGTCCACTGCGCATGCATTTCAATGGACAACTTTAGAGTAATAAAAATATTTGCGTTTGTCAAATTTGAACCAGAGCTTAAGACAGAGTATAATAAGCGTGCCTAGGAAGATGGATGATTACCCTCCGTCGCATAAAGCTATGGAGGGAGGAAAGTCCAGACAGCATAGAGCAGGGTGTCCGGCGCAAGCCGGATCGGGAATCCCTCAATAAGTTCAGGGTAGCCTGAGCGAAGTCGAAGGCAAACCGCAAGTTTAGAGCAACAGTGACGAATCCGCCACCTGGCGGAGTGAAACGGGCAATCCTCCCCGCTGCAATCCTAGAATCAACAGCGCTGCTCGCGCATTTGTTGAAATAAGGAGCGCTAGATGAGCCGCGCAAGCGTCTCTCTTTCAGAGAAACGTAAGTTTCTCTTGCAGATAAATTGTCATCGTCCGCCAGCTGGCGGATAACAGAATCTGGCTTACACTCTTCCTAGGCAAGTAACTCTGTTGCAACAGTAAACTTTAATCTATCTTTTCTCCCCTTAGGATATCTTGAGTAATTATTTGGATGACAACTGCAATTGGTACTGCCAATAAGGCACCAGAGATTCCTAATAACTTTCCACCTGAGGCCACAGCTAAAATTACTACTAATGGATTTAGTCCAACTGCCCGTTTCATTACCTGAGGAACAATGAAATGATTCTCCAACTGTTGAATTATAAAAAACGCGGCAGCAACGACCAAAGCTAAGATTGGTGAGCTAACATAGGCTATGGCTATAGCAGGGATAGCAGAAATAATTGGACCAATTACTGGGACAACTTCTAAAATCCCAGCTAAAATAGAAAGAGGCAGCGCATAAGGAACATTTAAGACGAATAAAGTTATATAGACTAAAAGACCAATTATAAAACTTAGAGCTATCTGGCCTCTCATCCATGCGCCCAACTTATCCTCAATTCGATCTATAATAGTTTTTATTCTTTCTTCTTCTCTGCCTATAAAAAATTGGGTGATTAGCTGATCTAGTTTGCTTCTTTCTAAAAGTAGATAAAAAGTTAATACTAAAACTGAGATTAATGCCACAAAGTTGTTAAAGATTGCCAATATAAAAGAAAGGGCATTTTTAGAAAAAGCGCTGATTTCATTCTGTAAGATTGTTTGATCAATCGATCCAGCTGGAATTAATTTACCAATAGTTTGAGGGAGATTTTGGGCAAGATTAGTAGTCTGTTCAACCAAAGGTGTTATTATCAGTGATATCAAACCGGCCAAAGCTCCAATTATAAGAATGTATATTACTATAATTGATAAGGTTCTCGGCAACTTTAGTCTTTCTAAATAACCTACTATCGGGGATAAAGCCGACATAAAAATAATGGCTATAAAGAGCAGGATGATCACGCCTCTGATTTGAAAAAGTATCCAAATTGAAGCCAAAAAGCCAGCTATAAAAAAGATTGTTTTGTATGAAATATCAACCCGTTTGTTCATTCATGCATTGTACCAATCCTGGATCAGCTTTTCCACTTTTAGAGAGTAATTTAGCTTGGTTATATCAAACCAATTCACATCTTTAACTTTTTTAAACCAGGTCATTTGCCGTTTGGCATATTGATGAATTCTAACTTTGAGTGTTTCTATCAACCAACTTTCAGGTAATCTTTCCTTTAGATATTTTGCTAAAATTCTATACTCAAGCCCCAACTCATGTAATTTTTCAAAGGTAACGCCAGATTGAATTAAATTCTCTACTTCTTTAATCATGCCTTGTTGAAGACGAGAAAAAATTCGGTAATCAATTCGTTTGTTTAAGATTGGTCGGGGAGCAAACAGACCAACTTTTAATATCTTAAACTCTTTACTTAAACCACTAAATTGATTATCCTTTCTTCTGTACGGATACATAGTAGCTACTTCAATAGAGCGGAGAAGTCTTCTTTTGTTTGAACGGTCTGAAGAATTCAGATTATCCCAACTCTGAGGAGATTGCTTGATTAATTTTTGTTGCAACTGTCCTAAAGTTAAATCCTCTAGCTGATGCCTGAGCTGCTTATCAATAGGGACTTGTAAATTACTTATTCCTTCTAATAACCCCTTTAGATATAATCCACTACCGCCTACAACTATTGGCAACCTATCTTGTTGAGAAAGTTCTTTAGCTTTTTTTGATGCCAAGTCAATATAATCTCTAACGCTAAATCGCTTATTCAAACTAACACAGTCATACATCCAAACCTTTACTCCCTCTATTTCCCAAAAGCCATCTCTTTTTTTAACAGATAATGGTTGATTTGGCATTTTACCACTCCCTAAATCTAAACCTTTGTAAACTTGTCTTGAATCACAGGAAATTAATTCGCCATTTAGCTTTTTAGCAAGGTTTAAAGCTAAATCAGTCTTACCTGTAGCGGTTGGACCAAGTATCACTACTATTTTTTTTGACATATTCTATAAACTGACTAATAAACAAAATTATCAAAATTAGATTTCCCAAAGTATTTATCCAAAACAGATGTGCAGATCTTCCCATCTGTCCATAAAAATCTCCTAAAAGCTGACTGTAGTTTAAAGGATAAATATATTGATGGATAAATGTAGTTAAAAGTATTAAAAAGATGTTAAATATCCAGATCTTGGTAAGTAAAAGTTTTAAGTCTAGGAGTGGTACTAACAACATATACCAAAGTAAGTATTGATGTGACAGAACTTTTGAGAAAATTAAAAAGAGTAAAACAATTATTAAACAAAATCTCAAATCAAATGATCCTTTAGTCTTTCTCCTATTTAAAAACAACCATAAATACATTAGTCCTACTGGTACTACCCAAATGTAGTTGTAAAACCAAAGTGGAGCAAACCAATATTGGGGAGCAAAACCATTTATACCCCAAGCTCCAATAACCTCTGGATAAGTCTTAGTCGTTAAGGTTGTATAAAGGGTAATTAATGTTGCCCAAATACTTTCAGTGTGAACTGGTTTTAAGACATGAAAGTTTAAACTGTAGTTGATATTTTCCCAAGGAATTTGAAAGACAAACATATACGCAAAAAGCAGAAAGATCACACCAAATGAGTAAACTAAAAACATCCTCAAAGTCTGATTCCAGCCTTTATAAATTGTCAGAAACATTAAGTAAGGCAAAAAAATAATCGGGTAGATTTTTACTAAAGTAGCAGCTGATAAAAAAATTGCAGCTAGAGAAATTTTTTCCTTAGTAAAAAAGTAAAATGATAAAATCACCAAAAACACTACCAAAAGATCAAATCTAAAAAATATTATTGGTCCTGTAAAAAGTAAGATCAAAGTTAAAACTACTACATTTTCTAACCTGGTAAACTTAGCTGTTAGATATACAATAGCCAAAATTAATAAAAGATTAACTAGGATAAACCCCCAAGTGTAGGAATAAAAAGAATAGTTAATAAGCAAAGCAGGAGCAGCAGAAATAAAAAGCAAAATTGCACCGGGAAGATGTTCATTATCCTTAAGATTTGTTAAATTTAAGTTTTTCACAAAAAAAGTAGCCCGGTCAAAGTAGACATATAAATCTGTTGAGATATGGGTAAACCAGGCTGGATGCCTGGCCTGAAATATTAAAACAATTAGAGCTAAAAGTAAAAAAAGACCAATTGCTAGTTTTCTTTCCATTGATCAATTCTACCAAACAAAGATAGAAAATCGCACTCTAAATTTAGATCAATTTATTGTAATATAGCCATAAAGACTTATGATTAAAACTAAGTTAATAAATTTAAGATTCCTAAAAGACCAGGATTTAGTAATCCTAATTTGCATCGGGCTTTTTATCAGACTACTAGCAGCTCTGATCCCGGGGATGATGGTTGATACTCCAGGCTGGTTTGCTTGGGCAGTTAGACTCAATCAACTCCCTTTTGCTCAATTTTATAGCGATCAAGTTTGGACAAATTACACTCCGGGGTTTTTATATGTTCTGGCGTTTTTGGGCTGGTTAAAAGATATTTTCCACTTTGACACAGTTACTTTTTATTATATTTTAAAACTACCTGCTATTTTAGCTGACCTAATCTTGGCAGCAGTGATCTATCGTGTTTGCTTAGACAGATTGTCTAAAAAAATCTCCCTTTTGGCCTCAGCAACTGTTTTATTTAATCCAGTGACTGTTTTTAATGGTGCTGTTTGGGGACAGATTGAATCGGTCTTAACTTTACCTTTATTCTTAAGTATCTATTTTTTGGTGGAGAAAAAGATAATTTATTCCTCTGTATTTATAGCTGCTGCGTTTTTGATTAAACCACAGGCAATTGCCCTAATACCAGTTTTTGCCCTATTCCTTTTTAAAAATTTATCTCTAAAAAGCATAATTAAACTTAGCTTACCAGCACTTGTAATAGCTCTTTTTCTTTCTTGGCCTTTTTTTACCAAAGATCCACTGCTCGGGCTATTTAAAATGCTTGCCAAGATGACTCAAGATTATCCAATCACTTCTTTAAATGCCTACAATTTTTGGGGGGTAATTGGACTTTGGGTAAATGATGGTCAAAAGTGGATCATTTTAAGTTATCAAAATTGGGGGTATTTATTATTAGGAATTTATTGGTTGATAGTTGTTTACTGGTATTTTAAGAAAAAGCTTTCTTTTTATAGTCTGGCAACGCTTGCTTTGCTGAGTTTCTTTTTTCTGCCAACTAGAGTCCATGAAAGGTATTTGTATCCGGTTATAGTATTTTTAGGTTTTTTAACATTTTACTTAAAAGACAAGCTAATGTTTTGCCTTTTTTTAATCCTGAGCATTCTTCACCTTACAAACCTTTATTATGTCTATGTCTATTACAATGAAATTTATTTAAAGATGCCCAAAATGCTTTATCTGCCCGGTTTTTATGAGCAGATAGCCAAAAATAGCTTTTTACTATCCCTTAGCTCAACTATTTTATTTTTAATTATTTCAGTTATGATAATAAAGAATAAAAATGACGCATAAAAAAATCTTAATCGCTATTCTAATTATAGCCGCCTTCTTAAGGTTCTTCAGGTTGGATTATCCAAATAAGTACGTCTTTGATGAGGTTTATCATGGCTTTACTGCCAAACAATACGCTAAAGGTTTAGCAGATGCTTGGGTTTGGTGGACTAAACCTCCGCCAAATGTGGCTTATGAGTGGACTCATCCTCCTTTAGCTAAAGAGATCATGACCTTATCAATTTTGATTACTGGTTCGGAAGATGCCTGGGCCTGGAGATTACCCGGAGCAATGCTTGGGGTTGTTAGTGTTTTAACTATTTATTTAATTTCCAAAGAGTTATTTAAAAATGAGCGGATTTCTTTAGCGTCATCTTTTATATTTTCTCTTGACGGACTTAATTTTGTTCAATCCAGAACAGGGATGAATGATATCTACCTAGTAACTTTTGTTTTGATAAGCTTATTCTTTTTTTTAAAAAAGAGGTTTATTATTTCAGCTATCTTTTTGGGCTTGGCTATTTCAAGTAAATGGACTGGGGTTTATTTTTTGGGACTGTATTTTATTTTGTTTTTATTTAAGCCTAGACAATTAATTAATCTAACTTATTTTTTTATCATTATCCCTACTGTTTACCTACTAAGTTATATTCCTTTTTTTATAATGGGTTTTGATTGGGGTCAGTTTATTGAACTACAAAGACAGATGTGGTATTACCATACCCATTTAAAAGCTGCACATGATTATGCATCTGCCTGGTGGACTTGGCCGCTTAACCTATACCCTGTTTGGTTTTTTGTCGAATACTTCCCTAAAAAAATTGCCAATATCTATGCTTCAGGAAATCCGGCTGTTTTTTGGTTAGGGATAGGCGCATTAGTTTTAACGATAACAGATTTTATCAAAAAGAGATCTTTAGCCTTAGCCATAGTCTTAGGAGGATATTTTATTTTCTGGTTACCTTGGGCTTTTTCTCCAAGGATTATGTTTCTTTATCATTACAGCCCTTCAGTACCCTTTTTATCTTTGGCTTTGGGTTATCAACTGGGTAACTATTCTAACTTAAGAAGGGATAAGATTACTCTTCTGCTAATACTAATTTTAATATTTGTTAGTTTTACCTTAGTTTATCCAATGTTAACCGGGATTCCTTTACCCAGAAATTTACTTGATTTATTTTATAAGATAAATTTGAATAAAAATCCTTTTGGCTAACAGATTTTTCTACTCATCCGCTTTAGACTGACCAAAAACCCATGTCGGGGATGGAGATTTGTCCCCTCTTTGAAAAGCTTTTTTTAAAGCTTCGGATCTTTCAAGCATTCTGGAGACCCTAACGACTGTGTCAGTTCCTACCCTGGCTTTCTGAGCAACTGCCCGAATAGATAAACCTTCCTTTAAAAATTCAATAATAAGTAGTCGTTGTTTAATCATTCGAATCTCAGAGTCGGTAAGTAGCTCCTTGATTAATTCATCCGGAACATTTATTTGGTGAGTTTGTTTTGGTTTTGACATGTGTGGATTCATATTATTATGAAAAGGGGAGACCAGTCAAATATTGACGAGTTTAATTTATTTCACTAACCTTTTAATGGTTTTACCAGCTACAAAGCTGGGGAGTTTTTTTGAGGGTATTTGAATAGCTTCACCAGTCTGGGGATTCCTACCTCTTCTAGCTGCCCTTGAGCGAACTAGAAAAGTCCCAAAACCTGTAATAATAGTTTTTTCTCCTCTGACCAGATTATCTTTAACCAGATCAAAGACCGAGTTAACGGCATCAGCTGCAGCTCTTTTAGTCAGATGAGCCTTTTTAGCCACCCTTTCAATAAGTTGATTCTTAGTCATGCGACTAACTTATCAAAAAAATTTAAGTTTGTAAAGGGCTTCTCAATGAGTAATTTAAATTCTTTCCAAAACTATTTTTTTAATTTTCAGGTCAATATTTTTTGGGATAGTGTAGTTAAAAAAGATCCAATCATTAATACCATTATTTGAAAATACAAAACTATATTGTTTAAGACTACCTTCTTTTCCCTTTAGAGCCTGTTGATCCAAACTTAAGCTATTCAATATCTCCAAACCTGTCTTTCTGACCTCAAAGACCAAATTAGGTTTTAATCCTATAGGTTTGGATAGAAATTCAAACTTAGCATAAAAAGTGACTTTATTCTCGCCTAATGGCAGCCACCTGGCACACCTTTGATTAACTAAGTCATCCTCCTCTATGACAATTTTGTCGCTTGCTGAACTGTTTTTAAAAACATCAATAGTTTTATCCAAAGAAGGATAATATTTAACTTTTTGCCAATTATTTGTTTCCAGTCCCTGAAGTTTAATTGGGTTTTGTGGACCTAAATCTGAGATTGCCCAATCAGTTGCATCTTCCATAGACTGGGGACAAAGAAAGCCTGCCCCGTTAATTGTTTGGAGTTTTTTATCAAATCCATAGATTCTAAGCAGTAACCTTGTTCCATCCCCGCTTGATAATACTCTTTGACCTAAACTGGCTTGGGAGGCAACAAATTTAGCAGCTTTTTCTTGATTAGTGATCGTCTTCCTCCAAATAATGGTTTCAGTATTATTAAGATTACTGATCTCTCCAAAGGTAATTAAAATTACTAAACCTGTAGCAGCAACTGATGATAGAAATCTTCTGTCTTTAAAATCCAGAAGTTTAGCCCAGAACAAACCGACAGCTAAAGACAAAGGGGCAAAAACAGACATTAAGTACTGAGGAACTTGCGGTCTAACTGCACTAAAAACTAAGTATGTCACAAAAGTCCAAATCAAAAGATAAACTGACAAGGGGGTTCGAGAAATAAAAAAATATGATAGGAGAGACCCAAACCAAAATAGACTTAGTAGTGGTGCATGGAGAAAATCCTTGGTGTAGAATGTGATTCTTCCTGAGAGGTTACTAAAAGTCTCAAACAAAAAATACTTTTGACTAGTCCCCATTTGTTTAGCCTGATCAATATAAAATAGCAGCATATCAGCATTAAAATTTTCTCTGGTATAAGTGCGGTAGTGATTAAAAACAATTAGGGAGGTTGAAATAAAATATAGAGTCCACCATGAAAAAAATCTTTTATACTCCAGACTTTTCTTAAAGAAGATAAAAAGGACTAAACCATAAACCAAAACAGTTGTAATTATTAAAACAATTGCAGTGATTTTGGTCATCACCCCTAACGCAAATGCTAAAAGAGTTAGAAGATAATCCCATCTTTTTAATTTTTCTTTTGATAAGTAGCGGTAGAAAAAAAGTAGCGCCAAAGAGACTGAAAAAAGCTGAGGTAACTCAATCATCATCAAATGACTATAAACTACAAAAACTGGTATAAAAGCCAAAGAAACAGAAGCAATGATTGAGGCTTTATAACTGGAAAAAACCTTGGCGAAATAGGCAATCAAAAGAATAGACAAGACTGCTATTAATAAAGTAGCTAACCTAAAGATTTCTACTGAGGGCGAGGAGATTGTTCCTAGAAATGCAGCTGTCCAATACCATAAGGGTAAGTACCAGATTAAACCATTGATAAAGTCTCTCCTGATATATTCAAATTGATCAAAATTAAAATGATTCCTTAAACCCTGGCTTATATAAAAAGCTGTACCTCCATGAAAGCCTTCATCCCAAGAGACTATTGCACCTTGGGGATGAGTTTTAACAACCCAAATTGCCCAAGAACTTGTAAAAAGTGCAATTAAAAATGTAAATAATATTTTCTTTCGCAAGATAAAAATATTTAATCACAAAGAAAAATAGATTAGCAACAGTTTAAAAACCTGAGGTTAGGAAAGATTCTGAAGACCGTATTTCTCTAACAGCAGTTATTTTAACTGCTCCCGGTACCATGACTTCCTTTTGAATTTGGGTACCGATATCATGAACAAGCTTTGGCAAATCTTCATCGGAAACTTTATCAGGAACAACGATAACCCTGACTTCGCGGCCTGCCTGAACAGCAAAAGCTTTATCAACTCCGTCAAAAGAACTGGCTATTTTTTCAATAT
Organism: uncultured Gammaproteobacteria bacterium; assembly: GCA_964405655.1. Taxonomy (GTDB): domain Bacteria; phylum Patescibacteriota; class Microgenomatia; order Daviesbacterales; family UBA10151; genus CAYOOO01. The sequence goes on along the minus strand of CAYOOO010000018.1, from coordinate 4,228 downwards.
CCTCCATTCTTTTTAGGTAATCTTGAACGTTTTCATGTCTGGCACCTGGACGACCACCTGAGATGCTATCAGCAATTGCCACAATCACCGACTCGACAGAAGAAAAAGGCCGGTCTTCATGATGTTCAGCGATACAGTTTATAACTGCCTCAGGGATATTATGCTTTTTGGCAAACTGAACACCCTTTTCAACATGAGTACCCTCATCTCCATCAGAAACAACTTTACCAATGTCGTGAAGTAAGCAACCTAATCTGACTATGTTAACATCAGCCCCAATTTGGGTAGCAATCTCTACTCCAATTTTGACAAGCTCTAAAGAGTGTTGAATTAAATTCTGACCAAATGAAAAACGGTATTTAAACCGACCAATTGTGCAAATTACCTCTCTAGGCAGATTGTAAACACCGGCATCAAAACACAACTTCTCACCGGCCTGGCAGATAATTTTTTCAATATCCTCTTTTGTCTTTTGGACAATCTCTTCAATTCTTTGGGGTTGGATTCTACCATCAGCCATTAGCCGCTCAAGTGAAACCTTAGCAATCTCTCTTCTGACTGAGTCAAAAGACGACAGAATTAAGGAGTCAGGTAATTCGTCATCCATAACAACATCTACACCAGTGGCTTGCTCAAAAGCTTTAATATTTCTACCCTCTTTCCCAATAATCCGACCTTTCATTTCCTCATCGGCAAGTTTTATAGTTGAGGTAGTAAATTCAGAAATGACATCTGTTACCCCATGAAGCATAGCATCTGCTAAAATCTCCCGAGCTTTTTCATCTGCTTGGAGTTTAATTTCATCTTCTGCGTCTTTGATTTTCTTGGAGATCTCAGCAGATAAATCTTTCTCGACACTTTCTAAAAGGACTTGCTTGGCTTCATCCTGGGAGAGTTTAGTAACTTTTTCTAACTTTTCCAATAAGTCTTTACGGACTTTTTCAGACTGCTCAATCTTTTGATCAACTATTTTTAGCTTTTCTGATAGAACCCTTTCTCTTTCCTCTAAAATTCCCTCCCTTTTAGCAAGTTCTGTTTCTTTGGCAATCAAATCTTGATTGCTCAAAGAAACAGGTTTTGAAACCTGGGGACTTGCTGTATTAATATTTCTACCTGGTCCGAATGTCTTTTTCATACTATCTATAAAAATTTTGGAGTTAGAGTATTAAAATACTACCAATAATTATTGGCTAACTGAGGGAGTTATTTGAACTGTTGTTAGTTTCAGATTTTTTATCATATTACCTCAGAAACTCTAACTTTTTTTAACAAACTATAGGTATTCTAACCTATTTTAAGATAAGAATCAACGACTTCTTTAATAGCTTGGTAGTCAAAACCTCTTCTTAGTAGAAACTCAATAGCTTTTTTCTTAAACTCTAACTTTGGTAGGCCTTTCCAAAGCTTAGCCTTTTTATAAAGTGCTTGTTGGGCAATTTTTGACTCATCAATACTCTCTTCCTCCAGCGTATCTTCAATAATCTCTCTATCTATGCCTTTCTGATAAAGTTCAGCCTTAATTGCTTTTTTACCTTTTTTCTTACTTTGCATTCTGGCTTCCATCCAGGCTTTAGCAAAGGCTTGATCGTTTATAAGATTTTTCTTTTTTAAGGTTTTAACTGTAGCATCTATCACCAATGGGGAGATCTCCTCTTTTTCCATCAATTTTCTTTTGAAGTTTAAAACCTTTAAATAATCCCTGATTTCTTTTTCGCTTCTTTGACGGATATTAAACAACCGATACATCCGCTCCATCAGTTTACCAACCTCTGTCTCAAAAAGAATTTTATCTAAATCCTCTTTGGCAATTTCCTTCCCTACAACTAACCTTCTGCTGACAACGGTATCTTCATCTGCCCCAAAAGCAAACTGCCCATCAAGGTAAATATTAAATCTATGTGGATTTTTCTTCTGAGGCTCAACTGAGGTAATACGAGACATCAAACTGCTTCTTCTATTGTGGCAATGTCTTGCTCTTGCTCTTCTTGACCCACAACTAAATGCTCCTTACCTTCCTTTTGGACGGCCCAGGCTTCTCTAATAGCTTTCTCAAGTCTTTCTGCCTCTTTTTTGTTCTCCTTAAGATAGGCGACTGATGCAGGTCTGCCTTGACCAAGCATGGTTTCACCCCATTTAATAAAAGCGCCAGATTTGGTTAAAATTCCAAGTTCAATCCCTACATCTAAAAGCTCACCCATTCTTGAGATTCCATCTTCATCCATATCAAATTCAGCAATCCTAAATGGGGGAGCGACTTTATTTTTAACCACCTTGACTCTGTGTCTTGACCCAACTACTTGATCTCCTTGTTTAATATTTTCAATCTTTCTAATATCTAAGCGAACTGATGTATAAAACTTAAGGGCCAATCCTCCTGGAGTTGTCTCTGGGTTTCCAAACATCACACCAATTTTTTGCCTTAGCTGATTAGTAAAAATAACAATGGTGTTGGTGTTTGAAATTGCACCAGTAAGTTTCCTTAAGGCCTGGGACATCAACCGGGCCTGGACACCAATTGATGATTCACCCATTTCTCCTTCAAGTTCGGAGCGGGGGACTAAGGCTGCTACTGAGTCAATGACAATGACATCAATTCCACCTGAACGGATTAAAGCATCCGCTATCTCCAAACCTTGCTCGCCAGTATCAGGCTGGGAGATCAATAGATCATCTAAATTAACTCCAATCTTTTGGGCTCTTAGAGGATCTAATGCATGTTCGGCATCAATGAAGGCGGCTACCCCACCTTTTTTCTGGGCTTCAGCAATGACATGAAGAGCGATAGTAGTTTTTCCAGAGGCCTCCGGACCAAAGATTTCAATAATTCTGCCTTTAGGAAGTCCACCTACACCCAGCGCCAGATCTAAAGCAATTGAACCAGTTGGAACTACCTCAGTAGCCAATTTCTCGGCTCTCTCACCAAGTCTCATGATCGAACCAGTTCCATAAGTTTTTTGGATCTGTTGCATGGCAGCCATGATTGCAGCCTGTTTACCATCTAAAGAATTAGGAGTTTGTGAATCTTGGGATTTGGGCAATCGGAGCAAACCTCCTTTCTAAGATTATAAAGTTTGCGAGATCGCTTGCGAAAAAGTGTCTAAATGACAGTTTTTCGACAAGGGTCATTAGTAGGTATTATATCTAAAATAAAAGCTAAAACAATATCCGAAAATGGTAATTTTAGTACTGTATGGATACATAGAAACAAAAGAAAAATAGGGTAGGGGATCTAGTGTTTGAACCTTCTTAGTTGTAAAATATTAAAATCTCGGGGACTAGTTCATCGGTAGAACGCTCGCATGGGGTGCGAGAAGTAGAGGGTTCAATTCCCTCGTCCCCGACTAAGTTTAAGTTCACCAGTTTACTGGAGGTTTTAAACTTATCTGGGCAATGGGGAAATAACTATGCAGGCATGTCTAATGCGTGCATGTTCAACTGCGAAGCAGGAGCTTTGCTCATTCCCTCGTCCCCGACAGATTGAGAGTCCGCGCGCCGTCGGCATAGCCTTTGGCGACGTACGACAAAATTGAGCCTAGGTTGGCTCTGTGCGGGAGGGGACGCGCAGAGCTCTGCAAAGCCCTGATAAACCAATAGTATTTGACTCATTGAAACTTTTTTTCTCCAGCTTCAATTGCAACGGGCAATATATTTTCTTCTGGAGTAATCGGACAATCCCAATTATTATTATAAGAACTGTAAGGGTTATAAGCATAGTTAAAATCAATAACTAACTTACTCTGCGAAGCAGAGGAGCTTTGCTCATCTCCCTTTTTTGGAATTTGTAACATCCTACCATTTTCATAAGTCTGCCTACCTGTAGTTTGATCTCTAAAAAGTAAATAATATTGAAATTGCTCTTGTTCCGGATCCTCAAAAACTAACGCCTCTATTTCTTTTCCCTTGACAGTAAATGTAATTTTTCCAGCTCTTAAATAAACTTGTTCATCTCCACCTGTAGTTTTAATAATTACCTCTTTGCCTACATTGGGAATGTTTTTATCGAGTGTTAACTCGAAACTTAAATTTGGGTTGGCAGGAAAGTAATTAAGCCCTTTGAAATCCACCTTTTGTTCTTCGATTAAGGGAGACTCTTTATCATTTTTCCAAGCCTCATCTTTTTGTTCTCTAAATTGTAAAAGTTTCTTTTCGTCGTACATAATGATTTTGGTTATCCAATATCAAAAAATGCTCTTTGTAACCATTCAGGTAAAGCAGGATGAATATAAAC
>CAYOOO010000017.1:0-24577 GCA_964405655.1 uncultured Gammaproteobacteria bacterium | reverse complement strand
AAGTCGCTTAGGTTTATTCCTAATGACTTTATATGGTTTTGTGTTTTTTATTGAATTACATCATCCGATTAAAGGGCTTTTAATTGGCAGTTATTACCCTGGCATGATTACAGCGATGCTTTACCCAATTTTCGGAATTTTCTATTGGAAGCAAGTAATTAAAGAGTGGAAATTGACAAAAAAGTAATTAGGGGTTCTTGTCCGCGCATGGGCGGGTGGGGCAAGGACAATTCTTCCGAACGAAGAGAGGAAGAATAAAAATCGCGCACAAAAAAAAATAGTTGCTCCGATTTAGCCATCGGAGTAAAAACTGTCGGCTCGAACTTTTTTTTATTTAAGTCACAACTTCAAGTGGAATATCGAAATCAAGGCTATTTTCTCCTCGCGGCGCACCCCACCGCCGCGAGATTTGCCGCTTCGCGGCCCTCCGATCCAGATTTGCTGCCAGGCTAGGATTCGAACCTAGATAGATAGATCCAGAGTCTATCGTCCTACCGTTAGACGACCTGGCAATACTAACTAATCAGTGTACTAAACTTGTTACCGCCTTTAAATGACTTTATCTCTTTTTCTCTCTTACGCGCTGCTGAATAACTGCTATATTCTTCAGCGTAAACAACTTTTAATGGCCTCCGAATTTTAGTTGATCTTACTTTTCCCTTATTGTGTTTCTCCAATCTCTTAGTTAAATCCTTACAAATACCGATGTAGTATTTGTAATCTTTCTGACTTTGCAAGACGTATACAAAAACCATTTTAGTCTATCGTCCTACTTTACCCCGCTTAGCGGGGCAGGGACGACCTGGCAATGCGTGTTAATTTTAACAAACTGAAGATTGATTTAAAATCCTAAGGAGATTAATCTTTTTCTTTTAAAGACAGATCTTCTGACGAATCTGATATTTTGGGATAGATTGTAGCTAATTCCTTAACCCTGTTTAGCACCTCATCTTCTCCTATTAGCTCAATGCTATCAAACAAAGGTGGGGTAACCAACTGGCCTGAGACTGCTAGCCTGATTAGTTGAAACATCTCCCTGGCAGGAATTTTCAATTTCTCAACCATATCCCTGAATGTCTTTTCAAAGGTTTCAGCATTCCACGGTTTTTTCATCGTATCCAAACTTTCTCTAATTTTTTCTAGCACCTCTTTGACATTTTCTATCTTTATTTTTTTAAACTCAGCTAAATCATATTCAGGTTTTTGAAAAATAAAGTTTGTTAAGGGCACAAAGTCTGACAGCTTTTTAATTCTTTCTTTAATCAAAGGCACAACTTTTAAAATTTTGTCTTTGGCTGGATAATCCGACTTCGCCAAAGCTCCGTCGGACAAGTCCACTAAAAATTCTTGTAATCTCTTGGTTAATTCTTCATCGCTAAGACCTCTAATATACTCCCCATTCATCCACTCCAACTTACTAAGATCAAACCTTGCCCCTTTGTTTTGTAAATCAGAAATCTTAAAAAGTTTAATAAATTCCTCAAGCGAATAAACCTCTTTACCTTCTGGATGGTTCCAAACAATATTAGATAAATAATTTAATATTGCCTCTGGTAAAAAACCCTCCTGTTTGTAAAAATCAACTGAAGCTGATTGCTGCCTTTTGGAAAGTTTACCCTGACCATCTGGATTTAAAATAAGTGGTAAGTGAACAAAAACAGGTATCTGTCTCTCCCAACCTAAGTATTTATAAATTAAGATGTGTTTTGGGGTTGAGGATATCCATTCTGTGCCTCTAAAGACATGAGAGATTTTCATTAAATAATCATCGACCACTACAGCCAGGTGATAGGTTGGGTATCCATCAGATTTGATTAAAACCTGATCATCAATTAAATTGCTTTCAAACTCAATCTCCCCAGCAATCTCATCTTTGAAACTGATCTTTTCGCCTGACGGCACATTTAGTCTAATCACGTGTTCCTTACCTGACTCCAAGTTTTTAGCAATATCTTGCTTGGAAAGGCTTAAACAATGTTTATCGTATTTAGCTGGCAGACCCTTTTTCTGCTGCTCCTGCCTCATCTGTTCTAATCTCTCTTTGCTGCAAAAACAATAATAAGCATGAGACTCATCAATTAAGACCTTCGCATATTTTTGATAGGTCGTAAGCCTCTCAGATGAGCGATAAGGAACATAGGGCCCTCCTTTAACCGGACTTTCATCCGGTTCTAAATTAAACCAAGCCAGGCAGTCATAAATTACTTGCTCTGCGCCCTCAACAAACCTAGCTCTATCAGTATCTTCAATTCTAACTATAAATTGGCCCTGGTGTTTTTTAGCAAAAGCATAATCAAACAAAACCTGATAAATAGTTCCAATATGAGCAAAACCTGTTGGCGATGGTGCAATTCTAGTTCTTACCATTTATTGATTAAACCTTCCTTTCACACGTTATTATACTGATATAATGACTATTAGAACAGATTTAGCTTGAGTGGACGATCTGGCAAAACAAGCAATTGAATAGATTAAGCTCCGTCCAGATCTGTCCAAGTAAATATGACCCTAACTGAAATTGCCGGTTTAACCAAAAAAACTATAATTTTTTCAGTTATTTTTTTAATCTTAGCTATTTCTACCTGGCTAGGTTATAAATGGTACCGGGCTTATGAGGCCTCAAAAATTCCACCTCCTAAAGTTTTACCTAAAGTAGATTTTGGAAAATTACCTAAGATTAATCTACCTTTGTCTAAATCAGTCTCTTCGAAATTTACATATACCTTAAACACGCCAACAGGAACTCTGCCGACTGATACTCCGGAGATAGTCAATGTTTACTTTATCCCCGAACAAAATACTACTTTTTTGGCAGGAGATCGGGCTAAGGAGTTAGCCTCCAAATTTGACTTTAATGACGGACCAGAGACTCTTTCTGCTATCCAATATAAGTTTAGCGACTCTAAGGGTGAAAATTTAATTATTAATATCAACAATAGTAATTTCAGTTTCCGACGCGCTACTGCAACTGATTCAGCTGAGCCCCAAGAACAAATCCTAGCTGACAAGGGTAAAATTATCGAGGATTTGAAGAGTTATTTATCCAATAAAGGACTTCTAAAAGAACAGCTTAAAGACGGACGGTCTGAAGTCTATTACAATGGAGGCTCGCTCAAAGACAGTAGCAGTGCTGAAGCAACAATCTGGCAGGATGATGTTAATAAGTTAAAAGTAGTTAATGGCGACTTTGACAAGGGTTTGATTAGTGCGACATTCACCAAATATAAAAATGACAAACTTAAATACTCAAGGCTAGATTACACTTATTGGCCAATTGACTTAAACAATTTTTCTACTTATCCAATCAAATCTGTCGAAGTTGCTTTTGATGAGTTAAAGGCGGGTAAGGGAGTGGTAGTCAAAGAAGATAAGAACAGATTAGGTGATAAATCACAAGTTTCTATCACCTCAATCAATTTAGCTTACTTTCTGGCAGAAGAATATAATCCTTATTTACAACCGATTTATGTGTTTGAAGGAGAAGGTTTTGTGGCTTACCTGCCAGCAGTTACCTCAGATTATTTAGAGCAGTAAATTTTAGCGCCAGGTAAAATTATCAAAGATCCAGTTGATTAAAGTTCTTGATTCTCCGAAACGGTCACTGCTTTTTAAAACCACAGTCAAAACTTTATGTTTTTGACTATCAGTACTATTTTTAGACTCCCGTTCAACTAAAGTCACCAGATTTTCGCCTGAGAATTCAGTATAGCCTGTTTTAATACCAATTACTCCTTCTTCAGATAAAAGCTTATTTAAGTTTTTTAAGTTATGTTCTTTAGTCTTATCCAGCGAGATGATTTGAGTCTCTTGAGTATCAACCACTTTTGAAAGTTGTTGATTAACTATAATTTGCTTAGCAATTTGAGCAAGATCATAAGCAGAAGAATAGTGGTTGGGACTGTCAAAACCAGCTGGATTACTAAAGTGAGTGTCTTTTAGACCAAGCTCTAAAACCCGCTGATTCATAGCTTCTAAAAACCCATCCATTCCTCCCGCTGGATAATTTAAGGCGATAGTGTAAGCTGCATCATTACCTGAATTTAAAAGCATCCCATAAAGCAAACTTCTAAAGGTTAATCTTTCCCCAGAGGTAAGTCCCATACTTGAGCCACCTACTAAGGCTTGGGGAGGTACAGTTAAAATCTCGCCAGGCCCAAACTTTTCTTGGGCAATCACAGCAGTCATTATTTTGGTGATTGAAGCAGGTGAGAGTCTTTTGTCGATGTTTTTTGAATAAAGAATTTCTCCAGTCTCAACATCCATTGCCAAAACTGCTTCAGCACTAAACTCTGGCGGAGGAATCTTTATATCATTAACAGTAGGGGTAGTTACTTTCTCTACTCCAGCCACTTCTGAAATAAGATATAGTGGCTTACTAGTCTGTTGATTGACTGAATCAGATAGTTTACTCTCTGTTAGATTAACTGCCTTAGGCGCACTGACAAGAATTATTAGACAGATAATAAAAATTAAAAGCAAAAGAGAGACTATTTTTATTTTTTGCTGGGTAGATTTTTTTGGTTTTTTAAGAGCAGTAAGTTTCATCCGTTATTTTTTAAGAGTAGACAACCTGACATCTACCCTCTCCATATCACGAGGATATAAAGAAGCTTCTCTGATGTTACCAAGACCAAGTATTAACCAAGTAAGTCTTTCCAGACCAAAGGAGAATCCACCCTCTGGGGGCATACCATATTTAAAAGTCTGAAGGTACATCTCAAAAGCTTTTGGATCCATACCTTTTTGCTTAATAGAGCTAACAAGTTGCTCGTAATCATTGATTCTTTGGCTACCACTTAAAACCTCAACCCCTCTAAATAAAAGATCATAGCTTAAGGAAAGCTTAGGATCTTTGGGATCAGGCATGGTATAAAAAGGTTTGGCTTTAAGGGGAAACTTAGTCACAGTTACAAAATCACTACCGTGGTTTTTTCTGGCCCACTTACAAATATCAACTTCATCCTGCGGAGCTAGATCTTTTTCCTTTCTATTATCCCTCCCATACTCTTTATAGATAATTTCCTGAATTTCCTTAACAGTCAGGCGGGGTATTTTGCCATAGGCAACTGGTTCAACCTGATAAAGTTTTAGCTCCTTAGGGCATTGTTCCTCCACAAACTTGACCATCTTTGTTCCAACCTCTTCCAAAAGTTCCAGTAAATCTTCAAAGTCAACAAAGCCAAACTCACAGTCAAGCTGGGTGGAGACAGATAGATGACGGGTGGTGACAGAAGGTTCAGCTCGATATGCATGAGCAATCGTAAAAACCCGCTCAAAAACAGGCACTAACATCTGTTTATAAAGCTGAGGCGACTGAGTCATAAAGGCTTTAAAACCATAATAGTCAACCCTAAAAACCTCAGCTCCACCTTCTGAAGAGGAAGCTGCAATTTCAGGAACAACAATTTCCACACAATCTAGCTCCTTAGCAACTTTCCTAAAACCTTCTAAGATTTTGTCTTGGACTTTAAAAATAGCTTTAACTTTGGGATGGCGCAAAGTTAGGGAGCGATAATCTAGAAGTGTTGGCAACTGTAGATCCAAATCTTTAATCCCCATATCAAATGGTAGCTCTGCTGCTTTAGATAAAACCTCTACCTTGGAAGCTTGCAGTTCAATTGAACCAGTGGGTAAATTTTCATTAATTAGCTTGTCAGGTCTTTTAGCAATTTTTCCCTCAATAACTACTACATCTTGGGCTCTTAGATTAGCAGCAATCTCTCCTGTCAAAACTACTTGCAAGGTTCCAGATCTATCATAAAGATCCAAAAATACAATCTTGCCATGATCACGCCTGGTTTGCACAAAACCATAAACTTTGACAGACTGACCTATCTTGTTATTACAATCTAAAATCAAAGTTCTCTCCATTTGGATACTGATCATAACAGACTAAAAAGTCGCTTTCAATCCTAGATAAATTGTACTAAGAAATAGTTATTTTTGGGAAAGTAAAAACTCCATTAAGATTTTATAGTAGTTGTCTAAACTGTCAATATCTACCCACTCCTCATCAGAGTGTAGACCCGCACCAATGGGTCCAAAGGTGACTCCAGCAACTCTCACTGAATCATAAAATCTGATATCAGAAGCGCCATGCTTAAGGATAATCGGTGATAATTTTCCGGTTATTTTTTCAGTAGCTTTTTGTAAAGAAACAACATACGGATTTTTCTCATTAGTTGATTGGGGAGGTTCAAATTCTAAAACCTCCATTTCCATCCCTTTTGGCAAAAGCAACTTGATGGTGTCCTGAACTGTATCTTTATCTTCTGGGATATATCTAATATCTAAAGATATGACGCAGTCATCAGCCACCTTATTAAATGTCTTGTTTGAACATTCAATTGAAGCAACATTAACTGTTGTGACCCATGATTCACTTTTCGGCTCTGGGAATCTTTTTTCCAGTTTATCCAAAAATTTCTTCATCTGCCAAATGGCATTCTGGCCATGCCAAGGATAGGCACCATGAGCAGTTAATCCTTTGGTTTTGATTTTAGCCCAAAGAACACCCTTAGCTTTGTTATTAACCCCAAAGTTAGTTGGTTCACCAGCAATTACAAAATCAGCCCTAATACCTTGTTCAACTTGATATCTAGTGCCATGATAACCACTCACTTCTTCATCAGTCACAAGCTGTAAGCCAACTGGATAATTAAGTCGTTGAGCTAGATTAGCAAAGACTAAAACCTCAACTGCAGCTGCAGCCTTCATATCATAGGTTCCTCTACCATAAAGCTTGCCACCTCTTTCTTCTGCTCTATATTCTTTATCTGGCACTACATCTAAATGAGCATTTAAAATGATCTTAAATTTTTTAGGCAGAGTAGGGGTATTGTAGTAAAGTGCACTTGGGATCTTTTTTGAACTGAATTTTTTAACATTAAATCCGTTTAGTTTTTCTGAAGCGATATCTAAAACCTCTTGCAAGGCTTTGGAATTATTTTTAGTTGAGGGAATAGAAATTAACTTATTTGCCAAATCCAAAATTATCTGTTTCATAACCTAGCAATTATACAATTAAAGCTACAATTTTATCCATAATTAGGCTACTTTTATCTGCTTGACAAAAACGGATATAATAAGATATAACCTTCTCTTAATTAAGAGGTGTTAGTAGTTGACAAGATAGGTTCAAGCTACTATAATACTCTAGGCTATTATGACAAAAGTTAACAGTTTAAATTTGAATATCGTTTACTTTATGTACCTCCTTTGGGTGCTCATTATCATGGGCACATTTTTGGGAGGTCTTTTTAGGTAAGCAGCCTAAAAACCCAAACTTAAGGAGACCTCCCTCCCAGGGAGGTTTTTTAAATTTATGGCAGAAAGAAACGGCGACGGAACACTAAAGTTCAAATACGGATATCACGATGGCGTCCGAGGGGGCCTACCTCGGAATGTGATCTTTAAACCAGATCGATTCCCAGCTCAACCACGACATGGAGCTGATCCATCTGAGATAGCTTTAGAAGTTTTAGAAGATCCGGCAACACTAGTTTTGAGTGATATGAGCCGGGGTGGATTTAATATTTATGCCACCCAGCTTCGACCTGGTGTAGCTGAAATCTATACTGAAGCTGGCATATCTGTAGTTGAATTAAATGGCCAAAAACCTGCTGGTGTGACTGATCGGGTTGATACTCCAGAGCAGCTATTAGCACTAGCCAAAAGAACTGTGGTAGTCTTGGACCACACAGGAGATATACAAATTTGGAAAACACAAGCTCCTCAACTAGCTGAACAAGTTAGTGATGTCATACTTTTATCTCGAGAAGTTAAAGTCAACGGTGGTGGCAAACCCCAAACAATCCCTCCTAGAGTTGATGCTCCTCCCTCAGCTTACAAAAGAATTATTGAGGTAGAAGCAGATACCAACAGATATATCTTTTCGGAAAGAGGTGAGGCACTCGGACACGCAGCGATAGATAGTAAAAGAGGTGCGCAAAATGTAGCTGACAGATTGGAAAAGATTAAAAAAGGTGAAGCTAGAACTATCAGACTACCAGACACCTCAACAGGCACAACTACCCTAGATCAAGAGGTAAGATTCTTTAAAAGCGATCGGGAAAAACAACTAGAAGGTTATGCTGCCAAAAGAGAAAGGACTCCTGAGTCTACAGTTTTAGGGGTCATCCTAAGTCGAAGAAGTGTAGAGGGAGTGGAAGTATCTGATAAGGCAAGGGCTGACTTAGAGGATAGAATTAGACCATGGATGAAGCGCAATTTACCTCCACTAGTTTCACTAAGTATTGCTATTGGAACCAGAATTCAGAACGAGCTGAAGGCTAGAGAATCCCTTGATCTAAAGAATAACTTACCAACTGCTGGCTGGTTGCACTTTGGCAACTGGATTGAGACTTTAAATAGAAAGATTCAAACAGTTTATGAACCTGGTATTCAAGTAGTCGTTTTTGACGAAGCCACCCTTTTTGCTGAGCTAATGGGAATTGATCCAAAATCAGTTGAACAACACTTAGCTGCCACCAGAAGACTGCTGGCTGCAGTTGGTGCACCAATTGAGATAATCCCAATGACTAAAGAGATGTTTCCTCAGACTGAAGTTGACAAGATGATCTCGCAAGTCCAGACTGAGTTTGATGAGAGGGGTATCCATACTCAAGAAGCCAGGGATAAGATCTTTTCAATTGTTTGTGCCAGACCTGAAATGACAGATCCTGAGGTAATGGACTTACTCTACTCAGAAGGAGCTAGAAAAGCCAGAAGAGAAGAGTTTAGGGCAGGGTTAAGAGGCAGGATTGGAGCAGAGTTATGGGATGACTCAAGAAGGATTGCTATAGAGATTGCCAAACACTTAGCTTACAGGAAACAGGCTGGGCTGTTTAATCAACTGGTCAGAGACCATAGCTCAAGATTTAATGGAGTTGATGAGGTAGCAGTTGATGCAACTGTCACCGATAAGGATGAAAGAGTAGTCTTTGATATTACCTCAGTACTATTCAACCACGCTACAGCAGTTGTAAAGAGAGACTCTCAAGGCTTACATAGCGTTAATATTGTTCCTGAGTATCGAGTCAACAGAGAACATCCAGGCGCCAAACCAGTTAGAATTGATCGGGCTGAACTATTACCAGGTTTATCTGGCTCAATGACCTTTTTGTATGAGGTAAGGTAGGCTTAATATGAAAGCCAATCCTTATGTCTATCCTTTTGTACCCTTTAAGGATCTGTCAGATAAAAGTTTCCGTTGGAAGCTAGGAGACCCTCAAACTTATTCAGTTGATCAATTAAAAGACTTTTTAAATCATAAGATTAGTTTTCCTAAAGCTAAGATTAAAGGTAAAACTTTGGTGGAAAAGATTTTTAATATCTTTTTGAATAAAAATATTTTATATGGCAACCCAGATGATATTCTAGTAGATAAAGATCTCTGGCTCCAAAGAATTAGATACTTTACTTCCAAAAACAAGCCACTTCAGTTGACCATTCATGGTTTTCCTTTTAAGATTCCTTGTCCTTTAAAATCAGATCGGAAATTACCTGATTTGGGTGAGGTCTTATCGCTTTATAAATTAAACTCTCTTTTAGAAAGTATTAAGAGCGCTTACAAACCCGGTGCCCAAGTTACTATTATTGGGGAAGGCGGGTTTGGAAAATTTGTTGGTATTTCTAATAAAGAGTGGCAGAATTACCGAAACTTCCTTAAGAAACTGCTAAAGAACCTTAGCTTAAGCAATATTAAAATCGTTGATATTGCCAACTTAGAAAAAGATAAATCCTTTAATAAAACTTTTAACAAAATTAAAACCAAACTAGAAAAACTTTATAAAGAGAGGAATGAAGCAATGGTTAAAAAAATTAATGGAACAATTGACTCTGTCTTTAGGATCGTTTCAACCAGAGATTTACCAATTGAAACTGTCATGGATATTTATGATGAAAAAAATAATGACCCAAAAATAGTCGGATTAAGGAGAGAGATCTTAGATTTTGCCTTAAGATCGGTTTTTGAGTATCACGCTTATTTGATGACTCGGGATGAGTTGGACTTTGTTAATAAAACCGCTCCTCATTCCCTACCTTTATCAGTCTCACCCAAAAGAGGCAGGCTTGGAGTTTATCCAATAGCAGCTGAGGTAGACAGATTGCCTTACCACGGAGTACCTGTTTTTAACTCAAAAACCAAGGAGATTTCTATCGAGTACTTAATTGATATTAAAAGAGAGGCTAAAAAATTTACCCCTGTTCATCTTCAGGGAGATAAAGATCCCAAACCATTCTTTTATATAATATAGATCTGATATAGCAGATCTGCTTCAAAGGGTGCTATCTTATGTTAGAGAAGATAGGTACTCTCCTAATTCTACTTCGGTTTTTACTCTGACAACATCTTTGAAAATAGAGGGTAACCTCATCTTATTCTCCACAAAAATTTTAAAACCAAAGGGTTGATCAAACATTGATAGGTCGTTTAAAAAATTTCCAGCCACAAGTACTTGGCTGGAATCTATTCCTAAAAGTTTTGCTTTCTCCATAACCCCCCTGCCTTTATTTACTCCTTGAGTGTTTAAATGGATAAAACCTTCATTAACTACCCAATTTAGACTATCTGGCAAGTCTTTTAGGATTCTTTCTTCGGCTTTAAAAATCAATATTGCCGGATTAGACCTTACAACTTGATCATAAAGATTGTCAGCTGAGATATTGATAACCTGAGCCAAGTGAGAAAATTTTTGGGCCATGGTTAAGTATTCAGCTCTATCTCTCACCCAAATAACCCCCTTTCTAGGATCTTCGGGATAAAACACCAGTAGAGGTATTTGACCTTGCGCCACTAGGTTTATAACAGGTTTCATCTCCTCAGGTTTTAAGGCTGAATAAGCTAAATTCCTCTCTCCTTCAAAATCAGTTATTCTTCCACCATTATCAGAGCCCACTGGGCATCCCTTAGAAATAGCGGTATTAAAATTTGCTCCCAGCAGCTCGCTGATTCTAGCCCTACCAGTGCTAGTCATGACTGTAGTTTTAATCCTACTGTTTTGCAGTCTAATTAGCCCCCGCTTTATTTCCTCAGGCATAGAGCGATCATTCCTAGTTAAGGTGCCTTCAATATCAAAAACAGCCAGCCCGATTTGATTCATTAACAAAGATTAGCTGAGATAAGTATAGTAGTTAATTAAACTAGTTTAATATCTTTAACTTTTAGCTGCAATATTTCTGAGCCATTAAAGCGGTTAATTTCCAAAAAATAAGCCAGGTCCACCAGGGTTCCCTCTTTTAATAAAGAGACCATATCCCCCATACCAAAGGCTATTGCCTCAATCCCCTCTGCCCTAAATTTTAAATGCTTTCCATCCTCCCCGACTGTTTTAATGTTAGCTACTTTCATATTATTTGTTGAGAGGAGTGGTTTAGGATTACCTATTCCAAATGGCTCAAAGTCATTAAGTTTTGCCACTAAACCTTTAGTTAAGAGTTTGCTCTCAACCTCTGCTTCTATCTCAAGAGTCTGTTCAACCTCCTCTGGTAGATCCTGAGCCAGCAGCTCCAGTTTTTCCTTAAAGACTTCTAAATTTTCATTGGCAATTGAAAAACCAGCTGCCCCTTGGTGGCCTCCAATATCTATCAAAATATCGCTACACTTTCTAATCACTTCAACAATATTGACTCCAGCAACAGATCTGGCTGAACCTTTGCTGTAACTTTCTCCTATTGAAATAGCAATAGCTGGCCGATGATATTCCTCGCATACTCTGGCTGCGACCAAACCAATTATTCCCGGCGACCAATCTTTACTATCTAAAATATGAATTTTTTTGTGACCGTTCCCATTTAAGAGCAGTTTAGCCTCTTCTATTGCACTAACTGTTAATATTTGACGCTTAGTATTTGCATCTGTGAGCAACCTAGCTAGTTTGCTAGCCTTTAGGGAATCTTTTGTACAAAGCAGCCTTAGAGCATCTATAGCATGTTCAAGCCTGCCAATAGCATTAAGCCTAGGGCTTAACATATGACCCACTTCATAAGCACCTATCTGCCCTAAAGTTAAACCTGCTTCTTTGATTAACTCCAAAAGTCCAGGATTTTTAGTGCTGTTGAGAACCTTCAAACCCTCAAAAACAAATGCCCGATTCAAACCTAAAAGTGGCATCATATCACTAATTGTTGCGATAGCAACAAATTGTGATAACTCTTCATTTAATTCTCTCTTGATAACCTCCGAAACTAAACACCAAGCTACTGCTGCCCCGCACATCTTAGTTGAGTGAACTATCGCAAGGGCCTCAGGTTTTGTATCTAAAGGTAGGTGATGATCAGTAATGATTAAATCCAAACCAATTTCTTTGGCAAAAGAGGCTTGTTCTAATGCAACAATACCATTGTCTACTGTTATAACCAAACCTGCACCAGAATCCCGGGAAAATTCTAACCCTAGTTTTGAGAGTCCATAACCCTCTTTTTCCCGGTGGGGGATATAGGGTAAAACTTTAGCGCCAATTGAAGTTAATGCTTTGTACAAAATAGCGCTGGCACAGACTCCATCAACATCATAATCCCCATAAACTATAATTAGCTCGTTATTTACAATAGCTTTTTTGATTCTTGTAAGGGCTTTTGGTATACCAGGAATTTTTAAATCTTTGGAAAAATCTATAAGTTTTGGAGTTAAGAAGTGATCAATTTCCTGCTTGGTTTTTAAACCTCTATTAAAAAGCAACTGCTTTTCTAAGTTGTCAGAAACCTTGGGAAGTACTTTCCAAACTTTGGGCAATCTAGGCTAATCTCCTTTCCAGACAGAGCAGATTGTATCATAGATCAGCTTTAGAGTAGAATCACAATATGGATTACAAACTTCCAAAAGAAGTACTAGAGATTCTAAATAAATTTAAAAAAGCTAACTACCAAATTTATATTGTTGGCGGGGCTGTTCGTGACCTTTTAATGGACAGACAAGTTCGTGATTGGGACTTCACCACTGATGCAAAACCAGAAGAAATTTTAAAACTTTTCCCCCAAGGTTTTTATGACAACAAATTTGGAACAGTCGGGGTACCTATTAAGATGGAAAAGGCGGGTGGCAGCGAGGAGGGATCCCGGCGCCTGCCCGAAGCGTACCTGATGCAAGCAAAGGACAGCCGACGGGATACTGAGCTGACAGGACCCGCCATTTACGAAGTCACTACCATGAGGAAAGAGGGAGATTATGAGTCTCGTGATAAATCACTCGCCTCTAGTCACCCTTCTCAAATCATTGAGATTACGACTATGAGAAGAGAGGGTGACTACAGAGACCATCGACACCCTGTTAAAGTAGGTTGGACAAATAAGATTGAGGAGGATTTAGCTAGGCGTGACTTTACTATAAATGCAATGGCCTTAGCAGATAAAATAGCCGATCCGTTTAATGGTCAACAAGATTTAAAGGACAAACTAGTTTGTGCAGTTGGTGATCCAAACTTACGTTTTAAAGAGGATGCTCTCCGACTAATCAGAGCTATTAGAATTGCTAGCGAGCTGGAATTTGATATAGAAAAAGTTACTTTTTTAGCAATTGTTAAAAATGCACAGCTTATCAAAGAAATAGCTTGGGAGAGAATTAGAGATGAGTTATTTAAAATCTTAGCTAGTATGAATCCATACGTAGGTATAGATAAACTGCGGGAGGCGGGGATACTGCAAATAATTTTACCTGAGTTAGAAAGATGTTTTGGTTTAAAACAGGAAGGGCCAAAACATGACCGGGTTTATGATATTGGCAAGCACTCCCTACTTACTTTGAAGTTTACTCCTTCTTCTGATCCTTTAGTTAGGTTGGCTGCTCTGCTTCATGATATTGGCAAGCCAGAGACTGTTAATACTCAAAAGTCTGGCAATGTTACATTTTATAATCATGACAAGGTTGGAGGAGATATTGTTATAAAGATTGCTCAAAGGTTTAATCTGTCTAAAAAACAAACTGATAAATTATTTAAATTAGTCCGTTGGCATCTTTTTAGTGTTGATGAAAACCAAACAAATGCTGCTATCAGAAGATTTATTAAAAATGTTGGCTTAGAAAATATTCAAGATATGATGGCTTTAAGGATTGGTGATCGGTTGGGCGGTGGAACAGAAAAAGCTGTTTCTTGGAGAATGGACAACTTTAAAAGTAGGATTAAAAAAGTTTTAGAAAAGCCCTTCTCTATTTCAGATCTAAAGGTAAATGGTAAAGATGTGATGAAAGTTTTAAACATTAAACCTGGTCCAAAAGTAGGTCAAGTTTTAGAAAAACTTTTCAAAGAAGTGTTAGAAGATTCTTCTAAGAATAATAAGGAATATCTACTTAAAAGAATTAAAGAGTTAAAAGATTAACGGACAAGCCAAGGGTTTCTATTACCTAGAACAGCTTGTAATCTACCGTCATCTCCCCTATTCCAGTAAAGGGTAACTGATCGGGTGGATCTGTCGCTTCCAAAGTCTCTGCCTAGATAAGCCTGAACAGAAGAACGATCCGGTACCTGGACAAATTCTAATGAAGAAGGTTTACCATCTCCAACAGACTCAAGCATTCTACTGCTATTATTAAATACCACTCTTTTAAGCCCTCTCTCAAATCCCAAAAGTCCTGCTACGAAATCCCGGAACAATCCTAATTCTCTTTCAGATAATTGAGGGTCTACTTCTGCAATTGCCATAGAATAAATTTTACCCAAAGCTTCTTTAAAGTCAATGCCCTAGTCTTTCTTCCCACCAGGCAAGCAGAGCTGTAGCATTAAAAATAGAAGAATAAGTTCCTGAAATAATACCTACTAGTAGGGCTACCACAAACCATTTAATAGTCTCACCCCCAAATAAAAGCAGTGATAAAAGTACAAAGACAACAGTTAAAGAAGTATTTAGAGATCTAGCTAAAGTTTGAGTAATAGAAATATCAGCTACATCTGAAAAATTTTTATTTAGATACTTGGGGAGGTTTTCTCTGATTCTATCAAAGACCACAATTGTGTCATGGACTGAAAAACCAATGATTGTTAAAAGTGCAGTCACAAATAAAATATCAACTTCAACGTTAAAAAATTTACCAAAGATTGCAAATAACCCAACTACTACCAAGATATCATGAATTAATGCCACAATTGCAGCTATTCCAAATCTCCAGGAGCTGGTGGATTTTGGTACAGATCTGAAGGCATAAGCAATATATAAAACTATCATTACACAAGCTAACAAAAGCCCGATAACAGCCTTCTTCTTTAGTTCCTCACCAATAACTGGCCCGACGTTTTCCTCCCTTTTGACCTCGAAATCGCCAAATTTTAAAGAAAGCTCCTTTTTTAAATTATTGAGCTGATCGTGTTCAATTGGTTTGGTTCTAATTATGTAAGTACTATCTAAAGAGGGAGTAATGCTACCATATTTAGCCAGTTCATCTTTGGAAACTTCTTTTTTAAACTGGTATTCAAGTAAAGCCCCGCCAGTAAAATCAATACCTAATTTAAGACCTGATGTTAGGAGAAAAAACAACCCAGGTAAAATTACCAAGGTGGATAAAACAAAAAACAGTAGTTTATATCGCATCAACCTGAGCATTACATTAAACCTCCAAAGATGCGATAGAGCTTTAACTCAAACTTCATCAGTTTAATCATTTTTTATTCTTAGCCTCTCTAATATCTTTATGTAACTCTTTTTTGAGATCTTCAGAAACGACTTTAATTTTTTCCTCAACATTTAAAATCTTACTTTTTAAATGCTGCCAAATTTTACCATGGTCATTTTCCTTAAGATAGGCTATAAATAGACTTTTATCATCATCTGATAGCTCATCTAAAATAACCTCTAAAATTCTTTGATGTAAGTGGGAATCAACCAACTTAGAAAGATGAATCTTTTGATGATCTTCCAAATTAAGCTGATCTAACTCAACTATCAAAGACTCTATTTCAATTAAATGATGATAAAAGTGTTTACTCATATATCTTTAACCTTAATTGGCCCTAAAGGAACCTGATCATCTGGATCGTCAATAAAAAAATATAGCACTTCCCCCTTTCTAGGGCCAGACGCCAGACCTAACTCATGCATCACCTCAGGTGAACCTCCTAAATGTTTCCCTGTCCACTCGGCTGGACCTGCATCTGCTATTACTGCCACCACTGATTTACCATTTTTAGGGTTAACTACTAACATTTTGCGAAACTTAAAAAAATCCCGATACTCGCTTACATGCTCAGCAAAACCTGGTGCTAAGAAAGTTTGAACAGCTAAATAATACTTCTCCCTTTCCTCATCCTTTTGACTAAATTCCTGCTTTGAGGGGGAAAAATAACCCCAAGCCCCTAAGTGTGGTGCAATCCCAGAGGAACCAAACATTGCCCAATCTTGAACTGATTTGGCATGAGCAAAGATATTATCACCAGGATAGCGGTAAAGATGTTGCTCTCCACCAATTAACCCGTATGATTTGTTTAATCTTTTTCCATCAAGCTCTGGGGCTACTTTTATTCCAAAATCTTTTGAGAGAAGCTGGCTAATCTGATCTTCTTCCTCCTTAGTTAAACTTCTAACTTCTTTTGGCAGTTTGTCTAAAAGCTCTGCCTTAAGTAGGAAATTTTTATCTTCCTCTCCTCCGATTGTTGGTGATTGGTCAGCTGAAACACTATCTATGGGGGGTGAGGCAGAAGGAGTAGATAAAAGCAATAATCCTCCTAAAGAAGTAGCAGCTATTTTATTAAAATGTTTGTCCAGTAAACTTTGACCTGATTGTCTATTTTTGGCAGTCCATTTTTTTCTTAAATATTCAAATGAGGGATTCTTGCTTTTAAACAATTTGGCCATATAAATTATTACTGTTATTACTTTTCTATTTAATAAACATCCTTAGCAGAGTTCTAGTGACGACTACGGCTGTAAACATCGATACCAATACTCCAATTGCCAAAGTTAGGGCAAATCCTCTTACTAGACCAGTTCCCATAAAGTATAGAATTGTGGCTGTAATTAATGAGGAGATATTAGAATCTCTGATGGAAGACCAGGCTCTTTTAAAACCTAACTCTAAAGCCTGAGCGGCTGACCTACCCCACCTTTTTTCCTCTTTCATTCTTTCAAAAATTAAGATGTTGGCATCTACTGCCATACCAATCGACAAAATAAACCCAGCTATTCCCGCCAAAGTTAGGGTAACCGGAGGGATTAAGAATAAACCAGTCTTAAAGATGGCCAATACTAAAAGTGAATAAATCACTAAGGCCAGATCAGCTAGCAGACCGAGCCAACCATAATAAATAGCCATATATAAAACTACTGTCAAAAGCCCAATTAGCCCTGCTTGTAAACTTTTATTAACTGACTGCTGGCCTAAACTCGCCCCAATTGATCTTTGTTCGATAATTTTTATCGGAACAGGTAAAGCCCCGGCATTAAGCTGGATGGCTAGTCTTTTCGCCTCATCTAAACTCATACCTTCAATAATTGCATCACCGACAATTTCCTGTCTGACGACTGGAGCAGAAATTGCTATGTTATCCAAAAAGATGGGTAGCTGATTGTTGACATTTCTTTTGGTAATTTCCGTAAATTTTTTTGAACCTTCGGGGGTAAATTGGAGGTTGACTACCGGACCAGAACTACTAGTTGAACCAAATGAGACTTGAGCTTTTCTTAAGTCAGCACCTGTTAGGCCAGTTGGTTTGGTATCTTCTAGTGTCAAAAAAGCTGAAGGAGTAGCAGTACTGGCTGCCTCAGATGCAATTAACTCTCTAAACTCAAGTTGGGCAGTCTTACCCACAAGACTAGCTGCTTCAGACGCATCTTTAATTCCAGGCAGTTCTACTAAAATTCGTCTCTCTTCGCCTATCTTTGAGGATTGAACTAAGGCTTCCGAAACTCCAAAAAGATTAACCCGTCTTTCAATCACCTCTTTGGCAGACTCTAGTGCCGAATCACGATCCCCACTTGCAATCTTATCCATTTGAGTTTGTAAAACTAGTTGCGTTCCACCTTGCAAGTCTAATCCAAGTTTCAGAGGGAAAGCTCCAGCTACTTTGGCAATGTTGACATCAAAAATAGCGAACTTAATTGGTAACTTTGGCAAATCTATTAGGACTGCCAAAAGCGTTAATATAATAATTACCCACAAAGTAAATCTAGATTTCATATATTTATTAAAACAGGCCTAAATTTAGTAAGGAAAATCAGACAATAACCCCTGAGATCAGCTCTTGTTCGTCTCCAACTAACATAATCTTTGGTTGGACTAGTACCCTTAGGATGAAAGGATCTCTTCTTCTGACTCTAAACTGAAATTCATTCTCATCCATAAAGGAATAGTTTATCTCCCTCTCCCTTTTGGCTTGCTCATCAGCAATAATTGCCTGAAGCTCAGGTAAAACAATTTGTCCAACTAACAAAATATCAACATCTTCTGTTCCAGAAGGAATATTTTTAATAAACCTGGTTGAAATAAAGGCATATTTAAGTTTGCCTAATCTGCCTTTTCCCTTAACAATATCTCCTCCCAGCCCTGTTGATTTAGCAACCATTCCTAAAAGTTCAGGATAATATCGATGATCTTTCCTAAGTCTGTAAAGTCTTCTATTAGCTCTCCACTCAGAAGAAACCAGGCCATATTTTTCCATTCTGGCTAACTCTCTTCTGACTGCATTAATTTCCTCATCAACCCTTCTAACAATTTCACGGACATGAAAAAGTGGATCAGGGGAGCTTAAAAAAAGCTGAAGTATTTTTACCCGGACTTTCGAAACAAATAACTCTTCCATACTAATATTCACCACCTTCTAGGCAGTTTATTTTTAACTAGTAGGTAACTTTGGATCCTTCCGGGACAGTTTGAATCCAAATTTGACCTCTGGCTAAAGAAATTTCTTGACCCTTCTCATCAACAAACTTTTCTCTGGATAATCTATCTTTTTTAACCCACTTACCAACAATCACTTTGCCACCTTGAAAGATTAAAGCTTTACCTTGACCTTTATTAGCATAGAGGAGATGAACGTTATTCTCATAACCATCATTAGCATGAGACTCAACCATAAATTGAACTATGACATTTTTAGGAGATATTTGTTTCTTATTGTTTAAGTCAGTATGATCTGATCCACTATTTTTTCTTTTATAACAAGAACATGAGCTATCATAAGTCCATTCAACTTTGTAATCAGCCTGGCTTTCCCAAAAATTGACTGCAATCTTGTCTGCAGATTGGCCGGTGGTAACAGCTGAATCAGCGAATTTCCAAGGGGTAAATTTCTCATCCCACCTGACACCTTTATCATCAGTGGCTGTCCAACCTCTTTTAGCCCCTATCTCCCAAAGTTTTTGGGTGGTTGAATACATAGTGTGCTCTGTGGCAACAGGTCTGCCTAGTCTTTGGTAATCTCTCCAAAAGGTGGGAAAACCAATACTAAATTGGTTTAAAGCTTTAATTTGATACCTAATAATTTGACCAAGGGCGTCAGCGGGAGCGCCGTTTTGACAACCAGGAGCAAAGGGCCCGCCGCTGCAGTTTGCTCCACCCACATGAGCATAAAGAGCATCATATTCTGATACCCAATCTAAAAAGTAAGTCCTGGCTGAACGGACTGGCCCCACTTGAACTTCTGATAAATTACAAAGATAGACTGCCATAAACCTGGTGATTCCTCCCTCAGCTACTGCCTCATAAACAACATCAGCTGAGGTTAAGCCTGACTGGGGTCTGGCCTCAACGTGATTTTCAATCATCACTGCCAGAGGTCTTCTCTGAATCCAGGCGTCTTTAGCTTTTTTGGTGTGTTTATCACCATCTAGCGGGCAGATTTCTGTCCTAGGTTCATTAGGATCTTCATCAACAACTGAGGAGGGACCTGGCAGCGAGCTTGTTAGACCTCCCAAACCACCTTTTCCACCCAAAGATAAGAAGATTGAGTAAGAAGCAGCAGATGAAACTACATAAATTACTACTGCCATGATGGCAATGACCAGCCATTTTTGAGTATTTGTCAGGTTATCTAAAAATTTGTCAATCATTTTCTATAGCTTTTTTCAGAACTTCTTTTTCCTCTTTTGAAAGCTCCAAGTCACTTTTTCCTATAGTTATCTCCTTTGTATAAAGCCTGGTGCCAGCCCTTGAGTGCAAACTGGTTAAGATAAAACCGTTTAAATTACCATCTAAAAGAGCAATTATAAAGCTTTGATCCCCTCCTGTATCATCATAAGGGTTAAACCTTAACATTGCTATCCTTTGCATATGCGACAAACCCTGCCTAGCTAAGCTTCTAATATTCCTACCTGTTAAATCTTCTCTTCTCTTAAAATCCTCTATTGCCTCAAGAACTTCCTTAAGCTTAGTCCTAATGTCTCTTTCACCACTTTTGGGAAAAAGTTGTCTTAAAGACTGTCTTTCTCTCCAAAAAAGATAACTTAAAATAATGAGCCAAGTTAGGAGCAGACTAAAAAAAATCATCCCCACTGCACCTGCTCCTCCTCCTGGATACATAAGTTACTCTTTAAATAATAACTGTTGAGTACAATTGTTGTCAATTAAGAAAGGGATCTTGTATTCTAGAGATATGACTAGTAATGTCCAAACGGATAAAAAAGTTGAATCAGCTACTTCAGATAATCC
Organism: uncultured Gammaproteobacteria bacterium; assembly: GCA_964405655.1. Lineage (GTDB taxonomy): Bacteria > Patescibacteriota > Microgenomatia > Daviesbacterales > UBA10151 > CAYOOO01. Next base: position 4,005 of record CAYOOO010000017.1, on the reverse strand, counting down.
TAAAACCCCAAGCAGAATAGACCAGCTAAAACCTCATCTTCCGGAGGAAGGAAGTGAGGAAAAAGCTGCCAAAGACCCAGATATCGAGTTAATTAGAAAAGAGTTGGGTTTAGAGGATTCTTCAGCCAAAGAGGACGAGGAAACAAGAGTAAGACGGCAGATGGAAAAAAAGCAGGCTCTAGATTCTTATCTGGATAGACTTCACAACTTTAGAGTTCGGAGAGACTACGAGACAAAATATGAAGTCCAAGAACAATCCGTAGAACAACTCAAACATCAGCTAAGAGAAAACGATCAGATAAAGTTCCTTGAGCTTCGAACAAAAGCAGTTGAAGATCTTGAGGCAAGAGGAGTTCAAAATGCCGAAAAATTAGTAGAGCTTTTTGAGTACTCTGAATTTTCCGATTGGATTAGGTTTGGAATAACTGTTTCAGGCGGAGGCTACACTAGTAAATATAAATTAGTTGATGACGAAGGGAAAGTTGCACTTGATGATTGGAGATTAGAAGCTTTTATAAAAGGTTTTTACAATAGTTTATTAGATCCCAAAGTACTTCGTTTGTTAAAATCTGTTGGCCAAAATCCTGAGGGTTTAAAGAGGTTTTTTGAATTGGGTGGAGATGCTTCTTTGCGAGTTATTCAAAATAACTTTGATCTCCAACATACCTCGTTTGTAGCAAACTTCTTATCTAAACTATCCCAGATACCAGAAGAAGATTTTAACAAGGTTAAACTTCAACTTCTTAAACATAACTATTTACTATCTACAAGACTGTTTGAACTTTTAATGATTAACCCTTATGAAATTAAAGAGCATCGAGGATACAAAAAAACCCTATATGATCTAGTGGATTTTATAGGTAAGGGTGGTATCTCAGACAAAGATCTCGAAGTCTTCGAAGCTTACACTCTTATGTCAAGAATCACTGGAGACAATATAGTTAAGCTGGATTCAAGCTCTCCTACGCTTTATCAAAGAATTCTTGATAGCCGTGAAAGAATCCTAGGGGCTAAAGTCTTTTTGGAACAAGCTGGATATGAATGGGCAGTTGCTCCTCAATTCGATAAATTTTTTAGCGTACCAGTTCCGCTTACCACCACCAATGCTGAACACTACCAAGGATACATGATCCCAAATTTAAGGTATATGCAGCAATATAAGCAGCTTCCTATTTTGAATACTTTAATCAATCGAGGTTTTAACCTTGGTTTTCCCTTAATTAAGGGTTTTATTGAGGAAGAATATTCAGATAAGTACTCCTTTAGTAATTTAAAAGAAACCTTACGGTCAGCTCAAGAGATGTTGCACTTATTGGATACAGATGATGAATTTAGAGACATGTTCCAACTTTTAGTTGATCTCGGCTATGTAAGGAAAAGTATTAATTCGGCAGACAGAACAGTTAGACTTACCAAATTTATGCTTCGACCAGAAAATAAAAAAATTCTTAGAAATCTAAGTCAAGTTATTGCACGTTTAATACCAGAAGATATGGATAAAAAAACAACTTTAAAGAGATTACTACAAATTGAAAGCAACTACTCAAAGGATAAATCACCCTTTGAAATTCGCGTCGGAATTAACCTTGATAGAAGGGAGCGGATATCGGAAAAGGAAAAAGAGGCTTTGGTCAAAATTCTACACGGTTTTAATTTTGTTATGTCATTAAACGATTCTGAGGAAGACCTAGCAGACTCATTCTTTAATAAATCTAGTCTTGATTTCTTAAGAGATGTTCTTAAGAAAAAGGGGGTTAATTATTTAAGAAATATAAACAACAGCGATGATCTAATCTATATCTTATCTGATGATGTTAGGAAGTTATGGATGATCATCTCGCCTCTATACGATGATGAAGAGCTAGAGGATTTATTATTAAATAAACCTGAAAAAATTGATGATATTGCTAAGCTAAATAACCAAATTTTAAATTCAGCTTCTAAAGAGTTGCGACGATTTCATAAAGATATACTTATCCAGATATTAGGAACTGAAAATCCATATGAAACATTTAAAAAGTTAGAATCAGTTTTTATATTAAATAACTTACCAGAGATAGGAAAAATTTATCGAGTTTTTGAGATAATGCACCCTTCTGGGGCAATAGAAAGGAAGATCGGCAATAGAAAATGGGGTATAAACGGCCAAGCTCAGCCTTCTCCTGTTTTATTAGAGGCGGGACCACGCCGTAAGTACGATATTATTTATAGGGATTTACTAAAAGTCCATATTGATTCTGCTAACCCCTCCCTTTACAGATACTTAAAGACTTTACAGGAAGGCCAAGTTTTAGTAGACAAAGCAGAATCAGCTGGTATTGAATCCCTGAATCCTCAAACAGAATTACCTCAGCTTGTTAGATTTTTAAATAGAATGGATGCCCTATACAACAATTCATTATATGGGAGGAGAATCGGCGATCATTACACCAAAAGTGAAAATTTATTAGAGAGAATCAGAGGGCTAGAACAAGCTTTTGGGGTAGCTAAAGGGCAAAAGTTAACAGAAAGAATTGCCCAAATGTTTGTTAAACCCTTAGGTTATCAAAACTTGGATCAAGTAATTCAAAGGATGGAAACCATAAAATCCTCCGCTCATCAAAGGAATATTGAATTTTATGAACAAGCTCTAAGAGGAAATAATGGCAAACTAAAAATTCAGGCAGGAGACCTCTTAAAGGGAACTAGAGAAGAATACTTAGAAGTATTTTTTAGAAATGGTTCAGTAGCTAAAGAGTTTTTGGGCTCTGATGCCTCTTCAGATACCACTCCATTTGATACAGATACTAGTATGGTCTTACCTGAGCATATTACCAAAAATTACACTGATCTTATCGGGCAGTCACTTGTTCATAATTACGGAAATCTTGTTATTTTATTTAAAAATAGGGGACAATTCATTGAAACTAGCCAAGAGAATCCACAGTATGAAACAGGTAAGTATGAACTCTTTATGTCTGGATATCATGGTAAACGTCACTTTGCTGTCCGAACGGGGATATCCTCAACCGAGATAGATGCATTAATCTTTCAAGGTGACCTAGCTGTAAATAGATCTGAGCAAGAAAGAATATTCTTTGACATTGCTCAAAATGGTTTTTACATACCAGTAATAGATGTGGAAGGTAGAATATTGTTTACTCCTGAGGATTATGAACATTATAAACTAAAGGTAGCTGAGGTCCATGAAGTTCTAGATAGTGTTGATTTTACTCCTCATGATTTAATCGAAATTTATAAGCAATCTCCCTATATGAAAAGATTATATGATGCTAGTGCTGGAGTACATGAAGGATATTCTCTACAACAACATACTGAGATGATGATGGATCAATTTGAAAAATATTTTTCATCAGCTTGGTCTTCACCGCTAATAAGCAAAAATAATTTTAGGATTACTTTATCATTGCATGACTTGGGTAAACCTTTGGCTGTCCAACGAACTGGCCGTACTACAGAGCAACATGAATATACTATAAAATTTATCCCCCATATCTTAGATACTTTGGGCTTTGGGGAAAAGGAAGCAGAAATTGCTACAGCTGTCATTGATCAAGACTTTTTAGGAGATTACTTTAAGGGTGCAAAAAGTGCAGAAGAAATTGCTAGAGATATTAAAAACAAAGCGTCAGAGCTTGGAGTATCTTTACAAGACTTGATGGAGCTTTTAAGGATATACTACACTAGTGACGCAGGATCTTATACAGCAGATGCTGGTGGTCAGGCTTCTCTAGATAGATTGTTTAAATTTATGCAAGATCCCGAAACCAATAGAAGAGTTGTCAAGTTCGCTGAAGATATTCAAGGCAGGTATGGTGAGCTTTTAAACCAAGTCTATTTGGCAACCTGAGTTGCTAGCCAGTTTTTAATTTTATTAATTTGTTTTTTAGTGTAATACTCAGTCTGATTGGGATTGATGATATTTTTCTTAACAAAATCAAATTCTGAATATAAAAGACCATCTGCTACCCCATCCACTTTAAACTGATCCATATTTTTTTCAGT
>CAYOOO010000016.1:0-27153 GCA_964405655.1 uncultured Gammaproteobacteria bacterium | reverse complement strand
CAGCATCTACTTTTTGTTTCTGAAGATCTTTCTGGACTAAATTTAATTTTTGAGCTGAGGACATATAAATATTGTAGGGATAGAAATATCTTTATTTACTTCTCGCCTAAAACTTTCTTTAATAGTTTTAAGGTTTCCTCTTTTGCTTGCTTTTCATCCATGCCTTGGGACTTAGCAGCTACTTGAAAGGTTTTGTCGGTAATAGATTTGCCATTTGGATCTACTCCAGCGTTACCCTCCCCCATGTCATCATCAGGCATTCCACAACCACAGTTATAGCACATTATATACACCCCCTCTGATTAAATATTCTAATCAATATATTTGATAAGAAATCTTTAGTCAAGAGTAGCCTAAATTATCTTTAAAGGTTTCAACGAATCTGCGCCAGCGGGCCAGTCCTTGAGGAGATAACCTTGATAAACTATCACCCACAAATAGATTATTAATCCCCAATTTTGCCAGGGCAAGGAAGAGTTCCTCTTGGCGATTTGGATCAGCTGAAGTTGGATTAATTGGGATCTCAGGATCATCTCCTAAATGGATACCATCAAAAATTAGACCAAGTGAATTAGAAAATGGCAAAACTCTTTTGGCAGCTACTGCTTTTGCTCCTTGGTACCAATCTGAATTGACCCCTGCCACTACCCTATCTAAACCAAGTTTATATAATCCACCTATTAAACCACCATAACGATGTGTATATTTAAGATTTGGCAGAGCGCTGTCAGGAGTCATTCTGATACCTTCAAATAAACCAATACTTTCCATCATTGGTGCACCACAACCAATAATTTCTACCTCTTCCCCAACCTCTGCTCTGACTAAATTCCTCAATTCTTCAAAAAATTGGGCATTCCTCAAATCTACAAAGAACTTCCTGTAAAACTCAACCGGATGGCTATCTTGATTATGCTGATCAGCTACAAAAGCAGCGGTCAAAAAGTCCATCTTAAAGACTTCAAATCCTAACTTGGCAAGCTTGACATGCTTTTCTAATAAATATTCTCGGACTGCTGGATTTGAAATATCAAATATATAAGGTCTAGTCACTGGTATTAATGGCTTTGGGGTAGACTGAGGCAGCGGACCTACCGGCAATAGAACCAATCGATCATTTCTGTCTCTAAGAAACCATTCTCTAGGAAAAAGTTTGGGGTTTGCTGCCACCACTGTTGGATCAACCATAAATGGAGATGTCCAAATTCCCATTTTTATCCCCCTTTGTTTGGCTTTTCTAATTAACTCTTCTATCGATGGAAACTTTTCCCCAACAAATTCATAGCTTCCTCTACCGTTTACTTGCCAGCCATCATCAATAAAATAAGTGTCAATTAACCCCTGTCCAGCTTCTAATTCCTTCTCGACAAAAGCTTGATTGACACCAAAACCAATGCTTGCCCAAGAGAAACCAATGATACGACCTTGCATTAGTCTTAATCTTGCATTGGATTTTCCTAATTCCTCAGAAAAAGCGGCTACAAGTGTTCCAAAAGAAATACCATCTCCACCTCTTCTGGGGTTACCCTGCCCAACTAAGACTTTAAATTCAGTAAACCCATCTTGTCTTTGCTTTCTGTTTAATTTTTTTTGAATAGTTACGACTATTTCCTTATCATCCAGCTTATAAAATATATTTTCATTACTATCAAAGGCCGGAATGATACCTAAGAAAAAATTCTCTCCCCCTTTAACATCTCTAAAACAGACAAGTCCATAGCTTCTTCCTGTGTCTTTTGGTAATTTCTCATTTCTACCATCCAGTTCATAAAAAACTTGCCTTTGAGCACCTAGAGTGAGCTCTATTGGCTTCATTCCTACCAAATTATCACTCCTGTAACCGATTGTTTTCCTTTTGAGTCGACCATTTCTGCGGGCAACTCTTTCATATGAAGACCACGAATGATCTCCTTCTGTAACTACTGAGTACTGTCCTTGCGAGTTAATTTGGAATCTGAATTCTAAGCTAGCTTGTTTATCTTCCTCATTCAATACAACCCTTGCTTGATAAAGTTGCCCTATTTGTTTACCTTGATGATCTAGAACTGGGGTGATTTTTGGTTCTAAGTCAGTTAGACTCCTTTTTGTTCCTGTAAGAATCACGGCTGTATCAGGAAATCGCCAGCCACTAGGCCTCTGTTCCAAAATATGTTCACTGTTATTAACCCTACCTTTATCAAGGTCTGCTTCTGCTACAGCCATAATTAGGTTAAATTATACACGAACTATGGGTCTATTTCAACTATAGAATGATAGGTCTTTTATCGTGCTTACTGTTGAAGCTGGGATTGGAGAAGTTGCTGAAGCTCTTCAGTAGAATAAATTTTTCCTTCTGGTTTCTCTACTGTAACGGGTTGATTAAAGTTAGAATATTTAATTGTGACAATCGCATCCATATATCCTAGTGATTGTTTCTGCTTTGGATCATAAAGCTGAGCCCCACCAATATTCACAACCATCTTGATAATATTTTCGTTTTTCTTACCAACCCACATATCTGTCTTTAAGGTAGCATTCTTGAAGGTTTCTTTCATTTGTTCATAGTTTTTTTGGTCTTTGTAGACTTCTAAAAACTTATCAGTACTGATATCTAATCTATAATGACTGACTCTTTGTCCTTCCACTACCTCATCCTCTAATTTAACAACTGAGTCTTTATTAAGAGATTTTATAAAGGCTTGAGATTGTTTAATATAGTCTTCTTGCTGCAACTGTGCATTATCGCCTTCATCTGTAATTGATAGCCAGTTGTTACCAAAGAGAGCTGATTTCATATACATTTCATCAAAGGACAAAAAGATAAGATCAAACTCAATTTCTTGCCCGACTCCAGGGATAGCCATCTTCCCATGCCCTTTATACTTAATCGGGTCTAGGTTCGTATCTGCACCTAAATTAAACTTCATCTTTTGCTCTTTTTGGTTATCAGCAACCCCATTTATCCTCATGGTGGCATCTAGCTCTAGGTCCATGTGGACTGACTTTAGCTTTAGGAATTGCTCATTTGATCTGGCAACAACCTTACTTGGAGCAAAATAATAATACTGGTAGCCTTGATAACCTCCATATGCCAGACCGACTACCAGAAGAAGGATAACAATTAATCTGATTGGCATCAGAATAATAATTTCATCTATTCTCGGTAAAGTCAACCATCAAAATCTAACTTTCTTAAATGTTTCAATCAATAAATTTACCTCCCTAGTAGAGTGGGTGGGGAAATTTGCAATTCTTACATAAGCCTCTTTGTTTTTTCCATAACCAGTACTGAGAATTAGATTTTTCTCCTGAAGTTTTTCTAAAACCCGATCACTACTTACCCCGTTTGTATTAATCACGATAACTGTTTTAGAACGATCTTTTTTATTTTTAACAAAGGGCTTAAAAATTGAGTGATCAAAATAATTATAAAGAAGCTCTGATTTCTTCTCTGCCTCTGAACGTATGCTGTCAATTTCTTTCTTTAACATATCTTTCACTACCCTATCTAACAAAAACAGACAAAAGACATTTGGTGTTTCAACAGTTTGGTTTTTGTTAGCAGATTCTATAAGAGATAAAAAATTATGATAAGAACCTATATTTCTGTTTTTCTGACTCAACTGTTTTGCTTTAGTTAAAGCCTGGGGGCTGATAATAAGAACTGCCAAACCGGCAGGTAAACCAAAGCCTTTTTGTACAGAGAAAAAAACTAAATCAACTAAATTAAAGTTTATTTTAGTAATTGGAGCTGAGGAAACAATATCCACAGCAATTAACTTATCTGGATATAATCTTTTGTACTGGTAAATCTCGCCCATTTTTATGGATACACCAGTACTTGTCTCGTTTTCAGTTAAACAAACCAGTTCAACCTCACTTGGAATAGAAATATCTTCAAAAGTGAAACTTTCACCCCAGGCAACCTGTTCAACAAAAGTCTTTTTCTTAAGCTGCTGGGCAGTTTTAAAAAATCTTTCAGAAAAGGCTCCATTTATAAAATGAAAGCTTGTCTTATCTACGCAGTTTTGAATAATCCTTTCCATTGCTTCTGTGGCTGAGGATAGAAACAAAATATGATAATCTTCTGGGATTGATAATAGCTTTTTTAAATTGCCGGTTAAACTTTGAAATATTTGGACGAATTTTCTTCCGCGGTGAGAAATTGACATAATTTCTTCTTTAATTGCTAAGGCAATATTATCTTTTATTGTTGGGTACAGTTGTGAAGGACCAGGTGTAAAAAATATGCTCATTTAAACTTTCTCTATCTTTAGATAATCAACTATTTTGGTTGCAACATATTTGGCAATATTTTCTTGAGCTTCTTGGGTACTACCCGCGATATGAGGTGTTAAGATGACATTATCTAATCCTTGTAGGCAAGTTTTAAATTCTTGTCCATTTTTCTCTGGTTCATCTTCGAAAACATCAATCGCTGCTCCTCCGACCTGACCGCTTTTGATATTACTTGCTAAAGCCTTTAAATCAACAATATACCCGCGACTCAAATTTAAGAAAATTACCCCTTGTTTCACCAAATCGAACTGCTTTGAGGAAATTAAATATTCATTACTTTTCTCACCATTAACGTGAACTGTTATAACATCAGCTAGCCTTAAAAGTTCTTCAAGGCCTTGACATTTAATAGATCTTCCTAGACTTATCCGATCTATTAGATCATAAAAATAAACTTCCATACCTAAAGATTCTGCTATGGTAGCGATCTGTTGACCAATGATCCCAAAGCCAATAATTCCTAATTTTTTACCCCTGACTTCAAAACTTCCATTGGCGCTTTTGTCCCAGATACCTTGATGAAGTTTGATACTTTTAACAAAAACTTTTCTAAAAAGCATAATTATCTCGCCAATAACCAATTCTGCCACACTCCTAGTATTACTGTAGGGATCATTAATAACCTTTATGCCAAAATCGTAACAAGCTTGAAGATCTATCTGATCTATACCATTGCAAAAAGCTGCCACAACTTTCAAATTTTTAGCGAGCTTTAAAACATCGCGAGTCAGATTAGTTTTTGAACGGATTCCTAAGACATTAATATCTCTAATAGCTTTTTTTAATTCATTTTTAGTTAAAGCATGAGGGATTAGATCAACCTGATAGCCAGATTTCGCCAGCAGATTTTTAGCATTTGGATGAATATTTTCTAGCAGAAGGATTTTTCCAGAGCTCTTTTCATAAATATCGTCAAAAGAGGCAAGCACCCGATCTGCTTTTGCGGTAACAGAGGGTCGGTGGACATTTTCTACAAAAGCATAGAAGTAATCGGCATTTCCAACTTCTTTTATTTGATAATCTGTAAATCCATCACCAATAACAATTATTTCTCCATCCAAATTGAGCGACTGAACAGCTTTGACTTTACCATTTTCTTGAGCTAGCAAATTAGTAGTATCCAAAGTAATACTATTACTGTTTCTATCAACAATGAAATTATTTGCTAGAACTTGACTGCTATTAAGACCAAGAATTTCAGATACTACTGGAACAATATATTCTCTAAAACCACCTGAGATGATATAGATATTTGTTGAGTTACTCTTAAAAAAATTTATATTTCTTTTTACAGAAGTGGTGATATTTTGTTTCAGCAACTTAACAAGTTGATCAAGATGTTCTTTTTTTAGTTTAAACAATTTCAGTCTTTTCTTAAGAGACTGGGGGAAAGTTATCTTGCCTTCCATTCCCAGCGCTGTTATTTTTCTAATTTGCTCTACAACTTGAACTTTTTCTGCCTCTTTAGCCAATGCAATATTAGCCAGTTCGTCTAAGGCTTCAACTGAAACAAGAGTGCTATCAAAATCAATAATAAAATATTTCTTCATAATATCAGCATTAAAAAACCCCCTTTGCTGGGGGGTTAAATTTCTTCTCAAATCCTCTTTAGTTTTAATTAACCACTAAAAAGGTCCCCAGCCCTTAAATTGCCAGAGCTAGAGGAAGGAGAAAAATTATTGTTAACATCAACTCTGCTGTTCATAACACTTTTAATATAAAGACAATTTTTTCTGTTGTCAATACTTTTAAAAAATTACCAACTGCCACTGGATCCTCCCCCGCCTGAGCTACCCCCTCCAAACCCACCAAAGCCAATACCGCTGCCACTACTCCCCCAAAATCCTCCTTTAGTTGAGATCCAATCAGTTTTATAACCTCCTTTTTTAAGTTTACTAAAAACTCTTGATAGAAAAAAATCTAGTATTAACCCTAATAATCCAAAAAAAATACTGGCAACTAGCCCTACTATCAGACCAACAATGACCATTCCTATCAAAAATCCTATGACTCCCCCTACAACCCCTCCTAACCAAAAACTAGTTGTCCTAGCCATATAAGCAAATAAATAAACAACCAACATTAATATAAAAAATGACAGTTCTAAGTTATTAACAATAAAGGATAAAATTTTGAAGATCTTGGGAAAGTCCTGGGGTTCTGAAATTGGATTATCAATTTGCTTAATAATTGCTCTAATCCCTTCATCTATTCCAGTATAATAATTGTTACTTTTAAATTTTGGAGCTATTACATTTCTGATAATCTCTCCTGCTTCTCCGTCAGTAATGAAAGGCTCCAAACCGTAACCTACCTCAATCCTCATTTTTCGATCATCAACTGCTATTAAAAAAAGTATCCCGTTATCTTTTCCCTTTTTGCCAATTTTCCATTCTTCAAAGGCTTTGACAGTAAAGTCATTAATATCATCGCCCTCTAAACTCTTGATAGTTGCAACTGTAATTTCATTAGTGGTTCGTTTTTCATAATTTCTGAGATTTTCCTCTAATGTCTGCTTTTGTTGATCTGTTAAAACATTAGCGAAATCATTGATAAATCCTTTTGGGGCAGGTAAATGAGACGCAAATACACTAAAGGACAGCAAAGCCAACAAAAAAGCTCCAGTTAAAAAGGTTATTAATTTACCCATTAAGATTAAAACTGAACTTTAGGAGCGTTTTCGCTTCCAGGAGTGGATTGAAAGTAAATCTTTGATTTGAAACCAAAGATCGAGGCAAAAATATTACCAGGAGTAGTTGCAATAGCGGTATTGTATCTTTGGACTAATTCATTGTATCTTCTTCGCTCAACAGCTACTCTATTCTCTGTCCCTGCCAGCTCATCCATTAGTTTAAGGACTGCTTGGTCCGATTTTATTTGTGGGTAATTTTCAAAGATTGCTAAAAGTCTTGCTAAAGATCCTTCTAACTCATTAGCTGCTTTAACTTTATCTTCAGTAGTTCTGGCACCAGTGTAATTTGCCCTGGCAGCTGCAATATCGCCAAACACTTTTTGCTCTTGTTGTTGCAAACCTTTAACAGATTCAACTAAGTTAGGAACTAAATCAAAACGCCTTTGATATTGAACTTCCACCTGTTTCCATTGTCCTTCAACTGCATTAACTTGAGTTATAAATGAGTTGTAGTAACTTACCGAGATAACAATCAGTAGCAAAACTATACCTAAAATAATCCACAGGGGATTAAACTTCATAACTAAATGCTAGGCCAAAAATAAGTTGCTGTCAAGATAAATTAATTGGGATCGTGGTGTAGAACCACTCCCACACCGGGTGTGGGATAGCTAGACACCTCGGGAGCTAATTAGGATAGTGGCACTTTTTATATTTCTTTCCACTCCCACACCAACAAGGGTCATTTCTACCTATTTTATTGTGATTAACTAAATTACCCTGGTCACCATAAGTTTGTTGAGCTACCACTTGTCCATTTCTTTCTATAGTAACTTTGGTTGCAGGTGAAGGTTGCAAAACTTCCTGAGGACTTTCAAAATATTTTTCAGTTAGATCCTCACCTCCTGCAGACTCAACCCTTACTTTAGTGTCTTTACTTGAAGGTGGGGTTTCTGGAAGGGCAGGCATCAACTGTCCTACTTCTTCCAAAAGCTCTCTTTCATCTAAAGCTTCCTGATGTAATTCTACTGCTTTATCTAAATCAACTGCTGGCTGAGCTCCAATTTTCTGAGGTTGCTCTCCCTGGATACCTACCTTATATATACGGTGGACTATTTCTGTATCAATGGTTGACATCAACCTCTCAAACAGATCATAAGCTTCCCTCTTATACTCAACTAATGGATCTCTTTGGGCATAACCTCTAAGTCCTATTCCTGCCCGAAGATCATCCATGGTATCCAAATGCTCAATCCACAGAGTATCAATAGTATTTAGATAAACAAAATTTTCCATCTCCCTAATAACTTGGGATCCAATCTCTTTTTCTCTTCCCTCATATAAGTCTATTGCAAGTTTTACCAGGAACTCGCTTATTTGCTCAGTTGATCCAAATTGCTGAAGTTGTCCTAGGAGTCCTTTTTGACTGTTATCATCAAAAGGTATAATAGCTGAGAAATCTTCAACTATCTTTTCATAGTTCATCTCCAAAGTTGTGTAGACAGAAACAATATTTTGGATCTCGCTCTCAACCTTTCCTAGGATATCTTCTTTTAATCCCTCTTTTGATTCACCATTTTTTAGTGCAGCTGCTTCTAGAATCTGTTTTCTGATACCATAAATAATCTGACGTTGTTGATTCATGACATCGTCATATTCAACTGTATGTTTTCTAATATCAAAGTTGTGACCCTCAACTTTTTTCTGGGCACCTTCAATAGCTCTTGAAACAAGTGCATGCTCAATAGGTACATCTTCTGGCATCTTAAGAAAGTTCATCACTTTAGCAACCTGATCCCCTCCAAAAATTCTCATTAAATCATCTTCTAGTGAAACAAAGAATTTCGTTGTACCCGGGTCGCCTTGTCTACCAGAACGGCCTCTTAACTGATTATCAATTCTTCTTGATTCATGCCTTTCAGTTCCTACTACATAAAGACCTCCTAGCTTTTCTACGCCTGCACTTAACTTAATATCAACTCCTCGACCTGCCATATTTGTGGCAACTGTTACTGCTCCCTTTTGACCTGCCTCGGCAATAATCTCAGCTTCTCTCTCATGATTTTTAGCATTTAGGAGAGCATGAGAGATTCTCTTTCTCTTGAGAAGTTCTGACAAAAATTCATTTTTCTCAATTGAGGTAGTTCCAACTAATATTGGTTGTCCAGTTTGGTGAATTTTTTCTACCTCATTGGCAACAGCAGTAAACTTAGCAGTCTGGGTTTTATAAATTGCATCAGATAAATCTTTTCTAACCATCTCCTGATTAGTTGGAATGATTACTACATCGAGTTTATAGATTTTATGAAATTCTTCTGCCTCTGTTGCAGCAGTACCAGTCATACCAGCCAATTTCTCATACATCCTAAAGTAGTTTTGGAAAGAGATAGTGGCTAAGGTTTGGGATTCTTGCTGGATCTCAACTCCCTCTTTGGCCTCAATTGCCTGATGCAAACCTTCTGAATACCTTCTGCCATACATTAACCTACCTGTGAACTCATCAACAATAATTACCTCACCATCTTTAACAACATAATCTTTATCTTTTTGGAAAAGAGTCTTGGCTTTTAGAGCCTCTTCGATATGATGAAGTGTTGAGAAATCTTTTTCATATAAGTTGTCTACCCCCAAAATTTTTTCCAGTTTGAGAGTACCATGTTCTGTTAAATGTGCTGTTCTAAGTTTTTCATCAATTACATAATCAGTATCTGAGGATAACTTTTCTATCAGTTGGGAAAATCTAATATATTTTTCCGTTGGTTCTTGTGCAGGAGCAGAGATAATCAGCGGGGTTCTGGCCTCATCTATTAAGATAGAATCTACCTCATCAACAATAGCAAAGTAGTGCCCTCTTTGGACCTGTCTATCCAAAGACAAGGCCATATTGTCTCTTAGATAATCAAAACCAAACTCATTATTTGTGCCATATGTTACATCAGCATCATAAGCTTCTTTTCTAGAAATTGGTCTTAAGTGTTTTAATCTTTTATCTGTGGCTTCTCTGTCAGTATATTTTGGATCATAGATAAAAGCTTGCTCGTGGATGATAACTGCCACCGATAAACCTAAGGCATGAAAGATTGGACCATTCCAACCGCAGTCACGTCTGGCCAGATAATCATTAACAGTCACCAGATGTACTCCCTTACCGGTTAAGGCATTTAAAGCCAGGGCTAAAACAGCTGAATGGGTCTTACCTTCACCTGTTTTCTGCTCAGCAATCTTGCCTTCATAAAGGGCAATCCCAGCCATTAACTGAACATCAAAATGACGTTGTTTAAGATGACGCCAACCAGCTTCCCGAACTAAAGCATATGTTTCTGGTAAAAGATCATTTAAACTTTCTCCTTTTTGAAATCTTTTTTTTAGCTCTTCAGCTTTATTTTTAATTTGGGAGTCTTTGAGCCGTTTAATTTTAGGTTCAAGATCATTAATTTTTTGAACGGTCTGCTTAAGTCTATTTAGCTCACGCTGGTTTGCATCTATCAGTTTTGAAAAAATGTTCAACATAGGCTTCTTGGTATTATACTTTTTTTGAGGCTAAACTGCCAGTTATAGAATAGGCTCGTTGATTGACAAGGATAAGAAATTTCCGATACACTAAGAAAAACTACTGCCCATGGACGACCCAAACAATAATCAAAATCAGGATGCTTCAAGCAATCCTAATCCACTAGGAGCGGCGGGAGATCAACCGCCAACTAACTCAGCAATTCCTCCTTGGGTTCCTTCCTCAGACCCAGTACAGGCTGCATCAACTACTACTGGAACCCCAAATTTGGTGGCGGATTCAGGCATAAACCCCATTCCTGACTCTGCATCAACAGCTGAAGTACCAATCCCCACCTTCCAACCTCCTCAACAATCTGCGGATCCTCTTAATCCAATCGAGCCTTCAGCTTCACCACCATTTTCTTTAGATACAACTACACCTATACCCTCAAGCTTTAATCCGTTGATGCCTAATAACTCTCAACCAACCATTAATCCAGCTGCTCCTTCTCCTGCAGTTCCAGCTGAACCAGCACCAACTGATCTATCCCATCTGTCTGGAGAAAATACTCAACCTCCGCCACCTGAGGTCTATACGCCTCCTGTCGCCCAACCTGAAAATTTAGTTGTTCCTCAAACTTCACCTATTCCTGAATCTATTAATGCCAGTCCCAGTGGATCAAAGTTATCTAAAGTTTTCATAATAGTTGGTTTCATATTAATTTTAGGGGTATCAGCAGCTTCAGCCTATTTTTTCCTTGGTATAGGTAAAAAGACCCAACCTTCTTCACCAGCCAATCAACAACCCCTAACCACCCCTCCTAGAGATCTTCTTCCTTCTCCATCACCAGAGGAGTCTGAACAAACAGCTACTGGTTCTTCAGATTTCAGTAACCTGACTAACTCTCCAACTCATCCTGCATCTGCTTCAGCTTCTCCCTCATCAGCTCTAGAGAGATTAAGACAACGTCAACAATCACCTACTCCATAACAGCAATTAAACGAGCTGGGAATCCATCAAGATCTAACTTATTTTTAGTGCACTTCTCGTTTAGCTTTAATCTCAGAGAATCCAGTATATTTTTGTAAAACTCCTGGAACCAAAACAGCTCCATCTTTTTGCTGAAAGTTTTCCAAAATAGCAATCAGAATTCTTGGGGAGGCGATGACTGTATTATTTAATGTATAGCAAAAATAAGCTCTATTATCTTTACTTTTAAACTTGAGGTTTAATCTTCTAGCCTGCCAATCTGTCAAATTAGAATTTGAATGGGTTTCCCCATACTTGCCTCTACCTGGCATCCAAGCCTCTAAATCATTCATTCTATATTTACCAGCTCCCATATCACCTGTTGAAGTAGCTATCACATGATAGGGAATATTTAACTCTTGAAGGATTTCTTCAGATAATTTTTGCATTTGGTTAAATAGTTCCTCAGATTCTTCTAAGTTGTTTCGGCAGACTACAACTTGCTCAACTTTAGTAAATTCATGAAGCCGATAAAGACCCTTAGTATCTTTACCGTAATCACCCACTTCTGAACGGTAGCATTGAGTTAGAGCGCAAACTTTAATTGGAAGTTCTTCTTCCGGGACTGTTTTATCTAGGTAATATGCAAGGAGGGAAGGTTCTGAAGTACCGGTTAAGTAAAGGGGGTTTTTTATCTCCTCACCAGTTTCTAATTTACCAGGATTAGCAATCTGATAAACATTCTCTTTCCCAAAGGGAAAATGACCGCTGCCAATTAGGACTCTTTCGTGAACTAAAGTTGGCGGTACCATCTGAATAAACCCAGCTTTGACGATTTTTTCTAAAGAATAATTGAGAATTGCCCAATGCAGTTTAGCCCCTTCATTTTTTAAATAATATCCTCTAAAACCAGAAACTTTAGTTCCTTGTTCAAGATCAATAATATCTAAAATTTTCCCCAATTCAACATGGTTCCTAACTTTAAAATCAAACTCTGGAATTTCTCCCCATTTAAAAATTTCTTTATTTGAATCACTGTCTGGACCAACTGGGGAATCTTTTGCAGGAATATTTGGCACATAGAGCATCAGATGGTTGAAGTGTTCCTCCGATTCTTTTAGTTCTTTTTCCCAGGTATCTAGCTGAATTTTGATCTCTTTTCCTTTTTCGACGTCTCTTTTTTTAGCTGCCTCATTCCTTTGATGTCTCAAATCATCAACTTTTTGAGTCAGTTCTCTTCTCTTACTATCAAGATTTAGAAGTTCATCCAAGTCAATTTGGATGCCTTTTTCTTGAGCAGCTTTTTTAACTAAGTCTGTGTTATCCCTGATGAAATTAATGTCTAACATGATTTTCTTTCAGAAATTTTATTAATCGCCTTGACATTTTTTTCTTATGGTTGAATTTTTGATGATCTTGATCAGAAAATTCTGCATAAGTTTTACCTGAAGTTGGCAGAAAAAGCAAGGACCGGTATGGATAACCTTTAATAACAATTGGACCCAGTTTCTTTAAAACGATTCCGTCCAAACTTTCTTCATCTTCATAGATAATATTTCCAAGGGGGTCAGAAATTGCGATAGCAGTTTTCTGACGGGCTGTTCTTTGTTCATCGGTTATATCTTTCATCTTTTTTAAAATGAATTGTTGAATTTGGGCATCTGAGCCTTCTTTTTCATCTTGATAGATTCTCTTGCTCTTTACACCTGGGAAACCTCCTAAAGCGTCTATCTCAAAACCACCATCATCAGAAAGGACAAAAGAGTTTAGCTTTTTTGCATAAAAGATTGCTTTAATTCTGGCATTTTCTTTGATAGTTTGGCCAGTCTCTTGAGGTTCTTCTAGATCATCTGATACACCTTCAACTTCTAAAAGTTTGCTTAGAAAACTGGACCACTCTTCTAACTTTGCCTTATTTTTAGTTCCAATTATCATTTTCATTTAAAGACCCAACTGATCTGAGTTTTTTTGCATGGCTTTGAGGGAAATCTCCATAAACTCTTCTAAAGGAATTCCTAATTCCTGACAACCCTTTAAGATCTGCTCTCTTTTGGCACCAGCGGCAAAAGCTTTTTGATCAAATTTTTTCATTATCGATTCCACAGTAACAGATGAAAGTTTTTTGTCAGGTCTGACTAATGCTACGGCAGTAATCAAGCCTGTTGTATCATCAGCAGCATAAACTCCCTTTTCTAAAAGGTTATCCCGACTTTCTTTTATACCATCATGGTGAGCTTTTATACCATTAATTATTCGCTCTGTTACCCCCAGGGGTTTTAGTTTTTCTTCAGTAACCAGAGTATGCTTTTTAGAATCTTTTTCTACCAGTTCATAATCTGCATCATGAAGTAACCCGACAATTGCCCATTCCTCCTCATTAAATTCTTCTTCAGGAAGTTCTGGATATTTTTGTTTAAGAAATTTGCAAAGATCTCTCATGATCGCCTCGACAGCCAAACCATGTTTAACAAGGTTAGGACTTTTTATCATTTCTTTTAACAGCTGATACGCTTCTTCTCTTCTCATTTTTTCCCTCTTTTCTTCTCAGGTCTTAAGGTTGGAAATAAAATTACTTCTTTGATACTATGCTGGTTTGTCAGAATTGAGATGAATCTATCAAGACCCATTCCCCAACCAGCGGTTGGTGGCATCCCATACTCAAGTGCCCTAATATAATCTTCATCTAAAACTTGGTGTTCTTCTAAACCTCTTTTTCCAAGAGCCATTTGTTCTTGCCATCTTATGTTTTGCTCTACTGGATCATTTAACTCATTGTAAGCTTTAACTAGCTCGTAACCCATACAAATAAGTTGAAAACTGGCTGATTTTTTAGGATCAGATTCTTTAGACTTTGATAGCGGAAGCATATCAGCAGCATAGTCTACAACAAAAGTCGGTTGTTTAACCTTAGGTCTTCCAACAGCTTTATATAACTCATCTGCCAGTGGTCCAAAACCTACTACTCCATGTAGTTCAATTTCTATCTCCTTTTCTTTAATAGCCTGTTTCAATTTTTCCTCGCTATCTACCTCTTCTAAATCAATTCCACAGTTTTCTTTGACCAATTGATTAAAGCTTTTTCTTTTAAATGGAGGTGTAAAATCTAACTTTTCTCCTTCATATTCAAACTTATAGCTTCCATGAACTTCTTTGACTACTTTAGATACTAACTCCTCAGTTAACTTCATTAAATCCTCATAGTCTGCATAAGCCCAGTAAAATTCCATCATTGTAAACTCTGGGTTGTGTTGCCTGTCTATTCCTTCATTTCTAAAATCTTTACAAATCTCAAAAACCTTTTCATATCCGCCAACTATTAACCTCTTTAGGTAAAGCTCATCAGAGATTCTTAAATAAAGATTGCTATCCAAAGCATTGTGGTGAGTTTTAAAAGGCTTGGCAGTTGCACCACCATAAATAGGTTGAAGCGTTGGTGTTTCTACCTCAATAAATCCTTTTTCCTCCATCAGATTTCTTAAAGTCTTAATAACTTGTGAGCGAATATCAAAAACCTTTCTAACCTCAGGATTTAGAATTAGATCAACATATCTTTGCCGATATCTTTCTTCAATGTCTTCAAGTCCATACCAAGCAGAAGGTAAGGGTCTGAGAGATTTTGTCACTAATTGATAACTTTCTACTCTGACAGTAATTTCACCTGATTGAGTTTTAAAAATTTCTCCTTCTGCTTGTAAGAAGTCTCCTAAATCCAGGTTATTTAAGAAATCATATTTTTCGCCATTAAGGTTTTCTAATGAAAAAAATAACTGGATTTTTCCGCTACTATCTTCTAAATCTGCAAAGGTAATTTTACCGTGAGGACGAAGTGAGCGGATTCTCCCTACAACAGATACTTTCTTACCGGTTAGTTTTCTAGCTTGTTCGATAGAATACTGCCTGTCTACTTTGGCGGGATAGGGATTTATTTTCAGTTTTTGAATATTCTTAAGCTTTTTAAGCCTTTCTTTTTGCAATTTTTGAAGTGGCATGCTTCAAAGTATAGCTAAAGCAGGCTGGATTTAAAAGTATCTAAGCAGTTAAAACTTGGCGGGAGTTTAATTCACCATCATTATTACCTGGCTTAGAAAAAAAGTCATTTGGGCTTGCAATATGAAACTTTACAAATCTTTCAACTCCACCACTCATTGTTCTCTCTAAGTGAGTTAAGTCTCTTAAGACATAAGCAAATTGTCTAGCCTTGTTGGCAAACTCATCTAGATCTTCTATATTCATTTGCCCATTTTCGGAAACTTCTAAGACCCCATTCCTTTGATAGTAGTTAATCATGATTGCTCCAGCTTGAGCATAAGCTTTAGCAACTGCTTTTTTAGCAGGATCTTTTTGTTTAAGGTAACCCTCTATGTAAGTTCTAAAACTAGCTAAGGAGTTTTCAATAATAGCTTTCTTAGTAGCTGTATCTATGACAGAGGTAGGCATACCTAAAACTGCTTCCTGACCAAACACTTCGGCCATCAGTTCCTTTAAAGTAACATAGTATCCTTTTAGGTAATCAGCTGCTCTCTCATCAAAATCTATTGACGAGTGACCAACAGCTTCGTGCATGACTAAATTTAAGTAAGCTGCATTCTTATACCTGTCCTCCCAGCGAGGAGATTGGCCCACTCGAGGAAAGTAATATTCTAAAGCTGGTCTTCTAACTTCTTCAAATTTTTGCTCAAATGTATTCCAAAAAACATAAGAGATAGAACCAATGGTACGAAGATCATCTTCAGATGGAATGGTATTTCCCTGCCAAATTCTCTCAGTTGCCAAACCGGCCATAGCCACAGCATTACCTACTAAGACTCGGTGCGAACCTCTACCATTAGTTCGGCGAAGTGCCATCTCTACCATTTTGGTTACCCGTTCAGTTTTCTCTCTATCTCCAAAGACTAACCAACCTTGATAAGCAAATTTAGCATTAAATCTCTCATCTAAGTATCTATCTAAGAGCCCAAAAAATAGATCTGGTTGGGTATATTGTTGGGTTAAGAGCCGACTTGTCATTGCTCTTCTGAAGTCTCCTTCTTTAATTGCATCAGCCTGAGGTCTTAAGCTTGCCTCAATAATAGCCAAGTCTCTAGGGTTTAACCCGATTTCTCTAGCAACATTAATGTAGTCGCATACCCCGCCTGCTATCTCTTTTAAATACCGTTTGAAGGGTGGTCTATCTATATAACTTACGGCATGGATTGGACCATCTTGGCCTTGTTCAACAAGAGTGTATGGAGATAAAACTGCGCTATCAGATCTTGAGGCTTTTAAAATTTCAGCATCTGAAACTATCTTCGGATCAGGATAGAATCCATGAGCTTTTTGAGCCTGATAAAAAGCTTGTCCGAGTTTAAGATGTCTCAAGCCACTCTCCACTAAAGGAAGACGAGCTCGAGGAATTCTGTCTAATACCTCATCAAAGATAACAATTTCAACTTCTGTTACACTCATATTTTCCCCCTCATTATTAAGGATCGAGGCATTTTAACATAAGTTAGGCTAATTTTAAAGGGTTGGGTGGATTTTGGCTAAATTTTGGGAAATTCTCTTAAAATTGTCGAAATTGGCATGCTTTTTAATAAAGTTATTGGTCTCTTTATAACTGCCTTTTTGGAGTAAATGCACCAATTTGTTTGCTAAAGCTTCTATCTCAAAAAAGATCTTAGAAAAGTTTGGCCAGGAAATACCACCTTTTTCTTTAAGGGCCTCACTGGTTAAATAATAATCCAAAAGAAGTGAGTCTCCGATGACATGGCTCTCTTTACCTTTATTTCTTTGGTAAAATAGCCAATCAGCAAACATCCAGACAATGTGGGTGATAATAATTGCCTCCAGTTCGTCTTGAGAAATAAGGCCCTTAACCAGCAAGTGTTTACTATGCTGAATTCCTGAGGCAAAACCATTGGCTTCATCAATAGGCCCATACAACTCTTTTAATCGTTCTCTCGATCCTTCAAACTTGTGAAGTTGTCTACTTAATTCGTAAAGCAAAACATTCCAAGCTGTTGCCATCAGCAGTAAGTCCTCAGAGTATTTCGAGGCAAATCTCTCTTCAAAAATAGCTTTAAAAATAGGGTAATAAAGCTTGTCAAATTTTAATCTTAACTGTGAACTATAGACAATAATTCTTGAACCATATTTCTGAGTTAGGTCTAAATCACAAGGAAAGTGCTCCCCGGAAAAGACTACATCTGCCAAATAGCCTGATGTCAGGGGCGTACGTTCAATAAATAAGCTGACTCCTTTTTGGGGTATCTGAACAGAATGAGTTGTTTCGGTAGTGTACTGCGCAGAAGAATACAGTGTATCTTTTATCTTATTTGCCAAATTAGTTCTTTTGGTATCAACCAGACCAACATGTGCCTGATAAGCCCTTTTGATAAACATTAACTTGTCTAGATACCTTTCAAATGGACCAATACTAAAATCCAGCAAAGAATTTTTTACATTTAACCAGGCTATATCTGCTTCTCTATAATTACCATTTAATAGTGACTCTGCTCTTAACTTAAGATATTTACTAAATGCTTTGTGCTTTGAAATCTTAGCAGCTTTTTGAATTTTCTCAGAGATTGGCAGGAGTAAATTTCGATATTTTTCATGGAAAGGAGTAGCTACCAGCTTGCCATTGACCCTTTCAACCAGGGTAAAAGGAGAGAGGATTTGAGGATTGTTTTTAGCTTCTGATTCTAGTTCTTTTTTGGTAATACCTTCAGGATAAAAACCATCTTTTTTTTGCTGCTCATAGGCTTTGCCAAAATCAGCTACGGCGCGCTCCAAAAGCTCCAGCACTATTCTTTCTGATTCAGACAGGTCTTTTATAACTTTTGGTTTAATTTCAAATTTTCTAACTGTCATATTATTTAATTTCAATTACTTTACATTTGTACTTAACGATTGGGGTAGACACTTCGATTGTCTCTCCAGACTTAACCCCAAGTAAGGCTGCACCCAGGGGAGACTCGTTAGAGATTCTTTTTTTGGAAGGATCAGCTTCAACCCTGCCAACAATAGTAAACTCATCTAACTCTCCATCCATCTCTACTTTAACTGTTGAACCAATAGTCACAAAGTCAGTCTCTCCGGCAGTATGTTTAATTAATTTGGCACCTCTTAGGATTTTCTCAAGTTCGCTGATTCTATTTTCAATTAAAGATTGGTCTTCCATAGCTGCATCATATTCAGCATTCTCAGCTAAATCTCCAAACTCCCGGGCTTTGGCAATTCGATCAGCTATCTCTTTTCTTTTAATTTTTTTGAGGAATTCAAGTTCGGCTTGGGTTTTTTCTAAACCCTTAGAAGTCAAATACACGCTTTTAGGTTGAGCTACTGCTCTTTTTGTGGCCATATTGGCATAAATTTTAACAATTCTATTTTAAATCAGATTCCAAGTCAATAACGCAAGATTGTATGTATCAAATTAAAAGGATTATAAAGTTTGTTACGCTTGAATTTGTTACACCTCCGATCTGCAATATTTAATTGCACAAAAAGTTGCTATCGCAATAAATTGTGATAAGATTTCTTGGTTTTGAATTAGTTAGGTTTAATTGGTAAAATAGTTAAGCTTACGCCGCGTTCGTCTAGTGGCCTAGGACATCGGGTTCTCATCCCGAAAATCACGGGTTCGACTCCCGTACGCGGTACTGAAAAAGTGGCTCTTGTGGCCACCTTTTTTAGTACTGATATGGGTCGATCAGCGCGCTTCGCTCCAAGAAGCAAGCTGTTCGACATCCGCCATTGGCGGATGACTGATTCCTCCCGTACGCGGTACATACAAAAAGGGATTACTATTCTGTTATTTGAAAAAATTTTGTATCAACATATCCCCACCTTGCACGACGTTCCCATGAAACTGAAGGTATAAATGTTCTTGCAGGCTCTTTTTTAATGAATTTCAGACCTAATTTTTCCGTAGGATGAGCTTTGATTAGTATTAAATTACCCTGTCTAACCCAGTCTAGTTTCCTCATCCTATCTGCTAAATAACCTTGAGGATTAGAAATAGGTTGTCCTTTAATGTCTATAATTTCTATGTTGGGTCCAAATACAGCATGATAGCTCGCTGGAAAGATACCTTCAGAAGAAAGATTTTTAAAGGCAAACTCGACAAAAGGCAAGGAATCTTGATAATAATTGAAAACTTGATTTGCCATGATTAATGTATAACCATTAGCTGGACGTTGACTTTTATCCCCTTGGTCAGTTAACCCTCCTCTAATTAGTTCAATTCCTTTTTCTAAAAATTGAGGAGCATAGTTTGGTAAGTGTCCAGTGTTACCCTTTAGATACAAATTTAAAACAGGTCCGTAATATG
This sequence comes from uncultured Gammaproteobacteria bacterium, assembly GCA_964405655.1. Classification (GTDB taxonomy): domain Bacteria; phylum Patescibacteriota; class Microgenomatia; order Daviesbacterales; family UBA10151; genus CAYOOO01. The sequence goes on along the minus strand of CAYOOO010000016.1, from coordinate 7,470 downwards.
CCCAAATATCTTCCAATGCTATACCCCTGCCACAACCCATATCTAATATAAAGTCTTGAGGTAAATCTATTCCTCCTAAAGCCTGTTGCGGATTCCTCTTTTGTACTAATTTATCTAAAAAGTTCACAATATCCCAAGAGAATTCATAGTCTTCTTGTGGTCTTCTTCCTGCAAATTGGATTCGTGTTTCTGGTGTTAACTCAGAAGATCCAAATAAAATAGGAAATCCTCTTGATATAAAGGTTGAGTCTTTTTCTAGCCAATGAGATTCCAACTCATATGCAGCATCATCATATGAATATCTTCCGCTGTATCCACGATTGGAATTACGAATAGCAACTAGCTCGTTTTTTCTGGCTAACCTTAATCTATCTAATTCTGATTCTGGGTGGGGCCCTTTATCAGGCAAGTTTGGATTATCACTTTTAATAGCCTCTTCTGACATAGAGACAATATACTACTCTTAAGAGATTAATCTCAAGCAAATTCAGTTTCATAACTTAATAAAAAATGATATTGTTAAATTAATCTGTTTTACTATGAAAAATCTAATCTGGGAAAATGTAGCTAAAAATATTATTATTGTTCTCTTTCTGATTTTGGCATATCCTGAGATAAAAACATTTCTTCTTTCCTCAACTATAGCTTCAGATAAAGCAATCATTGGAAACTTTTTGGTAGCAGTAAGTATTTTAGCTGTTACAGCATGTTTTATGGCTTTTTCCATAACTTATGAGAAAATAGCGCCTGATAGCCTTAGTTCTAGATTACTAGCACATTTTGCAACCGGTCTACCTATACTTCTTATCGGACTTTCTTTAGAAATGACTTCTGTTTTGGCAAAACTTTTAGTAGGAGATTTCTATGTTTTTAACATTAGCCTGCTAATTCTTTATCTTTCCACTGTCCTATATGATTTTTGGGACTTAAAAAGATCTGAAAGATAAATTTAATTCCTTTATTTATTTAACCTCACTTTAAATGCTCCATTAACAAGTTATAACCTAGCTCTATATCGACTACAAAATATTTATTTCCCTTGACATATCAGTCAAAAAACACTACTTTGTAAGAGTGGAGCCCCAACAAGCAGCCAAGAGAATATTAATCATTGAAGATGAGCACTTCATTGCTGATTTATACAACCGGGTCATGACCAAAGCTGGACTTCAGGTCAAGATAGCCTTAAATGGTAAAGACGGTCTAGAGCTTTTAGAACAAGAAAACTTTGATCTTCTTCTTTTGGACATCTTACTTCCAGATATGAATGGTTTAGAGGTGCTCAGGAGATGGAAACTGAAAAAGCCAGATTCAAAGATGATAATATTACTTTTGACTAACTTAGGTCAGGACGCAGTTATTAAAGAGGGGTTTGTTCTAGGAGCACAAGGCTATTTAGTTAAAGCTTCATATACTCCTGATCAGGTGGTCACGGAAGTTATCAATGCACTGGCTGACAAAAAAGAAGGTTAGTGTAAAAAATTCTTTAAGCTATCAACTACCATCTCGGGTGTATTCTTAATCTTTAACAAATATCCAACTGCTCCAGCTGCCCTGGCTTCTTGTTCTTTTGAAGAGTCCTCAAGATTGGTAATAATTACACAAGGTGTATCTTTAAACCTAGGTTCACTTTTTAGATTTCTAATTAAAGAGATTCCGTCCATTTTTGGAATCATTAGATCAATTAAAATTAGATGTGGTGATTCAGATCTGGCCCTTAATACTGCTTCTTCACCGTCAGCTGCTGAAACTACTAAGTAGCCTGCTTTCCTGGCCTGAATTTCATAAAGATCTCTGATAAAAAAATCATCTTCAACTATTAGGATCTTTTTTTTGTCTTGGGGGGTGGGGATTTGACTTATGGTTTTGGGATCGCTAGCCATCTCTAACTTAAACTAACCACACTTTGATCTTTAAGTCAAGCTTTATTAATCTGAGCCTCTAATAATTTTTGTTCTAAAAATGCTCCAAAGATATTAGAACAGGTAGAAAAAAATTGAACATCATTTAACGAAAAGATATTTTCATAAGCACTATAGGTGCAAAAGCCACCATGGGTTTTAATACTGCCCATTAGCGGGTAACAAGATAGTGACTTATATCCTGTCTGGCCTGTTAGACTTTGGACATTTCTAAATCTGGGGTCGGTATTAGCAGTATTGATAGTAGCAGGCTGTTTTGTGGCCACTGCTCTTCCAACAGATGCATCTCCAACTCTCACAAGTACTTTGCTACTTAACTCACTCATATACCAATCTGGTAAGTAACCTGTGAAGCGAATGACTACAACTTGTCTTTCCTCATCCAACCGGAAGATGCTATGAAAAGTCCACCCTAACTCTTCCTTCAGTTTGTTCAAATTTAGGGTGAAGAACTTTTCTAGTGACAATTGCTCGGATAAAGTTTCATTGGTCAATGACTCTAAGTAATTTAACTCTTTTTGTAACTTCATAACTGTTTTACTTGCCTTTAGGCTTTTTACAAGCAGTAAAGATAATCTGAAGAATTGGACTATGATAATAAGTAGCAATATGATCAAAATTACCATTGGACACTTACAGCTCTTAGCTGATCTGGTACTGACAAAACATTTTTTAGCCTAAATTTGTTTAAGGTCAAGGTAATAATATTTGTAACTATTGATAAGTATTGTCTTTGATCTGATTCCTCTAGCAAGTTTTGCTGGCTAAATAAAACTAGGTAGCCTAAGCTTTTTTTGGATTCAAAATTTAAACTTTTAAGAGCAGCTGTTTGATACCCAAGCTCATGCTCTTGAAAAGCAAAGCTGCCTCTTTTTAGATGATCCTGAAGTGATCCCAAATAAAAGATCTCGGAATAATTATCAGATGAAAAATTTTTAAGATGTAAACACAGATAGTCTTCCAGTTCAGTTAACTTATTATCTTCGATACCTTTGGGGAAACGGTAAACTTTTTGATTTTTCGGCAGATCATCAAAAACTATCAGAGTAAAAGCATCAAAAATATTCTCTTTTAAAATCAAGTTTGATAATTCCTGTAGGTCAGTCAAAAGATGATTATTTTTCGAAATTGGTAGAAAAGAGAGTACTTTTAGAGATGAGATGAAGTTATTTAGTTTCTTCACCCCTAAGATCAACCCTTCAGTTTTTAACTTCATCTTAAATATTAAGTATTCAGATGCAATAATTACAATTAAACTGATTATATAGATAAAAAGCATATTAATTTTAGACTGAGTCTTCTTCTTTAATAATTGGCAAGGTGAAGCTAAATCTAGAACCTTTATTGACTTCGCTTTCAACCCGCATATCCCCGCCATGAAGTTTGATAAACTGAATTCCTAAATATAGTCCCAACCCTGTACCAGCTTGATTATAAACAAGTATATTACCAGAGTGATAAAACTTGTTAAAAATTTTTGGTAGTTCTTGTTCGGAAATTCCAGTACCAGTATCTTCTACCGATACTTCGATAAAATCTTCAACTTGAACAGCTCTGATTATGACTTGACCTTTTTCTGTATACTTCAGGCCATTATCAATCAAATTAGAAATAACAGTCGTTATTTTTTCAACATCTATATTAACAAGTGGTACTAATCCAGCCTGCTTCTCAAACTTAAGCTCTACTCCTTTGGCTTTGGCAACTGATTCAAATTTGGAAACTACATCCTGGATAACTACTTCAATCTGACTGGGTTGCTTAAATAAATTTACCTCCTCTCCTACTTCTAAAATAGATATTTGGAGCAATTTTTCAGTTAGCTTTTCCAGTTCCTGATTATTGCTTCTGATTCGATGAACGAAGACTGCCTGGTCGTCGTTTAATTTTCCAGCATCACCTCTTAACAACAGCTCGATATAGCCATAAATAGCTGCCACTGGAGTTCTCAAATTATGCGACGCTATAGCTATGAAATCCTGTTTTGACTTTTCAATACTTAAAACATGGTTTAAAAAGTTATTGACCTTTTCATACATATACTGGCTAGTAAAAAGTCTTAGTGCAAATATTGAGAATAGCGGTAGTCGTATAAACGCAATCAGTGGCGCTTGACTATCATAAAGTAAAAATCCATAAGTAATAGTTGACAGTAGGAAACTAAATATTCCTATTTTTAATCCATATCCTAATGTAGCTGAGGAGATATGAACTATGTAAACTAAATAAAGATCATTTAATACCCAGTGATTAAAATAAGCAACAGCTGAGATAACTGTAATAGAATTTAGAACGTAAAAAATTGGCACCCACTTTTTAACTTGAGGGTGATTTCTTGATATAAATATTGCCAGTTGATCCAAAAGCTCTGAGGCAATTACATGAGTGATTAAAGCAGCGGTGAAGGCTGATTTATTCAGATAAATTGCCACTATCATTCCTAGCTTGACAATAATCCTGGTCGCATGCACAACTAACTCGAGATTAAATTGGGAAAGTGCTTTGAACTCACCTTTGGAGGCTTGCCGATTATTGTTTGTCTGCTGGAAATGTTTATCAACTGAGTTATCCATTAATTTTATATTACATGGAGAAAGGGGATTAAGTAAAACTGTAATGAGTATTTTCAAACAACAGGCACGAGGTTAATTTTAACTTCGTGCCTGTGTCTAACTATTTCTGTAACGGATCCTTAGAGCCCCCAGCGCTAAATACCATGCCTCTTAAATAGCCTGTTAATACCCCTAAAGCCAAACCTAACATACCTGGAACCCAAACAGACATAAATGTACCAACTTCTGGTTTTGCCCCAGCAGCAAAGAAGGCAGCTGCCCCGAGAAAGTAACCAGGCGCCATATCAAACCAAGGAACAAGTTCTAAAAGAACAATGGTAAAACCTGCCAAACCAACGGTAACTGGAAATGCATATGTTCCTAAGCTTGGTGTTAAAGCCGTACCTACCACTACTATTACCCACCCAAAGATAATACCGAGCGTAAAACTAACGGCTTCTCTGACAGCGCTTCTTGTATTAATACCTGCTAAAAAGTATGCTCCCCAGGTGATAAAAGCCACCCAAGCTAAGAGGTTGTACTGAGCCGAAACGACCATCCATAAAAATGCCAAAACTCCAACAATTAGAGGAATTGGTAAAAATTTAGTTAATTTCATAATTTCACCCCCTTCCCTTAAATACTCTCTTAACCTTATTGAAGAACTTAATAGGCTAGTTTGTCAATAACTTAGGGGGGTCTTTAAGCTGGTGTATAGTTAGATTAATGAGCTGAAGGAGAAGCAGTCATAGTTTTTGGCATATCCATTTTCTTTGATGACCCTGTGGCACTTTCCATAGGTGATTCTTCAGAACATTGAATCAATTTTTCTTCAGCTGGTGAGATATTATAAATATCTACATGATAGTGGGGATTTGGATAGCCTTCATGACCGTGAGACAAAAGACCTATATTGACATGATTGACATCCATACTTAAACCAGCCATTAGTGAATCATAATTTTTTCCTTTAATAAATTCCTCTTGAGCTAGCATAAACTCTATCCCAATAATTTTTCCCTGATTGACCATGTAAATGGGTCCAACTGGAATATCACTGGGACGAATATATAAAGTACCTCTTCGGTTAGCACATTTTTGGATAATGGAAGCATCTGAAGGAAGTTTTAACTCCTTACTTTCTACATTAGCCGTTTGTTTAATTGGTTGATTCATTGGATAGAATTTAAATAACAAGAAACCTAAACCCAAGCCTGCAATAAAAACAAAGGCACTTATCCAATAGTAAATAAGCTTAGGGGAACCATTTTGAGCAGAAGTTGAGTTAGTACTCACTGGTTCCATTAATTTACTATCAAACAAAGTAATCAAATCTGTCAAGAGTTAGATCTTGCATCAATTGACTATCCGATGCGAAAATGAACATAAGATTTTTGTGAGATGAAACTGCCTAAGTTTAGTTTAAAAATTAAGCTTTTATTACTATTTATCATTATCTCAGGAACCCCTATGGTAGCGGTTAACATCCTCTGGTTTACATCTTCAAGGAATCAGATAATTGCCTCAACTGCCTCTAGTTTATCTACATCAGCTTCAGACATTGCTTACCAAGTTGAAAGCGATCTTGAGCTAAAGAATACGGTTTTAGTAATTCACTCTCAAACAGAGGCAATACTAAATAAAGATATTCCTAAAGCTACCAGTGAACTGAGAAATTTTCTTTACCAAGACCAAGATCTTTATGAACTTTCTCTAATCGATAAAAATGGTCACGAACTTATCAGAATTAGCCGAGATAAGATCTATCCTGAAAATGAATTATTAGATCAATCAACTAGTCCAGCTTTTCGAATTCCAACCTTCGCCGGAGGACAACAATTTTTAAGTCAGATCTTTATTGATGAGGCCGGACAACCAAGTATTTATATCTCAATCCCTCTAGTAAAGCTTAAAACACCACAAGATTTAACTAAAATTACTACTTCTGCAACAGGGGAAAATAGAGCCACTGGTGAAATATTTGGAGTGTTAAAGGCAAGCTATCATTTAACCAATTTATGGAAGCAAATAGAAGAATTAAAAATTTCTAAAACTGGATATGTTTTCTTAGTAGATGATAAAGGGAATGTAATCGCCCACCCAAATAAACAATTTGAAAGACAGCAAACTAATCTTTCGAAAGTTAGTGAGGTGGAAATTTTTTTAAAGTCGGTTGGGGGAGAAGACAATCAGGACAGACAAATTCGCCAAACTAAGAATGAAGGTTTGATAACTTCCTTATCTACCCATAAACATATTGCTTTAACAAATTGGGGCGTAATTGCTTATGTGCCTCTTTCAGATATTTTAGCTCAAACTAATCAGATTGGACTATTTGCACTGATCCTATTTGTTATCTTTTTAAGCTTCATTATCTTAATTAGTATTGGTGTTTCAAAACAGATAGTCCAACCTATAGAGGTATTGGAAGAAGGAGCGAGATTAATTGGTAGCGGGAGCCTCAGTTCCAGAATAGACATTAAAAGCGGAGATGAAATCGAAAGATTAGGTGAAGGTTTTAATAAGATGGCTGATAACTTAAAAGAGGCCTTTCAGAAAGTTGAACAGGACAGAGGAATCATTTCGGCTGAAAGAAATAAACTGGAAGTAACTTTGGCTTCGGTTGCGGATGCAGTTATTGTAGTTGATTTAAATAGGCGGATTATCTTTTTTAATAAACCAGCTGAAAAACTAACTGGTTTGTCTGTTTCAGAAATTAACGGTAAAGAACTTGGCCAATTAATCAAAATCTACTATACAGAAGATAACAAAGATTATGAGATCCCTGTTGAGAGATATTTACCTCCAGTTATGGAAGGGTATGAAGGTAGGGTTTTTAGCAGAAACGAGATAAAAGTTGTTGTTTCCAAAAAAATATCTTATGTAAACCTGATAACAACCCAAATCAGGGAAGGTATTAATAATAATATAGGTGGAATTTTAACTCTTCATGATATAACTTCTGAGAAACAGTTAGAGGAGATGAAGTTAGATTT
>CAYOOO010000015.1:0-30306 GCA_964405655.1 uncultured Gammaproteobacteria bacterium | reverse complement strand
TAGGTAAAGGATCAACCTTCTCTTTTGCTCTACCAATCTTTGAAACAAAAGATAACTTACAAGAACAGAAACAAAAATGGACAACAACGATTTAAAGACCAAACAGATACTACTGGTTGAAGACGAGCTATTTATTAGGGAACTTTATGAGCGGACACTTTCTCAATCAGGCTTTACTATCATCACTGCTGTTGATGGGCTAGAGGCTTTAGAATTAGCCAAGAAAAAACCTGACTTGATCCTACTTGATATCATGTTGCCAAAAGTCCATGGACTCGATGTTCTCAAAAAGCTTAAAAGCGACAATGAGACAAAGAATATCCCAGTTGTCCTAATTACTAATTTAGGTCAAGAAAGTATCATCAAAGAGGCTTTTAATATGGGTGCTCAGGGATATTTAATGAAATCGAGAGTTACACCTTATGAGATACTTGAACAGGTTAAGAACTTTTTAGTCAATCCCTCTCTGAAAATGGACTTTGAGATATAGAAAACTACTTTAGGAAAGGTACCAGTAATAAAGCCACGATATTAGCTACTTTGATCATAGGGTTGATTGCAGGACCGGCCGTATCCTTATATGGATCGCCAACTGTATCACCGGTTACTGCAGCCTGGTGAGCAAAAGAGCCTTTGCCACCTAAATTCCCTGCTTCAATATATTTTTTAGCATTATCCCAAGCAGCACCACCGGTTGTCATTGATATGGCTATAAAAAGGCCAGTGATAATTAACCCTACTAACATTCCTCCTAAAGCTAGCGGTCCAAGCAGAAAACCTACCAAAACCGGACCAAAGATTGGAATCAAGGTTGGAATGATCATCTCTTTCTGAGCAGCTTTGGTAACTATTGCGACTGCTGCTGCATAATCCGGCTTAGCAGTCCCTTCCATAATCCCTTTGATCTTTTTAAACTGCCTTCTGACCTCTTCCACTACTGCCTGTCCAGCTTTACCAACAGCTTCCATGGCAAAAGAAGCAAACAGATAAGGCAAGGCACCACCGATAAACAGCCCTACTAGAACTTTGGGTTCTGATAGATTAAACTGGATATTTTCCCCCAGCTCCTGTGAGTAAGCTGCAAACAAAACCAAAGCAGCCAGTCCTGCAGAAGCAATGGCATAGCCTTTGGTAACAGCTTTAGTGGTGTTACCAACTGCATCAAGCGGGTCAGTTACGTTTCTAACCTTAGCAGGCAACCCTGACATCTCAGCAATACCTCCAGCATTATCAGTAATTGGTCCAAAGGCATCGATGGCAACAATAATTCCTGAGAGGGACAACATTGAAACAGCAGCTAAAGCGATTCCATATAATCCACCTAAGTAATAAGCAATTAAAATAGCCAAGGAGATTAAAGCAATAGGTGCAAAGGTTGAGCGAAGAGACAGCGCCAAGCCAGCTATCACGTTAGTACCATGGCCGGTTTTTGAAGCTGCTGCTAGTAGTTTAACTGGATTAAACTTGGTGCTGGTATAATACTCAGTAATAATCACCATCCCTCCGGTGACTAGAAGTCCAATTAGACTTGCCAAAAATAGGCTTAAAGGATCATAAACTCCATTCCCAGCCATAATTGTCATAACTATGAAATAAAATGCTACTGTGGATAAAGCTACTGAGATAATTAAACCTTTATAAAGAGCACCCATGATTTTTTTACCGGAAAGTCTGGCAAACAGGCTACCGATAATTGAGGAAAAAATTGCTACTGACATTAAACTTAAGGGCAATTCAATAACAGTTGCTGTTTTACCCAGTAACAAATCCCCGAGTAATATAGCTGCAATAGCAGTTACCACATAAGTTTCAAAAACATCAGCTGCCATACCCGCATCATCTCCAACATTATCCCCGACCAAATCAGCAATCACCCCTGGATTTCTAGGATCATCCTCAGGGATTCCAGCTTCAACTTTCCCAACCATGTCAGTACCCACGTCTGCACCTTTGGTATAGATTCCTCCTCCTAGCCTAGCAAAAACTGAGATTAAAGAAGCTCCAAAACCTAGTGATATCAAGGCTCTGATATCCTGAGTATACTGGTAGAATCCATAAACTGCTGCTAAAGCCAAACCAGCGACCAAGAATCCAGTCACAGTACCACCTCTAAAAGCCACATTAAAGGCTTGAGGTAAACCTGTTTTAGCTGCTTCTGCACATCTAATATTAGCCCTAACAGCTACCAACATACCAATAAATCCAGCTAGAGCTGAAGAAAAAGCCCCAATGATAAAACCAAGCGCACTATTTAAACTAAGAAACTGGTAAATCAAAGTTGCAGCAATAGCAGCGACAATAGCAACTACTAAATATTGTCTGAGAAGGTAAGCATTAGCCCCCTCTTGAATAGCTGAGGCGATACTTCTCATTGCATCTGAGCCAGTTGGAAGTCTCAAGATCCAAAATACCAAAACAATTCCATAAATAATAGCGGCTGAAGCACCACCCCAGATTAACCAGTTTGTCCAAGGTAAATTATCGGCAATCAAGTAATCCATACATTTCTGGGCAATCCTACTTAACTCTTTACAGTTATTTAAATCACGTTACCGGCTTGCCCAATACGTAACGCTTTTCTGTTAAGACTTACTTAAGTATATTTTATTTTTTGAAAAAATTACTAGAGGCAGAAAGTAACAATTAAAATTTACACTATGAGATAAGCTTAAGTCAAGCAGGAGAATTTTCTACTAAAAGAGTAATCAAGCTAGAGCTGGCTGAGGGCCTAAAGGTAATCTTTTCTCCTGACCAGTTTTAGGGGGTCTGGTTAAAGCAACTCTTAAAACATCATCCATGTGTTTAACAAAGTGAAACTCTAAATCATTTAGAACATAAGGAGGGATGTCTTCCAAGTCTTTTCTGTTATTTTCAGGTGCAATTACTGCCTTGACCCCAGCTCTGTGAGCAGCTAAAACTTTTTCTTTTAATCCACCAATCTCTAAAACCCTGCCTCTTAGGGTTATCTCACCAGTCATAGCCACATCTTTTCTGACAGGTACTTTAGTAAAAGCAGAAACTATCGCTGTGGTCATAGCAATTCCAGCTGATGGTCCATCTTTAGGTACTGCTCCCTCAGGGACATGGACATGAACATCCTGTTTTTGGAAAAACTTCTCAGCCAGCCCTAACTTATTCCAGTTGGACCTAACATAACTCATAGCTGCCTGAGCTGACTCCTTCATTACTTCCCCGAGCTGACCAGTTATCTGAACATTTCCTTTTCCAGGCATGAGTGTCACTTCAATAAAAAGGATATCTCCACCAATTGATTCCATTACAGCTAGTCCTGTGGCTGCACCGATCATATTCTCTATCTCTGCTAGTTGAGGTTGGAATTTAACTGGACCTAGTAATTTTCTGACCTCATCAGGCGTCACTGAAACAGATTTTTTAACCTCTCCCTCTGTTATTTTTCTGCCTATCTTTCTAACAATAGCTGATAATTCCCTCTCCAAACCTCTAACCCCTGCTTCCCGAGTATATCCTTCGATGACCTGATAAATTGCCTCATCAGTAAAATCAACTTTAATCCTAGAGCTGTTAAGCCCATGGGACTGTAGGGTCTTTGGGATTAAGAAGTTTTTGGCAATATGAAACTTCTCTTCTTGGGTATAACCAGGATAAGGGATAACTTCCAGACGGTCTCTTAGCGCGGGAGGAATAGTATCTAAAATATTAGCTGTAGTGATAAACATAACATTTGACAAATCATAAGACACTTCTAGATAGTGATCGGAGAATGAATGATTCTGCTCTGGATCTAATGCTTCAAGTAAAGCTGCTGAAGGATCACCCCTGTAGTCTGCCCCGATCTTATCTATCTCATCTAACATAAAGACAGGGTTGGTTGTTCCAGCTTGCTTAATTGATTGGATAATTCTTCCAGGCATAGAACCTACATAAGTTCGCCTATGACCTCTAATTTCTGCCTCATCCCTAATTCCCCCTAATGAGACCTTGACGAATTTTTTACCAAGGGCTCTGGCAATAGATTTACCAATCGACGTCTTTCCTGTACCAGGAGGTCCAACAAAGCAAAGAATTGGACCATTCAGCTTACCAGCCAGCTTATAGACAGCTAAGTACTCTAAAACTCTCTCTTTAACCTTTTTTAAGCCGTAGTGATCTTCATCGAGTATAAATTGGGCTTTTTTCATATCTACTTTTAGTCTTGAGGCGCTTTTCCAAGGAAGATCTGTTAACCACTCAAGGTAATTTCTAATATAAGCTGCCTCGGGGTTGTAGGATGACATCTTAGCCAACCTAGAAAGCTCTTTATTTGCTTTCTCTCTAACCTCTTTGGGCATATCAGCTTTTTTAATTTTTAATTCAAACTCCCTGATTTCCTGGTTTTCACCCGATTCACCTAATTCTTCCTCAATACTTCTCATCTGCTCTCGCAATATCGCTTCTTTGGTCATCCTAGAAACTCTTTCTTGGGTATGGGTAGAGATTTTTTGAGAGATCTCTAAAATCCGAATCTCTTTTGCTAGAAGTTCTGAAACCCGTTGTAATCTATCTATGGCTGAAACCATCTCAAGAATCTGTTGTTTGTCAATAGTTTTAAACTCAATCATTTGACAGATAGAGTTAACTAGCTGATTTGGGTCATCGTTTTGAGAAAGGAGTGACCAATTAGACAAGGTAGCAGCATCTAGCATAGGATTTCCACCTAACTCTAGAAACCTTCTTAACTGTTCTTTAACAGTTCTGACTAAGGCCTCGGTTTCTTCATTTTTTTCAAACAGTTCCGGGACCTCTTCAATTTCAGCCTCAAAATAAGGGTCAGTTTGAACATAGTTTTTGATAAAAACCCTGACTAAACCTTCTGCAGAAAGCTGATATTCACCATCCACCTTTAAAATTCTTTTGATTAGACAGACAGTTCCTACCTGATAAAGATCTTTGATATCAGGATCCTCCATTCTCTCGTTCTTTTGGGTAACAAAAACAATTAATCGATTGGTATCCCAGGCTGCATCTAGTGAAGCTTTTGATTTTGGTCTACCTGAGATAATTGGGACTGTGTTACCTGGAAAAATAACTGTACCCCGAAGTAAACCGACTGGTAATGTTCTCGAAAGTTTTATTGGTTGCGATAGCGGATCAATAGCCATATTGTTAATTAGCAGAATCTTAACATGAGTGCTAAGATCTGTCAACCTTTTGGGTTAATGATGAGATTAATCTAATCTTATTTGTTGAATATATTAATATCAAGATGTTAAAAAACCTTAATAATCTACACCTTCTTTAGCCAAAAAACCTTTTTCAAAAGGATGTTTTATAGGTATCATCTCGGTCACCAAATCTGCCAGCTTAAAAAGAGACTTTTTACCATGATGACCTGTTAGCACCAAATCTAATTTGTCAGGCTTAGCTTTTATTAGTTTTTCCAAATGAGAGTGTTTAAGAAGTTTACCTGCTACTGCCCCAACTATCTCATCAGCGATTACCACATCCCACTTGTTTGAGATAACTTCCTTATATAAAAGATCATAGGTCTTCTGAGCCATTTTAATATGCTCTGAAAAGGGGGAGTTATCATCAAAAATTTTAACAAAACCTAAACCACCCTGAATCAATTTAACATATGGAGCAAGTTTTTTTACCCCTTCCAGCTCTCCTGTAAACCAGATCTTACCAAACTGTACAATTAAAACTTTTCTTTTATAGCCAGTTGCCCGCAAAGCCAAACCCAAAGCTGCAGTAGTCTTACCCTTGCCCTCCCCAGTATAAACAATCACCAAACCTTTGGTAGTTTCTTTAAACTTTTTGGTTCCCATGCTACTTGTAATATACTACTTCCTTGTTTGATTTGTGCGGCAACCCCGGGGGTTGATTGTGCGGCAACCTGGGGAATTATATGATAATATGAGGCTAGATGCCACAACGTTTCCTTCCTTTAGTCACTAACCAGTTCTATCACATATTTAATAGGGGGACAGAAAAAAGGACCATCTTTGAATCCAGTCGTGATTACAACAGACTTATTAAATCTATGAGTTATTACCAAATTCAGGGGCCAAAACCAAGTTTTTCTAAGTTCTTCCAACCAAAAACCCTCAATATAGATTTTTCAAAAAAAATTGTTGATATTTTGGTTTATTGTTTTATGCCTAACCACTTTCATTTATTAATAAAACAAGTAAAAGATGGTGGTCTTAGTGAGTTTATGAGCAAAGTGAGTAATAGTTATACCAAATATTATAATACTAAATATGACAGGGTAGGGCCTCTCCTGCAGGGTGAATTTAAGGCGGTTTTAATAGAGTCTGATGAGCAGTTAGTACATGTTTCAAGGTATATCCATCTTAATCCACTTGTTTCTAATTTAGTTAAGGAGTTATTAGACTATCCTTGGTCTTCTTACAAAGAATATATTAATAATACAACAGGGGTCTGTTCTAAAGATGAAATATTAAGTTTTTTTAGATCTTTCAAAGATTACCAAGATTTTATTTTAGACCATGCCAGTTATGCCCAGGAGCTAGAATTTATAAAACACAAGCTAATTGAGGATTAAAAATCAGAAGGCAACGTGCGGCAACCCCGGGGGTTGCAGGCTGGGTTGCTAACACCCTGAGGGTGGAAACTCGCTTTAGGTTAGTCTCGTACAAGACTGCGATAGTAAGTTCTTTGTGGACCAGCAGAATTTCTCAAAATAATTCCATCTTCATACATCTCTCTCGAAATGTTACTGTTTGGCATACCCACTTGTAGAGCAAAATCATAACAAAGAATCTATCCAAATCATCTTGGGTAGGAAATAGTTCCCCCTCATTTGTATAAACACTTAGGGGAACAGTACAAAAACTGGCTCAGAAGATCTAACAAAGGCAGGTATATCACCTGACATATTAGTAGTATTATAGGATGTTTCAAATAAAAATCAAATGCTGCAAGTTTACTAACTTAGCACTTACTATAACCACAGGAGTAGCATTTCTGGCAGCCATCTTCCCTAACAAATGTGGCCTCGCCACATTCAGGACAAAGGTCAGCTTGGGTATTTACACCCATGTTTAGAAGTGGTGTGGAAGCAACATCATCTGCCTGGTTCTTGTCAGCTGACCCATTAGTTAAACTAAGAGGCACCTGTTCTGCTTCCTGGTTAGAAGCTTGAGCCAAAGCCATATCTTCTGCTAAAACCTTGGCCAGAGCATCAGCCAAGCTCATTACTCTATCTTTACCAAACCCCACATGTGATGATCCGCCGATTCCACTTAACTGATCAATAATCTCTTTGGCAATCTCTAAACGGTTTGAACCTGACACTCTCAAAGAGATTGAGGCCAATCTACCAATTGCCTCAGCATCAGCCATAGTATGCATGCCACCCTTCCCTACTGTCAGAAATACCTCAAAAGGCTCGTCCTTATCGTTGCGGTTGATAGTCACATAAGCCTTCCCAACTGGAGTCATAATCTTATAGGTTCTACCCCTTAGAATCATGGGTCTGGCTTCTCTTGGATCAACAACAGATACAACTGACTCTGTCTCTTGAGATTTATTGCTTAAGGTAGAGGCAACATTTAAAACCTGCGTGGTCTTGGAACCATCCCGATAGACTGTAATACCGTTACAACCTGTCTCCCAGGCTAAAAGATAAGCCTGTCTAACATCGTCGCGGGTAGCTGAATTAGGTAAGTTAATAGTCTTAGATACTCCGTTTTCAGTATGCTTTTGAAAAGCTGCCTGCATCTTAACATGCCACTCTGGTGCAATCTCAGGCGCTGTCACAAAGACTCTCTGCCAATCTTGCGGGACATCATCGACTCCGCTGACTGCTCCATGATCCATGACTTTTTGAGCCAGTTCTTCATTCCAAAAACCCAGTTCCTTACCTATATCAGTAAAGGTCTTATTGGCAATCGTTAAGTATCTCATCTCATTACCAGTCTTACCTCCATCCCCCTTAGCTCGGTGAATATAGGCTAACGCAAAGACCGGCTCAATACCTGAGGAGCAATCACCAATGATGGAGATAGTTCCTGTCGGGGCAATGGTAGTAACAGTACCATTACGTCGGGGTTTACTATTTTTATAACGGGAATACTGCCAGTTAGGAAATGGACCCCGCACTTCTGCCAAATCTTCACTCATCCTGACTGCCTCATCATTAACAAACTTCATCACCTTCTCGCCCAAAGCGATCGCCCCCTCACTATCATAGGGAATTTTGAGCTTAAAAAGCATATCAGCCCAACCCATCACTCCAAGGCCAATCCGTCTATTTTTGTGAACCTCTTCAAAAATTTGCGGCAGGGTATAAGGATTAACTTGAACAACATTATCCAAAAAGTGAACTGCTTCTCGAGTCACCCTTTTTAAACCTTCCCAATCAACATCTGATCCATCTTCTAAAACAAACTTACCTAGATTTATGGATCCCAAATTGCAAGCATCAAAGGGACCTAAGGGTTGTTCACCACAGGGATTAGTTGATTCAATCGTTTCTAAATCAGGAACAGGGTTAGCTGGTGAATTATTAATTCGGTCAATAAAAATACAGCCTGGATCACCAGTTCTCCAGGCCCGCTCAACTATCTCCTCAAATACCTCCTTAGCATTTAACCGATCAGTAACTTCATTAGTCCTTGGATCAATCAAGTCGTAGTCCTCGCCTTTGTAATAAGCATCCATAAAGCGATCGGTGATAGCAGCTGAGATATTAAAGTTGGAGATCTGGCGGTCAAGCAGCAAGGTTTTAAAATAATCCCTGGCGTTATCATCAGGCAAAAGCGGTGCAATCCCTTCATAAATAGGCTGGTTTTGTTCATCGAGCTCTGCTTTGCAGCGGATGAATTCCATTACATCCGGATGATCTATTCTTAGGATGCCCATATTTGCTCCTCGTCTGGTTCCTCCTTGTTTAATAGCTTGAGTTGCAGCATCAAAAACCCTTAAGAAAGAGACTGGTCCAGAAGCAACTCCTCCTGAACGCTTAACAACTGAGCCAGCTGGTCTCAGCCTCGAGAAAGCAAAACCTGTTCCCCCACCAGTCTGGTGAATTAGGGCTGCGTATTTCATAGCATCAAATATCTCAGGCAGTGAATCTTCAACTGGTAGAACAAAGCAGGCCGAGTATTGAAGCTGATTCTGTTTACCAGCATTCATAATAGTTGGCGAGTTGGGGAGAAACTCCTGTCTGACCATGGTTTTATAAAACTGCTTAGCTGCCTTAAAAACTGCCTCTTTAGTAGAGCCAAAATCAAAGTCCGCTGAAGCAATATCATAAGACAGATGCCAAAATCTTTCAGCAATTGTCTCAACAGCTTCCAAATTCCCACCCTTTAATAAATATCTTTCCTTAAGAATTCTTTGAGATGCTTCTGAAAAGGTAGGGATCTCCAAATCAGCAGGGGGTTGAGGAATACTTTCATATCGGGGAATAAACCTGGTTTCAAAATTACGAGAATTTTTACCTAAAAATGTGCCTCTTTCGACGATGCCATTTCTACCATGTCCATTAGTCTTTGTCTTTCTTTTACCGTTTGTTAAAGGGGTAGTTATTTGTAAAGTTACTAGCTTTGCCCTTTTTTTGTCTTTTGTCTTTTTAGTTGTGGTTGTATTTTGCTGCATAATTTTCTTTAAATTATTTATTCTTTATCCAAGATTTTTATATATATTGTGTAATAAATGCGAAAGATGTTTATTCCTACACAATATCTTGTATAAACTAGATTTTTAAGTTCTCTAACTCTTTTGTAAAATCTCCCAATTTACTAAACTGCCGATAAACCGAAGCAAATCTTAAATAGGCTACCGGATCTATTTTTTTCAGCTCGCTTAAAGCGGTCTTGCCTATTAAACTGCTTAAAATTTCTTTCTTCTCCTTAATTCGCAGCCTGTTTAAAACCTTATCTACTAAACTATCTAACTCCTCTAAAGCCGGTCTTTTTTCTAAAGCTCTTGCCAAACCTGCTCTGAGCTTATTCCGATCAAAAGGCTCTTTCCTACCGTTCCTTTTTAAAACAAAAAGTTCGAACGAGCTGACTCTTTCATAAGTGGTGAAGCGTTTGCGGCACTTTAAACATTCCCTTCTTCTTCTTATTTCACCAGTCGATACTACTGATCTTTTATCTATTACAATGCTCTGATCACTGCCACAAAAAAAGCACCTCATACACAATATGTTGTACCATATTCACCCTTACCATCCAATATATCTAATACCTTATCTAAGGTAACATATGACCAAGAATGACTGTCAATACACAAAATATTGTGTAGTTAGGTATGAAAGTAAAAATAAGTTGGGAAAGGCTTAGCTATAATCTTTTCAGATAAAAACTTTTGAAGACCTGGTACCTCAAATCCATGAGAGATAATCAAACTACCTTTCTTTGTTTCTTTAATAATCCTATAGCTCAATTTACTCAGAGATCGCCTAGTTAAAAAGAGATAGAGAACATCTGCCTGTGAAAGATTGATCTTTCTGAAATCCCCAAGAGCAAACTTAGCATCTTCTAACCCCTGACACCAAGATATAAATTTAGAGTAGGCTACCAGTATCGGATTTATTTCTATACCCAAACCTTTTACTCGATATTTTTTAACTGCAGTTCTAACTAACCTACCATCACCACTACCTAACTCCAAAAAGAGTTGTCCTTGTACTAATCTAGCCCGTCTTAAAATTTTCTCTGATTCCTTTTGAGAAGTTGGTACAAAAGGACCATCCATCCACTCTCCAATTAAGCTGTAAACAAAAAGAGTGATAATAATTAGAGGAATCGAAATACCAAATATAAATACTAAAATTAATCCCAGAAGAAATACAACCATAAACTCTCAAAAATTAGTTAACAGCTACCCCTAACTTTTTAAATGAGTAATCAAGTAGGATTTTTGCATCATCCCTACGATTGGTTGATCCAAGTATTACCCCTAAAACCTCTTTGTTTTCTCTTTTAGCATATGTAACCAAGGTTAGACCAGCTTCAGGAGTATAACCTGTTTTAAAGCCTAAAACGCCTGGATAAGTAGTCAACAAATTAATACCTGAGTAAAGATCATAGTCTTGATGGTTACTGGTTTGCTCAATATAGTAATGAGGTGTCGAGGTTATATTTACAAGATCAGGCCATTTATTTATGGCATATCTGGACATAAGTACTACATCATAAGCTGTTGAAAACTGATCTTGACTATTCTCTTCGAGGCCGGTCGGGTTAACAAAGTGGGTATCTTTCATCCCCAGTTGGATAGCCTTTGAATTCATCAAGTTGATGAACTCTTCTCTTCGACCAGTAGTCCGTTCTGCCAGTGCTTCTGCTGCATCGTTTGCAGAAACTAAAAACATTCCATAAAGTAAATCCCGAACAGTCAATCTTTCGTTGGGTTTAAGTAACATCTTATCTGGTTCCATTGACGCTGCTCTATCTGAAATAGTTAGAGTATCAGTTGGCGCTTTGTTTTCTAACGTCACGATGGTGGTCATAATTTTGACAAGAGAGGCAGCTGGTAATTTCTCTTTAGGGTTTTTTTCAAAAAGCACTTCCCCTGTTGAAGGCTCAACAAAAAACGCAGCTCTGGCAGTAATGTTTAAGTTTTCAGAAGCAAAAACCTCCCTCTCCTTAGGAGACCACAAATTATCTGCAAAGCTTTGTTTAAAACCATTAATAGTAGGCGAGATTAACTGGTGATTCTTTTGGTTGGAAAGTAAAAAAAAGCTAGCTGAAAGTCCAATAATTAAGAGGATTACTATCAAAAGTATCTTCTTCATTATCTGTATGTCGGTTCTCCTAGTACAAAGAACCTCCAAATGAACGGGAAGTGAACCTCAGACAGAAAAGTTAGAGGCCCAAACGGACAGGTTTGATTCTCACAAACAAGCTCATATTGATTATAAATGTAGACTGAATTCATGTATATGCCAACAGCAATGATGCCTATCAGTATCAACTTAGTCAGTCTTTCTAGCCAAAGTTTTGGATGGACTGAATAAAAGAGTGAGGGTAGAGTTAGAGCCGAGAATATCAGCCTAAATTCTGGTGCATGGATATTTGGCCTAAAAGCATTAACTAGGTAATACCTATTTCCCAAAAGTAAACCAGCTGCCAAAACTGTTTTGAAGAAAGTTACTTTTTCAAAAAGTAGTTGGATCCCCCAGGCTCCTAAAATTGCCAGCATCGGAAAGGCGGGAATTCTATACCAAGGCAATAAATCTTGTTCCCCACCTGAGAGTAAGACTAGGATTATCCAGTAGATAAAAGCTAAACTAATGAATCTTTGATTACCATTTTTAGGAAAGAACAGAAAGACCACAGCTGAGAGTAGACAAAAAATATACCAGCCATCGTAAAAGGTAAAAATATCATAGCCAGGCGTAGAAAAAAGATAGCCTAAAGCGCTAAAACCCGCTGGTCTATTTCCTTGAATCGAGGCAATCCTCATAAATATTTCAGCATTGTAGTAAAAGCCGTACCAAATAAAAACTGCTACAAAGGGAATTGTGGCTAAAATAAGATAAACAATGCTTTTATAGTTTTTTTTAAGATAGGCAAAATAGATCGCCAAAGGAGTAATAAAGTAGCCAGTGGGTTTAGACAAACCCGCAATTCCTGCCATTATTGGAATGGGTATTAAATAGAGAAACTTAGGTTTAATCTGATACTTTAAAAGCAAATAAACAGAAGTTGCAAAGAGAAGGGCAATCAGGTTTTCTGGAACAGCAAGCCTGGATGAAAAAACCATAATTGGGGTTATCCCATATATCAAAAGAGATAAGATCCCTGTCCAATAACCACTAACTAAGCGGGCTATCAAAAAAATCATGATCGAAGTTAAGGTAGCAATAAAAATGACTGGAAAGCGAAGATAAGATGAGGGGATAATGTCATTTCGATTGGCTCCAAATTTATGAGCTGAGTAGCCTACTAGTAAAGAGAATAGGGGTGGCTCATCTAACCAAGGTTGATATAAATCAACTGAGGCTTCTGGTGGACCCCCTAATAAGCTTTTCTTACCAGTAAAGACCTTTGCCCATTTTGGATAATCTAAAGTTGACCAAGAAACAGGTGTGCCTGTTTCGATCAAATAAATTCCTGACCAGCCAAACAGCATCTCTTCTAAGTGCCCTATTCCAGGGGTCTTATCATAGTTATGAGCTCTAATAATAAAAGTAAAGATTAAAAGGAGAGTAAACAAGGAAACTCTAAAGAAGTTGTTAACTAAAATTTTATTTGAGGTTTTCCAGAAAGATCTATATAGCTTGAGGAGAGTAATCTTATCCATATAAATCATTCTACCATCAAACTAGATGGTGGACTCTTAAGAACATCCGGAATTTCAATGAGGAATTTGTCAGTGCCGCCGACTATTCTTGATTGCAAAACCCTGTCTTTATCCTGCATATCCCAATAGTTTTGATCAAAAGTATATACTCCTTGGCAGTCTCCCAAGTTATCGAATATGACTTTAACTTTTATTAAATTACGCATCAGCCTAATCTTACTATTACAAGGCAGCTTGATGTCACCAGTTGAGAAATAGTTTCTGGCTATGACTCCCCCCTCATTGATAGGGATTACTATAATTGCTTTTTTTTGAGGTAGGTGAAAAAAATTATCTAAAACAATAACATTTGTTAAGTGAGTACCATGAAAGAGTAAACCATCACCCCTTGATTCTAAGAATTTATTACCTGATATTTGAGGTGAGGCCACTCCAACAGTAATATAACTTCTGACACTGTCTTTAAAAACATTAGAGGCGATACTAGGAGAACCTTTCTCAATACAAATAGAGCAGTCTCCACTGTTTGAGAATTGACTATCTGAAATACTAACTTTTCTGCCAATCTCCAGTCGTCGATAGTTTGAAAAGTTAACGTTACTAAAACTCCCCGCCCTAACTTCTATTAAATTAATATCATAAGGACTCCCTTTTGGATCATCAGAGCTTATCAATATTGGCTGATCTTTACTGCCTTGGGCTTCCACATATGAAAGATGTACTTGAACTTTTTCCCGCTCATCCCAAAAAGGCTCTCCTTTCTTGACTCCTCCTATCTCTCCTGCTTGATTTATTCCATTCCTAAGATGAACCGGTAAATAGTCAAGGTTAAATTTATCTCCTTTCTTAGCAATTAAAATTTTAGTACCTGGTTTAATATAAATTTTTGTGGCAGTAGCAGTAATTAAATCGCCATCAATATGGATTTCTCCGCTCCAAATTTGATTTTGGATTAAAAAACCAGAAAGACTGCTATTTGATACTTCTTTGGTTGGGAGAATCTGGGGAAGAATTAAAAAAATTGTCAAAAGAGCTAGCAAAGGGATGGACAAAATTAAGCTAGCTTTAAAGAACCAATGCATCCTCTTGACTTCTAATCTTATCACAGATCACAATGGAATTAATGTATAAATTCCTGCCTTTCTTATTAATCCCTATACTTCTTCTTTTATTTCTCTTTTCAAGTTACCTACCTTTTAGAAGAGAGGTTATTTATCGTTTAGGTCTCTCCAACGACCCAACTACTTCATGCTGCAAAGAAGAACAGATATCCCAGTCTGGCGATTTTGACGAAAGCTCAACAGCTGCTATTTTTGATAGTCAAATTATTGATTATCCTAAAACATCACTTGCCCAGGCAAACAGTACTAGCTTAGACAAAAATGTCCTTGGTACAAATAATAGTGCTGGTGAAGAAAAATGGATAGAAGTATCTTTAGATGAGCAAAAAGTTAGAGCTTGGGAGGGCAATAGAATTGTTATGGAATTTTTGATCTCATCAGGAAAGTGGGCACCTACACCAAAAGGGACTTTCTACATCTGGTACAAAACTAGATATCAAAAAATGGAAGGTGGGTCCAAATCTCTTGGTACTTACTATAACTTGCCCAATGTGCCCAATAATATGTTTTTTTATAAAGGCTATGCTCTTCATGGTGCCTACTGGCATAATAATTTTGGGCAACCAATGAGCCATGGCTGTGTCAATGAACCATTAGATAAGGCTGCAGCCATCTTTGAATGGGCAGGACCAGCAGTGCCTGAAGGACAAAATGCAGTAAGAGCTACTAAAGAAAACCCTGGAACTAAGGTTTTTGTTCACTGATTATAGATAACTACCCTTTCCCTGCAGAACCAAATAAATCAATCTTATACTCTACCAATGCTTTGATTTTATCTATTAAAGGTTGTTCTGATTTATACATCGCATATTCATTTGGGTTATCTTTGAGAATTTGCTCAAGGGTATCTTTATAAGCCTGACGGATCTCAGTATTAAGATTAACTTTAACTATTCCATTTTCTATTGCTTGTCTTACCTGCTCTTCAGAAATTCCAGAAGACCCGTGAAGGGATAGAAAGACGCCAGTTTTGGAAGCAATCTCCCGTAGTCTATCAATATCTAGTTTTTTTTCCTGGCTTAAATATAAACCATGAACATTACCAACAAAGGCAGCAAAAACATCAATCCCAGTTTGGCTGACAAACTCTAAAGCCTTTTGAGGATTTGTCATCTCTACCTTAGCAGCTTCTTCCCCAGCTGAACCCTGGTGAACTTCAGAAGATCCTCCAATATGATCTAGCTCACCTTCACAGGTTAAATTATAAGAATGAGCCAAATCAGCAACCCTTTTAGTCAGTTGAATATTTTCCTCTAAAGGAAGTTTTGAACCATCACAATGAATTAGATCGTAACCTGCCTCAATTCCCTTTTGGCAATCCTCAAAGCTGGTAGCATGATCTAGATTGACAAGTATTGGGACTTGGTAGTCAGAAGAATAATTCTTAGCCAAATCGACAATATTATCTGCACCCATCCAATCAGTTTCACCAGGGGAGGATTCAATAATCACTGGAGATTTCTTACTACTGGCTGCTTGGACAACTGCTTTAAAGGTCTCCAAATTGCCGACATTAAAAGCACCAATTGCAAATTTTTCCCTTTTAGCCTTCTCTAACCAATCTTTAGCATTCATAAAAGTTAGCTCAAATTTCTTGAGCTTTGATCTTTGAATTCTCTTTTAGTCTTTCTTGCATCTTAGTATAAGTCAAAAGCCCTCTTTGCGGACCAACTTGCTCAACAACTGCTGCCCCATTGGCTGCTCCCCATCTCATTGCCTCAGCTAAGTCTTTGCCATAAAAAAGCGCTGCTACTACTCCGGTGGCATAAGCATCACCTGATCCTGTCATCTCTAAAAGTTTAGCTGGAAAAACTCCTAATTTATAAAATTTCTCACCATCAAACCCAAAAGAACCATCACCACCATCAGTTATGATAACTTTTTTAGGCCCATGGTCAGCTAAACCTTTAAGTAGCTTTTTAATATCTACTTTATGTCCAGCTTCGTATCCCAATAAAAATTTTGCCTCCTCTAAATTTACAATAAATAG
Organism: uncultured Gammaproteobacteria bacterium; assembly: GCA_964405655.1. GTDB lineage: Bacteria > Patescibacteriota > Microgenomatia > Daviesbacterales > UBA10151 > CAYOOO01. The sequence goes on along the minus strand of CAYOOO010000015.1, from coordinate 13,950 downwards.
CTCGCAAAGAGAAAGCAGATGAGCGCTTTTTTTAAGACCAACTTTAATTTGGAATGTACCTGGCTGGTAAGCAAATCTCGCACTTGTCCTTTCTAGATAATTAATGATCTGCTCAATTAGATTAGAATCAACATAAGAGGGAGAGAGTGAAGTTAAATAAATCCATTTACTTTTATCCAAATCAGGTAATTTAAATTTCCAAGGTTGGTGATGGATCAATATTGTCCTTTCACCTTTAAAGTCCAAAACAATGTGGTGATTTGATGGTAACTCCCAGTTTTCCACCACATACCTTATGTCCACACCTTCATTTTTAAACTTAGCTCTAATTCTATCATCCGCCTCGTCGTCATCCTTATTACCTACATTCGTATAAATAGCAGTTGTTAACTTTAACCTACTACTTCCGACTGCATTATTGGCTGCATTGCCAGCCACTAACGATTCTGATTGTTCAGCAGGTATCTTATCGCCATATCTTAGACAAAGCTTTCTCACTCCATCTTGAATAGTAACTTGGGCATCAGTTAAAGGTACAAATGTATCAATGACTGTATCACCAATTGAGATCAAGTCGTACATTTCACTTTAATTATACTTTGGATAAATGTTAAAGGATATTATTTTTATAATATTGGTTTGGCTCGGTAGCCTGTTTTTTTGATTGTTTCAATAATCTGCTGTTCCTTAACCACTTTTTCATCAAACTCGATTTCGCATTCAGCTTTGGCAAAAGTGGTCCGGGCAGAAATTACCCCATCTAAATCCTCCAAATCTCCATCAATCAACATTGAGCAAGAACTGCAATGCATATCCAGAATTTGTAACTTCTTTTTTAACATTACTTTAGATTATCTCTATAGTACCGAAATACATCCCCATTGAACAAGTCCAAGTTAATTTGCCTTTATTTTGGGGAGTGAATTCAACTGAATCAGATCCTTTGCTATATAACTCTCTGCTAATTCCCAGTTTTGGAATCCTAAAAGAGGAGGTACAACCTAGCCCTCCCTGAGTAGCTAGATTCAGCTTCACTGGTAGACCAGATTTGACCCTAATAAAATTGGGGCTATAACCTGTTGGCATAACTTTAATACTAGCTGTCTGGACTCCGTCAATCAGTTTCACCAGGCTGTTTGAATCTTCTGAGGAGTCACTAGCATTCAAATCTATCTCTATCGGTATATAAGAAGCGATCGTCTGCCAGGTAATGGGTGATCCAGCCAAGATCAGCGCACCATTTAGAGAACTTAAGCCCAAGTAAATTACTAAAATAGCTGCAACTTTGAAAAACTTGGCATGAAAAGCATCTCCCAAACGGGTGGTTAGAAAGCCTAAGATAAAAAACAGAGGTGAGGTTCCAAGGACAAAAACTGCCATAATGATAGCTCCCAGCCAAGGATTTCCAGAAGATATAGCAAAAGCCTCTATTGCCAGCGTCGTACCACAGGGGATAAATATTGTTAGCAATCCCAACAGAGCAGGTGCAAAGACTTCTTTACTTTTTGATTGATTTCGGACAAGTTTGGTTAAAAATCGGGGAGGTTGAATAACAGCATACCTAAAGATTGGGTGAAGATTAAGTAAATTAAAAGCAATCAAAAGCATATAGATTGAGGCAATAACTTGAAGTATTACCCGAGCTGAATCTGATAAGCTTAAACTAGCACCAAACCAACCTAGGAAAAATCCGAGTAAAGTATAGGCCAATAATTTAGCAACTAAAAAAGCAAGAATGGGCCAAAGCGTATGTTTGCGTTTTTTACCTTCAAGAAGGTCTTCCTCTTCTCTGGCAGCGATTGTTGATGCCAGCAATCCTCCTTGAACAACCATACAGGTTAACCCGCCTACGGTTAAACCAGTCAAAAAGATCAACCAAAGGTTCATAAGTTTACTTTAATGAGCAAAGCTCTCAAAGGAAACAACAGCTTCACTTTAAGAAACTATCTATTTCGGATTGGAAAACACTGTAGGGTTGAGCACCAACAATCGGTTTTCCTTCAACCGTTCCATCAGCGGCTGATTTGCCTATAAAAAAGGTTGGTGTTCCGCTTACTCCGATAGTTGAACCATAATCTAAATCTTTTTTGACTTCTTCTTTGTATTTCTCGGCTTCTGTGCAAGCTTTCAAATTAGCTGTATTCAATCCTAAGTCATCTGATATTTTATACACATCGTCTTTGCTCAAACCATTCCCATTAGATTTTGTTCGTTTAAATATTTCATCATGAAACTTGAAGTAAGCCTCATCTCCACCTTGTTCTTTGGAACAGTCAGCTGCTATCGCTTCAAAGGTAGCCATTGGGTCATGAAAAGATAAAGGATAATCCCTATAAACTAATTTAACCTTACCTGTATCTATATAATTCTTGATAAGTTGTGGGTATGTTTCATCAAAGTGTCTTTTACAAAACGGACATTCATAATCTGAAAATTCCACCAATGTAATAGGTGCATTTTTATCTCCTAAGACTGGATCATCATCTAGGGCGACCTTGACAGGTTTACTGTTATCTGTTGTCTCTCCTAGAGTGTTATCATCTGTAGTCTCTATTTGGGTTTGTTGGGCAGTGGTATTACTGGATCCTTTGAAGTTTTTAACTTTAATTACACCTCCACTGATTAGGATTGAAACAGAGATTAAGATTGAGCCTATGATTATTGCCAGAGGGGTAGAGAGAAAATTTTGAGATTTATTCATTAGTTCAAACTCTGATCATTTTAGTTGAACAGCTTCTTTTATGTCAATCCTTTTAGCCTTTTTAGTGTCAGAGAGTTAGTCACAACTGAAATTGATGAAAGAGCCATCGCGGCTGAGGCTAAAATGGGATTAAGTAAAACTTTGAAAAATGGATAAAGAATGCCCATCGCCACCGGAATAAGGATGACATTGTAACCGAATGCCCAAAATAAATTCATCTTAATAGTTCTCATAGTCTTTTTCGATAATTCAATAGCCATTGCAACAGATCTTAAATCTTTATTAATAAGGATTATTTGTCCTGCCTCAATTGCAATATCTGTACCAGATCCCATGGCTATCCCGATATTTGCAGCTGCCAAAGCCGGTGCATCGTTAATTCCATCTCCAACCATCGCTACCACCTTTCCCTCTTGCTGAATCTTTCTTATCTCTGCTTCTTTTTGATCTGGTAAAACCTCAGCTAAAACCCTTTTGACACCTAATCCTTTAGCGATAGCACTGGCTGTTCTTTGGTTGTCCCCCGTAATAATTACTACCTCAATACCTTTACTTTTAAGTAGTTCTATACCTTTTTTTGCTGTTTCTTTTAAAGTGTCTGCCACCGCTATTAAGCCAGCTAGTTTGTTATTTACAGCTAGCATCATTACAGTCTTGCCCTGTTCTTCTAACTTCATTATTTGTTCATCCCACTTATCTAAAGCTATCTTTTCCCTATCCATAAGTCTCCGGTTACCCAGAAAAATCCGCTTTATTGAAACTAAACCTTCGACACCAAATCCTGGGATTGCTTTAAATTTAGTTACCCTATCAAACTTGATTTTCTCTTCATCAGCCTTGTTAACAATAGCTTCTGCTAATGAGTGCTCTGATCCTTTCTCTAAAGAACCAGCCAGTCTGAGAAGCTCTTCTTTTGTAGTCTCAAGAAGGGGGATAATATCAGTCACTTCCGGTTTACCCTTTGTTAAGGTACCAGTTTTATCAAAGATAATGGTATCTATTTTATGGGCAGTTTCTAAGCTTTCAGCATCCTTGATTAAAATCCCGTTCTCTGCTCCTTTACCTGTTCCCACCATAATAGCTGTTGGAGTAGCCAAACCCATCGCACAAGGACAAGCTATAATTAAAACTGCTATTGAGTTTAAAAGGGCCAAAAGGAGCGAGGGGTTTGGACCAAAGTCATACCAAAGAACAAAAGTAATAATCGAAAGCATAATCACAACCGGAACAAAATACGATGAGATCAGATCAACCAGTCTTTGGATCGGAGCTTTGCTGGCCTGGGCTTCTGTGACTAGTTTGATGATCTGGGCTAGTACTGTCTCTTGTCCTACTTTGGTAGCCCGATAAGTAAAGGTACCAGTCTTATTGATAGTTGCTCCGACTATACTATCACCTTTAGCTTTGTCAACCGGAATGCTCTCGCCAGTGATCATTGATTGATCAATGCTGGATTCTCCCTCAACGATAACCCCATCAATCGGGATCTTTTCTCCTGGTCGAACTCTGATAATATCTCCAACCATCACCGCCTCAATTGGCAAATCTACCTCTTTATTACCCCTTATGACTCTAGCTGTTTTGGCTTGTAAACTAATCAGTTTCTTAATCGCCTCGGAAGTTCCGGCTTTGGCTTTCGATTCGAAATAACGGCCCAGTAAAACAAGGCCAATGACTATGACTGAAACATCAAAATAAGGTTCAGGTTTTACACCAGCCGCATTTAATAGATTAGGAAAAAGCACAGCGGTAGCTGAGTAAATATAGGCTGCTGTTGTACCGATTGCTACTAAGGTATCCATATTGGCACTGCGGTGGATAAGAGCAGGAATAGTTGCTCTATAGAACTGCCAACCAGGCCAAAACTGGACCAAACTTGCTACCAAAAGAACAACATAGTTATTAGGAAAGATCAGGGTGTGTAAGCCCCTAGTTATAGGAATTAGCTCTAAAATTAATAAAACACCAACAGCTAAACTAAAAAAAACCTGCAATCTTAAGTTATCTAGTTCCTTCTGTTTTTCCAGCTTGGTCTCATCTTCACTCTTTATTTCCTCATCAAGCAAAACTTTATATCCTACGCCTGAAACAGCAGACTGAATTTGCCTTTCATTAACCTTGTTTGGATCATAACTAATACTGGCCTGTTCAGTAGCTAGGTTAACACTTGCAGAATTTACGCCCTCCAGCTTGGAGACAGCCTTTTCTATCAATCTGACACAAGATGCACAATGCATCCCTTTAACTGGAAAGATTTTCTTAATTTCGCTCATTAACTATCACCTGACTATAATCTTGCCGTGATACATATTCATCCCGCATGAATAACCAAACTCGCCTTCATTCTGAGGAGTAATTTCAATAGAGATTTTCTGATTTAAAGGTAGTTGTTTTCTAATTTTAAAATCGGCTAATACTACCTCTTCCAAGCAATCAGTTGGATCTTGACGAATAAAATTTATCTGAGTGGTTTCTCCTTTGGGAATTGAAATAACCTCCGGTTGATACCCCCCTTTAACAAAAATATCAATTGACTTATTTACCCGAACCTCTTTCTCTCTCTTCATTAAAAAAAACCAAAAGACAAAAAAAATTCCAGCAATGCCTAAAATAGTTACAATTATCCTATCTGGGCTCATCTAAAGTCATCCTCCTTATTTCTTTATATCTATTGCTTTTGAATCTGTTTCCAAAGCCAAATTCCTAAAAGAACCAGATCAATCAGTAAAACAATCCAAAAGACTAAACCTACAAAGCTGAAAAATCCTAAATAAGGATTCATCATTTTATAAATCACCTCCTAAGCCCGATTACTTTTCTTAAACACATTCATTATCTCACTTATTGCTTCTTCTTTATTACCCTTACTAATAGCATCTGATGCACAGGTTTTGAGATGATTCTCCAAAATAAGGTTATCAGCCTCTTTTAAAGCTTTTTGGACAGCATTTGATTGATGAAGAACATCAATACAATACTGACCATCCTCAACCATTTTGATCACCCTTTTTAAGTGTCCGAGGGAAATTTTGAGCCGGTGTAAAGTTCTTTCTCGGTTATCTTTAGGTTTATACATTTATAATCCCCCCATAGGGGATATCTTAGACTCTCATCCTAAATCTGTCAATGTCTATTATTTAGGTGTAAATCGTTAGTCCACGCCACCAAATAGCTAAAGCCTCTTTAAAGGGTAAGATTGAAACTAAGTACTTGAAAGCTATCAATCTCTTTAAAACCCAGCCAGAAAAACCTGTAATTTGTAAATTAAATAGATTCGAGATTGCAAAATGAGAACCAATTGGTACAACAAAGCCAGGGGAAGGTGGTATAAACTTGAGCGTATTTTGGTTATTTAAGCTGAGGTAGATATTTTTTGAGACTACATCTGCCTGGCTTAAGGCAACCCAGGCAGTTGGGGGAACAAAACTGGCTCTTTTTTCATCCCAAAATTCAACCATATCACCAACTACAAATATTTGCGGAAATTGCTTCAAGCTAAGATCTTTTTTAACTTCCAGTTGATTTCTTTTTGTAAATTTGAATCCAGCCAAATTATTTGCAGGTTTACTTCCAACCACGCCAGCTGTCCAAATTAAATAATCAAATTTAAATTCCTCGCCGTTTTGGCAGATAAGCTTATCTGATTCGACTTTTTTAACAGATTGACTAAAGGAGAGTTCAATACCTAAACTTTTCAGTCTCTTAAAAGCTAATTCTTGAGCCCATGTCGGCATTCCAGTTAATACCTGTTTTGACCCTTCAATTAGTCTAATCTGGCAGGATCGAGGAAGAAAGCGTCTCAACTCTCCTGCCAATTCAACTCCAGTAAAACCAGCACCAACTATAACAACTTGTAATAAGTCAGTCTTACTAGAAGATAACTCTTCTAGGTCGTTATGAATATTTAAGGCATCAGCAGTATTTTTGAAGGGATGAGAATATTCCCTTGCCCCCTCAATATTAAAGTAGTTAGTCTCACTACCTGTGGCAATTATCAGAAAATCATATTCAAAGGATTTATTTTGAGTTTTAACAATTCTTTGATTTGGATCGATTGTCTCAACTCTACCAATGACTATTTCTGTTTTTTTATCTTTAAAAATTTTAGATAACGGGATATTGACTGTACTCGCCACATTTTCGAAATCTAGTTTTTTCTCATGTTTTAAAATCACGGCAGCCAATTCATACAAATCAGCATGATAGCAGTGATAGCTAGTTTCATTAATTAATATTGTTTGAAAGGAATCTCTAAATTTATCCAAATCAAGGGCAACTTTGACTCCTCCAAAACCAGCTCCAACAATAATTACTCTTTTTTTATCTGCCATCTAAATAATCTTATCCTGACTTAACTCGTCTATCAACCAGGAGGTGTTTTGGAGAGTGAAGTTGTTTAGGGATTTGATTTGAGTTCTTGCTCAACTAAAAAATTCAAATCTGCTAACTTTTGAAGTTCAAGCTTCCGACCGTTTATGTAAAAGGTTGGGGTAGAATTTATACGCAGTCCAACACCCTCACTAATATCCTGTTCTACCCTATCCTTAAGTTTACTCTCGCTCATTGATTGTTTTAGCTTTTCTACATCAAGGTTTAAGCCTTCAGCCATTTTTATGAAGTAATCAGTCGGATTACTAAGGTTTGTCCACTCCTCTTGGGTTTTAAATAGCAGATCATGAATAGGCCAAAACTGACCTTGTTCTGCTGCAGCTTCAGCAAAAACAGCAGCTTGCTTAGCATTCTTATGCTGGGGTAATGGAAAGTGGCGATATACAAACTGAAAATCTTTATCTTTTGTATCAGATAGGAGCTGTTCAACTTGTGGCTCAAAGGCCTTACAGGCTGGACATTGAAAATCAGAAAATTCAACCAGTTTCACCTTAGCACTATCGCTACCTACTTTTTGTCCTAACGAGTAATTAATCTGTTCGATTTCCTTATCAACTTGGGAGCTGTTTGTTTGAGTACTATTTTTTCCCAGAATGAACACTCCTCCAAAAAGTATAAGAACTGTTAAGGCTAAGATTGCTAAAAGAACCTTACTTTCTGTTTTCATTATTATTCTCCTTAATTCTAAGAATTGTCATTACTAAAATAAGCAGCGAAATAATAAACGATAAGACACACCAAAAACAATAGGCTCCTATTACAAAACCTTCCAAGTAGGTTAAATAGATTCCAAAGCTAACTGCTAAGACTGATGCTATTAATTGTAAGTTTAACAGCCAACTACTTCTTTTTTCCCTAGTTTGAAGAATACTTTCTATGGCAATAAAGAGGTAATAAAAAATACCCAGATAGGGTATCGAAATTCCGAAGAATTTAGAATATTCACTTGCTCTCACAGTCTCACAGCCAGTTCCACCAAAAGGACAAATAACTGGAGCAGGTTGATTATACTCATATAACAGAAAGGCTGTTACTGCCAATCCTGCTAGGCTTAATACAAAAATTGTTCGATTCAAACGATTAAACATAAACTTGCTAAATTAGCTATGCTAACACTCCTTGTTAAACTTAAGTTTTTGCTTTAGATCACAAAGAGTTGGTTTATTTCTTCATTCTGAGGACGTGAAGAATTGATTTTATAATATTTTTTTCATTTAGTCCAAATTTATCTAAGAGTTCATTGGGTTCCCCAGACTCACCAAAATGATCATTTATGCCAATAATCTTAACTGGTACTGGGTAATGTTGGGAAACTAGCTCAGAAACAGCTGAACCTAAACCACCAAAGACTTGGTGTTCCTCGACTGTGACAATTGCTCCGGTTTGTTCAGCTGCTTCAATAATAGTATCTTTATCTAAAGGTTTAATTGTGTGACAATTTATTACTCGAACACTAATCTTATGCTTTTCTAGTTCTTTAGCAGCCAAAATAGCCTTGTAAACCATCTGACCAATGGCAACCACAGTGACATCTTTTCCCAAGTAAAATACCTCTGCTTTACCGATCTCAAAGGGGGTTTTTTCAGTGGTAATAAGCGGAACCTTATCACGGGATAAACGTATATAACAAGGACTTGGATGGCGAGCAATAGCCTGGGTAGCTTTTTTCGCTTCAATTGAATCAGCTGGAGAAACAACCACCATATTTGGTAAACTTCTCATAATTGCGATATCCTCCAAAGCCTGATGAGTAGCTCCATCTGGTCCAACCGAGATACCAGCATGAGAACCAATAATCTTCACAGGGACGTCGTTGTAACAGATTGTTGTTCTTATTTGTTCCCAATTTCTTCCTGGAGAAAAAGTGGCGTATGAAGTAATAAAAGGGATTTTCCCTCCAAGCGCCAATCCAGCTGCTACTGTTGCTAAATTTTGTTCTGCTACCCCAATTTCAACAAATCTTTCAGGGAATTTGTCTGCAAAAGCTTGCATCCTAGTTGATTCAGTCAGATCAGCACAAAGTCCAACTACATCATTATTTTCTTCAGCTGCCAAAACCAAGCCTTCTCCAAAACCATTCCTGGATGGAACTTGCTCAATATCCTCATCAAAAAGTTTAGGATTTAAATACGCGCTGTCATTCATGCTCAGATTTAATCTTGCCTTGCAAAGTTCTTAATTCTTTTAGTGCAATTTCTGCTTGTTTCTCTTTGGGTGGTTCGCCTGGAATATCTTGAGCGCCAGGAGGCATACCATGCCAGCGATAATCTTTCTCCATAAAATCTACTCCTTTTCCCGGAATCGTATGGGCAATTATGACAACAGGTTTATTAAAAATAGCCTTCGCCTCACTACAAGCATCAATGATAGCACCGAAATTATGACCATCAATTTCCAAAACATACCAACCAAAAGCCTCATACTTTTGCTTGAAAGGTTCAAGCGGCATGATGTTTTCAGTAAAACCATCTATTTGAATATTGTTCCGATCAACAATTACAGTTAAGTTGCTCAGCTTGTATTTACTGGCAAATAAGACAGCTTCCCAAGTATTACCAGCGTCATGTTCTCCATCAGAAGTGACACAATAAACCCACCATTTTTTATGATCCATCTTAGCTGCTAAAGCTAGTCCACAAGCTTGTGACAGACCTGAACCAAGTGGACCTGAGGTAGATTCTAGTCCTGGCAAAGAACTTCTGTGAGGATGACCTTGAAGTCTGCTCCCTAATTTTCTTAAGGTTTTAAGCTCAGAGGTAGGAAAATAGCCAGCGTGGGCCATAGCTGCATAACGAACCGGACAGATATGTCCATTTGACAATATTAAACGATCCCGCTCTTGCCAGTTAGGATCTTTGGGATTGTGATCTAAGATATTAAAGTAAAGGGCGCTGAATATATCTGCCATTCCTAGTGGTCCGGCACTATGACCTGATCCTGCTTCAATCAGCATCTCAATGATATCCTGGCGGATCAAATTAGCCTTTTCTTCTAATTCATTAAGCTGTTGAGCAGATAATGACATCTAAATTGTAAAGCCTCCTGAGCTAGCTTTCAGGCTGTGGTTATGGCCTCCTCTTTCGATCTCATCCTCAAAATCTTTGATTGCATCTAAAACGTCCTCTGGATCATCAGCAATCTTATAAACCTTTAATTCTTCTGGTCGCAGGAGCATGTTATCTTTGAAAGATTTAATAATTTTTTTCCAAAATTTTCCATAAAGAATCAATGGTTTATGGTGACCGAAATATAGCCTTGCCAGACCCCAAGCCATTCCAAATTCGGAGATAGTTCCTGTACCCCCATTGAATATTACATAAACCTGACCTTCCTTTAATAAAGTTAATGTTCTCTCGATGTAATTTTTAGTTTTAATTTCTTTGTCGAATAAATTTCTAGGATCTCTTCCCTCAAAATGAGGGATATCTTCTACCTCAAGTGTTACACCAATTACTTTCCCCCCTCCATCTTTTGCTCCCAAGGTTGCTGCCCTCATCACACCTGATCCACCACCATCAACTACGGTGTAGCCTGCTTCTGCCAGTATCTTGGTGACATCTTTAACCTGCTGAAATAATGTACTCTTAACTGGCGCATCAGCATAGCCAAATATGGCTATTTGCTCTATAGTCCCAGCTTTCTTTTCCTTTGGACTAAGCTTTGATCGCCTGCCAAAATATTTCCAGATTTTCATCAATATCTCCTTCTATTAGGTGGCTTCCCACTACTATATAGTCCACTTCTAACTTACTCAACTGCCTAGCTATCTCAGGCTCAATCCCGCCATCAACACCAAGCTTAATACTCCATCCTTTTGATTTAAGACTTTTAACCTTTTGATAAGTATCAGCTATAAAGTTTTGTCCGCCAAAACCTGGTTCAACAGACATCAAAAGAGCTACATCTATTGTAGCAACAAAAGGATCGAGAGTTTCAATACTGGTTCTTGGATTGATAGATAAACCAACCTCAACACCATGATTTCTAACGTGTGCTATCCTCTCTTTAGTGCCTTCTGAATCTTCAACTGGAAATATAATCCGATCTACTTTGTTAGTAACTAACTGATCAATCCAATTCTCTGGATATTCAACCATTAACTGAGCTTCTATTTTGAGTGAGCTTGGATATTTTTTAATAATTTTAGGTTCTATACTTTTGTTTTGAACAAATTTATTATCCATGAGATCAATTTGTACCCAACCATCTTCCAGAAATTCATTATTACTAACTTTGAACAACTTATCTTTATAATCTTTTTCATTTGTGGCTAAAATAGCTGGAATAATTTGCACTTTAAGACTCCTTTTCTATCTCCTCTATTTTATGAATTCTTCTTAGATGTCTTACTTGAGGGGAAAATTCTGTCTCTAGAAAAGCCTTAATTATTTCATAAGCGCTTTCTTCATCTAAAACATCCGCAGGGAGTGAGATAACATTAGCATCCTCATGTTCTCTGGCCTGGATTGCTCTGATTTTATCTTCAACTAGAGCTGATCTGATTCCATCAAACTTATTAGCAACAATATCTACACCAGCTCCCGAGCCACATAGAAGTATTCCCCTATTCTCTGACTCCTGGACGGTTGCTTCAGCAACTTTTTGGGCAAAATCAACATAGTCATCGCTCGGATCTAGGTGATCATTTCCTAAATCAACTACCTTAAAACCCTCATCTATCAGGCGCCTTTTGAGCCGTTCCTTTAGTTCAAAACCCCGATGATCTGCCCCAATAAAGATCATACTTTTGATTGTACCATGTTACATTTGGATATATTTATAGGCAGTTGACGAAGTAATTAAGGCAGTGTTATATATAATATTACTCATTAAAAGTGAGTTTTCGAGAATCCCCGCTACGTGCGGGGTTTTTCGTGGATTTAAAGGTTAGTTATCTAAAGGATAGGTCAACAAAGTATAAAATTGATAAACCAAGCTGTTTTTAATAATCTTTTTTACTATCTCAGGCAGTCTGGTTAACATCTTCCCCCTATTTATAAACTTCCACGGACTAAAAGTTAGCAGTTTATTTTCAAGTTTACAACCATAATAATGTAAGAACTTTGCAAGAAATCAGCCTTTGCTCTTGAGAGATTTTAAAGATACTGGTATAATTTGCAGCGATGATAAGTACAATTCTTGTCGTCGAAGACGATATCGGTCTGCAAAAATACCTCAAGGAGTTACTTTTGGACAATGGTTATTCAGTTCAGGTAGCCTCAGATGGCATACAAGCTCTAAATTCTATTAGACAAACAGAACCGGATTTATTAGTTTTAGATCTGGCACTACCAAATATGAGTGGAGAGGCTGTTTGTATGGAAGTTCGCAAAAAATATCCCAATCTACCAGTGATAATTTTAACTGCTAAAGATTCAATTACAGACATTGTTAACGGACTCAACTTAGGTGCTGATGATTATATGACTAAACCTTTTGTGGCAGATGAGTTTTTGGCTAGAATCAAAGCGAGACTGCGAAGACAAACCAATGGTGCTGAAGAAAAACTTAAGGTTGGTGATCTCGAACTGGACAATCATACTTTAGAGGTCAAGAGAAAGGGAAAACCAATTCAACTAACACCTCAAGAATTTAAACTTCTTCAATATTTAATGAGCAACAAAGGAAGAATCTTGACTAGGGAGATGATCTTAAACCGGGTCTGGTTATATTCACCTGATATAGAGACTCGGGTAGTGGATGTTTATATGGGTTATTTAAGAAAAAAGGTTGATTTTGTCGTTAATCATAAACTACTACATTCAATCAGGGGATTTGGTTATATGATTAAAGACTGATGGTATTAAGTCGGGCGATCAATAGTCTTTTTTCACCAGTTGATCAATTGCTATTCTTTCGGCTATTAAACTTTGGTTTAGGAAGTTTAACCTTAACTATAGTCCCTCGATTTGGCTTGGAGAAAATATTAATATCCCCATGATGGCTATTAATGATATTTTTGGCCAAAAATAGACCTATACCCATTCCTTCCCGATAGTTTTGCAATCCCTTGTAAAATCCCTCTAAAACTTTAGGTATATCTTCTTTGAAAATTCCTTTACCTTGATCTTTTATTACTATATAAAAATAGTTTTTCTTTGAAGAAAGATTTACCTCAACCTCTTTATCTGGAGGTGAAAACTTGATAGCATTTTCTAAAAGATTAGTAAATGCTTGAAGTAATTTGTCAAAATCGCCAATGACCACATCTAAGCTGTTCTCTAATAAATTGATAAACTCAATCCGACGGTTTGGGTGAGCGAATTTTAAGTTCAAGATTACTCTTTTAATAATAGATAGCAAACTACTCTCTTTCCAATGATATTCAAGTTGGCGTTTTTTAATACGGTTAATTTCCAAAAGTTCGTTTACTAAATTTGTTAATCTGAGTATTTCCCAAGAAAGCTGTTCCACCCAACGAGATTCTACGCTTTGGCCACCAGATAACTTACTGTAAAGAAGCTGAATATAACCATTAACCGAAGTTAGGGGAGTTCTTAACTCATGAGCAGCCATAGAGATGAATAAGTCTCGTGTTTCAAGAGCTCTTCGTGTCTCATCATATAACTGAGTTTTTCTGATAGCTAGTGAGGCAAGTGGACCAAATAACTTTAATATATTTAACTCTTTCTGAGAAAACTGATTTCTTTTGGTTGACATAACTGTCAAAACACCAATTGATTTATTGCGGTAAGAGAGAGTAACGATCATGTCTGAGTAAATCATAGTATTTTTAACTTCTGGATGGACTTTTGAGATCTGATTGAAGTTTAAAGGGACGGGTTTAATCTTATAAGCTTCCGCAGACTGAAAGTCCGCGCTATTCTTATGTTTCAAGCTTAAACCACTTCGCTTCATTT
>CAYOOO010000014.1:12188-32890 GCA_964405655.1 uncultured Gammaproteobacteria bacterium | reverse complement strand
CTATCCATCACATATGTACAAATTGAATATTCTAAAAAATGGCTTAACTCTAATCACTGTAAATATGCCTCATCTTGATTCAGTCACTACTCTGATGGCTGTCGGTGCAGGCTCTCGCTATGAATCAAAACAAACTAACGGAATTTCTCACTTTTTAGAACATATGTTTTTTAAAGGCTCAAGAAAATATCCTACTGCAGAAATTATCTCAACTTTAATTGATGGTATTGGAGCAGTTAACAATGCTGCTACCAGTAAAGAATATACTTATTATTGGATTAAATCCTCTGCTAAAAATTTGGAACTGGCAATAGATATTTTATCTTCGATGCTCAAAGAATCCTTGGTGGTAGAAGAAGAAGTAGAGAGAGAAAAAGGGGTTATTGTCGAGGAGCTGAGGATGTTTCGAGATAACCCAGGCCGTTATGTTTATGATTTGTATGAGAGATTGCAGTTTGGTGATACGCCACTTGGCTGGGATATTGGTGGAGATGAAAAGACAATTAACTCGATCGAAAGGGAAGGTATTATCAACTATGTCAATTCGCTTTATACCCCAAATAACATGGCTTTAGTTTTTGTTGGTAAATTGCCTAAAGATATTAAAAAGTTGGCTGAAAACTATTTTTCTGATTTACCAAAAAGATCTAAATATGCCTTTGCTCCTTATAAAAAGACAAAACAAGACAAACCAAAGGTTAATATCTTTTATAAAAAAACTGATCAAACTAACTTAGTTTTAGGAGTTGAAGGTTATGATAGACATGACAAAAAAAGGTTTGCAGCCAGGGTTTTGGGGGTTATTCTAGGAGAGGGGATGTCTTCCAGACTATTTATCCAAGTCAGGGAAAGAAGAGGTTTAGCTTATCATGTTTATGCTGGATCAGACTGCTATATTGATACTGGTTCATTTTCAGTTTATGCTGGACTCAAACTTGAGAAAACCACTGAAGGACTTGAGGTAATTATGGCTGAGCTTAGAAGAACAGTTTTGGAAAAAGTAACAGATGAGGAATTAAAAAAAGCCAAAGAAATGATAAGAGGAAGATTGGCAATCCGTAGTGAGTCAACTAATTTTTTAGCTGAACATTTTGGAACAAAGTTTATTTTGGATCAGGAACTAGAAACCTTTGATGATTTACTTAAAAAAGTAGATGCCGTTACTTTAGAGGAAATAAAAGATGTGGCCTCTGAATTATTTGTTACTAGAAAATTTAACTTACAATTGATTGGGCCCTTTAAAGACGAAGAACCGTTCTTAAAGGTTTTAAAAAGTTGAGTAAGAATTTTTTCTATGAACTCTCAGACTTTTGTTTCAAGATCCACCGTTTTAAAAAGACTTTTTAGTTCTAAAAATACTTTAGTCTTTTTATCATTATCTTTTGCCTTGCTGGCTTTTTTTGCTAAGGTTTATCCTTACTTTGCTTTTGATTTATTAATAACCAAAACCATTCAATACTATAACCTTACTTGGTTTGATTTTTTAATGAAGCTAATCAGCAAATCAGGACAGACTTCAATCGGATTTATTATTTTGGTAATAATCTCACTAATCCTTTTGTTTTTAAGGAAAAATAAAGAATCAGTTATGTTGATTATTTCAACAGTAGGTATTACCTTACTTGGTAGTATACTCAAAAGTTTAGTTGCCAGACCAAGACCAGATCCAATGCTGGTAACTCAATTTGAACATTTTACAAAACTGGATAGTTTTCCTTCTGGTCATGTTATCTTTGCCGTGGGCTTCTATGGATTTTTAGCATTTTTAGCTTATACAATAATTAAAAAGGGATTAATGCAAAAAATAATTATTGGTTTTTCAACCACGATGATTTTACTAATGGGGTTTTCCAGAATCTATTTGGGTGTCCATTGGTTCTCTGACGTTTTGGGTTCTTATCTAGTTGGTTCAGTTTGGTTACTGCTGATGGTTTATTTCTATCAGAAGTCAGTAACTACTTAATGATTAAACATCTAAATGTTCAGATTGTTGGTCGAGTACAGGCTGTTTCTTTCAGATTCTATGCTGCTGATACAGCTAAGTCTCTACACCTAACAGGTTTTGCTAAAAACGAGCAAGATGGTTCGGTTACAATTGAGGCAGAAGGAGAAGAGGATAACTTGAATGTCTTTGCAAAATGGTGCGAGAAAGGACCATCGCTAGCTAAGGTGGAAAGGGTAGACGTAGCTGAAGGAGAAGTAAAAGGTTTTAAAAGTTTTGATATCTATTAAGTTTTTTAAGATGGATTTTGTTTATTTAAATGAGCGAAGCTCTTCTTCAAATAAATCTGATAAAAAAACCTTAGAAAGGCATATTAAAAATGCTTGGATGGTTGCATTACTCTCAGCAACCATCACCTTTATTTTTTCCCTGGGACCGACCTTTGGATTTAAATCTTATGGTTATAATATCTGGAATTTAATAGATGTTGGATTAATGTTGCTTTTATCTTATGGCATTTATAAAAAGAGCAATTTTGCTGCAACAGTTTTATTTTTCTATTTTCTTTTATCTAAGATGGTTGATTTAAAAAATAACTTTAGTCCCTTAGGGCTTTTAGTAGCGGTTGTCTTTTTATATTTTTATTACATGGGAATGGTAGCAGTTAGAAAATATAGGACAGTCTTTAAAAGCTCTGATTGATAGTTTTGTAGATTCCTCCAAGTAGAACGTTTATATCTCCCAGCTCGCTGACTTTAATCTTGGGAGTTGGGATTATCTTTAGGTTTTCATCAATATGTCTAATTAGTGGATTAAGAAATTTTTGGCCAGCTTTAATCAGACTGCCACCAAGTACCAAGATGTCAGGGGACCATAAAACTATGACATTAATTAAACCTTGGCTGACAATTTTTGCGTGTTCTTCCCAAATCCTTGGGTTATGACAATTTTCTGGTTTAACTCCAAAATTTAGTTCAAAAGCTTTTCCTGACGCAACAGACTCGAAACAACCTCTTTGTCCACAACCCCAAACTCTCCCATTAGGATCAAAAATTTGATGGCCAGGTTCAAAGCCAATTGCTGTTTCATCAATTTCTCCACTGACTACTCTAGCTCCGCCAACACCTGTACTTAGGGTAATAAAGGCAACTATTTTATATCCTCGGCCTGCTCCCAAATTGGCCTCCCCTAATGCTGCGAAATCTGCATCATTACCTAATATTACTTTTGTTTGAAGTTTGTTTTCTAAAACTTCGACGATTGGTTGATTATTATAATCGATTAAATTAGGTGCTTTTAAAACTACTCCTTGTTGACTATCAACAACCCCTGCCACAGCAACAGAAATTTTATTTGGTAAGTTATTTTCAGCTAAATCATTGATAGATTTGACTATTAAATTAATTCCTTCAGAGAAATCAGCTGGGGTAGAAAATTTTTCCTTCTTAGCAATTGAGTGGCCATCTTCTGATAAACCGATTCTGGTATTGGTTGCGCCAATATCGACTGCCAAAAACATACCTTCAGTTTACAATTAACTGCAATTTATGTATAGTGTAGGATTCTATGGAAGCGTTAAAAGAAGGTTATATAAGTAGGTACGAAGGACAAGGACCTTTTGTTAGGGGTTCATGGAAGAGCGATTCAGATAGGCTATTTGGTCCCTTGCAAACAGTGGCTGTTTGGCAAAATTTAATTGATGCTAGCTTAGTTCCTGTTTTAGATACAAGATTAGTTTTTGTCAGTCCGACTGCTGCTGAGCCAACTCATGAGTTGGCAATCTGGCAGTTTGAGCGAGCAAGACAAAGACCAAAGAGTCATTTTTTAGTGGGAGATATTAGACAGATAGATCCTAATTCAACTTATCCAAATTTATGCTTTAGCACAGTTTTGGATGAAGCTGGTAGTTGTAGAAGAGGGGCTATAGGTTTTCAATATTTTAGATGGGATGCTGAAAGACTACCTATTGCTCCAGGAGCTGTCAACGTGCTTTGGGATAGAAAAGGTTGGCTTTGGCATCTTGCCAATGATATTAAAGATCCTCAAAGACTCTGGGAGAATTTTAGAAGGTACCATAGGATATTAGTTAAAGACGGAATCTTGGTAATTGATGCTATTGAAGGATTTGATAGAAGTCTAACAGATGGACAAAGAAGAAAGTTACATCAAATGTATGAGGAGTTCCAAAAAGGTGAAGTTGAAAAATACCTCCCGTCAGATATTTTTCCTGATCCTCCTGGTCAATATGAACACTCAACAGTTGATTTAATTTCTAAATGTGACCCAGACATTTGGAATAAACTACCCTGGCTTTTTGCTATTAAAGATGTTGGTGAAGGGGTAGAAAAAGTCAGGGTTCTAGTCAAAAAGTAGTAGAATATATTTACAAAGATGAGTAATACTTTAAGAATTGGTTATATTGGTCTTGGTAGGATGGGCAAGAATATGGTGCTTCGCTTTTTAGAGCAGGGAATTCAGGTAGTTGCTTGGAATCGCTCACCAGAACCAAGGCAAGAAGTAGAGAAAGCTGGAGCAGAAAGTACCGAGACTATTGAAGAACTTGTTAAATCTCTAAAGCCTCCACGCATAATCTGGTTGATGCTTCCCGCAGGTGAAACTACTGAGGAGTTTATTGAAAAACTAATTCCTGTAGTTTTCAGAGGAGATTTGATTATTGATGGAGCGAACTCTTTCTATAAAGATACTTTGAAAAGGGCAGAAAAACTTAAGAGTTTAGGGATTGAGTTTATGGATATTGGGGTTTCTGGTGGACCCTCAGGTGCTAGAGATGGTGCCTGTTTAATGGTAGGTGGGTCAAAAGAGAACTATGAGAAAGTTAAAGAGCTGGTCATAGCTGCCTCTAGTAAAGATGCATATGGTCATTTTGGTCAAGTAGGTAGTGGCCATTTTGCCAAAATGGTCCATAACGGGATCGAGTATGGAATGATGGAGTCAATTGCTGAAGGAGCTGCTATTTTAAAATCCAGCCCGCTAAATTTAGATCTAGTTGAAATATTTAGGGTTTATAATAATCGCTCGGTGATTGAATCAAGACTGGTTGGTTGGCTACTGGAAGCGCTTAAAGAAGATCCTAAGTTACAAGAAATCTCGTCTAAAATTGGTCATACTGGAGAAGGAGAGTGGACTATTAAGACAGCAGATGAGATGGGAATTGATACGCCTGCATTAAAAGATGCATTTAAAGTTAGGATTGAATCAGAAAGTGTTAATGAAAACTCTCCAGAAGGTTTTAGGAACCGTTCAGTCTCAGCTATGAGAGGGAAGTTTGGTCAACATCAGGTAAAAAAGTAAGTTGCAATTAATAACTGCTTTATTGTCTAATTAATATACATGCTGCCTAAACTTTTTGCCATCAGTGTCATTACAACTGTTTTTCTAATTGGTTTTTCGGTGTTTTATTATTTTGTTATTTTTACACCCAAAGTTCAAGAGCAAAAAGTCCAAAAAGAAAAACAGGTTAGTTTAAATAACTGTCTTCAAGAAGCAGAAGTTAAATATAGACAGTTTTGGAGCAGCGAGTGTCAAAGTTTAAATTTGAAGGATAACTGCAGGTTATCAGAAGCAATCACAGACAGAATTGATAAAAAGTTATCTGATTTAAAGGAAGATTGTTTTAAACAATTTCCACCCTCTGCTAAAAAGTAAAATTTAAAGAAAATTAAATGAGACAAAGCCTCTTAATTAGTTAATAACACAAAAGTCCATTGAAGGAGTAATCCAGGATCTGTCATCGGCTTTTATTAACTCATCTGCTTCTTTTGGTCCCCAAGTACCTACTTTATAAATAATTGGTTTCTTTCTGGTTTTGGAAAGAGGATCAGTAAAAGCCCATTGTGCTTCAATCTCCGCAGCATCATTAAAAAAAGTTTGGTCACCCCTGATCGCATCAGCGATTAATCTCTCATATGGATCAGGTAAGTAGTGTCCATGACGATCCAAACGATAGCAAAATTGCATATATGAATTTTCAAGCTCTAATTTATGACCAGGTTTTTTTGTTAAAATACCTAAAACTATCCCTTCATTTGGTTGGATTCTATAAAT
The DNA here is from genome assembly GCA_964405655.1 of uncultured Gammaproteobacteria bacterium. Taxonomy (GTDB): domain Bacteria; phylum Patescibacteriota; class Microgenomatia; order Daviesbacterales; family UBA10151; genus CAYOOO01. The sequence continues at coordinate 26,883 of CAYOOO010000014.1, read as the reverse complement.
TAGAATATTTGGTTCGTCACCAATTTCTAAATATTTAAACAGTCTGTTGACAGGTGTTTTAAAAACAAAAACTATTTCTGTTACATCCTGAGCCAAGTTTTTGCCTGCCCTGATATAAATCGGGGTATTTTTAAAACGCTGATTATTAATAAAAGTTTTAAAAGCATAAAAAGTATCGGTGGTTGAGCCTTTAGCAACGTTTTCCTCATTCCGATAACCTTCATATTGTCCAAAAACCACCTTATCTTTTAAAGGGACTAGATTTTTCAGGATTTTAATTCTCTCTTTAGTTACTGCTTCATTACTAAACTCAGAAGGAGCATCCATAGTGACAAAGGCTAACATTTGTAAGTGGTGGTTTTGCCCAACATCTTTTAAAGCACCCACTTTATCATAGTAACCACCCCTTTTGCCAATCCCGAAATTTTCAGCCCCAGTTATTTGAATATGGTCAATAAAGTCAGAATTGATTAAGGGTTCAAAAACACCGTTACCAAATCTAAAAGCTAAAATATTTTGCAAAGTTTCTTTGCCCAAGTAATGGTCTAGTCTGTAAATTTGATCTTCCGAAAAATACTTATGAAGAAGTTGATTTAGTGTTCTGGCAGAGGAAAGATCATTACCAATGGGTTTCTCAATCATTAATCTGACAAAACCGCTATCTTGTTTATTTAGTCCAATCTTTTTTAGGTTTTCAAAAACTGATGAATAAAGATCAGGGTAAGTAGCCAGATAAAAAATTCTATTCTCGCAGTGAATGCCTTTTCGAGAAAGTCTCTTTAGCTCGTCGTTAAGTCGATCATAGAAACCTGAATCATCTAAATTCCCCTGAATATAGCGCATCTTTTCAACTAACTTTTTAACAACTGTTTGGTCAATTGGATGGGCATGATGTCTTAAGGGTTTAGATAATGTCTCAAAAATATAAACCTCAAAATCCTTCTTTGTAAGCTGTCTTCTGGCATTGCCGATAATAACCATTTTCTCAGGCAGTAAATCCTGTGTGGCCATATCATAAAGAGCTGGGATTAACTTGATTTGAGCTAAGTTGGAGGTAATACCAAAGATAATTAGGGCAAAGGAATCTCTTAGATCTGAGTTCATAGTCAATAATCTACATCAGTAGGGGTTAATTTGGCAAGTTTTTTTTATGTCTTTTTCTCTTGACTTTTAAATTTAGGATATGTAAAACTAGTAACACTTCTATGCTAAAGCCCTTTGCACAAAGAGAACATGACAAAATGGTTGAGGTTCTAATGGACCCCAAAGCAGAGGGTCCCCAGATTCACTACTATATGATTAGAGGCGGTAAGGATAAGAGAAATATCACGGTTTGGGAGACAGGCACAGTTGGTGGGGAGTATATCAAAACCTATGGACACTATCATGTTGGTAAGTTAGATGAAACTTACTGGATTTTAACAGGTGAGGGAATAGTTCTTCTTCAAGAAAGAAGAGTTGATCAAAATGGTACTCCAAAAGATGATGAGGTAGAAAAGTTCTATGCCATTAAGGTAAAAAAGGGTGACAGTATTTTTATTCCTTCAGGTATGGGACATCTAGTTGTTAATACTGGAAAGACTTGGCTTGTGACAGAAGATGACAGTCCGGTTAACTTTGAGGAAGTTGACCCGGTTTCCTTGCCAGGTCATGCCGATTATGAAGCTGTTAAGAAAATGAAAGGCTTTGCCTACTATATTGTTGATGAGGGTGGACAACCAAAAGCCATACCCAATCCAAACTACAAAGTTGCTCCCGAGGTAAACTGGTTAACTCCTGAGGAATACGCCAATACTATAAGCGCTAAATGATTCTAGTTTCTACTGTCCATGACCCTTTGGGGATTTTTAATTCTCTTGTTAGGGATAAACTGCCAGAGTTAAACTCCCTTTTTAGAAGTGTGGTTGCATCTGTTACCACTTCGACTGATAAAAAGTTAATTAAAACCTTAAAAGACAGATTGGGTTGGACAATTATTCCAGGAGCTGGCTATAGCGAAGCAAAAGTAGCTGCTTTAAAAAAAGCACTGTCTTTAGATGAGGATAAGTTTTTCTTTTGCGATTTAGATAAAATTTTACATTGGTTGGAGGTAGCTCCTAGACAACTATCGAAGATTGAGAAGATTCCTCTTAAGGTAAATTACTTAATTCTTGGAAGAGACAGAAAAACTTTTGCAACTTATCCTGATTCTTGGATTAAAACAGAAGAGATAACAAATTTTTTACTTTCAAAAGAGCTTGGAGTTAAAGTAGATGCTCTGGCCGCAACTTGTTTAATTAATAGAGAAGGAGCAAAAGTAATTGTCGAAAAAGCTAATGGTAAAAATTGGGAATCACCAATTGAATGGCCGCTACTTATTAAAAAGAATGGTTTAAGATTGGGATATCGGGAAGCTAAGGGGTTGACTTGGGAAGATCCAGATAGATCTAAAGCTGAGATTAAAAGATTTGGAGGAATTACTAAATGGGAAGAAGAAAAGTTTGATAGTTTGGAAGAATGGAGTAAAAGAATCTCAGCCATGTATTTTCAAGTTAAAATCCTCAAAGAAATTGTTGATTCAAAGTAATATAATCTGCTGATGAAAATTACAGCTGTTAAAACCCATAAGATCACCTCGAAAGATAAAGATATTTTAGAAATTCTAGCTAAGTATTTGACTGAGGTGGAAGAGGAATCAGTTGTAGCTGTCTCTTCAAAAGTTATTGCAATTTGTCAAGGAAGGATAGTAAAGATTGAAGAAATTGATAAACAAAGCTTAATCGAGGAAGAAGCAGAGCTTTTTTTTCCAATTAAAGTTGAAGGTCATCACTATAATATGACTATTGTAAATAATCTAATATTAGGCTCAGCTGGTATTGATGAATCAAATGGAGCTGGTTACTTTGTGCTTTGGCCTAAAAACCCCCAACAAATAGCAAATCAAATTAGGCAGTTTTTAAAGAAAAAATTTTCTTTAAAAAAAGTGGGCGTGATCATTACTGATAACAGAAGCTTGCCTTTAAGGAGAGGATCAATTGGTGCAGGAATTGCTCACAGTGGATTCCTTAGTCTGAAAAACTATATTGGTACCCCAGATGTTTTTGGCAAAGAACTTAAAGTAACTAAGGTTAATGTTTTAGACAGCTTAGCTATAGCAGCAGTACTTCAGATGGGAGAGGGTAACGAACAAACCCCCTTGGCTATTTTAGAAGATTTGCCAAGGATTGATTTTGTAGATCATGATCCCTCTGAAGACGAACTTAAAGAATACTATTTACAACTTGATGGAGATTTTTGGGGACCGCTTATAAAAGGCGTTAAATGGCAAAAGGGTAAAGGTAAGTTCACTAATATCTAATTAGCTTGACATCCTCTCCCACATTAGAGAAACTTAACTTATTAATGAAAAAACTGCTGCTCTCTGTTTTTTTGTCCTTATTGGTCATTGGTGGCTCATTAATTTTCTTTTCCTCTGGAGATGATTCTAAAAATATAAATCCCAAAAGAGTCTACGCTCAGTCCACTGCCTGTAGAGTGCCAGCCAAAGATATTATTATTGAGGATAAAACCGGCATCCAGGAAACTCAAGCAAAACCTTGTTCGGGCCAGGGTGAAAAATTCTATGCTGACTTTACCTCGCAACCACCCCCTCAAAGCAGTACTTTTACATTTGTAGCCCCAAACGCGTCGAATCAAACTTTTTGCAAAATGCAAGTTTCCTTGGGAAATAACAACCCAAATATTTATGGAGATGGTTCGGGTAGTAGAAAATGTTATTTAACTCCTAGCAAGTCAGTCGTTAACTCAGGTGAATCTATAAAAATAAACTTTAGTTGGGAAACTGGCGATAACGCTTGTTTTGGAGATGGGGATTGCGATACCACGGTCACAGTTAATCCTATTACCCCTCCAGTAAATCAACCAGCACCTACACCTACTCCTACCCCGCCACCTTTACCGAGTCCATCGGCTAGTCCCTCTCCACTAGCAGCTCAAGGAACACCAGTTAGTATCCAACCAGAAATAATTAACCCAGTTGATAATTCAACTTTAGTTGGTATTAACACTATTGAAGTAAAGGCAAATGAGAACTCCAGAGTTGACCTATATATTCAAACTACAACAGGCGTGATAGGTTCAGTACTGTTAACTAGTGTTAATACTAGTAACACCCAATCTGCCACATTTGATTGGGATACGACCAATACTCCAAATGGTACTTATGAGCTCTATGCCATAGTCATTCGGGTAGGAGATCCACAAGTTATTGTTGGCCCGGTTTTAGTAAAGGTTAGCAACCTGTCAATCTCTTTATCTTCACCCCCTCCTTCTCTTAGTCCAACAGGTTCCCCAATCCCTAGACCCAAAGTGACACCAGTCCCTTCCTCTGCAGCAGCCAGACGATCGCCTGCTCCAGGTGCATCATTTAGCCCAAAACCTCTTCCTTCAGGAGTGCTTCGCCCGCAGCCAGGTGAGGAAGAAACTTTAGAACCTGGTTCTGAAGTTGCAACTTCAGAAGATATCATCTTCCCCTCAGAATTTGATCCGCAACAAGTCGCGGAGGATAAAAACACCAAGATTACTAAATTGGAAAATACCAAGATTAAAAACGATGTTGCCTTAACATTCACTGGTCAAGCAGAACCTAATAAAATTGTTACTTTAATTATTTACTCTAATCCGATTGTGGTGACAGTAAAGACAGATGCAAACGGAACCTGGACGTATCATCTGTTAAAACCTTTGGAACCTGGTAAACATGTTGCTTATGTTGTAGTGCCGCAGTCAGGCAAAGCTAAAGTTCGCTCCCAAGCTGCGGAATTTATTATCGCCCCGTCAGTTGCTGCTACCTCAGGTGACGAGAGTTTAATCTTAGCATCTGCCTCCTCAGATAAGCCACTTATTCAATTTGCCTTGGTGACCGGGCTAATTATCTTTGTTGGAGTTGCCTCGCTACTACTTGTCTATAGGTTTAAAAAAAGTAACGTCGTTACATTCGGTAGTGACAAATTTATTCCACCCAATAATGGACAGAGTTAACCCTAGGAAAGATGAAATTATTTCCGAATATTTCTTTTAACACCGATGTATCTCAGCTTATTTATGCTATCTTTGTCATAATTGCTGTCCCAGCCCTGCTTTCTTTTAATACAATTTATATTCTAAATAGTATTCAAAGAGATACTGATTTTGAACTAAATAATAAAGCCCTTCTGGTAGAATCATCGATCGCTTTACAAATCAGGGATAAGATCAATAATTCTGCTCGTCTGCAGTCAGAACTAAAGGAGTTGGTTGAGAAGCTACCAGAAATTAGAGCATTGGAGGTATTTAAAATCAGCAATGATAATTTATCTCCTCTGGTTTCTACCTCAGAGATAACTAAATCTGTTGCTGATCCAGTTTTAAACAATCTGGCTTGGTCAACTGAAAAAGCTTACTCAAAACAAATTATTGCTTCTGTTGGTTCAAAGGGGTCAGAAAGGCTTTGGCTGGTTGCTTCTCCTGTTCACGATTCCTCTGGTAAAAAAGTTGCTTTAATCAACCTCTATCTCTCAGCTGCCCAAATTGATGAAATCAGCAGTCGAACCACCAGAGATTCTTTTTTCATCTTAATCATCACTATGGTGGCAATTTTGCTTCTTTTAATCAACCATTTCAGGTTTTTTGAAATCTCAATCCTATTTAAGAGGTTAAGTGATCTAGATCGTCTTAAGGATGATTTTATTTCAATGGCTTCTCATGAGCTACAAACGCCTTTAACCGCAATCGCTAACTATGCTTATCTACTTCAAAGATCTCCGGCCATTCAAGCCGACCCAAAGCTTAGTAAGCATGTTTTGGTCATAATGGAAAGTAGTAGTAGGTTAAAAACCCTTGTGGCAGATGTATTAGATGTCTCAAGGATAGAGCAAAAGAGACTAAAGTTAAATATCGTACCGACGGATATTCGAACTATTATTGAAAGTTTAGTTGCCGAACTAATGCCCCAAGCTCAGATTAAGGGACTAAAGATGGTTTACCAAAAACCAAACTCTCAGCTGATAATAGCTTCAGATGCTGCTAAATTGCACCAAATCTTTTATAACTTAATTGGTAATGCTATCAAGTATACCCCTTCGGGTGAGGTAGTAATCAGCCATGATGTAGTGAAAGGATTTGTCAGAACGTATATTAAAGATTCTGGTATAGGAATTTCTGCTCAAGATAGGGAAAAACTATTTGGCAAATTTGTCAGAATTTATAATGAAAAGACAAAAGATATTTATGGAACAGGTTTAGGGCTTTGGATTACCAAGCAGCTGGTAGAGATGATGGGTGGAAAAATCAGCGTCGATAGCATTGAAAATTATGGAACACAATTTGCAGTCACCTTTCCTCTCAAAAATAGTACCACCCCTTAATTTCTTAAGACTCGCAAGAAATATGTTTTACGTATTTCTTACTAATTTTTACTTTCTATATAACACTTCTATGAGATTATTACGATAAGTTTAAGGAGGTGAAAGATGATGGCAAAAAGTAAAAGAGGTCTTGCTTCCGCAGATGAAGCTACTAGAAAAAGAGTCGCCTCACTCGGAGGACTGTCCCACGATCAATCCTTTTATAGCGAAATAGGCCGAAAAGGCGGCCAAAAATCCCGAGGTGGTGGCCGTAAAAAAAGAAGCTGATTTAAAAGACAGACTGACTCTTGACAAGCTATATCCTGATTTGTCAGGATGAACTTGATATGGTTTTTTCATTTTCTGTTAAAGGAAGCTTAACCTTACTAATCTTTATCCTGGTAGTTTTTTTGACCTTTGTATTTTTAGGATTAACTTATAGGCAAACTATTTATGCTGCGACCGATAGTCAACAAACAGAAATCGCTAGAGAAGATAAAGGACCGTCAAAACCAAAAGGGGAGTTACTTTTAGCTGGTTTAGAGTTATTTAGTTTTATTTTTCTAGTAGCAGCTTTAATACTAACTGTTTACAATATTGGAAATATAGGACCTGGAGTTCTTAATGTTGTTTTTATATCCTTCTTTTTTGGAGTTCTCTTTTTGGGACTAACAAGGGTTTTTATTTTCCTAACGGATCAAGGTTTTTATCAAATAACAGACGAAACTCTCCACCTCTGGTGGCACGTAATATTTTACCTTGGAATGATATCTTTTATTTGGGGAGGCTACAGACTCAAACAAATTTCTACTGCTGAGCACCCTAGCGGTTTCAACAACAGTGATAAGATATTTTTTGGGCTATTAAGCTTAGCTGTAGTTGGGATATTTTTGGTGGCTAACCCTTTTGAAAGCACCCTTGCAAAAATCCTTGAAGAATCGGTTATAGCAAGTCTCGGTTTGCATCATTTTCTAGCTTTCATACTCGCATCTGTTGCTGCTTGGTATATCTACTATATAAAAAATAATTGGGGAAATCTTCTGAGTGTTGGGGCAGTTCCTATTCTAGTATTTTTATCATTAATGGGTCTACAGCATTTTTGGGAGTTGGTTACTGAGAGCTGGAAACTTATTAGCATTCCCGAGTCTACTATAGAGCAGGTTGAACAACTTATTATCATACCGGCTTATTTACTTTTGATATTTGCTATGCTTAAAACAGCAAAAATTATCCAAGGACAAACAAAGGCAGCTAATGCTAACTCTACGAATAATGCTGCCTAAGTCAGATAATTTTTAAGGTCTATACTAACCAAAGGGGGTGAATTATGGCAGATACGGAACAATATAGGAACATGCTTTCTGATTTGATCAAAAAGCAAATGGTCATGTTAGGTCCAAATGTAGCGCTAGGCACAGCCAGAAAAGTGGCTGGTTTGTCTGTTTCGGACGATGGAACTGTTACCGAAATCACAGGTGACCCACAATCGGTTATGGAAGGTGTGGCAAATGAATATATGAATCTGTCAGGACAAATTGCCCAAATGACTTTAAAAACAGTCCTGGAAAAATATCCCGGTATCAAAAAACCTGGTGAGCCCCAACAGGAGTAAGCAAAGCTCATGTATGATTTTTTGCTGTCCTCTGTTATTTTAACGGCAACAATAGCCACTCTTTTTTTTATCTTTTTTTATCTTCCAAGAGAAAGGAAAAATCAGACAAAAATCAATCAGCTGGAAACTGACTTAGGCAGAATTAGATATGAGTCGCTGATCTTAAGAGAGGTGGAGGAAAGGATTGGTACCTCACTTGATACCATCAAGATGGGTGAGATTATTATTGGTTCTTTAGATAAAGTTATCGAACACAATACTGCCTCCTATCTGTTGCTGACACACAGTAACCAGATTGTCTTTCGGTGTATTGTTAAAGATTCTGTTAATCACAATTTTATTAGTGAGATTAAAAAAAGGATGCTTGAGTCGTTCTCAGCGGCAATTAATACTAGTCTTACTTCAGCCATAACCGATGATAATATTACCGGTGAGATTCTTGATGATAATATCAATTCACCAGTTGGTTCATTTTTTAATATTCCCTTAGTGGTCAATGATAAAGTTGTTGGGGTTATCACAGTCGCTTCAGTGAAGCTCGGTCTTTATGATGAGAAACAGACTGAGATTTTATACGCAATCACCAATAGACTATCTTCAGTTGTTTCCAGAATGGAACAGATCTTACAAAGGGAAAGAATCGCCCAGGAAAAACGCCAGAAGGAAGTTGAAAGAAGAGCTTATCAGGCAGAAATCTTAAGAGAACTGGGTGAGAGAATTGGTTACTCGCTAAATGTTGCCAATATTATTGAAATAATCACCGGAAGTATTGGCAAACTTTTAGAGTATCACACCATTTCCTATATGGTTAAGTCAGATAATAATAACCTGGTTTTTAAGTGTTTACTGCGCGAGTCTGTCAATCGTGCTTTTGTATCAGATGTTAAGGCTAAAATGATACAGGCATTTTCAGCTATGCTGGGTAATAAAATATTAGATGAATATATCAGTGAAAGTATCACAGGGGTTATTTTTGATGAAGATATTAAAGATCCGGTTAGATCATTTTTTAATTTACCCCTGGTTATCAATGGGGAAGTGGTCGGTTTAATCACGGTTGCCTCACCAAAAACAGGATTATATAACGAAGAAGAGACCTCGATTCTTTATACTATTACCTCCCAAGCCTCGACAGCTGTTTCTAAACTTTCTCAGGTCTTAGAAAGTGAGAAAGGTAGGTTAAATTCACTGGTAGCCAGTTTAACAGATGGGATTATTATGGTTGATCCAAACTGGAATTTACTGGTAGTAAATAGTATGGCCAAACAGATCTTAGACTTACCTTCTAAAAACCCGACCATGCTTGATGTTTTAGATAAACTTTCGGGAAAAATCGACCTTCGGACAAAGATCGAAGAGGCGGTCAGTAAAAATATTATTGTGACGACTCCTGAGGTAAATATTGGATCCCAAATTTTTGAAACTTTCATAACTGGTGTAAAAGGAAAAAGTAATGAAAATCTTGGAGCAGTGGTAGTTCTTCATGATATTACTCAAGAAAAATCACTCGAAAGATTGAAAGAACAATTTAGCGCCATGATGATCCATGAGTTGCGATCTCCCCTGACAAATATTAATGCTGCAGCTAATACACTGACCCGAGATTATAACAATTTTAAAGCAGAAGATGTTAAAAAAATTATTATTGATATTCAAAACGAAGCAGTCGATATGGTTAACTTGGTCAATGATCTTTTAGATATGGCCAAGATTGAGGCAGGTAAATTTACAATTAATAAAGGAGAAGCTGATTTAATAAGTCTGGTTAAAGAGACAATTGATCGTAGTACAATGAAAGCCAGTCAAAAGGGTTTGCAGATAAAATTAGAAACAACTGAAACAATACTTAAAGCAAGTGTTGATGACTTTAGGATTAGACAAGTGCTCAATAACCTGATCAGCAATGCCATTAAGTTTACCCAAGAAGGAACAATCACAGTATCTGTTTTGAAAAAAGACAAAGAAGCTGAGCTAGCTGTTAAAGACATCGGAGTAGGCATTGCCCGGGATGAGATTCAAAATTTGTTTACTAAATTCCGTCAGTTGCAGCAGTCACCAACCAAGCATGAAGGAACAGGACTAGGGCTTGTTATTGCCAAAGGAATTATAGAAGCGCACGGAGGGAAGATTTGGGTAGAAAGCGAAATTGGTTCAGGAACAAAATTCTATTTTACTCTACCTTTAGCCTAAAGCTTGACAACTTCCGCTACCAGCTCATCAATGTTGTGTTGCCCCTTAGTCCAGACTGTATCTGCCCCTAATTCCTGTAGTTCAGCTACTTTTTGTTCATCTGAGATGTTAGATAAAATTATAGTTTTTGTTAATTTAGTGCCATCATCGACTCGGAGTTTTTTTAAAAGCGTGACTCCATCCATTTTTGGCATAATAACATCTAAAAGTATTAAGTCTGGCTTTTCAGCGATGGCCTTGTTATAGCCTTCCACCCCATCATAGGCCACAGAGACAGCAAATCCCTTATCAATTAGTTTCTCAACCAGGAGTCTAACTAGAAGTTTGTCATCCTCAATAACTAAAATTTTCCTGACCACGCTTTGAATATAACTCAAACAGAGCTGAAGTTTCAACAACTAACTATAGATTATTAATCTTTGATAGGGCTAAAGTTTCTCTTTGATTTTATTAGATTAATGGTATAAAATTGCAGCTTATGTCAGCCCATGAGATATTACCAGATTTAGCTGAATTTGAAGAGTTGCGGGAGCTTCCCGAAGAGTTTAGGAATAAATTAGCATCAGTTAGAGAGCAAGCTAGGCAGACTGAGGCTAGCTGTCGTGTTTCAACAGGTGCACCATTTATTGGAGAAAATACCTACCTTAAGCTTCGTGATTTATTTTTTTTGGATATAGGTAACAGAAGCAGAAGGATTGTTAGTGATTTAACAGATACAAATGTTCGGGGTCCTTATAATCGGGGTTTAGATATAGCAAATAGTTATCTAGAGTATCTATCTTGTGGTGCAGACAGAAATGGGACTTTTTATCAGATTGGTGCTTGGTTAGATAAGGTCTATCAAGCTCATCCACAATCTCCAATGCTAAAAGATGCAGCAGCAGTTGGTATGGGGATAGTCTTGAGTGCTTTTCATATAGAACTGTCTACTGCAAACCTGGAAAGAGGAGGAAAGTTTATGGGAAACCTAAGAATTGCACAGCCTGGAGAGATGATGAGAATATTAGATTCACAAAATACCCATTTTATAGAAAGAGTATCAATAATAGATCGGATTAGGCATAGTATGAATATTCCAGAACATCAGGTTTACCTTGGAGCTTTTTTAACTGAGTTTATAATTGACCATGCGCCTATTGAGTCAGCTGTAGAAGATGGAGCGGCCGCAATGTACTCTGTTATAGACAAACTGTGGCCAAGTCTGGCTCCAGTCACAGAACAAAGCATGGGAAGTTGATCTGCTTGCTCTTGGCTCAATCGGCGAATATAATCTAACACAAGCATGGATTCCTCAGTCAAGAGAAAACTTGATCAATTTTTTTCCCGGTTTAAAAATTATCGTTTTAAAAAGGGGGAAATTTTAATTAGACCAAATGAGGTCCCCCCAGGTGTTTTCTATTTGACTGAGGGAGTAGTTAGACGCTATTCCATTTCCTCCTCAGGCGAAGAGCTAACGCTTAATATTTTTAAACCTATCTCTTTTTTCCCAATGTCATGGGTAATCAATGATACATTGACCCATCATTACTTTGAAGCTTTAACAGAAGTTAAAGTCATAAAAGCGCCTAAAGAAGATGTTAAAAATTTCATTTTAAAAGAGACAGATATATTAGTAGATCTTGTAAGTAGAATCTATCGGGGTTTGGATGGATTTATGTTGAGAATGGAGTACCTTATGTCAGGTAATGCCTATACTAAACTGATAACAGAACTTTTAATTAATACCAAAAGATTTGGTGAAACTGTTAAAGATGGCACCACCCTTAAAATTAAACTAACTCAAAGAGATTTGGCTGCACAGACAGGTATAGCCAGAGAAACTGTCAGCCGTGAGTTGAAAAAATTAAAAAAAAGTGGACTAATAGATTTAAACAACCGTTTTATTATTGTTAAAGATATTCATAATCTTGAACAAGAATTGGTTCAGTACTAATATTTTGACTTAAATTAGCTTTGGTGATCAATTCTTTAGTCGGGATGATCCTCTTTCTTTTGTTCTTATTGTTGGGTAGACCAGTTGGAAGTAGATAACCTTGCCAATTACCTTTACCAATATATAGCTCCAAGTGGGTAGTGTCAGTCAGTTTAAGCTCATCTTTAACATTATAAATCCGGTATTTGCCTGAGGCTAGAGTATACTCAGGAGGACTTTTAATTTGGGAACTAACTAAGATTTCTCCTATCCCTTTAGCATTGATCCAAGCATAAGTGCCTTTTTCTGATAAATAAAGAATTTTAATCAAGGTCTTTGTCTCAGATAGTAGATATTCTCCGACTTTAACCAGTCTAACCATTTAAAACAATCTAAACTAGTAAACCTTTAGAAGCTGTGATTTGAGTCACATCTAAATAAAGATTATTTACTTACGTTTAAATTTAGGATATTCTAAAAATATGAAGGTTTCTGATGTAAGTTCGAAGACACTCCTATTAAGTTTATCTGTAATACTTCTTTACGACGGGTTTATTTTCTTACAAAGCGGATACGGCAAGATTACAGGAGGTAAATTTGTTGAAGGACTGGCTGCAGTTTTATCTAAGTTTGCTAGTAAAAATCCTTATCCCTGGTATAAAAGCTTTTTAGAGCAAGTAGCAATTCCAAATTCAAATCTGTTTGCGAGCTTAACGATGTGGGGAGAGCTTTTATCGGGATTAGCGATAGTTGCTGGAGGACTCTACTTAATCTTTATAAGGAATGTAAATAAGTTAATCCTATCAATCATACTTTTAGGTTTGGGTGGTTCAATAATCTTAAATGGAACTTTTTGGCTGGCAGCTGGCTGGACCTCTCCGTCAGTTGATAGCCTTAATATGCTGATGCTAATTATTGAACTGGTTACTTTTGTGATAATCTTCAAATTATTTTCCCGACGTTAAATGAGTTTAACAACTTTGTTCTCGCAACTTAGCCAGGTAGTTAAGGGTGAGGTTTTGACTGATGAGACTACCCTAAACTTTTATAGCCACGATGCTTCTCTTTTTGAGGTTAAACCTCAAGTAGTTATTTTTCCCAAAGATAGTGAAGATGTCAAAAATATCGTCAAATTTTTAGCTCAAAGTAAGAAAGAAAACCCAACTCTTTCCATTACCGCCCGTTCGGGTGGGACTGATATGACTGGTGGTTGCCTTAATGATTCAATGATTTTAGATTTTAGCCGTTACTTTAAACTTATTGGAGAAGTTAATCAGGCGGGAACTACAGTCGAACCTGGAGTTTTCTACCGGGATTTTGAAGCTAAAACTCTTAATCAGAATTTACTGATGCCTTCTTATCCAGCTTCTAAACATATCTGCGCTTTAGGAGGAATGATTGCCAATAATGCAGGCGGGGAGAAAACTTTGTCTCACGGCAAGACAATTGATTATGTAACTGGGTTGAAGATGGTTTTAAGAGATGGTGGGGAATATGATTTTAGGAAACTAACAAAAGATGAACTTCAAAAGAAGCTGTCACAAACTGACTTTGAAGGACAGATTTATAGTCAAGTTTATAAATTAATTGAGGAAAACTATGACTTGATAAAAAATGCTAAACCAAAAGTTTCCAAAAACTCAACAGGTTATAACATCTGGGATGTCTGGGATAAACAAAGTTTTGATTTATCAAAAATCTTTGTTGGCGCCCAGGGAACTTTAGGTTTAAATACCCAAATTACCCTTAAATTATCTCCAAGACAAAACCACTATGGTTTACTAGTTATCTATTTAAATAACCTAGATTTATTGCCCCAGCTGGTCAATGATGTTTTGCAAACCAAACCTGAAAGTTTTGAGGCATTTGATGATCATACGCTAAAACTCGCTCTTAGATTTATGCCCCAATTCATTCAAATTCTAGGATTGAAAAAGACTATCGAGATGGGCTTTCAATTTTTACCAAGCCTGTTTGAGTTTGTCTTTAAAGGCTTGCCGAAATTTACATTACTAATTGAGTTTGATGGTACTACCAAAGAAGAGGTTGATCAAAAGATAGAGAATCTAAAATCGAAAATTGCCCATTATCAAATTGAGATACTGCTTGCTAAAACTGAAAGGCAAGCTGAAAATTATTGGGCAATCAGAAGAGAAAGTTTTAACTTGCTTAGAAAAAATGTCAAAAATAAACACACTGCTCCTTTTATTGATGACTTCATTGTTCCGCCAGAGCACTTGATTGAATTTTTCCCAAAACTGAAAGTTATTTTAGAAAAGCACCAGTTAGACTATACAATAGCTGGACATATGGGTGATGGTAACTTCCATATTATTCCCTTAATGGATCTATCACAGCCTGCTGATAGGGAGAAGATTCCAGTAGTTGAAGAAGAGGTTAATGAATTGGTACTAGCTTTTAAAGGGTCGCTTTCAGCTGAACATAATGAAGGTTTAGTTAGGGGACACTATATTAAAAAGATGTATGGTGAGAAGATGTTTGAAATTTTTAAGCAAATCAAGAGAATTTTTGACCCTGATAATATCTTTAACCCTCACAAAAAGACTGATGCAAATCTTGAGTACTCGATGCAGCATATTCGTTTGCGTTTCTAGGTGT
>CAYOOO010000014.1:0-12088 GCA_964405655.1 uncultured Gammaproteobacteria bacterium | reverse complement strand
CTAGGTGTAGTGTGACTTTAGTCACAGATTTTTAACTGCTGATTTGCTATTTTAAATCTAAAGGATGGGATAGGAACTGGCAAAGCCGGATGTGTTGAGAAGGATAGAGGACTTTTCAAACATTGTCTACTAAATAGATTGTCTTTAACTTCCCAACCCTATCCCTTCCTTTTTTAAACTCTCAATCTTAAACCCTCAATAAGTGACCCACCACTAAGCCCACTGTGGTTGAAGCCGCTCCGATAATAAAAAGTTCGACAGCGCTTCTTAGAGGTTTTATCTGAACAATATGACCTTTGATATAGCCGAGAATAAATAACCCAATAAAGGCAAATGTAATGCTATAGATACTAAACTGCTCAGCGCTGAACAGGAAGATTGGAAAGATTGGTATCAAACCTGCTACAAAGTAAGAGAAAAACATTAGGATTGCCCCAAGAATAAGGCTATCAGTATGTCTTCCCTCTTTGTCCATTTGGTGGACAGCCTTTTCTGAAGAATACTGACCAGCTGCCATTGACGATGCCTCGACAGTTACAGCAACCAAGCTGGCTAAAATTATAATTGGTTTAAAGTGTACTCCCGCAGCAATCCCAACTACTACTCCTGTTGTGGAAACCAGCCCATCCTGAAAGCCAAACATAATACTTCTTAAATAATCCTCATGAATCCTGAGCTTCATAATTCAATTATATCCATTCTTCTTGTAGAAGATAAGTCAGTTTACTTTTTTATCTGCTATATGTATATTGTTTTAAACATGGATTTAAAAAGAGCATCTCTTCGACTTCACTCCAAATTCAAAGGTAAAATTGCCACTAAAGTTCTCACGCCAATAAAAAATGCGACTGATTTAACACTGGCTTATACACCAGGTGTGGCTGAAGTCGCCAAAGTAATTAACCAAGATAAGAAAAGGATTTATGACTACACCATAAAATCTCATACTGTAGCTGTGATCACTGATGGTTCAGCAGTTCTGGGCTTGGGTAATATTGGAGCAGAAGCAGCTTTACCAATCATGGAAGGCAAATGCGCAATTTTTAAGACATTTGGTGATGTCGATGCCTTCCCAATTTGTCTTGCAACTCAAGATACTCAGGAGATTATCAGAATTGTTAAATCCCTTAGTCCAGTCTTTGGAGGTATAAACTTAGAGGATATCTCTGCTCCCAGATGTTTTGAAATAGAAGAAAACTTACAAGATTTAGGAATCCCAGTCATGCACGATGATCAGCATGGAACAGCTGTGGTTGTTCTGGCGGGTTTGGTCACTGCCGCCAAAGTTGTAGGTAAAAAACTGGGCCAACTTAGGGTTGTTATATCCGGTGCTGGTGCGGCTGGTCATGCTAGCGCCAAACTTCTTTCCAGTCTAGTCAAGGATGTTATTGTTTTAGATAGTAAGGGAATTATTAATAGTTCCAGAAATAATCTAGATAAATATAAAAAACACTTATTAAGCTTTACCAACAAAGAAGGAGTCCAAGGAGGCTTAAGAGAAGCGCTTGCGGGAGCAGATGTTTTCTTGGGTGTTTCCAAAGGCAATATTATGTCCAGTCAGGATGTTAAAGTCATGGCCAAAAAACCAATTATCTTTGCTATGGCTAACCCTGTTCCGGAAATTTTCCCTAAAGATGCCAAAAAGGGTGGGGCATATATTGTGGCAACCGGCAGATCGGATTATCCAAACCAGATTAATAACTCCTTAGCCTTTCCGGGTATTTTTAAAGGTGCTCTGGAAGCTCGAGTTCCGGCTATTTCTGATAAGATGAAGATTGCTACCGCCCATGCGCTAGCAAATCTTGTCAAAAATCCCAGCCCAAAGAAAATTATCCCAGGTCCATTTGATAGGGGTGTTGCTGAGGTCGTTGCCAAGGCTGTTATTCAATCTATCTAGAGCTTAAAGTATAAAACCCCCGAGGTTGACCCAGATTGACCCGAAGTTAAATTTAAGACCTTGTTGGTTGAGGATTCTCAATTAAATAAACTTCTTTAAATCTTGGTTCATCAAAGTACAGTAAATTATTGACTGCTCTTTTAGGATCAGCATTAAAATCTCTTTCCGAGATTGTAGATTCGTAGTGTTGCTCTGTTAAAGGTGTGGTGGGGTTAGTTAATACAAAATTAGAAGCTAAAAAATATTGGGGCAATCCTTTCCAGGTTAAAAACTTTTTGAGCATATTAATTGGCTCCTGATATAATGCACTTGCTTGATCTTGTTGGCCGGACATATTTAATTGACGTACTTCTTCTAGCTTAGGTCTAGGTGCTTCCTCAGGCAGTAGACTAATTTGCCCGCCTCTTAAAATAGCAGTGACTAGCTGATCAACCTGCGAACTAAATCTTAAAGCAACCTGCGTTTGTTCTGGTTTAACATAAATACCGGACATAGCTCTAACGTCATCACTTTTGGTGTATTGTCTAAGCATCTTAGCTATAAATTCTGCCCCTAATTCTGGTGTTGGGTGGTCGTGAGGCAGCATTGCTCCAACCAGTTCAGGTAAAAAATCTTTCAGCTGGGTTAATTGAGCTACTTGATAATCCCTTGAACCTGGTCTTTGAATAAGGCTCATCCTGACCACATGGTCTGCCGCCCTTTCCCGCTCTTGCTGAGGCAGACAGTGGGGTAGTCCAGCAAAGACTGCTTCCATTACTTCAGAGAGTAACTCTGATTTAAGATAGCCCTCAAGTTTACCGCTCCAGGGATTATCCTTAAAGAATCTAGCAGTTTTTGTTCCATGCAATCTCTCCTGAACCTGCTGCCAAATTTTATCTCTCAGAGCTTTGACTCTACTCTCCTTTTCACTATCCAAACTGGTTAGTTGAGCCTCCTTTTGCTGTAAAGATGATTCTAAGCCAGACAATCTATCCTCCTCAGTGTGAGTATTATATCTGGCGGTAGAGGCAGCCTGACGAGCCTGGTTATAAGATTGAAATGATTTGACCATCGGCTCGCCAGATCTTAAAGCTTCACGAAAATTTTTATCAAGAGCATCGGTCAACTCATTTTTGTGATAACTGGGTCTACTGCTTGGATCGATTCCTTCAGTCAGGCTATGAAGGACTAATGACTGTCTAAGTAAGCCCAAAGCAAAGTCTCTGGCTGCGGTTGGATCTTTCATTAATAACTTATTGAAAAGTATTTGTTGTTCATTAAGAAAGCTAAAGTCAAAAATTGCCGTGTTGCTGATCGCGCTGCGAGCTTGATTAAATATCTGACCAGTTGATTGTTCGCTGCTATTTAAAAGTCCAGCGACTCTTTCTGAGGCTGCTTTTTGCAAAATTTCAGCAGTTGATAAGTAACCAATTTTTTCAGCGGCTTGTTTAACCTCCTCTGTTTCATGTTCTGTTAAGCAAGAATTAAGAATATTGGCGATTGAGTCAAGCGCCGTTGGATCAACCACAACTCTTTTAGAAAGTAGAAAACCTTGTTCCTTTAATGCCTGCAAAGCCGGCCCTAGTTGTTCTTTCAATCTTTCTTTAATTTTTTGACGATCGTCAGCTGATAAATGATCAGTGTGTTGTCTAATAAATTTATCAACTTGATCAGAACTTTCCTGAAAAGTTTGATATTCTTGTTGGCTAGATCTTTCAGATTGCTCCGAGTTAGTTTGACCCTCTCTAGCTTGGGTTACCGCTTGTTGTTGCTCGGGAATTTGTTGGTCCTTAAGAGAGGCAATATCAGCTTCAAGTAATGGTTTTTGTTCACTCACAAATTTATCATCAGTCTCTTGAGCCTCAGTAGTGATCTCTGACTCAACTGTCTTGGCAAACCAACTAGCTGTAGCATAAACTATCGCCTCACTGACTTTCTGTGGCATACCTTTGCTGGTTGCCATCTTGCCAATTGCTTCAGTGGGAGGGTGATATAATTTTGAGCCATCTGGATTGGTTCCAATTAAGTACTTAAATGAATCCTGAAGGTATAATTGGCCACGAACTGAGCTAAACATCCCGCCAGACTCGGTTAAAATATGAGGAGCTATAGCAGTAGAGCTGGCTGACAAAAAAAAGTCATGTTCAACTAATTCCCGGTGAAGAATTGGAGCTATCCTAGCCACAGTTTCTCTACCTGTTTGATTTTCGGTCTCGGCTGGCTCTCCCTCCAAGCGTTTCTCATAGTCTTGGAAAGCACCAATTTCAAAACGATTAATCCTAGCAATAGGCCCGACTTTAATTTTGCCTGTTTCAGGGTCTACCTCAGATTGAATATTCGGACCTTCTTGGTTCAGTTTACCGACAATACGGTCTGTCAGACGGCCTATACTATCTGGATTTACTTCTAATTCAGTTACAGCTTGCATACTCTATTTTAGTTTAGCATATCTTTACAAAGAGCTCTTAATGCAATCTCCCAAAATAGTATAATTATTTATCTAATTCTTAATTGAATCTGTTATTTTAAAGCTTTATGGTATGAATAATAATTCTAGAATAAAAGAGATTATTTTTGGTTTGATCGCTATCTTGGCTCTAGTAATTTTTGTAGTTTTTATCCTAAGATTAAATAAATTATCCAGTCTTAAAAATGATTTATTTAACAACCTAGAGATAGTCTCAAAGGACCTTCAAAGCGAACCTTTGTCTATTGAGGCCATGAGGCAAAAACAGTATCCAGGGAGTGACTTAAAAATAGAAGAGACACTAGAGACTGGTAGTAACTACAATCAATATATTGCTTCCTACCACTCTGATGGGTTCAAAATTTTTGGACTTTTGACAGTACCGATAGGAGATAAACCAAAAGATGGCTGGCCAGTGATTATCTTTAATCATGGATATATTCCACCCGCTCAATATCGGACAACTGAAAGATATGTGGCTTATGTGGATGCTTTTGCGAGAAGCGGTTATATTGTTTTTAAGAGCGATTACAGAGGTAATGGTAGCTCAGAAGGTCAACCAGAAGGAGCATATTATTCACCAGCTTATACGACTGATGTTTTAAATGCTCTTTCCTCAATTAAGAAATTCAAAAATGTTAATCCTCAAAAAATTGGCATGTGGGGTCACTCTATGGGGGGAAATATTACTTTGCGATCAATGGTAATAACAAAAGATATAAAAGCTGGAGTTATCTGGGCTGGAGTAGTAGCAAGCTACGAGGATCTGGCCAAAAACTGGGCAAGGTCAAGGCCCTGGATGCCAAGCCAAAGAGAGCAAGTCTTCAGAAGACCTGGCAGACAAGCCTTAATAGAAAAATATGGTGATTTTGATAAAAACCCAGAGTTTTGGAACTCTATTAGCCCGATCTTTTTTGTCAAAGATATTTCAGGTCCAATCCAACTTCACCATGGAACAGAAGATGAAGATGTGCCATTACTTTTTAGCCAAAGATTAGATGAGGCTTTAAAAAAGGAAGGTAAAGTTGTCGAAGTTTTTACCTATCAAGGAGATGATCATAACCTTTCAGCTAATTTAGGATTGGCCCTCCAAAGATCAATTGAATTTTTTAACAAATATTTAAAAGATTAAATGGTTTAATATGAAAAATGTAGTTTTTATTTTAATAATTTTAACTATCTTAGTTATCTGGTTTTTTTACTATAAAGTTTTGAGTAAAACACTAGACTCTCCCCCCGTTCAAAATCAATTCTCTCAGTCAGAAATAGACAAATCCCCTAAGATTTCTGTAATAGCCCAAAATTTGGACACTCCCTGGGCAATTGCCTTTTTACCAGATAAGAGTATCTTGGTGACAGAAAGAGTAGGTAGGATCAGACTGGTTAACAGTCGCGGACAACTGGAAAACGAACCCGTGGCTATTTTAGGTCAAGTAAAAGAGATTGGTGAAGGAGGTCTGTTAGGAATTACTCTCCATCCAGATTTTTCTAAAAATAAATTTATTTATCTTTACTATACCTACTTAGGTAGTGGGCAAGAGAAGACTTTAAACAGAGTTTCTAGGATGATCTATCAAAATGGGAAATTAACAGATGAAAAAATTATCATTGATAATATTCCTGGTGCCCCAAACCATAATGGTGGTAGGATTAAATTTGGACCAGATAATCTTTTGTATATCACCACTGGAGATGCCCAGGATCCCTCCCAAGCACAGGATAAAAATTCACTAGCTGGAAAAATATTAAGGGTGAGGGATGATGGTCAAGTTCCTCCCGATAATCCATTCAACAACCTAGTCTACTCTTATGGACACAGAAACCCACAAGGTTTAGCCTGGGATGCAAAAGGAAATCTTTGGTCAACTGAGCATGGACCTTCAGGCGGTCAATTTGGAACTGGTAATGATGAGATAAACAAGATTGAAGCAGGAAAAAATTATGGTTGGCCTGAGACTCAAGGGGACCAGACAAAATTTGGAATGGAAAAACCGATCAAACACTCAGGAATCAATACTACGTGGGCACCAGCAGGATCAGCCTTTGTTGGAAACTCCCTGTTCTTTGCTGGTCTTCGTGGACAAACACTGTATGAGGCAGTGATTGAGGATAATCAGGTTAAGCAGTTAAAGGAGCACTTTAAAGCAGAGTATGGGAGGATCAGGGAAGTAATACTGGGGCCTGATGATTTGCTTTATATAGCTACCTCAAATAGAGATGGAAGAGGTAATCCAGATAGTTTGGATGATAAAGTAATCAGAATTGATCCTCAGGGGAATCTTTAAGCAGTATCCCGACATAATCTAAAAGTATACTGGATAACAATAGTCTGTCGTTTGTTGGAAGGGGTACAACAGCTATCTCAGGTTGTGCTAAGACTCTTCTGGCAAAAGCACTTCTAATCTGAGCTATAGCTGTCAGCGGAGTTATTTTTAGATCTCTGGCAACTCGGTCAAGTTCTTGATTACCATAGATAATTCTTTCCATGCAGACTCTCTCGATTGGCGTAAGGTAGGGAGCTGCTCTCCACCAAGTATCAGAACTTACTCCTTCAGGGGAGTTGGCTGTCTCAACAGCCCTCTCTAAATCTTCTATTCTAGCTTTAAGATAATCCAGATCTTTCGCTTCTCCTCTTGCTAAAGTTCCGCCGTCCATCAACCCTGCCTCATGTGATACAGCAGCCATAACTCTAGGAGCAATTTTACTTGCTTTGGCTGTCCTAGGCGGAATAAAACCATCGTCTCTGTGGGGAGATTCAGCGATCAACATATTTTCTATTTGATCTAGCACTCTGTCGCTCGGTTCTAAATACTCTTGTTCAATTTCGCTGATAATCTCTGCTTCATCAAGTTCATCAACTGAACCATTTGAAGTTGTGTGTGTCTGTATTGAAGATCTAATTCTTTCATGCTTTTCGGCTATTTTATTCGCCAAATCATAAACGGCATCTTCTGGCATGCCAGGTTCCAACAATTGGGCGATTTCTGTAACTAACTCGGTAGTTTCTACAGATGAAAGGCGAAAATTCGCCGCCACTCTTAAAATAGCTCTTTGGGAAGAATAGTTTTCTTCTCCCGGGAAATGATCAACAACTACTTTTAATCTAGCGGGGGTAATTTTAGCAGCTCTATCTTTACCGCCAGAAGCAGTTCGTACCAGTCTGACAAGATCTGGATCGGCATTTTCGACAGTTTTGAGAATATTAAAGATATATGGGGGACTCTTTTGCCAATCTGTACAATATTTCAGAACCCATCCCTTTAGCTCAATAACCAATTCAGGGGTCATTCTGACTGTAACTGGGTTTTGAGTATCATTAATGGCTATAGAGAAAGCTTGAGCGACAGTCAGCCCTAATTTAGAAAACTTACTTGCTTCCCACATTTTTAGGATCCAGTCTGCTAGTCGAGGATATTGAACTGCCTTGACTGAGCTGACCGCTAGAACTCTTAATGCAAACATTTCTTCATCGTCACAACCATACAAAACACTAGCTTCGATATCGGAATCAAGTTTTCCATCCATACGTTTACCTTCAACCCGATGAAAACCATCAATTACATCAAAAAGGGGTTCTCCGTCTTCCTCAGAAAGTCGGACTCTTAAAGCAACAGGGCTTATCTGACCACGTTCTAAGGCCATTGACTCACCTAAGCCTCTGGCATGATCTGTATCGATTATGGCATTTTCAGTAAGAATTCTCTTAACCG
Source organism: uncultured Gammaproteobacteria bacterium (assembly GCA_964405655.1). Classification (GTDB taxonomy): domain Bacteria; phylum Patescibacteriota; class Microgenomatia; order Daviesbacterales; family UBA10151; genus CAYOOO01. Next base: position 4,035 of record CAYOOO010000014.1, on the reverse strand, counting down.
GGACAATTTCAAAACGTTTGGTTTTAACTCCAAGCTCAATTAACTCTTTCGGAGAAAGCTTGCTTAGATCACACTCGGTTGTTTGCGCCCTCAGCTCCACAGTCATAATAATTTGAGTAATTATTGCAGAACAAACCTAGCAAAACAAGCCAGAAGGAAGAATACTCCAGGCTAGCCAAAAGTCCCCCTTGACAAAACCCATAGCTTATATTTAAGTGATAGTTGAAGAAATTTTTAAAAGGAGGTGAGAGAATGGAACAAAATCGATGGCTCTGGCTTATAGGGGCACTCATTCTAGGTGGAGTACTTGGTTATATGATGAGAGGTGGAGATGCAGTTAGTCCAACCACCCAGCAACCTCAAGCATCCCCTGTAGCACAAGCTGAAGATAAGCCGCACCAAGGTTTTAATCTTCATATTGATGCTGAGCAGCATTTTCCTGGTGATGATAAAAAAATAGCTCACCACTACTGTAAACAGGTAAAAGGAGGAATGTTTGAGTGTCAACTTTATGATAGTGATGATAAAGACGCAAGACTGGTAGGGGTTGAGACAGTAGTTGATACTAAGACCTGGCAAGGCTTTGATGCGGGTGAAAAAGGTCTATGGCATTATCATAAAGAAGAGATTCCCAAGATTAATGCTAAGTTACCTGACTTATCAGAAGAGGAAGCAGCTAAGGTGGTAGAGACGTTAAATGAAACTTATGGAAAGGTTTACTTACTTTGGGATCCAGCCGTCTCTGAACTACCAGTAGGAAACCCAAGTATCACCATACTTAAGTAAATTTAGGTATTCTTAGTAAAAATTTTAGATAGAGGGTAAGCCTTGAGGTGATCTTAGTGACTTTATGCTAGAGGATATTAGTTGTTTGTTAAAATTATCTGGCATAATCTCGAGAATAATGCCCAATGACGGATCCTAATTTTAATTATCCTTTAGTCTTGGACATGAATAACTTTTAACTCCTTTAAGTCTTGTTCTTTTTTATCCCTGGCGATAAACCCAATTTCCCATTCTTCTTTTCCTCTCCCTTCATCCTCTGAGACATAATTTAAAATACCAGGTTGGTCTCCTGTAACTATCCAGCCTGAATCAACTTTTAAGACAGTAAAATCTGCAGATGAACTGCCAGGGTGGACCTGACCATATTTTTGCAAAACCTCTTTTGCCTCAGTTTCCAAATCTCCTTTAGGATGGTAGAGGATCACACAGGTTCCACTGCTAAAAACCACCCAGTTTTTAATCTTTGGTTCAATAACTTTTTGATAAATTTTAATTATTTGTTCTTGAGAAACCATATTGATACTCTTGGTGCTTAAAAATATGCATTACTAAATCCACTATTGTTTTTAGGAGCAAAAATACTATCAAAGTGGACTGGCTCAAAATTACTCCAAAGATAATTATTAGATGCATAGGGATAATCCTTTTATAAGGTGAAAACATTAACTGACCAATGTTTTGGATTTTTTGCTGATCAATGATCCGATTATGGAAATAAGAAAATGTGTGATTAAGAAAAAATATTAGCCCTCCTGTGAAGAGGTAAATAAAATTTAGTGGCTGATTTGTAAAAAAGTTAAAAAGGAAAATTGCATAGATAAAATGGAAAAAACCGTAGTGGAATAAAAAGAAAAAAGCAGTAAAAGTTTTAGTTTGCAAGGTGGGGGTAACTGATTGGTTGTTGATCTGAAAATTTTCTGTAGAAAAGTTTTTTAAACTTAAAATCCGCAAAAATTGAAAAAACCCAATAATTATACTTTGCATCCAGTAAACCCAAAGCACAGTAGTAACATCCCATTTTTGTGCAACAGCCAGAATGATTATGATGATATTAGAAATAAGCAAACTTATAACTGAAGTATCTAAAAAATATTTTTTCATCTATTCTAATATTACCATTATGGACAAAAATACCTTAAGTAGAATCTGTACTTTTCCAGCCTCAAATATGTTTAAAAATCCGCAGGTGTCAAGTCATTCGACTCTGAGGTGAGCACCTCAGAGCTCAGACTCGAGGAGCTAATCCACCCCAGGGGTGAACGATGCAATATTTATCCAAAAAGTCATAAAAATTAATAAACATTTAGTGTTAAAATTATTAAAGTGTTAATAACCAATCATGTTTTAGCAGGTTCACTTATTGGGCTAACTGTTAAAGAACCCAGTTTAGCAATCATCTTATCTTTGTCTTCTCACTTTGTAATGGATGCATTGCCACAGTTTGGCTATCCTGGAAGAGGAGGTTATCCAGAGGTTTTAAAACATAAGTTAAGTTATATAGTGGGAGTTATAACATTCCTTTCAACCCTATTAATTGTTCTCTTTTTAGTAACCAGTAATATGTGGTTTGCGCTTATATGTGGCATCGTTGCAGCTTCACCAGATATTTTAGGATGGTATAACTACGTCGCTTATGAAAAAAAGGGGTTATCTGCCAATGGGTTATTGAAATTGCTACATGTTCAATTTCATCGAAGGATACAAAGATTCGAACGGCCTTGGGGTATTTATATTGAAGTTATTGTATTTGTAATTTTATTACTAATGCTTCTAGGAAGATGATTTTGTTTGAAAAACAAATAAACTACCCACCTTTCATTTGTCCGCCAGCTGGCGGATAGCTTGACACCTCTGGGTATTTAGGAAGTTTCGGGAGTAATTACAACCCTAGGTTTTTGGTGCTTAAAAATATGCATTACTAAATCCACTAAAGTTTTTAGTAGTAAAAATATTATCAAGCTAGACTTACCTAAAATTCTCCAAAAATAATCAGAAAGTTTGAAAGAAGCAGACTAATGGAGGAAGAGTCCAAGAAAAATTTTGTCACTTTTTAGGAGCCAAAGTTTTTTGGGTAAATATCCTAAAATATCCTGCAGGGACTTGTTCCTCCTTTGTGCATTTATCACTGACGTAAGTCCACAGAGTTCCCCGGTCCATATCTACCAATCCATTGGCTTCTTTACAGGCAGAGAAAATTTCAGCTGATTTAGTCTGACATTCATTTTGAGTGCTGGAATTATCTAAATAGACTGAAAAGCATTTACCTTCTCCTGAAATAATCACCCCTTTGCCAGCTTCTGTATATTCACCCCGTTCATCGTTACCTTTAACGGCATAAGTCAGTGAATTGTCATTTTTTTGATTTTGGAAAGAATAGTTTAAATTTATAACATGGAATATACCTCCATCCGGATCATACTTAACAACCTGGTTCTTAAAAGAGTAAGTCCCTTCCACATTTGGCGGATTGTTACCAGTATAAATATTCATGCCAACCTCATCCATCTTTTGTAAGTTTTCATCACTTAAAAAAGACTTTACTTCTGTGGGAACTTTGGAGATATCTACTGCTTGTTTGTGAGGAGTAGTATTTTCTTTAACTTTTTTCTGATAGTTGTAGTAATTGAAACGGGAGACTAAGTTTAAGATTACGGCTACTCCCACAACAGAGAGAATAATTTTTGCAGGAAGTGGTAAGGCTTTGATGGGTTTGATATTTATTTTCATTCGACTTTTGTGGCCAATGTTGCTTGAGTAAAAATTCTCATGTATCCTGGAGTAACTTCTTTGGGGCAATCACCCTCCTTATCTGTCCAAAGGACGCCCCAATCCATATTTGTAAGTCCCCCTCCGGCTTTACAGGCAGAAATTATCTCAACTGATTTATATTTACAATGGGAGGTTTTACTTGAATTATCCAAATAAACTGAAAAACAATTTCCTTCTCCTGAGATAAACACACCTTTGCCTTCCCCATAGCCCGGGCCTTCAATTGCCTCCTCAGTTTTACGGCTGAAGGTTAAGGTATTGTCAGTTTTCTGGTTTTGGAATGTAAGGTGGTAAGGGGCAATTATGAAATCTTCCCCCTTAGGATCATATTTAAAAACAATTTGCTCAAAACGGTAAGAGCCTTCCACAATTGGGGGTTTATCTCCAGTATAAATCTTCATCCCGCCGCCCTCTAATTTTTTGATGTTCTCATCAGATAAAAATGACTTAACCTGGGAAGGGATTTTGTCTTCCTCGCTT
>CAYOOO010000013.1:0-33065 GCA_964405655.1 uncultured Gammaproteobacteria bacterium | reverse complement strand
ATTTTTCTTCAACTTTGCCTACATCCATTAACCAACCCTCTTTGATAGCCTTTTGGGTTTCGCCATAGACCTTAACTTTTTTACCTTCATATTTTGATAGGTCAACGACTGATGAAGTTAGGGCAACTGATACAGCTCCCTCTCTGATTAAAAGGTGTGTTCCTTCGCTATAAGCTTCACTATTTTTAGGTGGTTCTTTTTTGGCAACTTTACCCTCAGCAAAATCTCTAAAGGTTTTAAAGTCTTGTTCAGCTGTCTTAGGTGGACCGCCTCCACCACCATTGATAGAAATTTGGCGATTAGGTTGTTTTGCTTGAGGAGCAGATAGGAAATAACCGGTAGTTACTCCCAAAATGAGCGAAACAACTAAAACTGATAATAGCAACTTGGTATTGGAGGAAGAGAAGTTAAACTTTTTGGTTACTTTAGGCTCTATTTGATCGTCTTTTTCCATTGTCTTTAAATTGTAACATACAATTAAGCAATTTTGACATAACTTATTATTTAAACGATTAATCTTTAATACTGGTGACCTCGGCTTCGATGAGGCAAAACCTCTAAATTCGTCGTACCTCCTCATCTATAAACTTATCTAAATCCCCATCTAAAACTCCTTCAGCATTTGAGGTTTCAGCATTAGTTCTTAAGTCTTTGACCATCTTGTAGGGGTGAAGGACATAAGAGCGGATCTGTGTTCCCCAGGAAGCTTGAGTAGTTGAGCCTTTGAGTTGCTTTTGTAACTGCTCTCTTTCCAGTTGCTGCCTCTCCCAAAGTTTTGAAAGCAACATCTTCATCGCATTTTCTCTATTTTGTAGTTGTGATCTTTCTGTTTGACAGGTAACTACTATACCTGTGGGAAGATGTTTTAATCTAACAGCAGTTGAGACTTTATTAACATTCTGTCCTCCTGCTCCTCCTGACCTAAAAGCCTCAAATTCTATATCAGCCTCATCAAGCTCTACTTCTGCCTGATTTCCAATCACTGGTAAAACCTCAACTAAGGCAAAAGAGGTTTGGCGCAAATTATCAGCATTAAAAGGAGATTGGCGTACCAGACGGTGTGTACCCATCTCACCCTTCAGCAACCCATAAGCAAAGGGAGCGTGGACGATCATAGATAACTGCTTTACTCCTGCTTCCTCACCCAAACTTTCATCAGTTATTTCAAATTTCCACCTTTTTTTCTCAAAATATCTTTGATACATCCTGGCAAGCATTGCTACCCAATCCATAGCTTCAACCCCACCTGTTCCAGAGTGGATAGACACAATTGCCTCGGATTCGTCGTGAGGATTAGATAAAAAAAGTTTCAATTCAAATTCTGTCAGAATTTTCTCGATCTCTTCTGCCTCTTTTTTCAATTCATCTTCTAAATCCTTTTCCTCAGAAATTTCTAAAGCGTTGTTAATCCGCTTACTTAAACTTTCTAAAGTCTCTAGCTGTTTTTGCTTAGCAGCTAATCTTTGGCTAATTGCTTTAGCTTGTTCTTGATCACTCCAAAATCCCTCTTTTAAGGTTTGGGCTTCCAGTTCCCTAATCTCTTTTCTAAGCTCATCTCTATTAAATTTTGATTCAATAGTTTGAAAACGCTTTTTTTGATCTAATAACCTAAGTTTTAGTTCTTCCATATTGGAATTATATCGCTTTTGAATTACAAGAGTGCAGTGATCAGAATAAGTTTACGTAGATGTGGATGAGGATGAAACTTGAACTTGTTCTACTTTCCCATTTTGGGATTCCTGAGAAGAAACCCCAATTGACAATTTATAGTCTGCAACTAATTGGAATAACTCGTCTAGAGTAAGAGGCCGTTCATCTAAAGCATTTATTAAATCTTCTACTCCTCTAATTCCCACACTAAATCTAGATCTTTGATCTGCCGGAGTAGGCGAACCCACCACATTGATAGTTTCCTCCATAGCCCGTGGAGGTCTTGAATAAAAAGCATATTCTCTAATTTGTTCCAAAGCCATAATATATTTTATATTCTACTATAATTACTCATATCTTAAAGCCTGGATTGGGTCTAGTTTGGAAGCTCTGATGGCTGGGGCCACACCAAAGATTACTCCCACTATCATGGAAAATCCAAAAGATAGTCCCACTGACCAAAAAGGGACAGTGGTAGTTAAAAACCTTCCTGCAACAAGAGAAAGTAAGTATCCTACAATTATCCCAATAATTCCTCCTAATGAAGACAGGGTTAAAGCTTCTATTAAAAACTGATTCCTAATATCTTTTTCTCTTGCCCCCAAAGCTTTTCTTAAACCTATTTCTCTGATCCGCTCAGTCACAGATACCAACATGATGTTCATAATCCCAATCCCACCTACTATTAAAGAGATACCAGCAATTCCTCCTAAAGCCAAAGTTAAAACATTAGAAATGGTTGAGATAATCTCCAAAGTTTGAGCAGCAGTCTGAACAGTAAAATCTTCTTCATCAAGTCTCTTACCCAAGATTTGCTTAACTTTTTCTTGAACCTCTTTAACTTGCTCTACCTCATTTGAGGCAATAACAATGTTATGTATGTTATCCTCCCCAAACTGTTTTTGGCCAGATTGTAAGGGGATTATGGCAAAATTATCTAAATCTAGCCCCAGATTTGATCCTCTTACCCCCAACACTCCCACAATTTCATATTTTAAATTACCAATCTGGATAAGTTTTCCCAAAACTTGAGCCTGACAAGGATCCAAATCATTACAAAATAACTTCTTTTTGACTGTTGGCCCAATAACTACCACTCTTTTGCCAGATGAGGCCTCAGCTACGCTAAAATAGCGACCCTCGGCAATTTTAATAGCTTTAATAATCTGGGGATAGTCTGCCTCAGCTCCCACTACTGTAACATTTTTATCTAACTTATTTTGATACTGCAGCTTGCTGGCTTTTTGAATAGCAGCTGATACTTCTGCTTGATCTTTTAATTGATTGCGCAAGTTAGTAGCATCCTGAAGGATTAATTTATTAGCCTGAATTCCACCTGGTCCTCTTCCTCCCCCAAGTTGGCCGGGAATGACAAACATGATATTTGGACCCAGTGAGGAGATCTGATTGGTAATAAAACTCTTTAATCCAGAAACTAGGGAAATTAGAAGAATTACTGAGGTCACTCCAATAACAATCCCCAAGATGGTCAAAAATGATCTTAATCTATTTGCCAATATAGCGGTAAATGATAATCTAATAGTTTCCACTAAATTCATATTCACTACTTTATTATTTCCCCATCTTTTAACTGAATAATTCTTTTGGCTCTTTTGGCAAGCTCTTGTTCATGGGTGATCAGAATAATGGTTTTCCCCTCTTTGTTTAGATTTTTTAGGATCTCTAAAATTTCCAGCCCTGTTTTAGTATCTAAATTACCAGTTGGTTCATCTGCCAAGATTAGATCAGGGTTGGTAATTAAGGCTCGGGCAATAGCTACTCTTTGCTGTTGTCCTCCTGAGAGTTGGTTTGGTCTTGAGGAAAGTTTATCAGACAACCCCACTTGGGCTAAGGCGTTCTTAGCCCTTTCTATCCTTTCTTCTTTTGATATTCCAGAATAAATTAAAGGTAAAGCCACATTATCCAAGCTAGAAGTTCTAGGTAAGAGATTAAATTGTTGGAAAACAAAACCAATTTTTCTATTTCTAAGACTGGCCAGTCTATCTGCAGATAATTTAGCTACAGCTTCTTCATCAAGCAGATATGTTCCAGCGGTTGGTCGATCAAGCAGTCCCAAGATATTCATCAAGGTTGATTTACCAGAACCAGATGGGCCAACAATGGCCACCATCTCCCCTTTGTTAATTGTTAAGTTGATATTTTTAAGCGCCTGAAAAGATACTTCGCCAGTGTCAAATACCTTATTTACATTGATAAGTTTTATTAAAGGTGTCATTTTTTAACATTTTGTGGATTTTTAACAATTAAATCACCTTCTTTGAGGCCTTCCTTAATTTCAACTTCGCTGTCAGAAATAATACCTTTTTTAATCTTAACTGATTTTAGGTCAGTTACAGTTTTGATGAAAACCGTGTCATCACTTCTAATAGCCTCTGTAGGAACTTTCACAATGTTTTCGGCTTGCTGTTTAATTATCGAGGCTTGTCCATTTAGTCCTGATGTTAGTCTAATACTTGCTCCTGAAAGTTTGATCCTAGCAATAACCACTGTTGCTCCACTAGTTGTGGTTTTAGTGACAGGTTTAATTTCTGAAACAAAACCTTTGAGAGTTTGATTAGGATAACCATTAAGAGTGACTTCTGCAGATTGATTAACTGAAACTTGATTAATATCTGACTCATCAACTTCTGCATCAAAAAAGATTTCTGAATCATCAACAACCTCTAAAACTACATCTGACGGAGAAATATTTTGTCCGGCAAAGAAATCTGATTTGACAACTGTCCCGGATATTGGTGAAACTAAAACAGTATCTTGAAAAGATCTTTCGATAGCTTTAACCTGATCGACTGCATTATCTTTACTGACCTGAGCTGCTGTTCTAAGTTGACGCTGGGTCATTGTTTCACTAGAGCTTCCGACATTAGCAAATCCTCCATTACCATATTGAAAAAGGTAAATATCATCCAGAATTTTATCCAAAGTCGCTTGCTTGTCTCTTAAATTGTTTTTAGCTTGTTGAAGCTGAATATTTAAATCTTGTGTATCAAATCCTGCTACAATTTGACCAACAAAAACTTTCTGGCCTTCATCAAAATTAACATAGGCCAACTTTCCCCCAACCTTGAATCTAAGCGAGACAGAGGCTTTTCCGTTTAAAGTTCCAGAGGCGGCTATCTCAGATCTGATATCCCCTCTTTTAACAGTTTCATATTGAAGCTGACCACTTTTATTATTAGGTCTTATAAAAAAGAAGGCTGCAATCAGTAGAAAAATTATCAGTAAAACAGCAATAAAGCGTCTTTTACTTTTAAACAGTCTTTTGATAAATTTGAGCACGCGAGTGACAATTTTTTTCATCCTGCGGATTATACATCAAATCTACCAAAAATACTATCGGTTATGATAAGATATGGCTATGATCCTAAGGGTTAATACTAAAGACAAAGAAACAATTGAGGTTTTTATTGAGGAAAAGGGTAAAATTTTAGACAGCTTGAAGGGAAATAATCAGTATGGCTCACAAATCCTTTTACCTCTAATTCAAAAAATTTTAAAAGAGAATAAACTAACCTTTAAACAGATTCAAGGTATTGAGGTTGATACTGGACCAGGCTCTTTTACTGGACTTAAGGTTGGAGTAGCAACTGCCAATGCTTTAGGATTTTCTTTAAAAATTCCAGTTAATGAAAAAAGTTTAGAGACAGAGATAAAGTATGGCTAACTGAGGTGGTATACTTTTAATATGAAGCTAAGCTTCTAATAATCATTATGAAACTTGCCCGGTTTTTTTTGCCTCATCCCCAAACTCATCAAAAAGCTCACCTGCTAAATTTTGAGGCACTGGCTATTTATGTTGCTCTTCTTGTACTCTTACAAATCAGTTTTGGTTTTATAAAAGTAGTTAAACCAGAAATTTTGGGAGTCTCCTCAGATGTTAATCAACAAGAGTTAATTAGATTAACTAATGAGGAACGGGCTAAGCAGGGACTACCTACTTTAAAAGAAGACCCAAGACTTGATGAAGCAGCTAATAAAAAAGCTCGAAACATGTTTGAAGAGAACTACTGGGCTCACTACTCCCCTTCTGGTAAAGATCCTTGGGTTTTTATCTCTGGAGCTAGTTATAAATTTGTTTATGCTGGAGAAAACCTGGCTAGGAATTTTTACAATTCAAAAGATATCATCGAGGCTTGGATGGCCTCACCAACCCATCGTGATAATATCATTAATTCAAAATATAGAGACATTGGTATTGCTGTGGTGGAGGGAAACCTAAATGGTCAACCAACTCTTTTAGTAGTTCAAGAATTTGGTGCTGAGTTTGAGCCAATTGCCCAAAATCCCGAGCCAACCACTCCTCCTGCTACAACCTTAGCTAACTCTAATGCTGCTACTCCACCTCAATCTTCTCCCAGTCCTTTAGTCCAAAGTCCAATTCCTACTGCACTAGATTTATCTTCACAAACCAGTCTGAACAATCAACAAAACTTAGCGCCCATACTTGCAAAGAATACCCAAACTAGTAACAAACCTTTAGTGCTTGATAGTTACTTAATCAGCAGAAACCTAGGAGTAGGAACAATTATCTTCTTAATAAGCTTAATTACTTTGGATCTATATATAATAAGGAAGAGAGGTATCTATCGGATTGCCTCAAGGCACTTGCCTCACTTGGCATTAATGGCTGTTGCAGCAACTAGTATTATTAATTCTCAGCCTGGAGCAATATTGTAGAAACACAGTTTCTAATTAGCATAATTATGAAAAAATTTATTTTTAAATTAGAACTTATCCATCTTCTTCCGTTGATCGCAATTGTTTTAATCGTTTTAAGTTTTATTATTCCCAGCCAAACAGCAATTCAGATTCAACTTTCGATAACTTTTGTCTTGCTTTACTTAACTTTTTCTATTATCCACCACTTCTTGGATAAAAGTTTGACTTTGGAGGTAATTTTAGACTATATTTTGATTGCAGCTTTGGTATTAATTATTCTAAGTGGAACTGCACTATATTAATAAAATGAAGGGTGTCATATTAGCAGGAGGATTAGGAACTAGATTATATCCTCTGACTTATGTAACTAACAAACATCTGCTTCCTGTCTACAATAAACCAATGATTTTTTATCCAATTCAGACTCTTATTAATGCTGGTGTTGATGAGATTATGATTGTAGTTGGAGGACCTCACTGTGGACAGTTTCTATCTGTTTTAAAAAATGGTAAGGACTTGGGAGTCAAACATTTGGAATTTGCTTATCAGGAGAATGAGGGTGGAATTGCTGATGCGTTGTCTTTAGCTAAAGATTTTGCCGTTGATGACAATATTACTGTTATTCTAGGCGACAATACTACTGATGCAAATATCTCTGAGCCTGTCCAAAGTTTTAAGGAGGGAGCGCTAATCTTTCTCAAAGAGGTTCCAGACCCCCATCGTTTTGGGGTTCCTACTTTCGATCCAAAAGACCCAATGAGAATTACCAAAATAACTGAAAAACCAAAAGATCCTGATAGTAATTTTGCTGTTACTGGACTTTATATCTATGATAAGAAAGTCTTTAATTTTATTTCTAAAATGAAGCCTTCTGACAGAGGCGAATTGGAGATTACTGATGTTAACAACTTTTATATCAAAGCAGGCAAGTTAAGAGCACATAAACTAAAAGGTTATTGGAGAGATGCTGGGACGTTTGATACCCTTCTTGAAGCAAATAATTACTGGGCTAGAAGAGCAAAACAGGAATCCTAAATAATATGCAGCTTTTAGTAACAGGCGGAGCCGGTTTCATGGGCTCCAATTTTATTCGTTATATCTTAAAAAAATATCCTGATTATCAGATTATTAGTCTGGATAAATTAACTTATGCTGGTAATTTAGATAATCTAAAAGATATTTCACAAAATCCCAACTATAAATTTATCAAAGGAGATATTGCTGATGAAAAAATTGTTGAGCAAGCAATCAAAGGAGTTGATATTGTTTTAAATTATGCCGCTGAAACCCATGTTGACCGCTCGATTTCCGGACCGAAAGATTTTGCCATAACTGATGTAGTTGGTACCCTAACTTTGCTTGAGGCTGCTAAACAAGCAGGTATCAAAAGATATATCCAAATTTCAACTGATGAAGTATTTGGATCAGCAGACGATAATAAAAAGTTTACTGAAAGTACTTGTTTTGAGCCAAATAGTCCATATGCTGCATCAAAAGCCGGAGGAGATCATCTTTGCCGAAGTTTTTGGGTTACTTATAAATTCCCAACTATTGTTACTCACAGCTGTAACTTTTATGGACCCTTTCAATATCCTGAAAAAATAATTCCCTTGTTTATTACTAACTTAATAGAGGGAAAGAAGGTTCCTTTATACGGTGATGGTAAAAATGTTCGTGAATGGATTTACACTGAAGACCACTGCAGTGCTATTGATTTGATTTTACATAAAGGGGTTGATGGAGAAGTTTACAACATTAGCTCAGAGGAAGCAGTTGAAAATATTGAATTAACTAATATGATCTTGGAACTTTTAGATAAAGATGAAAGTTTTATTGAATATGTTGAAGATCGACCAGGCCATGACTTCCGCTATTTAGTTGACTCATCTAAAATCAGGGGGGAACTTGGTTGGGTTCCAAAGTATACTTTGAAAGAGGGGCTTATGTTGACAATTGAGTGGTATAAACAAAACAAAAGTTGGTGGCAAAAGATTAAAAGCGGTGAGTATAAAAAATACTATGCAAGACAATACAACTCCCTGACTAATCCTTGATCAAGTTTATAAAAAAAGTTATATTTAGACGATGAAGATTTTAACGTTTTCTAAAAGAAAAAAGGCGAGGTTCAGAATAAAATTTTCTAAAATATTAAAGGAGAAAATTTTATGAAGGTTCTTATAATTGGTAAAGGCTATATTGGCACAAGATGTGCAGAAGTTTGGAAGGAAATAGCAATTTTATCTGATAAAAAAATTTACAGTGCAGATGATGCTCTCGAACTACTGGAAGAAACAAAACCTGATGTTGTTTTAAATGCTGCCGGAGTCAGAGGTAAACCGAATGTAGATTGGTGTGAAACTCACCAATATGAAACTGTCGAAGGTAATATTAAATTACCAATTAACATAGCTCAAGCTTGTCAGGAAAAGGGGATTTATCTTTTACATATTGGATCAGGCTGTATATTTTATGGATCTTCACCCGACCCAAAAGGTTGGAAAGAAGATGATTTTGCCAACCCAATAGCCTACTACTCAAAATGCAAATATGCAGCAGATCTAGCTCTAGAGTCACTTCCTAATGTTGGAATAGCTAGAATTAGGGTCCCGCTGGATGATCGACCCTACCCGGGAAATATCATAGATAAGCTTTCACACTATCCTAAAGTTATTGATGTTGAAAACAGCATCACAGTTATACCGGATATGATTGAAGTTTTTTACAAGCTTCTAGAAAAGAAGGCTGAGGGAATCTTTCATGTTACAAATCCAGGTGCAATCAAATATCGTGATCTGCTGTCTTTATACGAAAAACTTGTTGACCCAAACCATAAAAATGAATGGATTAGCGAAGAACAGTTAGTTTCAGAAGGTTTGACAGTTAAACTCAGATCCACTAATAAACTTCAATCAAGCAATTTAGAGAAAGTAGGAATTAAGATGCGTCCAATAGAAGTGGCCGTCAAAGTTGCTATGGAAAGATATGCCAATAACTTAGCAATTTCCCAACAAACTAAAATTGTTATATAGTAACACTACTATGGCAAAGAAGGCGTTTATTACAGGAATAACAGGACAGGATGGATCTTATCTTTCAGAACTTCTTTTGGAAAAAGGCTACGAAGTAGCAGGTTTCGTCCGATCTTCTTCTACCGGTCACCTGGGAAATATTGAACATTTAAGAGCAGAGTTAAGATTTTTTAGAGGGAGTTTAGATGATGAAAGATCAATTGAAGCAGCCATCTCAGAGCTTAAACCCGATGAGATCTATAACCTTGGGGCTGAAGCCTCACCAGCTGAATCTTTCCGCAGAAGAGTTTATACATCTGATATAAATGCCTTGGGGGCATTGAGAATTTTTGAATCATCTTTAAGATTACAAAGATCCGGCCAAAAAGTTAAAATCTACCAGGCTTCTACCTCTGAAATGTTTGGAGCGCCTAAAGAAGTACCCCAAAACGAGCAGACTCCCATGAGACCTAATAACCCCTATGGTGTAGCTAAACTATTTGCTCACCACAATGCCAGAATCTATCGGGAAGGTAAGGAAAAATTACCTGTCTGGTGTGGAATCTTATTTAACCATGAAAGTCCTAGACGGGGTGTTCAATATGTAACCAGGAAAGTAACAGTCGGGGCAGCTTGCATAATTAATAAGGTTAAAAACCCACCACTTAACGAGGTTGGCAAACCTATTGTTACTAAAGATTGGAAATTGGAAATGGGCGATTTAGATCCAAAAAGAGATTGGGGCTATGCTAAAGAATATGTTAATGCGATGTGGATGATGCTTCAAACTGACACACCTGAGGATTTTGTGATTGCTACAGGCGAGACTCACAGTATCCAAGAGCTTTTAGAAGTGGCCTTCTCACATGTGGGACTTAATTGGAAAGATCATATTACTCAAAACCCGGATTTTATGCGGCCATTGGAAACTGGACCATCGCATGCGCCACTTTGCGGCGATGCCAGCAAAGCTAAAAAGATCTTAGGTTGGGAACCAAAAGTCAGGTTTGAAGAACTAATTAAAATGATGGTTGATTCAGATCTGGCGAAGTTTTCATAGTAGTAATTACTACCAAATCGTCCAAGTAATATACTTTTTATTTCCCATTAGTAATTTACTTTCGAGATAGCCTTTGTGATGGACGATTTGGTAGTCTGACTATATAATAGATTGAGGAAAGGAAGAATCGTCCAAAAAGGTATGAAAAAAGCTGTCATAGTCCTTCCAGTTTGGAATGAAAAAAATAATTTAGAAAAATTTATTAATGAGATTTTTCTTCAGCAAAAAAATCTACCAAATTGGAAACTGGAAATATTACTGGTTGTAGATAAAAGATCAAATGATGGTAGTCTTGAGCTTTCTAAAAACTTATCTAAAAGAAATCTGCAAATTCATAACATCAAGGTAGGTCCAGGACTTGGAACTGCTTTAATCGAAGGTCACAGGTATTCTATTGCTAACTTTAACCCAGACGTTTTAGTCCAAATGGACGCTGACAATCAGGTTGATGCTAGTGTCTTACCCCCTATGTTAGAGGCAATTGAAGAAGGCTATGATTTAGTATTGGGTTCACGATTTATCAGGGGAGGCAGAAACAATTTATCCCTCTCGAGAAGAATATTTTCAACCGGTATGTCATGGTTTTGCAGAATCGTGATGGGCCCTTTTAACATTAAAGAGTTTGCTAACTCATCACGAGCTTTTACTCCAGAACTATTTAAAAAGCTGAACTTGGAGAGACTGCCTTGGAAAGAGAAAACTTTTATTATTCAACCAGCATTTTTAAATGAGGCAATCTTAGCGGGAGCAAAATATAAAGAAGTTCCCTTAATCTTTAAAAACCGGGCTGAGGGTTACTCAAAAAATAAAACTATCAATTATACTTACGACGTTATCACCTATACTCTAGATGCCCGTCTTCACCAGTGGGGGTTAAACATACCTCTTTTCTATTTGACCAGAAGGGCAAAAACTTTAGTCAAATTTGCGATGGTCGGGGTGACTGGAACATTAGTAGACTTTATCTTCTATAAAGTATTGATTAATTCTTTTGGATTTCCCCCAGCTACCTCTAAAGCTTTTTCAACAGAAATTGCTATCATAAATAATTTTACACTAAATAACATCTGGACATTTAGACATCGCAAGACTAATACTGGATTCTGGCAGAAGTTGGCAATCTTTAACCTTGTCAGTTTAGGGGGTTTATCCATGGCAGTAGTAATTGTTAAACTGCTCCATTCAATTTATGGAGATGGTTTTGTTCAATATGGGAGTCTAAAACTTGCTTACAACAATTTCTACTTCTTTGCTACTATTCCGCCGGTTATGATCTGGAACTTTACCATTAACCATCTTGTGACCTGGCGACATCAGAAAGATGCAAAATAAGTTTTTAATTGCAAAAATCTTATTACTAGTTGGTTTAGTCTCCTTTTTTTCATCTAGCTTCAATTTAGCCTATGCTGCAGATAACTCTTTTATTTCAATCGTCAATCCAGTTCGAGGAAGTGATTTTTGGGATTTAAAAGAAAAACCATCCGAGGCAGTTGCCGGCGAGAGAGAAATTTTATCAAACTACCAAATCTCCTCGACTTGGCTTTTGCGTTTTGATGCCTTAAAAGATGAACAAATAAAAAAACTACTTCTGACAACCAATGATGAAAAGGGGCTGTTGTTGGAGATTACTTCATCGCTCACCACCCAAGCTGGTGTGAACTATCATCAGTCTGACAGTTGGCATAATCCGGCTAGTGTTTTTTTAACTGGTTATACTCCAAAAGAACGAGAAAAATTAATTGATACAGCTTTTGAAGAATTTAAAAAAACATTCGGTTTTTACCCCAAATCAGTCGGTGCTTGGTGGGTTGATAGTTATTCAATTACTTATATGGAAAAAAAATATAAAATAGATGCAGTTCTGATTGTCTCTGATCAATATTCTACCGACAACTATCAAATTTGGGGACAATATTTTTCTACTCCCTATTACCCTGCTAAAAGAAATACCCTAATTCCTGCTCAAAGTATTGACAGTAAGTTGAACGTAGTAGTTATGCAATGGGCAGCCAGGGATCCTATTAATGGTTACGGTAATAGCGTATACGAAAGCACTTTTAGCCTTCAACCAAATGATTATATCGATTATCACGATTTAACCAGTAACTACTTTTCGAAACTGATCGATATTTATACAAACCAAGATCTTAACAAATTTAATCATCTGGTAGTTGGCTTAGAAAATTCTTACTCCTGGAATAAATACAAGGAGGAATATAAAAAACAAATCGAAAGTTTAGTAGATAAAAGAAATAAAGGAAAATTAACTTTTTTAAACATGCAAAAATTTGCCAGTTGGTATAAGGAAAGATTCCCTGAAATTTCTCCTGAACATATTATTTTTGCATCTGATCCACTTGGTAGCGATAAAAAGGCTGTTTGGTTTATGAATCTTCACTATCGTGTTGGCTGGTTTTTCAATCAGGATGGAAGTGTTTTTCGAGATGTCCGAGAATATAGTGATGGTAGCGAGGAACCTTGTTATAAAAAAGCTTGTCAAACATTACAGTTTGCAATGGAGGCTAAAGGAGTTTTAGATGATGTTACATACGGACAAAAATTTGTTTTAGATGAGGGAAAAATAACTGATTTAAAGGTCGGCAAGAATCAACAAAAATATTTAATTACTTATCAAAATCAAGCCTCAAGACAAAGATTGATAGAATTTCTCGAAAGGGATCTTTCAATAGACGGACGAGTTCAAACTATCCCAGGATTTATTTTAGAAGCCGTCACTCAAGATCAAAACTTAAAATCTCAACATAATAAAATAAACAGTACGGTTAATCCCAAACTAAGAAGTCATCTTTTGATTACTCTTCTTAATCTTTTTACATTCTTAATTTTTGCTCTAGTTAGTTTGTTTATTCCAGGGTATCTGTTTATTAGGAAATTAAAGAATAAATCACTCCTTTTTAACTCCTTTCTTTCAGTAACATTGGGAATTGTTAACCTAATATTGGTTTCATATATTTCTGGTTTGACTAAATTATGGGTTATTTTGCCAATTTATTTGATCACTTGCTTATTGGTGTTTTTCTTAAAAGGATTTTACCGTGAGTTTAAATTATTTCCATTCAGTTTTCCTAAAAATGGATTAATTTTATTTTTGCTAATAACCTTTGGGGTAATTTTCCAAGACGTTTTACTTTTTAGATCAGGCTGGATTTATGACTTCGGTATTGGTTTTTGGGGCCCAACTGGACATGATTTAATTTGGCATCAAGCCTTAGTAAATCAATTGATTAAAGGTTTACCTCCGCTAAATCCTATTTTATCTGGTACAACTTTGACAAATTATCATTATTTTTATGATCTGGTGATTTCTGCTACTTTTTTTATAACGAGAATTTCCCTATTAGATCTTATCTATAGATTTTTTCCTCTTCTCTTTTCAATTCTACTGGGAATAGGCACTTATCTTTTATCTAAAAAGCTTTTTAACAATTACCCTATTGCTTATCTATCAGTATTTTTTATCTACTTTGGAAGTAGCTTCGGTTGGGTTGTCACTTTCCTTAAAAATAGAAATTTTGGAGGTGAATCAGTTTTTTGGGCTAACCAACCTGTTTCACTTAACCTTAATCCTCCTTTTGCGATTTCTCTAATCTTATTAATAGCCACTCTTTTGATCATTGAAAATCTATTAATAATGAGAACAAAAATGTTAACTTTTCTTGTAATCATACTGGCCGGATCTTTAATCGAATTTAAAGTTTATGCTGGTCTTATTATTTTGGGAACGATGTTAATTATTTCTTTAAAACAAGTTATCTTTAAAAAAAATCTTTCATTTTTTATCCCAACTATTTTATCCACTATTTTTTCATTAGTTTTATTCCTTCCTCAAAATATCAATTCAGCTTCTCTTTTAATCTTTTCACCTTTTTGGTTTATCCACTCTATGATTGATTACCCGGATAGAGTAGGTTGGCTCAAGCTGTCAATGGCCAGAACAGCTTACTTTGAACGAGGAGAATGGTTTAAATGGATTGGAACTGAGGTACTTGGTTTAATCATTTTCATTGCTGGTAATTTAGGAACTAGACTGGTTGGGCTTTTTCACTTTTTTACTACTCCACTTAAACATTTTACTAATCTAAGTTTACATACATTTATTTTCTGGTCAAGCCTAATTTCTCTTGTTTTTCCACTTTTCTTTATACAAAAAGGTAACTCTTGGAATATGATTCAGTTTCTCTATTATTTTATATTTTTCATTTCCTTTTATAGTGCTGCAACAATTTACTTTATATTTAAGAAAGTTGCAAAATCAGGTGGACTAGTATTTTTAGTAGCTATCCTTCTGATAACACCAATCAGCTCGGTTGAATCATTTAAAAGTGGTTTTGGAAATCCTCCTCCAGCTGCTCTTCACCCTTTAGAACTGGAAGCCTTAAATTTCCTTAAGGATCAACCTGAAGGAGTTGTCTTAGTAAATCCCTTTAATAAGAAATTAAGGGAAAAATATAAGGAACCGGTCCCACTTTTTGCCTACGAAACAACCTCTTATGTCTCGGCCTTCTCTAATAAACCTACATTTTTAGAAGATAATATCCAACACGAAATTCTTCAAAATGATTACCAAAAAAGAATTATAGAAGTGACAGACTTTTTAAAAGGAAGAGAGAATCGTTGGTCAAAAAAGTTCTTAAAGGAAAACAATATTAAATATATCTACAATCTAAAAATCTTTAATAACTCTTTTAATAAACAGCAACTTGGGCTAAAGCGCATTTTTGAAAATTCTGAGGTTGAAATTTATCAGATCACTAATTAAACGGTTGCAGATTTGGGATGGGTGCAACATTATGAATAATAAAGTTTTGGGCATAAAGATAGAGAGCAATTCCTAAAATAACTAGAACAATTCTAAACTCTTTACTAACTAAAACTTTTTCAAAGGCTATCAGTAAAAAAGGAAATACTGGTAATATATACCGGCTAATATCACGATGCGCAACCATAATTGATGCTGCTAAATAGGTTAAAACAAAAAAAGCAAGCGGAAGCAGTCTTTGTTTAATTAGCAGTAATCCGCCCAATAAACTTAAGAATTGGATATAAACTATATCTTCTAACCAAATATCTCCTACCCAAAACTGATTTTTATTAAAAACCTGAAAAGGAGGAAACGCAAGGTGAATATTATCCCCACTGTGAAAGTAAGCGAAAAAATCTTTGTAGGTCAAAGAATACCAACTAAATACTCCAAGCAACCCTAGGGGAATAATTAATAAAGGATAATAAGAAACGGCTATTTTATATACCTTTTTAAAAAAATTTCCTTTTTCGTTAAGCATCTTCCAGAAAAGATAGAGAGATAGACAGATAAAAAGCAATATTCCCGGAGGGCGGGTTAATTGGGTAAGTAGTCCAAATAAACCAGCAAGAAGAATATGTAGCCACCTACCTTGTTGTTCAAATTTTAAAAAGTAATATAGGGCTAGAATCAAAAATAGTATAAAGGTAGGTTCAGAAGAACCAACACTATGAACTATTAGCCAGCGGGCAGGTAGAATTAGAAAAATAATAGAGAGAAATAATGGTTTCTCTGTCAGTTTGAAATCTTTTAATAAAATATAAAAAGCAATAACGGAAAGAACTGTTGATAAAACAGATACAAATAACATCGATTTTAAAAAACCCAAAAAAGATGCAAAAGCTAAAATAAATAAGGAATAAAGAGGAAAGTGTGACGCATAATAACTAGCAGCTAAAGACTGAGGAAGTTCGGCGATAGATTTGGGATCATACAAAGATTTAGCAATAACAATATACTCTAAGCCGTCAAAATTGCGATAAATTGTATTAAAACCATTCGAAAAATTTAAGTTAAAAAAATTGTTTATTCTAAATAGATGGGGAATCCAAATCAAAAAGATAATTAAAAATGTGGTAAATATTAGGATTAATATCTCTTTTGTCTGTTTATTCATTTTTAGCCTCAGAGAAATAATTACTACTCTTGGGGATAAACATAGATTTATGTTAGCATATTAGCATGCAGATAACCAAAGATAAGTTAGAGGTAAACAACCTATCAGTTTTTTTCCCTTGCTACAATGAAGAAAAAAATATTGAAGCAACTGTTGAAAAATCTATTAAAGTATTAAAGGATTTAGGTTTAGACTATGAGATATTAATAATCAATGACGGTTCGACAGATCGGACTGGCGAAGTAGCAAATTCTTTTGCCAAATCTAACAGTCATATTAGAGTAATTAGTCATAAAAAAAACCTCGGCTATGGAGAATCTCTAAAATCTGGTTTTTATAATGCTAGGTATGAGGTCATTGCCTACACTGATTCAGATGGTCAGTTTGATTTTGGTGAAATAACAAAATTTTTGGAAAAACTAGATAATACTGATCTTGTAATTGGTTACAGAATCAAGCGAGCTGACCCCTTTTTTAGAACTCTTTTTGCCAAGGGATGGGCATTATCTCTATTTATTTTTTTTGGGCTCAAGCTCAAAGATATAGACTGCGGTTTCAAAGTTGTTAAGAAAGAAGTTATAGAAAAGATTCCCCGGCTGCAGTCAAGCAGGGGAGGAATGATCAATGCTGAATTGGCTATAAAGGCGAAAAAATTCGGTTTTAGTGTAGCTCAAGTTGGAGTTCAACATTACCCAAGAACATCTGGTAGTCCAACGGGTGCAAGTATAAAAGTTATTTTTCGCTCATACATTGATCTACTTAAGCTTTGGATAAAATTTCACTGAAAAATGAAAATAATTAATTGGATTAAACAGAATCGTCTCGAATTTACGATTTTACTCTTGATCATTATTTTGGCTGCTTTTTTAAGACTCTATAGGATAGACGATTATATGACTTTTCTTGGTGATGAAGGTAGAGATGCCATTATTGTTAAAAAGATACTAACTCAATTTGACTTTCCATTAATAGGTCCACCAACTTCGATAGGTAATATGTATCTTGGTCCTCTCTACTACTACATGATGTCCATAGCAATGTTAATTGCCTGGCTTAATCCTGTTTCTGCAGCCGTCATGGTTGCAATTATTGGAGTAGCGAGTGTGGTTTTAATCTATTATTTATCAAGGGAATGGTTTGGTAAATTAGCTGCAGTATCTTCTTCCCTACTTTACGCACTCTCTCCTGTAACAATAATTTATTCCAGGTCTTCTTGGAACCCAAATCCTGCACCTTTTTTTGCCCTACTTGGTTTCGTAGGTCTTTATCTTTCAAGAAAAACAGGGGATTTTAAGTGGTTTATCTTAACTGGGGTTTCAGCTGCATTCGCAGTTCAAATGCACTACTTGGCTTTAATTTTATTACCTGTCTATATTATTTTGTGGCTAAACGAGTTTATAATCCTAAAATCTAATAAGGGAATCAGAAAGAACTTTGTCTTTGGCAGCATTCTCTCAATTGTTCTTTTTTTAGTATTAATGTCTCCGCTGGTAATTTTTGATCTAAGACATAACTTAATTAATTTTCGAGCTATTTCTACTTTCTTCAGCCAGAGAGAGACAACTGTTAATTTAAACATGTTAAATACATTAGGCAGGGTGGTACCAATTTATCAAAATAACTTAATCGAGCGTTATCTGACTGGATCTAATTTAATTTTGATTCAAATGAGCTCATTGATTTTATTTGTTCCTTTGCTTATCGCTCTTTATAAAAGGGTTGCAAAAAAAGAATCTAGTTGGCCTTTTTTGATCTTAGGACTCTGGTTAGTTATCGGAGTATTAGGACTGGCTCTTTATAAACAGACTATTTATGACCATTATCTGGGATTTTTAAATCCGGCTCCTTTTATATTAATGGGGAGTCTCTTTTCGTTAACCTCTTTATCAAAGAAAGTGCATCATAAAACTTTAATAAGTTCGCTATTTTTTGTTCTTGTTATCTCTTTAATTCTTTCAAATATAAATAGGATTCCTCTAAAAGATAGACCTAATCAACAAGTTAAAAGAACACAAGAAATTGCCCGTTTTGTTATAAAACAATCTAACAATAAACCATTTAACTTTGCTTTAATCGCTGAGCATAACTATGATGCCGCCTACCAATATTATTTGGACTTATATGGACACAAACCCAAACTATTACCTTTTGAGAAAACTGAACAGCTATTTGTTATTTGTGAGGATCAAATATGTAAACCAGTCGGGCATCCAAAATATGAAATTGCTGCCTTTGGTTGGACTAAGATCGCTGACGAAAAAAACTTTAATAGTATTAAGGTTTTTAAGTTAGTTCATAATCCTGATCAGGACAAACAAGAAAAGGAATAATGACTTATTAAATCTATCTGAAAAGATGTATTAAATATATAATAAATGTTATGACTAATCCTAAATTATCAGTAATTATCCCTTCTTATAACGAGTCAGAAAATTTAAAAAAAGACGTTTTAAGAAATGTTTATAATTATCTTTCTAGACAGGACTATAGCTACGAAGTTTTAATTGTCGATGATGGTTCGACCGACGAAACTGTTGATATTGTTAAAGAAAAAATTAAAAGCTTTAAGAACTTTAAACTTCTTCAAAATTCTCATGGAGGTAAAGCTATTACTGTAATGACAGGGCTGGTTAAATCTCACGGAGATATTGCATTATTTACTGATATGGATCAGGCTACTCCTATTAATCAGATCGAAAAAATGTTTCCAAAATTTGATGAAGGCTTTGATATTGTCATTGGCTCTAGACATGGCCGAGAAGGAGCTCCGATACTTAGAAAACTTGCTGCTTGGGGATTTGCTTTACTAAGAAATCTCATCTTAGGATTACCCTTTTCAGATACACAATGCGGCTTTAAGGCTTTTAACAGAAAATCTATTGAGATAATATTTCCAGATTTACTCAAAAAGTGGCAATCCGTCCATGTTAAAGGTGCTGCGGTTAATGCCGGGTTTGATGTTGAGGTGTTATTTATAGCCAAAGAGAAAGGGCTCAAGATTGCTGAGGTCGATGTAGATTGGCATTATGTCGGAACCGAGCGTGTCCAAATTATCAAAGACTCTCTGGATGCAATAGGGGATATGATTAGGATCCGTTGGAATGAGATTCAAGGTAAATATCATAAGTAAAATCAAAGAAAAAAAGACTGATTTGCTAGCAGTTTTTCTGCTAACTTTAACTCTTCCCCTGTTTTTTTACAAACTCGGGCAATCCTCACTTGTAAGTTGGGATGAAGCGTGGTACGCATCAATCTCCCATAATATTTTAAAAACAGGAGATTGGTTAAATCTAAACTGGAATGGAGGTTACTACTTCGATCATCCTCCGACCGGTTTTTGGATGATGGCAGTTTCATTTTTATTCTTTGGTGTTAGTGAGTTTACCGCCAGATTACCCTCAGCGATAACAGGCTTTTTAAGTTTAGTAATAGTTTATCTTTTAGCTAAGGAGCTTTTCAATCGTATTGTAGGATTTTTGTCAGCAATCTCTACTTCAACCGCAATCTGGTTTTTGTATCGAGCAAGATCAGGTAATCTAGATATAATCTTAACTTTCTTTTTCTTATTATCACTTTACTTAGCCATTAAAGCAGCTAAAAACAGTAAATATCTTATGCCTTTTTCTATAAGTTTAGCTTTTCTTTTCTTGAGTAAGACCATGGTTCCTCTTACAATAATCCCTTCTTTGTTTATTATTTTTTGGAACTCTAAAACAATTAAAATCAAACGTTTATTCTTCCCTTTAATTATTTTTTTTGTTATTGCAGGAAGTTGGTTTATAACCCAACGGATTATTCACCCTCATTACTTCGATCATTACTTCAAAATAGGTCTTCCGGGAATTAAAACAAGTCCAAACTATATAGAAAATATAAAGTTAGCTAAGGAATACTTACATAATGGTATCGGAAAATGGTTTTGGCCAGGGATCTTAGGAGTTATTGGAGGGGGTTTTCTCTTCCAAAGAAGGTTTTATATTTTATCTTCATTTTTTATTATCTTTTTTATGCCGTTTATTTTCTCAGGACAAGGACAAATTTGGCATCTAATACCCCTTCAACCAATTATGATTGTTGCTTTTTTCGGGTTCTCTTACACTCTTTTAAACCTAACCATAAAAAAACATTTGATTGCTGTTTTTATCTTATCAGTATTCAGTTTCTATCTTATTTATATCCAAAATCGCCAAATTTGGTACCAGTTTATAGATATCCCCGCCTATGTTTCAGATGAAGCCATTTTATCTAAAGAAGCTAAGAACTACCGAGAAAAACTATATATCGACGGAGATTTTGTACCATCTGCAGCTTTCTATTCCGAAAAGATTGTCAAAAGAATTCACTATGAGGGGCTAGTTCCACTTTTTGTTAATGAGAAAGCTTTTCTTTTAATCACTCCTGAATGGAGATTAGATGATGCTAAAATTCCCAAAAATCAATATCAAGTTATTAAGAAGGACCGGGATAAACTATTAATTAAAAAGGTGTGATACGTTTATCAACTAAGTTATTTTTAATATTATTTATTCTATTTTATCCTTTCAGATCTGTCTATTCTATATCTGCTCCTCAGCAGGTTACACCCTCTAATGAGACAACTACATCAAATTCTACCTTAACTTGGGAAAATTCCTCCGAAGCTGTTCAATATCGAGTGGTTGTCGATGATGAACCATCACTATCCAGTCCCTATATTAAAAATTACTACACCTCTAATATTAAATATTCACCTCAGCTTGAGGCAGGAAAATATTATTGGAAGGTTGCCGCTAAAGATAGTAGCGGTTTATGGAGTAGTTGGTCTGATGTTTGGTCTTTCACATTAGGGACTAGTTCCTCACCTTCCTCAATCAACTCCTCAGATCCCTCCCCATCAGCCAGTACCCAATCTCAATCATCTTTTACCATTTCTAATCTACCTAGTCAGCTTAATTCTGATCAAGTTTTGGTAATCTCAGTTAACCTAAATCTACCAAATAACCCAACCACTAATTTCTATCTTAAAGGAGCTTTTAAGAAACCTGACTCTTCTAACTATTTTGGGTTGACTAACGTTGGATCAAATTGGATTGCTAATGGATCAAGTTATAGTAATCAATTCCTTATCACAACTAACTCAGTAGGTAATTGGTCTGGAAATTTGGAAGTTAAAGTTGACGAGGAAGATTCAGGTTATACTGGTTCTTGGGACTATATTTTTAAAGTAGGTAGATACACCCAATCAGGTTCTGGACCAAGCTGGAGTAATGAAGTTGGAGTTAAGATTACTGATACTACCAATGATCCATCCTCAACTACCAGCAAATCCATTAAAAGTTCTAAAGCTACTGCTTCCCCTATAGTATCAGCTCAAGTTTTAGCTTCATTATCAAAAAGCCTAATTAACTTTCAAAAAAAGGCAGGTGATGCTAAACAATCTTATGCTACTATCTCAGGAGTAGCCACTCAATCTAGTTTTTCAACTACAAGTCCTCAGTCTTTGGTAAAAACAAACAAAAGCGACTTTAGGTGGTTATTCATATCACTGGGTACAATCTTTCTTCTAATAGGCGCTTTTAGTCTTGCTAAATCTTTTAAAAGAAGCTAGTATTTCTAACATGAAATTTATCAGCCATTCAGCAAAAGAGACTAAAAAGTTTGCTCGTCAATTAGCTACCAGCTTAAAAAACTCGGTAGGAATCATAGCCCTAATTGGTGAATTAGGATCTGGAAAAACTATCTTCACCCAAGGTTTTGCTAAAGGATTGGGTATAAGTGAGAAGATAATTTCGCCCACCTTCGTAATCATAAGACAACACTCTATTCCAGCAAGTAAAAAAATTTTCTATCATTTAGATTTGTATAGAATAGACCAACAAACTGATTTTCAAAACTTAGGCATTAAAGAAGTTTTTGAAAATCCTAATCATTTTGTGTTGGTTGAATGGGCAGATAAAGTTGAATCTTTATTACCTAAAGGTTCATTGAAAGTTTTTTTTCAGGTAGTTTCAGAAAAAAAGAGAGAGATAAAAATTATCAAAAAAGAATAGGTAATTAAAACAAGTAGGATTCCCAATCCCGCTATTTCCAAAACCTGAGGAAGGTAAATGATCCAGGTTGTGCCTTTGGAATTTGGACCAATTAACCAACCATTAGCCCAACCATTTACATGAACATGTTCCCCTTTACTCATCCACCAACCAACATCAAAACTTTTGTTTAGCTTTATTAGCCCTGGAGTACTAGATTGATTATCAAAATTAACTCTATAGACTCCAGGTATAACTTGAGAAGAATTGTCAATTTTAGCTTTGGAATTTATGGTGTGGCTAGGTTCTGATAACTTTAATTTTCCAAGCCAAATATTTGGAAATTCTAAGACTTTTAACCCTTTTACTCGATTGGTACTGACAGTATTTTCTACAGAATAGTTGTTTAGGTGAATATTATAGCCGGCACCTCCATCTTCATTTGAGGGAATAAGTAATAAATTTTTTGAAAACTGTTTGTTTTGAGGCAAAGAAAGATATAAGTCACATCTTTTTGAGTAGTTATTTGCAATACAAATCCTTAAAGGTAAACCATTAACATTTTGTGTTTCTATCTCCAAAAGATATCCACTATTATGGGGTAAGTTAGAGAATTCAAAGTAATCACAACTAGATCCTTTTTCAGAACTATATTCAATATAGTCTCTATTAAAAAATCTACTATAGCTTTTTGGATCAATGCTACTGCATGAGCTTGATTTATGACCTTGTTCAAAAAGATAGGTAGAGTTGGCTAGTAACTTATTACTGGTAGGAATCAGTAATTTACCATTTTTCTCAAGTGTAATAATCTCTTCTTTGACTATATCTTCAAGCTGAATGGGAGAAATAGAGACGATGTCGGTAGGAGCTAGCAAGAAGTAGTGTAGGTCTGAGTAACTAATTTTGACTAATTCGTTTTTATCAACCGCATCTAAAAATAAAACTAACTCAAGTTTATCATGGTTATTTTCATTAATCAGTACATACTCTTCGGTCTGAGATAAATTCTTTAAATCTTTTCTTTCTTTAATGCAGCGTTTTCTATTTTTATCATAAATACAATAATGACCTAAAACATTATTATTTGTATTAACTGTAAATCCTAATTTAAGAAGTTCTTTGGTAACCAAATTTTGGTTTTTTGTAACAATGTCTGTAAGTGGCACTCTTAAACAAACTTTAGCATTTTTACCTTCTATAGTGATTGTTGAAGTATCTGGGATATCCAAAGATTCTATTTCATTAGAGTTTTTATCTCCGCAGTTTGTAATATGTTGACTTAAATCCGAAAGTTTAAATTGTTGTTTACTAGCAGTTTCAACTAAGTCAGAGGTACTTTTATAAAAGGTAATATTATTAAATGTTTTTGTGGAGAGTAAAATTGAGTCTTGAAAGACATAATCATCATTAGAGGTATCTTTTAACGGAAAAGTTTGGAATTCATCAATATTTACCAGCCAATCTGATAAAGGTGTGTTAATTTTGCCAAGGCTATAATTTAATTCTCGCGAAACTGGAGAAACTTGAGTAGAGGGAGTCTTTAAGACAAGCTTTAACTTAACACCATCAAGTGCCTTTTTTAGATATAGGTCAGCAGACAGATACGACTCATCCTCTAGGTAACTGTTTAAATTAATTAATGCTTTTTTTGGAATATCAATATTTGATAGGGAAATTTTATCGTCAACTATTTTTAGATCCTTATTGATCAAATTTTGATTATCTATTAGATTAGCAAAAGGGTAGTAAGTTTTTGGGAGATGTTGAGAATACTTACTATTATTTGATAAATCACTTATATAATCTCCATTGTCTATGTACGGCCAATCAATATCTTGAAACCCATATTGAGTGGGAATATTAATAAACCTACCAGAAGAATCAATTAAGTCATTTTTTGTATCAACTTGGTAGACAGATATATTCTTATATTGATTAGCTAATTTTACCTTAGCACTAGAGTTTAAAAGTGCCTCAATCTCGTCGAAGAAAAGCACCTTTTTATCTTGGTATGATCCTGGGGCTAAGATATTCTTATCAACCACTAAATAGTGAATTTTGTATTTACTTAATAGTTTTTCAAAAATATCCTTATTCTGAGAATAGATTGCATAAGACATTTGACGATAATAATTTTCATTGTTAATATTCCATCTATCATAATCTCTATCTAACAAAGGTTGCTTTATTCCAAAAGAAACAAATTGAGCTCCTTGAAATCCCCAGTCATAGTAGGTCCATCCCCAGAGTGAGTGAATTGGTAAAACTCCGATACGAGCATCAGCTGGTTGCTCATCAAACCATTTAAACATTTGAAAATATTCGTCTGGGATCTTAACTTGTAAATAGGGAGATACAAAGTTTCCTTTAAAGGCAGGCCACATATAAGTTACAAGAAGAAAGATAAATAAACTAGGTAGAATTAGTCTAGCAGAATTATTTTTGATTACTTTATTTACTGTATTGATTAGATAGGACTGTCCAAAAGCGTATAAAACTGAGAAGGAAAATATCAGAATAATTGAAAATTTAGTGAAAGGGAAGCGTAGTGCTTCCCGAAAAATATCTGAGTTGTTCCTAATAACGTTAAAAAACTGATCAATGGGGAAAGAAAGGTTAGCTATAAATATTAGTGAAAAGATAGTCGGAATGATTAAAGCTAGACCATATCTATTTTTCCATCGAATGCAGATAATTAAGCCAGTAACTATAACAATAAAATTTAGATAACCTATTGCGCTAATCCACCATTTTGATAGATATGTTTTCCAAACCTGCATTAAATACCCAAAACGATCCTCTCCCTGATAAACAGCCCAATCAAATAAAAAGTTCTTAAAAATAATTGTGTCTTTTAAATCACCAAAATTTTTATTGTATGAGTATGCTTCTTCTGAGAAAATTTTATTGATCCTAGCTTCTGGAACAAATTTGGCATTTCCAGAAAAGACAAAATACAGGTTGGGTAGAAGCCAAAAGGCATTTATTAATAGTGTCAGTACTATTAATCGTATTATCTTACTAAAATTTTTTTTTACAAATGGCAAAAGGAATAAGATAAAACTTAGTAAAAAAGCGTACCAAAGTGTCGCTGCATAGGCCATTGGGGTAGACATTAACGTTACTGCACCAAAGAAAAATAACCTAAAAAAAGTGGCTTGTTGAATATAATTGATAGTACTTAAAAATAACCAAGGTAAGAAAGCAAACTGGACAGCAAACATCTCAAAAGGAACATGAAAGTGTTGAAGTGTTCCTAAGTTAAGAAGATAAAATAGTGCTCCTAAAAAAGCTGATGGATGAGAGTTGTGCCTTTTACTAATTAACAAAATTTTATCAATAAAAAAATATATTCCTAAAACCCCTATTGTTAGAAAGAGAGAGATGAAACTATACCTTAGTAAATTTAGCGGAAGAAGGAATGAACTTAGGTAAAGTAAAAACGTTCTTGGTAGATCTGCCATATGAGAATGAGCAGCTACAGCTCCTAAGCCTTGTTCACTTCGGAAAACTCCAAATATCAATCTTTGAAAATTTAGAGGAAAGTTAAACTCAGGATGAAGAGTATCCCATCCTGACAGATAAGACCCGGGAATATGGTTTGCTATGGCCAGATAAAAACAGATTAAAATTAAGATAACTGGATAAATCAAATTGTTAAAATAACTTCTTTTATATTTCAATTTAGAAACTCTGTTTATTATTTTTTTAAGCATTTTTCAAAAAATTAATCCCATAATTATATCAAAACTTATTTAAAACTAAAGCTTTTTAGAAAAATGGTGGCCAAAAATTGGCAGGATTTTATCCTTACTCCATAAATAAATATTGTGATTGCGGTTAAAAGAAGAGATTTTAAAATTATAAGAAACCAAGAGTAAAAACTAAGTTGAATTCTCATAGAATAGTATTTTACTCTTGGCTATCTTACAGTCTAAAGTCTGATAGAAAGCTGTGGCTTATCTAAATGGCTAGCGACGGGTTATAGATACTTCACCGTTTCGTGAAATTTCGATAATACTTACTCTTCTAAAGCCTTGTTTTTCTTTACTAAGCCTGACAGCTTCATCTGCACGTTCCCTTGCTACATCAATATCTAACGACACACATTCGTAATCTCCACCAAAATCCATTCTGACTTGAACAGATTTTCTACTGTAGTTCCTGACTTGTTGTCCAGTTCTAGCGTTGTTATCTGGTTCATAAACTATTGTGCCATCAACCGCTACTGGACCATCTCCATCAAATCTCGATCTTCGATGCATTGTCTGCCAACCAGCATTAACCTTTATAATTTTATCCAAGACTGGTTCTGGACATACCTCATCAGACCCGTTTGCTCCTGTACCGCTATGACGAACTTCTTCGCCAGCTGGTAAATTCCCTGGAAAGTGCCAGACATAGACACCATTGCACCCTCTATTTTCCTGACAACCACTTGTTAAAGCCTCTTGCATCTTTTGTTGTTGATAGTCCCGATCAGCATCAGTCCTATACTTGCCTCCATAAGGAAAACAAACTCTAGCTGCCTGATTCATCCAAGTCATATTGCCAAATTCTCCGCTTTGAGGATAAGGGTATAATTTAGTGCCATCCGCCAGTTCTGCATCACCAACTACTAATGATCCATCTGGAACGCTATCACATTGACCTCGACCCATCTCAACAGTTTGGGCTGCTCTTGCAATGGAGGATCCAACAAATGGTGCACTTAAAACTCCTAGCGCGCTGGCTCCAAGTCTTACCAAGAAAGCTCTTCTGTTTACCCCTGTAGCCAAACCTTTTGCTAATCTGTCAAACCAATGTTCATTAGTTACACCAGAAGATGTACCAATTGATACTTCGTTATCTACGCTCATACTTCACCTCCTTTATAGAAAAATTAACTAGTTTTGAATTTCTTAAAAAGAACGGCTGACGTTGCAAACAGCCCAACGGCGCTTAAAAACAAAATCATATTATCGCTTACTCCTGTTTTAGGTAACTCAGTCACTCCACCTAAGATTTTTGTTTGGATACAAAAGGAGGCTGTATCTTGAGCGGACATATTATCCTTTTGGACTTTTGAGAAATTTGAAAGACAAGTAATTCCCATATCAGGTAAGTCTTTCCCTGATCTGATTTTAACCTTAATATCAAATAGTTTTGAATCACCTGGTTTTAGTTTCTCAACTGTCCAGCTTAACATCCTGGTGCTTTGGTTAAAGCTGCCTGGTCCAGCTACAAAGTCAACAAAATCAGGTAACCTATCTTCTACCATGGCATTATCAATATCTACTGTACCACTATTTTTGATTTCAACCCGAAAGTTTACTTCCTGACCTGCTAAGAAATTAGGACCTGATGCAGACAAAGAATCAACAAATTCTCCTGTTTGAGGGTTTTTAACTTTTTTATTAATTGAAACTTGCAAAGAAGGACATTGCTGTCCGTAAGCTGAAGAACAACTTGTTCCTTGATCAGCAAAAGCTAGAATTGGTGAAAATAAAAATGTTGTCATAATAGATAGTAGCAGTCCTATATTAAGAACTTGAGATCTAAAGCGCATTTTACATTGTCTTTTTATCGTTAGAATTAAATTAACAATCCACTGTAATAGCATTGACAGAATTTTGTACGGGGTTTGCAAGAAACTCCAATCACTTTTCTCAAAATTATAAGTTTTAGTAACCGTTATCATTTGTTTATTTATAGGGCTTTTCTGTAAATCCATTGGGCATAAATTATTAGATTATAGACTAGTCTATTTTAAATAATTTTTTGTATTATAGAAAAATACACAAATCTTATAGTTCTGTCAAGACCTTAACTCTTAAGATTGTCTTACTTCATCAGCTGTTGAAGATGTTGGTAAGAGAGAAGGGTTAGGACTAGGTGAGTTGCTCGGAGTAGGGGAGGGTGAGGGAGAAGGGCTTGAAGAGGGTTGCGGAGATGGTAAACTAGCCGGTGTAGATGAAGGGGTTGCTTGAGGTGAAGGTGAGGATTGATTCCTAACAACTTGAGATTGGACTGGTTGTGAGGGCCAGTGTAAAGTAGTGACTATTGTACATCCTCCATCGCAGCCACTTATTTTCATTTCACTTGCAATTCTTGCCATTGTGCTTTCTGCAGTTTGCAAATCTGGATTATCTACTTGACTAGCTCCAAAAGGAGCTTCATAATCTGATTCAGCCTCAAACAAAGTCACTAGACCAGTTTTACTGTCATTGTCATAGAGGACGATACCATTAATCTTGATATCTCCTGCTACAACTGAATATTGTTTAGCATGAGGTAGACTAGTTTGTCTTCTTTTGTAGTTGGCAGTCAAGCTAAAGTCAGTATTTGGAACTGTTATTGTATGAAGTCTAACACCTCCATCAGACCAGGAAACAAAATCATAGTCTACTCCATCTCTACTGATTGGCGTCACTGCCTCTACAGTTATCTTGTAATTAACAATAGCTCCGCTAGTATAATTTGTTGCAAAAGGTACTCCGTCAATATTGACAACTAAATTAGGAACTGGGCTGGAATTTATGGTCATATTGACTGTGTTTGGGAGTATTTTTCTTGAGACTGTGGCAGTCAAACCCAGTTTATCTCTAACTGTAACTTTTATTTCAAACCAAGCAAATGGTGATCTTTCAACATTGTCTGGAACAGTAAACTGACCTGACCTGACACCATCTAGGGGACCTAAAAATGGGTGGACATGATCTGGCTCGTTAGGATTTTCGCGATGGTGAAAAGTTATCAACCAGGAGAAATTACGCTCAGAAATCTCACCATCTTCTTGGTCAATTGCAGTTGCTGAAAATTTGATAACCTGTCCAGCATTGTATTTATCACTGGCTGAAGGTTCTATTAGATTGATATTAGGAGGCAAGTCTCCTGCAAAGATTTGAACTATTTCAGGTTTACTTTTCAGCTTTCCATCACTTACAACCAAGGTGGCTGTAAACTTACCTTTCTTTTTATAAACATGCTTAGGATTTGGTTCTCTTGATTTTTTTCCATCTCCAAACTCCCATTCATATGTTAGGTTATCACCATCTGGATCAGATGATCCTTGGCTTGAGAATGCCACTTTTAATGGAATAGTTCCAAAAGTAGGTTTGGCTGAAACTTTGGCAACTGGTGGTTGATTTTTATTTGAGAAGTGTATTCTGTACAAAGCTCCTGGAAAGATAGTTACAAAATAAATACTGCCATCATTACCCTCAAGCATTGAAACCACAGTACCAGCTTCTGATTCAAAATCTAAATCACTTGTAATATTATTTTGCGAATCTAAAACTAATCTGTGTATATAACCCCGGACAAAATCTCCATAAAAGTAGTTATTTCTAAACTCAGCAGGGAATTGTTGACCGTTGTAAATGAATCCACCGGTAATTGAAGCACTTTGTGTAGGATTATGAGGATAAGAAAAAATCGGATTAATCATTCCCGGGTTTGAACAAGCTCCCTCGCAGATAGGCCAACCAAAGTTTCCGCCTTTAACTCCGATGTTAACTTCCTCAACCCGGTCCCCTCCAACATCACCGATAATAGGTTGTCCATCACTTCGAAAACTAAACCGCCAAGGGTTACGCAGTCCATAAGACCAAATCTCTGCCATTTTATTAGCTTGATTAACAAATGGGTTGTCTGAAGGTATAGTTCCATCTGAATTAATCCTTAGTAACTTCCCAAATCTGTTTGATAAATCTTGGGCGTTAGCAGAAACAGCATTGTCGCCAATAGTGAACCAAAGTTTGCTATCTTTGCCAAATCTGAGTCCTCCTCCAAAATGAGTAGTCGAGTTAGGGTTAATCGGACTTGTAAAGATAGTTGTCGGGTTTGTACCTCTATTATTGTTCTCTTTATAACGGGTAATTCTGTATTCTAAAGGATTCTCGTTAACATAGAATAAGTAAACAAATCTGTTGGTTGAAAAACTTGGATCTAGAGCAATGCCTAAAAGACCACGTTCTCCATTTCTGGAAACGGTTAAGGTAGTAAATGGCTGGGAACGAACAGCTCCATTTTGAACAACCTTGACTACCCCACCTTTTTCAATCACAAAGATTCTTCCGTCAGGAGTCTGGGCCAAATCAACAGGTTGGTTAAATCCTGAGGCTACTGTTTCTTTAAAAAATCTATCAGGTAGAGAGGCTTGTACTAATGGAGAAAATATAAAAAAAGGCAACAGCAAAGTTAGAAGTAAGCTAAAAGGCAGAAAAAGAGATAATGTCTTAAATATTTTATTCATCAGCTTCAAGCAGGAGGGCAGCAGATTTTTTTAAATTAAAGAGAAATTGAGTTTCGTCGAGTATTATACAGCTATAGGACTATTTTGCAAGTTTAATCCAATTTGCTTATTTCTTGAAGATCAGCTGAAACTAAAATCCTTTGCCAGTTTGTTCCGGGGGGCCAACAAGTTGATAAGATTAAGGAGTGGGTTGAGTTTCTGATTGAGTTTAAATCATTGGGATCAATAATTTTTTTCTCAACTACCCTATATTTATATTTATTACCTCTAAAGTAAATAGTAACTTCATCGTCAATTTCTATATTTTTCAAAGCATAGAATTTAGCATTATACTGTTCAATGTTAAAAACCGTGTCAGTCGAATGAGCAAACAAAACAACTGGTCCGTTTTGTCCCGGCAGGTAAGAAGCTGCTGCGTGAGCAATTCCTTTTTTTAACTCATCTAAATACTTTCCTTCATTGGATGCATCAACATTAGGAATAACATCTGATTCAATATCTAATTTTGGAATAAATAACTTAAATTCATTAGAAAACTGTTTGTTGTCTTCGTCAAGAATAAAGCTTTCTGAATAGAGATTAACTGGTTTAACTGAAGTTTTTGGTTTTATAGACCCTGGTAGTTTGGTCATGGCTATCTCTAAATAAGCTGAGCTAATGGGTAAAACAAGA
Organism: uncultured Gammaproteobacteria bacterium; assembly: GCA_964405655.1. Classification (GTDB taxonomy): domain Bacteria; phylum Patescibacteriota; class Microgenomatia; order Daviesbacterales; family UBA10151; genus CAYOOO01. The sequence goes on along the minus strand of CAYOOO010000013.1, from coordinate 1,809 downwards.
TTAGTAAAGATAAAAACCGATATAAAGAGTAAACCAATAGCAACCCCACTAAAAAAGAAGTTACGGGAGGCAGCTGCAGCAGGCAAGCTGATTCCATAACCTCTATCTGAAAAAAAGCTTGATACTTCAGTTAGTTTTGGAAATAACAATTCTCCTTGGCAAAATTTATCCTTTTTATAATTAAACAGGGTAATTTTTTTACCAGGTTTGTAAAATCTTTTAATCTTTTTCATACGGTGGCGATTATATCTTCTTAAGATACAAAAGCAGTGTGATTATATTATTCCAAGGAAATATTTTAAATAGCTACTGTAACAATTAGGAGAGAATTAGTCACTTATCTTTGTTATACTAGGTTTAAGATGGGTAGAATCAATATCCTTTCTTTTAAAAATGCTTTTAATGGTATTTTAACTGCACTAAAAGAAGAACCTAATTTAAAATTTCACTTGTTTATTACCGTTATGGTTTTTATCTTAGGATATTTTCTGAGGATTACTAAGGTTGAATGGCTAATAATTTTAGTCACTATCGGAGTTGTTGTCAGTCTGGAATTAACTAATACAGCAATTGAAGAAGTAGTCGATTCATTCACTGAAACAGAACACCCAGGTGCTAAAAGAGCTAAGGACGTTGCAGCAGGAGCTGTTCTAGTTACCTCAATCACTGCAGTAATAATAGGGCTTTTGATTTTCCTACCATATATCATTTAGACTCCTAAAGCTCTATTAATTTCTTTGAGGCATTAGTCAGTTGTCTAAGTTTATTATTTTCTATAACAAATAAGTCTTCAATTCTGACACCACCAAGTCCTGGTATATATATCCCTGGCTCAATAGAGAAAACCATCCCTTCTTTAAGCTCTTCTTTTCTTTTATAGTAAGGAATAGGTTCTTCGTGAACTTCTATGCCCACCCCATGACCTAGCGTATGGGGATATTCTGGATAACCTTTTGACTTAATATAATTTCTGGCAATTTTATCAGCTTGATTTGCCATGATTTTTTTGTTATTTTTAAGTTGATTTGATATATAATTGACTGCTTTATTTTGGGCTTCTAAAACAGTCTTGTATAGAGTTTTCTGTTTTTGGGAGGTTTTTCCCCAAAAAACTGTTCTGCTCATATCAGAACAATAGTCTTTAAATTTAACTCCAAAATCGAACAAAATAAATTGACCTTGTTTTTTTTCTAACTTTGTAAAATTTGTCATATGATGAGGAATTTCTGAGTTTTTATCAAAAGCAATAATAGTATCAAAGGAAAGTCTTGCTTTTTGCTGAATAATAAAAAGTTCTAACTCTACTGCTAATTCTTCTTCAGCAATATTATTCTTAATCATTTTCAAAACAGATTCAAAAGCTTTATCTCCTATCTCACAAGCTCTTTTGATTTTCTCTATTTCTTGAGAGTTTTTAATTATTCTTAAACTACTTAAATTATAGTTCTTGGTTTTTTTGAATATTTTTTTGATTGTTTTATACTCTTTAACAGTCAGATTGGTTTCTTCTAATCCTAGCCGCTTGACTGAATTTTTATCTCCTAGTTTTTTTAAAATATTTTTGAGAGGATTATTAGGTGAATACTCAATAACTTTAAACCCACTTTTAAGTTTTTTTACCTCGTTGATATATAAAGCATGGGTAATCAGATAATTCCTTTCAGATGTTATAAACAGATATGCTTCTCTTTCCTCAACTTTAAAATTTGAATAACCTGTTAAGTAAGTGATATTAGGAACTGAGGAAATAAGAACAGCATCTACTTTTTGTTTCTGAAGATCTTTCTGGACTAAATTTAATTTTTGAGC
>CAYOOO010000012.1:0-35477 GCA_964405655.1 uncultured Gammaproteobacteria bacterium | reverse complement strand
TATTTTCTTTTTTTGGAACAGGAGATACAAAGGGTAGCGGTAGGCATAGCCTCAAGCCTTGAAGCTTCAATCGTCCTCCCGCAATTTTCGCACTTGCCATAATGACCACTTTTCATCCGAAGCAAGGCTCTGGTTATCTTGGTCAGCATCTCTTGAAGATTATTTTTAGCTGCGACTATCCGGGAATGGGTATCAGCCAGCCAAGAATCTGTTCCAGGCTCACTGCTTTCAACCGGAGCAGTAGCATCCATAACAGGATCATCTTTCTCTAACGACTTAATATCACTCTCAATCTCTTTTTTCCTTCTAATTAGTAAATTTTTAAACTTACCCAGAAGCGAGATTGGGTTATTACTGCTCAAGTTTCGGCGATTCAGTCTTGACATTTATTCCTCTCATTATTTTTTTTGTCTTCCTTTGCAAAGAGACCTTAAAATTAACCTTTAGATTATACCAATTTTTACCTAGTCTGTTTAGTACTACTCCCCTTCTATCTTTATTGATAGGTAAACTAAGTACAAACTTAATATCAGATAGCAGAGATTTTTTGCTTCTTGAATAATAAATACTTAAACCTACTAAAAAGACTGCGATTGAGTAAAGATGACCCAAGCTAATGTTGCCAAAAAGAAACTGTCTGTCTCCACGATAGAACTCTAAGGCAAACTTGATAACCCCAAGCAGTATCAAACCTAAGGCAGCAACCACTCCGTTAATATGAAACTTCAAAACCCGTCTCCAAAGATAGATAAAACCAATAAAGAATAACAGTGCCTCGACTACTTGTAAAGGGAACCGCTTGCCAATTAACCCAACCTGTGAGACTGCAAAACTAAGGTTTGAGGGTAAACCATATTGGCAACTGCCAAGTAGACAACCAATACTCCCAATTACCAAGCCAACGAACAAACCAGGCATGGTTATATCTGCAACTAACCAAAAATCAACCTTAAGTCGACGAGCAAAAAACTTTAGTATGACTAGACTGCCAAGGAATGCACCCCAGAAAGATAACCCTGGATAACGGTTAATTAAGAAAACTTTATAAATTTGATCAAAAAGATTCAAATGAAAAAGAATATAGTAGATTCTAGCTGAGATTAACCCCCCAACAAAGGTTACTAAAATCAAGTCAACGATCTTTTCCTCATCTAACTCATAAAGCCTAATCACCCTCCAGATAACAAAGGAGGCTGCCAGAAAGGCCAGTATCATTGACAGGCCAAAGGAAGAGATAGGATAATTTCCTAAGTTAAAAAGCACAGGTTTCATTGCCTTATCTGTAATTTTACCAGATAGTCTGATCATAAGTTAGTTGTGTTTAATAGGAAAGAATTGACGTTCTCTGTTATACTGGAATTTAGCAGTAAACGTTATATATTGTTGATCAGATAGAGTTACGACCAAATTTGTCCAAACTATTTATGACAGCCACAGCACACGCATTAGTAGGCGCAAGTATCGCAGCAACTGTCCCTGACCCAGCGCTTGGTATTACTTTAGCAGCTGCATCTCATCCTATCTTGGATTTAATCCCCCACTGGGATTTTGGCAGGGACTGGAGAAAGAAGAGTAAGATTAAGCTATTTGTTCAAGCAGCCTTTGATTTAAGTCTGGGATTTGTTTTAGCTTACTTGCTTTTTGGTGATGGGGTAGATTTTTGGTACTTATTTGCTTGTATTTTTGCCTCAGAAGTTTGGGATATTATTGAGGCTCCTTACTGGTTTTTCAATTGGGATTTCCCACCTTTTAGCTGGCTTTATGAAGTTGGTCACACAATCCAAGGAAGAGCAAAATTGCCAATGGGTATTCTAACTCAGGTGGTCACAGTAGGGGTTGTGTTTGTTGCTTTGAGAATTTTTTTTAGAGTCCCTTAAACTTTTAACTCTTTAATAAATTTAGTAAATTCTTCACCAATATCCTCATGTTTTAAAGCCAGCTCAACTGCTGTTTTCATATATTCTAATTTATTACCAGTATCATAGTACTTCCCATTTTCTATTTCGACTGCAAACAGAGGAATCCCTTGATCTTGCAACAAATTAATTGCATCAACTAACCAAATCTCCCCACCCTTTCCAGGCTCGACCTTTTTCAGGGCTTCAAAGATCTCAGGAGGAAGAATGTAGGCACCAATTGCTGCGATATTGGAAGGTGCTTGGTCTGGCTCTGGTTTCTCAACTATTTTTTTAACTTTATAGACATTGCCTTCAACTAACTCAAGATCCATCACCCCATAACGGACTAGGTCTTTTTTACTTTCAATCTTTACCCCAGAGATAACAATTCCTCCATATTTTTCATAAACATTCATCATCTGCTTTAACCTGGGAGGATCAGAATGGATGAATTCATCACCCCAAAGCACAGCAAATGCTTCACCATCAATTACAGGCTCCCCAGCCAAAATAGGTGTGCCATTACCATATGGTCCTTTCTGCCTGACATAGATAAAATTTGCCATCTCTGAGATATCTTTTATCTCCTCCAGTTGTTCAATTTTCTTTCCTTGGAGAAGTATTTGGGTAAGTTCCTGATTTGGGTTATCAAAGTGATCCTCAATTGCCCGCTTGTTAGCACCAGTTACCAGGATAATATCTTCTATTCCTGAGCTAACTGCCTCTTCAACAACATACTGAATAACTGGTTTGTCCACGATAGGAAGCATCTCTTTGGGCATTGCCTTTGTTTGCGGCAAAAACCGGGTTCCAAACCCGGCAGCAGGAATCAAAGCTTTATTGATCTTTTTAGCCATGTCCACTCCATTATACTCTTAACTCCAAAACTGTAAAGCATTACTTTAGCTTGACACCTCCGAGGTGGAATTAGATTGACACATCGGGAAAAAGAGCTATGATAAATAAATGCCCTACAGAATTATTCCTTTTGCTGATGATCAAATTTATCACATCTATAATCGTGGGTCAGAAAAGCGTTTAATCTATGGAGACCGCCGTGATTATCAAAGATTCTTAAAAACTCTTTCCTACTATCAATTAGAGGGACCCAAACCCAAACTTTCTCAATTTTTTAGATATAAAAATTTTAAAGCTGAACAAGCTAAAAAAATGGTGGAAATACTTACCTTTTGCTTAATGCCCAATCATTTTCATCTACTAGTAAAACAATTAAGAAGTCAGGGAATAACCGAATTTATGAGAAATATTTTAAATAGCTATACAAAATATTTCAACACTAGATATAACAGGGTGGGTCCTTTGTTGCAAGGCCAATTTAAGGCTGTGCTTATTGAATCTGACGATCAATTGGTCCATGTCTCAAGATATATTCACTTAAATCCATTTGTATCTTTTTTAATAAAAAGTTTAGAAAAATATGAATGGTCATCATACCATGAATATGTTATGGGGAAATCTGGGCTATGTTCAAAGGAGGAAATTTTAAGTTTTTTCAAGTCACCCAAAGAATATCAAAACTTTATTAAGGACCATGCAGGCTATGCGCAAGAGCTTGAATTAATAAAACACAAGCTAATTGATGAGGATTAGCTTGACACCTCCGAGGTGGGAGCAAAAATAGGCTTTATTTCACCCTCTCTACATATAACCCAGACCTGGTATCAACCTTAACCCTCTCTCCTACGCTCATAAACATTGGCACCTTGACTACCAAACCATTATCTAGAGTGGCTTCCTTATAAACATTTGAAACAGTATTGCCTTTCTCCCCTGGACCTGTTTCTGCTATGGTATAAATTAAACTGTTGGGAAGCTCTACTCCCAGAGCCTCTCCCTCAGAAATTATCAGGATCAGCTCAAGGCCTTCTTTTAAGTACTTAGCTTGTTCCCCCAAAATTGTTTTTGAGATAGGAAATTGCTCATAAGTTTCAAAATCCATAAAGTAGTAACTATCCCCATCTTGGTAGAGAAATTGGGACTTTTTCTTCTCAATTCTAGCCTCATCAACCCTGGCGCCAGTAATAAAGGACCGTTCCACTATCGCTCCTGTTTTAAGATTTTTTACCTTAACTTTAATCGTACCTGAGCCACGGCCCATTTTGATATGTTCATAAGTTAGAACCTGCAGAAGCTGGTTGCCTTCTTTAAAAACTGTCCCGTTTCTTAACTCTGTGGCGTTTAACATATTTTCAGTGAAGATTTTATCACACTAAAAACTTTTCTATTCCTTGTTTGTCTCTTTTAAGCCAGGCTACATTAGAATAAATTTGCTCTAAAGCTTGAGCAATGGTTCTGGCTGCCTCTGGGGTTGGATTTTTCCTGAAGAATTTCTCTATATCTTTGGCTGCGCTTAAATCTACAAACTCCTCTGCTCCTTGTAAAAGAGTAGAAAGCAAAAAATGTCCCCCGCCATAGTTTTCTCTGATATTTGACCAGTTATTTTTAACAAACTCCCAAGCTAGATCTCTACCCTTAGGATTCATCCAGATTCCTCTAATTATAAAAACTGCATCTTGAGCCCGGACAGCTTGAGAAAGAGAAAAATCTAAGGTTTTTTGTAATAGCTTTGGATCTTTAAATAAAGTTAAAGCCCTGCCTAATCTGTCTTTTTCCTGTTGCAACTGCTCTTTTTTATATAGATCTTGTAACAACTTGTACTCTTCTAAACCACCATTTTCTGCAACCAAGTTATAAACCACTCCTCTTAAGTCTGCCTCTATAGTTTTCCCTTTTTTAATATAATTAAAAAACTTATTTTTTGCTTCTTCTATAGTTTGAGAGTCACCAAAACTACCAAAACTATACAAAGCTAAACTTCTTAAAAGAACCTGGGTGTGAGATTCATCCTTGTTAGACTCCCAGCCTATCTTTTTAGTTATCTTGGAAAAGATAGTTTGAGCAAAGTTTTTATATTTAGGATGAAACTTTTCATCTGATAGTAAATTAGAAACTTGAATTAGATGAGTAGCTATTTCTGACCAGACTGTAAAGTCATCCTCACCTTGATAATCTTGTGATAGCTCCAAAGCAAAGTGGGTAGGCAAAAGCCCTGATTCGCTTAAATCAAAAGCATCTCTAATAATTCCTAACCTATCCAGGGGGTGAATGTTTTTATCAATAATGGCCTTTTTAAATAAATTCAGCTGATTTTCTGAGTAATCCACTCTGATGAAGCTAGATTCGCTCCAGTTTAGCTTAATCCATTGTTCCTGATCCTTTGGGCCCAGTGGGATCTTTAGAGTTTTTTCATCCAATAGATACTTTTCTAAAGATTTAGAGCTTTGCCTTTTTAAATTGATCGGGATACTCCAAAGAGTATTATCTTTAGTCTCAAGTTTGGTAGCTTCACTGGAAAAAAATCTAGATTGATGCAGTGTTAAACTCTTATCTGCCTTGAGGACAGTAACAACTGGATAACCTGCTTTAAAAGTCCAGTTCCTCATCATCTTTTTAATAGGTTTTTTAGAAATATATTCAAACGCATCCCACAAATCCTCTGTTGTAGCATTGGCATATTGGTGCTTTTTTAAATAAAACCTTAGCCCCTCTCTAAAATCTTTTGGACCCAAATACTCAGCTAGCATTCTAATGATGCTGGCACCTTTAGAATAACTGACCTTATCAAATATCTCTGAAATCTCTCCTGGATGATGAACCTCTACTTCAATTGGGTGGGTATTTTTCAGGCTGTCTAGTTTTAGAGCTACTCCTTGATCCAAGTAAACAAACTGGGTCCAGATATCCCACTGGGGGAAAATATGATCAACAGCTAAATACTCCATGTATGAAGCAAAGCCCTCATTTAACCAAAGATGAGTCCACCACTCCATAGTTACCAAGTTACCAAACCACTGATGAGCTATTTCATGAGCAATTACTATGGCTACCCTTTGCCTATTTGAGGCTGCAGAAAGTTGTTCATCTATCAAAAGTGCGCTCTCCCGATAAGTGATTGCCCCCCAGTTCTCCATTGCACCAGCAGCAAAATCAGGCACAGCAATTAGATCTAAAACAGGCAGTGGATAGTCAATTCCATAGAAATTATTAAAAAAGGATAAACACTTTTTAGCAACATCCAGGGCGAATCTTGCCTGATCCTTCTTGCCAGGGGTTACAAATACTCTAACTACTATTCCCTCCTTAGTTTTTCCCTCCAGATATTCAAACTCTCCAACAATAAAAGCTAGCAGGTAGGTTGACATCTTGGGGGTTGGAGCAAACTCAACTACCTGGTAGCCTGATTCGTGCTCCCAAACATTTGTCTCAATAGTGTTTGAGATAGCTTTCATATGTGAGGGGATCATTAAAGTCACATCAAAGATAGCTTTTTGGTGAGGCTCATCAAAACAGGGAAAAGCACGTCTTGCATCTGTTGACTCAAACTGGGTAGTGGCCAAATACTTCTCCTCTCCATTTATAGAGTATTTGCTTTTGTAAAAACCCCGCATCTTGTCATTCAAAGTTCCTCTAAACTTTAGCTTAAGCTCTGCTTTACCTTTTTTAATTAGCTTGGGGAAAATAAAAGTAACTGTCTCATCTTCCTCCTGATAGTTAATCTTGCCATCAAATTCTCTACCTTGCTGGGAAACTTGGACAGAATCTATAGTTAGTTCGTGTGCATGTAGGATAATTTGTTTAGTAGCTTTAGTTAGAGAAAGATAAATAGTCTCTTCACCAAAAAAAGTGAAATCTTCAAAATTCGGCCTGAGTATAATCTTATACCGCTCAGGCTTAATGTGAACAGGTAATCTAATATTTTTTTGCTTTTTCGAACTCATAGAATAGATTTATATAGCAATTTATTTGTTTTGTCCAGAAGTTTATGAAATTTATCATAATTTAGAGTAAAATATTCGAGAAGCCGCGGTGCTGGAATGGTATACAGGGTAGTCTCAAAAACTACTGGGGGCAACCTCGTGAGAGTTCGACTCTCTCCCGCGGCACCAATTGAATAAGAATTACCTTTATCAACTATTTTGGACCTGAGGTGGTCTAATCATCTGTAAGACCTGAGTAGAGAGATCAACTCCTTTAGACCTAAAGAATTCGGCTAGTTGAGGTAGTGAGTTTGCAATATTAGCACTTAATATAATTGCATCATCAGTTAAACCAACTCCAGCTGCAACCGCGTCTGCCATACCCTTTTGGTTCCTATCAACCAAATAAGCAGTTAAAGCATTGCCTAAATTCGTCCATCTATCACCTGATGCCAGAAGCCCTACTGATATTGCCCCCAATAGCCCACCTGCTTCACTTAAGAGCATCCTCGTCTCAGGAGGCATGGTTAAAAATACTGCTAGTAATCCAGAACCCGCTCCGACCAAACCGGAGATCTCACCAGGATATTTGTTTAATAGATAGCTTAGTCTAACTAAGGCATTACCTGATCTTAACGCAGAGTCGACTTGTTTTTGTAGAGTTTGTTCTTTAGGCTCTTTTTCTAGTAAACCCGCAGGATCTGTAGTTATTCTTGTTTGATCATTTCCCCCATCCGGTGTCTTGACTCTGTTAACTTTTGCAGATTTATCAATTGCCCCATCAATAACAGAGATGGGTTGGGACTCATTAGCTTTACCAGGGAATTTCTCGAGAAAAGACTTAACGGGGTCAAGGGTATTTTTAGGACCAGAATTCCCATCTTTTATTCCCATCATGGCCAGATCTCTTGTACTCATCCCCTCTGTTTCCGAACCTGTATCTTCGCTCATACTATTTAATAATATATCAATTCATTAAGATAAGTTGATGCTTTTCTTCTATGGGATTTAACAATGCCACTAATTGACTCCCTCAATTTAATCTGTTACAAAATCCTTGCATGAAACTGGTAATTGGTCTGGTTGGTGAGAAGGGCAGTGGTAAAGAAACTTTTGTTAAATTCCTTAAAAATATACTTGTTAATAAAAACATTGCTCATCTTAGATTCTCTGATCTTCTAAAAGAGACCTTAAAGCTTTGGGGTATACCCATCACTCGTGTTAACCTGCAACACTTAGCAGTGGTAATGGATCGAGGTTTTGGGGATGGGACACTTGCTTACGCTACCTTAAAAAGAATTGAAAGTATCAAGGCTAATATTATTGTTCTGGATGGAGTTCGTTGGCAAAAGGACGTCGAACTACTCAAAAGTTTTTCCAATAACCTGCTTATTTACGTTACTGCTCCTTTAAGAATCCGCTATCAAAGATTGAAAAAAAGAGGAGAAAAAACTGGAGAGGAAACCTCCTCTTTTAAACAATTTTTAAAAGAAGAGAGGGCAAAAAACGAACTTTTAATACCAAAGATTGGTACTAAGGCTGACTATAAAATTGTTAATGACGGAGTGTTGAATAAGTTCAAAAAATCAGTTGCCCTGTTTGCTAAAAAACTAAACTAAAGCCTTTTTGGACTTTAGGAAAAAGTAACCTACTATTAAGGCAGTTACCACTGGAGTAAACCAGGCAGGAATGTGCCACCCAAAACTTTCTAAAACCATAATCACCCCTAAAGCCAAAATTGAGTACATTGCTCCATTTTTTAAATAGATATAGCGTTTTATCCTCTCGATATTACTAACAGTTAATTGCCTAACAACAATTGCCCCTAAACCATTTCCTAAAAGAATTAATGGTACTGATAAGGTAAAGGCAAAAGCCCCCAAGACCCCATCCATAGAGAAAGTTGCATCAATCACCATCAGATAAAAAACTTTGCTGGTATCAGACAAAGAACCAGATTTATCCAAAAGTTTTTGCTCCTGCTGTTCAGCGTTTGCCCTAAACCCATGAGTAATAAAAAAAGCAGTTGAACCCACCACTGTCCCAAAAGCCATTAACGGATCTACATTTAGCGCAAACCAGACTATGGCAGAAAGTAAAATTGAAACAACTGCATAAAACCAGACACCCTGTTCATAAAAAAATCTCTCCCCTCTTATCCCAAATTGTTTATCTTCTAAAAACAACCAATGGAAAAATAGAAAAACTAGAAAAGTTCCACCACCAATTAGAAGTATTGGTGAGGCAGATTCAATAGCACTATGGATTTTAGGGTCATTCGAAAAACTAGCAGTTAATGCACCGATTGGACCCAAAGAAGGTATCACTGCCCAAACTATCAGCCAAGGTAAAATTCCTCTAATTATAAAAACAGCAATAAGTAATCCCCATGTCAAAAAAAACTTTCTAGCTTTCTGCCCCATCGTGGACAAAACTTCAGCATTGATAATGGCGTTGTCAATTGAGGAGATTGTCTCAAAAAGAGATAGTCCACTAATAATTAAAATGGCTGAGATAAATTCCATAGAGTTATACTTTTAAATTATATCTACTTTCTTACCCACTGACTAACATCAATAAACTTATCCCAATTTTTATATTTCTTTCGATAATCTTTAACCTCACTATCCAAAACTTTATGTGCTCTTTTAGGATCTCTTAGATGATCTATAAAAAGAAACCCATTTAGATGGTCAATTTCATGTTGCAACAAAACTGCTGGCCAACCCCCAAGATCTAGCATCAACAAGTTACCAGACCTATCATAAGCTTTAACTTTGACTCTCTTTGATCTTTTGATCAGTCCAAAAACTTGAGGGAGATTAACACAACCCTCACATCTTTCAATTAAAGTTTTAGATCTCCAGGTAATTTCTGGGTTAATCAAGCTGTGGATATCATTAAAGTGTCTTTTACCAATTGCCAGGTCAACAATACTAATTCTTCTTAAAATCCCAACTTGGTTGGCAGATAACCCAACAGTTGATGGGGCATTTCTTCTTTTTTGCCCCTTGTCTTTGAAGTTGTTTTGAAAAACATAATCTAAAAATGTTTCTATAAGCAGTTGCAGATTTTTATCTTTAAGCTCTTTTTGAGATATTTCCTGGCTGACCTGTCTTAGTTTAGGATCGTTGGTCTTGAGTGGTTTTAGTCTCATAAATTAAAGCCCAGTGGGGATATCTATAAAAATAGTCTCAACTCCAAATTCTTTTTCTAAAACAGGCATTAAGGCTTTCACTCCGAGAGTTTCCGTGGCATAGTGGCCTGCAAAAATCACATTAAATTTAGCATCCTTATCCCAAGAGTAAACTTCTATTGGATCGCCTGTGATATATAAATCAACCTTAGCCTCTTGAGCCTTTCCATGAACGCTGTATCCTCCTCCCCCAGTACAGACAGCTATGGTTTTTATCTGTTTTGTACCAAAAGGCAAAACAATACATTTGGTATTTAATCTCTCGTTAAGTTTCTCTGCAATCTCTTGGGCTGATTGGGGAGTTTTCAGCTCACCTACCCAGCTAACATTTTTGCCCTCTTCTAAATCAAATTCCCCAACAATCTTTGCATCTAAAAGTTTTAAAAGTTGAGCATTATTACCAATTTCTTTATGTCTGTCTAGAGGCAGGTGAGCAGTGTATAAAGAGATTTGGTTCTCAAACAAAAAGCCTAATCTTTCTTTAGAAAAACCTTTTACAGAAGGATTTGTGTTTTTCCAAAAATGACCGTGATGAACAATCAGTAAATCAACTCCCCTCTCTTTTGACTGTATGAATGCATCTAAACCACTATCTACTGCAAAGCCGATCTTAGAAACCTCTGATTTACCCTCAAATTGCAATCCATTCCACGCCCCATCTTCAATCTCCTCGATTTCCAAATAGTCATCTAAGAATTTAACAATATCCGTAAGCTTTGCCATATTAATTTAGGCTGCAGCAGTTTTTTGAGGTTGGTCTTCTTTAGCAGGGGGTGCTGTGCGACCACGCATCTTTTCCATTCCGTAGAATTTAACCCGATCTGCTCTGAAGAATAGTTTAATTTCACCAGTTGGTCCATTTCTGTGTTTTTGAATGTCCAAGGTAACATCCTCAAGTTTTTCTGGATCCTCCCGGTAGATAAACATCACTACATCAGCATCTTGCTCAATAGCACCCGACTCCCTTAAATCTGCCAGTTGAGGTCTTCTGGTTCCTCTTGCTTCAACAGCTCTGGAGAGTTGAGAAACTGTCAGGACCGGAACTTTTAACTCCCTAGCCAAGTTTTTTAAGTTTTGAGAAATTTCTGAAACTTCCTGAACCCTATTTTCTAAATTTCTGCCTCTAACAAGCTGCAAGTAGTCGACAATAATCATCCTTAAACCATGTTCAGCCTGAAGCCTGCGGGCTTTGGTTCTCATCTCAGAGATAGAGATCCCTGGGGTATCATCGATAAAAAGAGGTGCTTCTGCCAGCTGACCATAAGCATGAGTCATTCTGTCAAAATCTTTATCATCAAGCCTACCTGTTTTTAACTTCCAAGCATCAATATCAGCTTGACCCACCACGATTCTGTCTACAAGTTCTTCCTGAGACATCTCTAAAGAGAAGATGCCAACAGGCAAATTAGTAGTCACAGCTACATGCTGTGCTACATTGAGAACAAAGGAGGTCTTTCCTTGTCCGGGGCGGGCTGCAAAGATAATCAAGTTTGAATCTTGAAAGCCAGCCAATTTGTTATCCAAATCTTTAAAACCTGATGGTACACCTCGCAACTTTCCAGATGATTTTTGAATCTCATCTAGTCTGTCAAAGCTTTCAGCCAGCGCATCTTTGAGTTGAATAAAATCCCGGCGGACATGTTGCTGGGAAAGGGCAAAGATTGATTGCTCACACTCCTCAATCACCTCAGAAACATCCCTAGCCTCATCAAAAGCCATATCCACAAACCTGGTTGAGTTTGAAATTAGGATTCTTCTTAGGGCATGTTCAATGATAATCCTGGCATAAGACTGCACATGGGCAGCAGTTGGCACCATATTGACAAGCTCAGTCAGGTACGCTGAACCACCAACCATGTCCAAAACTCCTTTTTGCTTGAGTTTCTCAGTCACAGTCACCAAATCAATTGGCTCTCTTTTTTCAAACAGTTCTAAGATCGCATCATAGATATGCCCGTGTTGTTCTTCTTTATAAAAATGTTCTGGTTTTAAGCTTTCAGCAATAGAAACAATTGCATCTTTATCAATTAAAAGCGCTCCCAGTAATGATTGTTCAGCTTCAACATTTTGGGGAGGTAACTTAGCAGATAAACTGTTTTTTGAGGTGGTACTATTAAAGTTAGTTATTTGGCCTCTAGATGAAGTAACAGCCATCTCAGACTTTCTCAAGTAATATTACTTGTGGTTCCTCTGGTAACTTATCTTTGCTGATTGATAATTTTGGTAGAGGTTGTGATTTTTCTACTCCCATCTCTTTCAGAAATAAGTCTACACTGTCTAAGGGAAATTTTAGCCCAGGAATTCCTCCATAGTGCATAGGAATAATAATTCTTGGTTCCAGTTGGGCAACCACTTCAGCTGCTGCCTGAGAGTTAATTGTGTAAGTACCACCAACAGGCACCAGTAGAATGCCGCAAAGGCCAATTTGTTGAATCTGCTGCTCAGTTAAGATGTGTCCTAGATCTCCAAGGTGAACAATATTCAGTCCGTCTACTTCAAGATTGTAAATGGTATTTTCCCCTCGCTCACTGCCTTGAGAGTTATCATGAAAGACTGAAACCCCAGAAATTGAGACTCCCTTAATTTCATACTCACCAGGACCTTGAATCTTGATTGGATTACCTACAACAGCCTTCAGGTTTGAATGATCTTGATGGTCGTGAGTCTTAAGAGCGATATCAGCGGTTAGGTCTTTAGGCAGCTTAAGTCCGGTAAAATCTGAGTCAAATGGATCTATTAAAATATTGGCCTGTTTACCCTTTATTCTAAAAAAAGCTTGACCATACCAATAAATGTCCATAACAGTGAAAGTTATGTTACCATATGGCTTGACCCCATAACAAGACAGTTTTTAGTATGATAGAACCGTCCCGAAGATAAGATGAATCGTCCCCTTTCAACCAAAACATTCCTAATCTCTATGGCAGTTATACTTCTAGCTTCACTGGCCTATATAAGCATAATTAGCTTTATATTAAATCAGGATTTTTCTGGCTTAGATATTAGGAAGTATATTCCTGTTACCAAGGAGCCTCTAAGCTTTAATCTTGAAATTAATAGCCCTGATGATGAGCTAGTGGTATTTGATAACACCATTTTGGTTTCTGGCCAGACCGCTCCTAAAGCCTTAGTCATCATCTCGACCGATAAAGAGGACATTAGTCTCCAAGTTAGTAAAAAAGGCGAGTTTTCCAAAGTGATCGATCTTAACCCAGGTTTAAATAAAATTTTAATAAGTTCGATCGATAGTAGTGGTAAGAGCAAGTCAGAATCAAAAACAATCTATTACTCTGAGGAAAAACTATGAAAAAATTGTTCATTGTTAATTGTTCATTGTTAATTGTCTTTGCATTGATCAGTTACCAATTATCAATTATCAATTTAACCCAGGCTGCAGATTCCACACCTTCTGCCTCTGTCTCTTCCTCTTCCATTAAAGATAAAATTGATGCTTTAAAAAAAGAGATCGCCTCTAAAGCAGCTGCTTTTAAAGCTACTATCACCAAAAAGTTAACCAATAAAATAATTACTGGAATTGTGGTGGAAAAACAGGCTGATAAACTAATACTTCAAAATCCTTCCACTCGCACCACCAGAACAGTCATAATCAATGAATTTACAACTTACCAAAAAGGTGTCAAATCAGCTAAAAATAGTTCAATCACTTTAAAGAATATTGATCCTGAGGATTTTATCGTGGCGATGGGAGATGTTGATGATAAAAATATCTTAACTACTAAAAAAGTAGTTTGGCTCCCAGACTACAAACCCACTACCCTTCAGTCTATTTGGGGTCAGATAACCTCGGTTTCCTCAAATTCAATTTCCGTTAAAACTAAAGATAACCAGAATCTGTCTCTTTTAATATCAGATAAAACTATTTTCAAATGGGGTAATAATGAAGGATCTCTAGCTCAAGCCAAGGTTCAAAATCTTTTAGTCAGTATTGGAGAAGAGGCTATTGAGGGAAGAATTAAACCCAGGTTCATTTATCTATACCCAACTGCCTCAAGCTCTCCGTCCTCACCAGCTAGTTCGAAAACATCCACGCCTTCCTCAAGCAAGAGATAGGGATGGGAGGCTTGAAGATCTTTAGTCTGAGGGTGACCATTTTGAGATAAACCCACAGACCTAAAGACCTTATCCCAAGCATAAAACCATCCTTTATCAAGCCCAACGGTTGCCCAGGTTAGAATATAGTTTCTTTTAATTGCTGCAATTTTGGCTGCCAAAAGTCTTCCCTCAACTAAGCTTGGCTTAAGTCTTACTTCAGTTCTAAAAATTCCTCCACCTAGGGGAGTGACGACCCCCCTGTCTGCAAAATCATCAAGATGAGGTTGATAAGATTTTGCGTATTCAACCTGATTCTCCTGATAAAGCTTTTTGGCTTTACCATTTAGTTCTACTCTAAAATCACCCTTATAGCTTAAATCTAAAGTTTCTGTCAACCATTCCTCTTCTGAAAAGATTGGTGGTACCAAAGACAAAGCCAGCCACATACAATCAGTTTTAGCTTGATTGATAGCTTGTTTAACAGAAGGATGAACCTTCTCGGGATCCTGAGGGTGAATCACTGTCAGAAGTTTTGACAGCCTTCCGGGTAAATAAAGATAGCCTGCGCCTTTTCTAGCCAAATAAGAGTCTCTTCTGGCTCCCCTGGCAAAAACCCCAAACCTGTCCAAATCAATCACCACAAATTTAAATTTTTGCCCGCCAATTTCTCCATGATAGTAGTTAGGGCCATAACGCTGGAGGTTTTCATGGAAGAGGGGGTTTTTGGTGGTTCCATAATGCAAAATTTCTCCCTGGCTGTTTCTTTGATGGAACTCCCAGGTATTTCCAACCACTGCTAAAAAATCCTTCATCTTACCATTCCCAGATCCAACAAAAGAGGAGCCATAACCAAAAAGCGCGGTAATATTACCCCTACCCAAAGACATTAAACCATCGACTAGACCATCAGGTAAATCAGAGGAGGTTCTAAAATAGGGTGTCCTGTAACCCGCCTCTGGCACGAACGACTTTGACTGTTCCCAACCTACTTCTGTGACTGCCATTTGATTTAAGAAAATTTTTCTTGCCCTGTTTCTAAGAATGCTTCTGCTTCTGAACGATCTTTAACCACATCTACTGCTCTCCAAAATCCTTCATCTTTATAGCCCAAAAACTTTTCTTTGGCAATCTTAGGAAAAGTCTCCTTCTCATGATCTCCTATCTCAGGTAGCATTGGTTCAATTGATTTATTAAAGACATAAATCCCACCATTAATCCAATAAGGTAATCTGGGTTTTTCCTCAAATCCTAATATATGATCTTCTTCATCCAACTTAGCTATACCCCATCTGGACTGGTGTGGAACTAGAAGCATAGTGACTAAGGATTTAGTGTCTTCATGTTTTTTAATCATCTGGGACAGGTCAAATTTTGTGATAATATCACCGTTTGTGGCTACTACATTCTCCTTCCCCTGGACAAACTTGCTCTTAAAAGCCTGCTTGATCGCTCCGCCTCTTCCTAAAGGCTCTTCTTCGATTGAATAATCAATCTCAACTCCTAAGTCATTATCTTTGAAATAGTCTTGTATAACCTCGTACTTATAACTAACTGTTAAAACGAATTTATTTACCCCATGGGACTTAAGCCATTTAATTTGCCAGTAAAGAATTGGATGACCGGCTACCTCAACCATGACTTTTGGCCGGTTATTTGTCAGTGGCCTAAGCCGCTCGCCTTTTCCACCTGCCAAAATAATTGCCGTGTTTACCATAATAACTTTAATAGCTTAGCAACAATAAATATACCTTGCAAGAGTTACTTTTCTAGACAAGCCGGGTTCTCCCAATAGCATCGCTAATCATACTAACAAGCTCCCCAGGATCGGCCGGAGGATAACCTAATTGTTTCAAATGCTGAGCTTTAGTGGTTGAGAGACAGGTCTTAGGAATTAATACTCCATAGGAATTACCACTTTCTACATGTCTTTGATAGGCTCTGACAAGACTTCTGTTAAGGGTTATGCTTGAAGGTGGATCAGAATCTTTCTCTAATTTAACTGCTAACCTATCATCAATAATATGGGGTTGGGGTAGATAGTCATAATACTGCTCATAATCTCTTCTTTCCAAAAGATAGAGTGAGTGGTAATCACCAATTTCAACAGCATGGACTACCAGACCCCTAAAACTTGTCCAAACTGCCATTCTTACCTGACTGACTCTTCTTCTAGTTTCCCCGGTATCCATCCCAACTGAAATTGTTGAATCTGAAATTCTAGTCAAAGAAATAGGCAATAACCCCTCTATAGCCTGGTAAAAGACTACCCCAAAGCTAAAAGGGTCTGTTGAGATATAACCTCCCCAAACAGGATATTTAATAGATGTTGGATTTTCCGCTGCCATTTTTGTGGGTAAATTTTGTTTTTGAGTTGCGGATATGATATAATATTTTGCAACAAATTAAAAAGACAATCTTGCTCAATTTAGGACCTGATCGGTCCTTTTTTTCTGCATATATTGTATAATTATCAACCATGGCCGCAAGTGAACTAACAACAGAACAAGAATTTAAAATAGGCATCCAAAAGAAAGGTCATTTAGCAGATGCGACTTTAAGTTTATTAAGAAGGCGGGGTTTTATGTTTGATAACCCAACCAATGGAGGTCTTTCACTGAGGGTCTCAAATAAAACAGCCAGGCTTATTCTTCTTAGAGATGACGACATTCCTCCACTGGTAGCTTCTGGAATTCTACAACTAGGTATTGTTGGAAGCGACTTGACAGATGAGATAAAGGCAAGCCCAGAGCCTCAGGCTGAATCAAGTATTATAGTTTTTGAACCGGCTCTTGAGATCGGTCGATGCAGATTGGCAGTTGGTGTACCAATAGATTCGAGTTTATCCCAATTGGCTGAGTTGGAAGGTGGAACTGTAACAACCAAATATCCATACACTTTCGCAGAAGAGCTAAGAAGGAGAAGGGGTGGGTTACCAGAAGAATTTCGTGTTTCAGTAGTTAGGTTGCATGGCTCTGTAGAAGTTGGTCCTCAGCTTGTTGATACCTACCCAACAGCTGTTGTTGACATTGTCAACAGTGGAAGGACTATGGCAGAAAATAGGCTTAGGATAATTACTACTCTACGTCAATATTCTGCCGTTCTAATCGGGATAGACCCCAATAATTTAGAGCCGAATAGAAGAAAAACTTATCGGCATTTAGTCAATTCAATAACTGGCACCGAAATAAATGGACATATTAGAGGCGGAAATCTTGTCAAACCAATTGAAAGTGGTTCCGAGAGGTTTGGAACCGGTTACGAAATGTTTGACAATGTTTGACTTTTAACTAAATTAGCTATATAATTCTTTTTTAACAATTGAATATTCAAAAGCGTTAATACTGAAGTCACGATTCAGAAGCTGCAGGCCAAATACCTGACGGAAAGAATTAGCCGTAAAAAGAAATTCTGTCGATGTCGTATACGCGGAGTCGGCCTAAGAGCCTTAGAGAAAAATACTTTAAGGAATAAGGATGGGACCGCGGGAGGTCCTATATTTTTGGCCTTTTGGCCAAAAAGACAAGGTTCTACGAGGACAAGGTAAAATTATTACTTACCGAAGTCCGAAGTAGGTCCTTATTTTAACCTCTCGTTCCTTAGTCATTAGCCCAGGTGGTTAATGGCTGAGGAACGGGAGGTTTTTTTGTGCTCAAAGGAGGTGAGAAATATGAGAGAAGTTAATATAGAAGAATTTAACCCTCAAGCAAATGAGACAGAGACTAGACAAGTTACCAGAGCGTATGCTCAGGTGTTTGCTGGTGAGCCTTGGAATGAGTACACCCAATGTAGTGCTGATGGTCGTTTTTATGGACTTACCACAAAACCAGGAGACCCTTGTGAATGCGGTGCACCAGTGGGACTAGCATATCCAGAAGATGATGTCATGGCCTATATTATTAAAGAGACTAAAAGACCAAATGCTTTAATGCTTGTTGCCAAAGATGGTGATCAGGTAGTGGGTTTTTCTTGGGGTTATCAGTTTATGAACTCGGGCCAATTTGCATCAGAAAAGTATAGAACTCCAGAAATGCAAGCCCAAGTTGCCAATATTTTAGTCAACTCAGGCGTCTTTTGGGGCCTTTACTACTTTTCAGAAACAGGAATAGTTCCCCAGTACAGAGGCAATGGTTTGACTAATGAGTTTTATACTCGAAGAATTGAGCTTGCACAGAGACTTGTTCTACCTGTAGTTGTAAGAACTAATAGAGTTTCTCCTATTGTAGCTGTAACTCAGAGATTTGGCTTTAAGCAAGTTATGGGACCAGCAGTTCGAGCTGAAGATAAAAGGATAGTTCAGCTAGGGGGCTTAGCTAACAATATTCTTGATCGGGAAAACGAAGACAGGGTATTGTTTGTTAGAGACCTTCCACCTATGGAATGCAGGAGGTGGTAGGAAAATATGCATTTTACCGGGGGTCGACACCGTGGTAAGATGCACTTAAAATTAAGAAGGGAGACTTTAAAGATGAAGTTGCAGACACCAAAGGGTTTTAGAGACTTTTTAGCTGCTGATTCACTCAAGCGCAAATTTGTGGTGGATAAAATTATCAAAGTCTTTGAAAGATTTGGTTTTGACCCACTGGAAACACCTACTTTGGAATTTGCCCAGACCCTCAAGGGGAAATATGGTGAGGAAGAAAAGCTAATTTATGAGTTCAAAACTAAGGGGGGGGATGAGGTTGCGCTCAGGTATGATTTAACTGTTCCCCTTGCCAGGGTTGTAGCTCAATATGGCCCAGGGGGTCAACAGCTTTTACCTATTCCCTACAAAAGATATCAGATCCAACCCGCTTTTAGAGGGGAAAATACTCAAAAGGGTCGCTACAGAGAGTTTTTACAATGCGATGCAGATATTGTGGGAGCATCCTCAGTCTTAGCTGATGCTGAGATTTTAGCCATTATTTTTGAAATCTATAAGGACTTGGGTCTTGAGGTGAGTATTAAAATCAATGACCGGACTCTTTTTGGCGATTTGGAGCCAAAATATCTAAACGCTATTGACAAATTGCTCAAGATCGGTGAGCAAGGTGTCTTGGCAGAACTTGAGAAAAAAGGCATGTCCAAAAACTTAGCCCAAAATACATTGGAAAAATTTAGAACTCTTAAACCATCTGAGAATTTGCAAAAAGTTATGGAAGCTTTCGAGGGTATGGGCTATCTTAAAGATTCCCTAGTTTTTGATCCGACACTGGTCAGAGGTTTAGACTACTATACCGGGCTAATTGTTGAGGCAGTTTTAAAATCTGATCCTAACTCATCCTCTCTTTGTGGAGGCGGTAGGTACGACAGATTAATTGGTAAATTTTCAGGAACAGAGCAAAGTGCAGTTGGTTTTTCAGTCGGGCTGGACCGAACTCTTGAGGCTTTGCAAGATTCAGGAGTTTTAAAGCCAAATCAAACTTTAACTAAAGTCTTGGTCACAATTTTTTCTACAAATTTAATGAAAGATTCTCTTAAAGCTGCTTCTACTTTGCGTTCTTATGGAATCTACTGTGAGCTTTGGCTAGACCCTGAAAGTAAGCTAGATAGACAATTAAAATATGCTAACCAAAAAAGCATTCCTTTTGCAATTATTATTGGTCCTGAGGAGAAAGAACAAAACTTAATCTCTTTAAAAGATTTGACCTTGGGAACTCAACAACAACTAACTCTAGACCAACTCCTCCAGAAACTTAAATAACTTTGTTACAAAACACTTTTGCAAGTTGTTTCTGACTCTTTTCTTGCTTTAAAATGAATTAGACAGATGAGTTCTGAAATCTTCAAAAAACCTCTACCTTATTTAGCACTACTAATTGCCCATTTAATCTGGGGAGCTAATTTTGTGGTAGCCAAAATATCCTTAGAACAAATTCCTGTTATGAGCTTAGGGTTTTTGCGTTTTGCTTTGGCTTTCCTACTGATCGCACCATTTTTAATCACCCTGCCTAAGGAAGAGAGAAAAATAAAGATAGAGCATCTGCCTAGACTTTTTTTAGTGGGAGTTTTTATGATCTCTATAAATATAGTCTTTTTTTATGAGGGAATGTTAAAAACCAGTGCAATTAATGCTTCAGTTTTAAGCATGAGTATCCCAATTATTTCAGTCATAGGTGGCTGGTGGTTCCTGAAGGAAAAAATTTACCTGACTAATCTGGTAGGAATTGTTTTAGGGCTAATTGGAGCTGTTACTATTATTGGATTACCGCTTCTTATTGTTGATGGTCTAAATAAAAGCATGATGTTAGGAAACTTACTAATCTTGCTTTCCTCAGCTAGCTTTGTTATAGGCTCGATTTTGTCTAAAGATTTGCTAAAGATTTATTCACCGCTAGTCACAACTGCCTTTGCTTTTTTGGTTGGAGCAATTACTTTTTTCATACCAGCAATTTTTGACTATATTCAAAATCCCTCTTGGGTTTTGAATTTAAATGTCTTGGGTGTTTTAGGACTGCTTTATATCACAATTCTATCTTCAATTGTGGCTTTCTTTTTAATGGTTTGGGGATTATCTAAAACAAATGTTATTCAGGCTAACCTTTTTCAATACATAGAACCAGCCATAGCTGCAACCTTAGCTGTACCAATTCTTGGAGAAAGAATCTCCTATTCTTTCATAGTAGGAACATGTTTGGTTGTGTTGGGAACTTACTGGGGATCATTTGGCAAACCTCATCATCACCATCCTCACCATAAACACCACCGAACTTAGTGTGATATTCCCACACCGGGTGTGGGTTAGCTTGACACATCAGGAGATAAAGCATATTGCTTCTATCCTTGATCCTAAATTGACTTGCTGTTATAATTTCAAAGTTATGAAACAAGGAGTTCATCCTAATTGGTATCCAGAAGCCAAAGTTACCTGTGCTTGCGGGAGTACTTTTGTAACGGGTTCAACTCTGGAGTCAATCAGAGTCGAAATTTGCTCAAAATGTCACCCGCTTTTCACTGGCCAACAAAAATTTGTTGATACCCTAGGCCAAGTTGAAAGATTCCAAAGAAAAAGCCAGACATCTCAAGCTAAAGCAGCCCAAAGACAACAGGTTCTTCAAACCAGACAGGCTAAAGTTAAAGAAGGCAAAAGCGAGAAGCCTTCTCTTAAAGACCTGTTGATACAAGCTAGAAAAAACCTCAAAACTACTTAGCTACTTTTTAATTTTAAGTTAAAATATCCTTAAGGAGTATTTTTCATGGATTACTTAAAACAACAATTAGATGAACTTGATAAAAGAATTGCTGAAAATAAAGCACTTCTATCTGATCCAACTTTAGCTGAGCTTGCTCAAGCAGAAATTGACGAGCTAGAAAAACAGAAAGCTGAGCTTGAAAAATCTACTAATCAACCCATGGGTCAAGAAGAAGATGAGTGGGATGAAAGCGAGGAGGTCAATCCAAATGTGGCCACAATTGAAATAAGAGCAGCAGCTGGTGGAAACGAAGCTGGGCTATTTGCAGCTGATTTACTAAGAATGTATTTAAGATATGCCGAGAAAAAAAGCTACAGAGTAGAAGAACTGGACAAGTCTGAGGGGGGCTTGGGGCAGATTAAATCAGTAACGATCCAAGTTAGCGGAAAAGATGCTTATAGCAATTTAAAATATGAAGCAGGTGTCCACCGGGTCCAGCGAGTGCCTAAAACTGAAAGCTCAGGTAGAATCCATACCTCTACAGCGACAGTAGCAGTCCTGCCTGAGGTAGAGGAAGCAGATATTTATATCAACCCGGCTGATATAGAATTTGAGGCTTTTAGATCAGGAGGAGCAGGAGGACAGAATGTTAATAAAGTCTCAACTGCTGTTAGATTAAAACATCTTCCCACAGGTATAGTAGTTACCTGTCAAACAGAAAGATCACAACTACAAAATAGAGAGAATGCGATGAACTTACTTAGAGCCAAGTTATGGGAGGTCGAACAAGCTGATAAATTAAAAGAGACTCAAGGAGCAAGACTAGCAATGGTAGGAACAGGTGAAAGGAATGAGAAAATCAGAACTTATAACTTCCCTCAAAATAGAGTCACAGATCATAGAATCTCTAAATCCTGGCACAATTTAGAAGACATTCTAGATGGAAATCTAGAATCAATAATAAAAACCCTCAAGGATGCAGACTCAGCCTAAATTATCCAAATTCTTACTTTAACAAAAATGGATAAAAATATCCAACCACCAGTTCAATACCAAAAAGGATATACTGAATTTTACAAATTGAAGTTCCATCTGACCCCAGATGTCTTAATCCCCAGACCTGAGACAGAACTACTGGTGGATGAGGCACTTCGCACTTTAGGATCCGACCGTTTACTTAAGCAACAGGACGGGAAGGGTCGGACCCTTATTGATATTGGGACAGGCTCAGGGTGTATTGCAATTTCTATAGTTAAAAATCTAAAAGGTGTCAGGGTTGTCGCTACAGATATCTCAGAAAAAGCTTTGAAAGTAGCCCAAAAAAACTCCCATCTTCACCATACAGACAAACAGATTCTATTTTTACAAAGCGATCTTCTCTCTTGGGTAAATCCAGAAGGTTTAAAAACTAATCCTGATATTATTGTTGCAAACCTACCTTATATACCTACCTCAAGACTTCTACATATTGACCCAATGGTCAGCGAATTTGAACCTAGATTAGCTTTAGATGGGGGCAAAGATGGCTTTGAGCTTTATAGAAGATTATTCCAGCAAGTTAGCCTGCTAAGTAGTCAAAAACCCGCAGGTGTAGCTACAGTTCCACCCCGGGGGTGGAAACCTAAATACTTAATAGCTGAGATTGATGATTCTCAAGCGGAGATTGCACTTGCTGAAGTAAAAAGATTCTTTCCAAAAGCTTCTGCAGAAGTAAAAAAAGACTTGGCAAAATTAAATAGGATTTTAAAGATTAAGTTTTAGATTTGTTGAAATTTTTTAAACTATAGGGTAAAATACTTATTCCATGTCAAATTTCAGCCCAGAGCGAAGATCATTACTTAGAAATATGTCTGCACTTGTAGCATCACCTATCATTCAAACTGCTGCAAGAGAAACTCAAGTCACTACAGCAACAGCGTTAGGAATAGCCAGATTTGCTTTTCCTGTAGTGGCAGGCGTCAGAGCAGAGATTGCTTATCAAGCAGAACTACTCTTCCCGGAAAGATACTCAGGCTATCTAACAAATATGGAAGGTATGCCGTACATTGGACCAGAAAAATACAGAAGACTACTGGTTACATTAGAACAAACTGGAGACCCATTACTAAATAAAGTCGTAGCCGATATCCGAAAGCTGTCTTCTCCTAATCTAAGCGAAGAAATTCCGCAATGGGCCGCTTTCGAAAGAAAACCTTTTCCGCTAACTTATAACCCAAAATCTATGGATTCGTTTTTTTCCCATTTTCCCCGATCCTTGGAAGGCAGCGGAGATGCAGTAATTTTAAGAGATAGCAAAGGTAATTCGATAGGCTTTAATGATTTTGATAAAGTATTTTTAGGTATTCAACTAGCCAATGCCCCAGATATTAGGAAAGCAGGTCAATTTGATGAGGCTATGTTTTTGGCAAAGGAAGTTCTAACTATGACTATGATGTTAAGGATGGCTCAAGAATTCCATTTGTTAATGGAACGTCTGGGAGTAAATGCTGTAGATGCTTCGGGTAATGCCCTAGGGGATCCTCCTAAAATACAAAAAGCAGGCGAAATGCTCTGGTTTTTGGAGAGTTCAGATGAAAACACTTTGACTTGGAAAGTTATTGATACTCTTCCTACTGCGCTTCTAGCTGTAAGCCTTACCAACCTGATGAATAAAGGGAAATTTAGTGTTTCTAAAGATACCACTATAGGTAATATTCTTTTAGGAATCCATCTATTAAATCTTAATCCAGCTGTCAGAGCCGGACTTCAAGGACTGTCTACTGAGTGGATAAGAAGCGGTAAGTTAATGCCGCCAGCTGGAATTACACCACAATTGTTTACTCATCCATATTCTACCTTTTTAAATATGTATCAGGATGAGATGAGGAAAAGGGAAAGTACAGCTGTTAGATAGTTACTGATTAGATGCTTCTGAGAGATTAACATTTAAGGTTTTAGTTTTTTCATCGGAAAATACTTCTAAACTGATACTATCACCAGGTTTTTTTCTTTGAATGGCTTCTGAGATGGTATTGTCCCCAGTTACAGACTGACCATCAATTTTAGTAATCACATCCCCCTGTTTAATACCGGCTTTATCAGCTGGGCTACCCTCTACTACCTCATCTACATAAGCTCCTTGGGGCAGGTTGTTTCTAACTGCCTGGTCTCTGGTTAAAGGAAAATACCTGACTCCCAAAAAAGCCTTTTTAACATCACCTGTTTTAACAAACTCATCAACTAAGGCTTTAACTGAGTTAATAGGTATGGCAAAACCAATATTTTGGGCTCCTTCAGTTGTGGCTACATTGACACCAATTACCTGACCAGCGCTATTTAAAAGCGGACCTCCAGAGTTACCCGGATTAATAGCTGCATCTGTTTGGATTAGATTATCAAGCCTTTCAGTTGAACCTGAAAAAGGATCACCGGCATTGACCGCTCTTCCTAGACCAGATACTACTCCAGTTGTAACAGTGTTTTGAAATCTACCTAGGGCATTACCGATGGCAATTACAGTTTGACCAACCTTAAGTTTTGAAGAGTCTCCCAGCTCTAAAGCCTTAAGTCCACGGTCACTGACTTTGACTAAGGCTAAATCTAAATTTGGATCCCGATAAATTTTAGTAACTTCCAGCTTTTTACCATCTTTGGTTACCACTGAATATTTGGTATTAACATCATCAACGACATGACGGTTAGTCACAATCACCCCCTGATCTGAAACCACAAAACCAGTCCCAATCGTAGACTGTCTGGTTGTCGGCACTGAGTAAGGATCAAAAGGATTGATAATCCTTTGAGTTACTCCAATTGCTACCACCGAGGGTGAGGATTTCTCAACTGTTTGAATAACAGCATTTTCTTCTTGGATAATTGTTCTGGTTTGGGTATTTTGGATTTGTTGTGAGACATTAGAAGGGTTTAGAAAGGGAATTTTACCCTCAGTTGCTAGCCTGAATGTGACTAAACCAATCAGAATACCAATAATTGTGACTAGAGTCAGTTGTTTAAGCTGTTGATTCATATCAGTTTAACAATTCTAAAGCCTTATCGAGTTGTTCGTCTTTCTCCTCTTTTGAGCTGTCTTGCTCGTTTTGATCGTTGACATTTTCTGCCTTGACATCAGGTGTCAGTCCAGTTTCATGAATCCAACGACCATTGGGTGTTAACCATTTGGCAGTGGTGATATGTATACCCGTTTTTTCTGGTAAATCCTTTGGCTCTTGAATAGTCCCTTTACCAAAAGATTGTTCACCCACCAACCTGGCTCGTTTGTGGTCTTGAAGCGCTCCAGCCACGATTTCTGAGGCTGACGCCGAACCCTTATTAATAAGGGCAATAAGAGGTAGTTTAGTCAATCTGCCATTTCTGTTAACTTTAGCAACTTTCCTTCCACCATTAGCATCTTCCTGGATAACAATTGTCCCACTGTCTAGAAACTCTGAAGCAATATCGATCGCTCCTTCCAGATATCCGCCTGGGTTATTTCTGACATCCAGGATAATTCCCTCAGGCGAGAAACTAAGCGCTTCAGAAACTGATGATGTCCACTCATCAAATGTCCTATCACCGAAACGAGTCAATTTTAATATAGCAATCTTTTTCCCAGAAGAGGTAGTCTTTTGAGAAACCTCGACGCTTTTTACAACAATAGTGTCTCTTTGGAGGGTAAATGGCCGAGGCTTTTGGTCGCCATCCCGATAAATTTCCAGAGTCACCTTGGTTCCTTTAGGACCTCTAATTAAATTGACTGCATCGGGCAAGGACATGTCAGTTGTATCCTTATCATCAATTTTAATGATCATATCTTGAGGTTTAATACCAATCTTTTGTGCAGGTGTATCCTTAAGCGGGGCAATTACCACCAGTCTTTTTTCTTTACTAAACCCTAGTTGGATTCCCACTCCTTCGAAGCTCCCACCAAGTTCTTCCTTAGTACTTTTTTGTGCATCAGGTGGTAAAAAGACGGTGTAAGGATCACCAATTGCCTTAACCATCCCGGAAATTGCACCATAGTACATTTTTTGAAGATCAACAGCTTTCTTATCAAAGTATTCCTTTGAAACCAGATCCCAAGTCTCCCAAAAGAGTTTAAAATCAATTGACTTATATTTATCCGGAGGTTGTTGATTTTGTAAAGATATCTGCGGCTGATAGTTTTGCCACTGCAGCTTCAAATCTCGATGACCTAACTGCCAGCCGATTACGAAAGTAAGAAGCGCCACAATAACTGTTGTAAGGTTAATTCTTTGTAGTAATTTCATCTTAGATCAGTTCAATATTTGGAGAAGGAACTTTTATTTTCGCTTTAGCTGTTTCGACTGTTAACATATAGGTTGCAATTCCCGATTCTAAAACAGTGGGCGTTTCATCTATCACGATTACTTTTCCTTGAACACCCATATAGGGAGGCCAGATAATTCTGATTTTGGAACCCACCTTAATATCTGCAATTTCAATCTCAGGCGCAGAGGCAGGAGATCTTTTGATTGGCAGAGCAATTTTACGCAAAGCTAGTATACTATCAGCGCTACTACTTGGCAAGATTAAGGTCCTGCCATTTCCATTAAGGTAGACATAACGATTATTAAACCCTCTTAACAGATTAAAGATATCATCGCCTATCGCCAGAGGCCCAAAACCTTCAGTTACCAGTAAGCTAATTCCGACATCGCTACCTATCGACTTACGTGGGTCAATACTTGAGGTCATACCTTTATAGTCTTTGGCGTTAATTCCTCCTGTGATGATTCCATAAATTCCAAAACCTGCTGCCTTGGTTAAGGTATCACCATAAACCAGGGCACCAGCTACTAGGATATGCTTACTCAACTCTTGGGTAATTTTAGAGGGATGGAGCAAATCCTCTTTATTACTAATAATATATAAAACACCAGCCCTTTCTTTACCTGAACCTATCACCCCAAAAACTTCTGTTGCCATGGTTCTAATTAAAACCTCACCTGTAATCTCATTAACCTCATCAACTATCCCATAAACACCTGAGGTTAAAGATATTTCCTTAGGGATAAATTTAAGTTTTAAGTCACCACTTAAGGGATCATAGTGTTCAATTACTCCATCAGTTGGAGCAACAACTACAGCTTTTCTACCAAAAAGTCCTTTCTTAAAAGCTAAAAGCTCACCCTTGTAGATCTTAGCTCCTATTTGCCTTTGCAGTGATTTTGCGCCCTCTTGGGGCGAAACCCCTAGTAGTTTTGAGATATTAATAGCTGAGAATCCAGCACTAATAGAGTATTTACCCAAGACATCATCAGGAGCAATCTCTTCGCCTTTTTTGACCACTAATTTTCCTTCGCCCTGAACTGCTCTTTTAATGTGAGTCGCAAAGTTAAGTCTAATTCTTGGTCTAAAGTTGGCACTTAAATTCATTTTTTGGCTAAATTAACCGCTAATCCTAAACTGCCTCCAGACACTAACAGCTCGAGTGAATTTGGAAATTGAACTTTTAAATGAGGTTCGGGTATAGGAAGAATGGTTATGGACTTATTTTTAACCTTAGTTTCTTTTCCGTTAATAATTAAAGCAACTTCACTACCGCTAAAAACCTTGGTTGGTGATAAAACAGAACCTATTAGTTGAGAGGATTTATCCCCTTTTAAAAAGACATAGGTTAGTTCCTTAGAAAAAGCCACTGTCTCAATTACTAAGCTAGCTAAACGCATAAGCGGTGGAAACCTGCTTTCCATCTCCTGAGTTAAGGTAAGTTTACTCTGACTTGGATCATAGACAATCTCAGGGTGTCTTATTAAAACCTCTCTTAAGATGGCAAAATCTATCTCTAGCTCATCTTTTTGAGTAGGTATTGTCTGAGGATAAAGAATTTTATTTCCAATATAATTTTCTAAATATTTAATATCACCCTTAAACTTTATCCAGTGATAAATGTCTGAAATTGGAATTTGATCTAAGTCTAAAGGAATTGAAAAAAATCCAGTTAGCTTGGGCAATCGGAGCCAACCTCCTTTCTATATAAATATTAATAGTTGGCGGGACAAAGGCAACTCCACATTATCATTATATATTACGAACCTATACAGTAAGTAGATAATGAAATTAAACTCTGGTGATGAAGGGAAGCAGGGCCAAATGACGGGCATGTTTTATTTCTCTGGTAATCATCCTCTGGTGTCTACTGCAAGCACCTGAGCGCAACCTAGGTATGATTCTAGAGCGATCAGACAGGAATTTGCGCAGGGTAACTGTATCCGTATAGGATGGATCTTTCTTATTTTCGCAAAAATAGCAAACTTTTTTACTTCTTCTGGGAGCAACCTGCTCACCATTTGAAGAATTTTGTACTTTCCTCTCGGACATAGTCTGAAAATTATATACAAAGTAGGCTCAAAAATCAAAGACTAAAAGGGTAAATCTTCTAAATCACCTGGGTCTTCTGTAGCCTTCCCAGGCTGTTCTTTTTTCTCTGGTTCTTTTTCAGGAGTTTTTTCCTCAGACTCCGCTCGGACAGATTCTTTTTGAGGTTTCACATCTACTTGCGGTTCAGCAGTCTCTACAGTTTCACTAACTATCCCATTCCTACTGGTCAGCAGAATCATATCTTCTATAACTATTTCAGTTGTTTGGCGGCTTTGACCCTCTTGGGTTTCCCAACTTCTATTTTGTAACCTGCCTGAAACAAAAACCCGATTTCCTTTTTTTAGAAGCTGTGAGCAAAGTTCTGCTAGTTTATTCCAGGCAACGATTCGGTGAAAATCTACCTCCTCTCTTCTCTCTCCATCTGAAACATAGCTTCTGTTGGTAGCAATGGAGAAAGTTACAACTGCAGTACCTTGGGGGGTGTAGCGAAGTTCGGGATCGCGTGTCAGATTGCCAATTAACTCAACTCTATTCCAAGATCTTGTCGCCACGTTTTAAATAACCTATTTCTTCAAAAGTAGATATCGAATAATATCTTCGTTTAATTTCAACTTTTTGTCAAGTGAGCTGATGTTCTTTGATTCAACTTCAAATTCATAATGGGCATAATAGGCAGAAGTTTGACGCTTTATTGGATAGGATAAATTTTTAACTCCCCAAAGATCTTCTTTCTCAAGCTTCGAGAAGTTTTTAGTCACATCTTCCAAAAGCTCTTTTAAAGATCCCTCATCTAAATCCTTTTTTATAACCAGTGTTAGCATGTAGTTTCCTACCATAGCGTCTAATTTTACTAATTTGAACCTGATAATTCAATAGATTAGGAAGGCATTGGTAACCTTCTGTCAATTTGCCGATAAAGCTCGACAAAACGAGGATCAACCTTATCCCAATTTAATCTGGCAATTCTGTTAATTGAGGTATTATTTAAATTAAGATAATTGGTGTTTGCTTCTACTAATTCTTGTTCTTCTTGCTCGCTTAACCTCTCATCACCCATAGCTTCTTCTATATTCATAAAGTCATAAGGAGTAGCAATGTAATACCTGCTGGCGCAACCTGCTAAAACTCTGATATAAAATCGCTCTCTCATTTTCAATCCAGCAGGGAGAATTAACTTATTCCTCCTTCTACAAACAGCTAAAAGTTCGGCTACTTCTACGGCCATAGCGCAACAATATACCACAGAAGTATATTATGAGCTAACTAAAAACTCTACTATATTCCCATCTTTTATCTCATAATCCCTACCTTCAGTTCTAATCCATCCCTTGGATTTTGCTTGAGCATATGATCCAGCCTCTATTAATTTTTCATATTCTATTACTTGAGCCCTAATAAAACCTTTTTCAAAATCAGTATGGATTACTCCTGCAGCCTGAGGGGCTTTTGTACCCGTTTTTATAGTCCAGGCTCTGACTTCTTTTTTACCAGCAGTTAAGAAAGAAACTAAACCTAAAAGTGTATAAGCTTTTTTAATCAGCCTTTCCAACCCAGTTTCTTTAATTCCCATCTCGCTTAAGTAATCTTTTCTCTCACCCTCAGATAAGTCTGTTAACTCTTCTTCCAACTTAGCACAGATGACTAGTTCATGATCAGTTACATCTGATCGCTGTAGCGACTGATTGTATCCAGACTCAGAGACATTAAAGACATATAAAACAGGTTTAATTGTCAGAAGAGGTAATTTAGTAAACCAATCCTTAAGTCTCTCATCCCCTATTTGATAACTTCCCAATTTATGACCTTGCTCAAGCTCGTTTTTAAGACTAGTTAGAACCTGTAATTTTTCTAACTCTAGCTGATCTTTAGAAATTTTTGATAGTTTTTCTTGAGCTGCAATTAATTTCTCTAAAGTTTGCAAATCAGACAGAGCCAATTCTGTCTCTACAACTTCCCTATCAGATTTTGGGTTAGTCGAGCCTTCTCTGACAACATTTGCATCTTCAAAATCCCTTAATACATGGATAACTGCATCCACCTCTCTAATATGGGATAAAAACTGATTCCCTAGTCCTGCGCCAGTTGAGGCTCCTTTGACTAGTCCAGCAATATCTACAAACTCAACTATTGCTGGGACAATAGGAGGTAAGTATTTTTGGATTTGGCTTTCCACCTCCGATGTGTCAAGCTGGAATGTGCTATCTTGGATGTGCTCAAGGATTTCTGGAGGAATCATCCCCTCTTCCTTGGCAACTAATTTGGCAAGTTTTAAAAGCCTGTCATCAGCTACTGCCACAACTCCAGTATTAGGCTCAATAGTGGCAAAAGGATAATTTGCAGAAAGAGCTACTCTCTTTTTCAGAAGTGCATTAAATAATGTGGATTTACCCACATTAGGCAATCCTACTATCCCGACCTTAAGTGAAGACATGCAGGTATTGTATCAAAAACCATTGATTGTTCATTTTGGTAAGTGTTGGATCACCTGGGACATCTTGAGCCACCTCAGAGACCTCAAAGATTATTTATACCTTTATTTAGGTTTACTAAAAAACCATTTCTTTAGAAGGTACAAATAAACTAATGCAGTTAAAATTAGGGTTGAATATTCCAATATAAAATGAGGTTGGTGACCTGTTGTAATATCATCTAACGCCGCAATATCCAGCAGCAATAAAATGATTACAAAAATTATATACCCCATTCTCACCAAATTATTATACCCTTAAGTCATAGAAGCTAAAAGTTTAGAAAAAGGTAAGAGTTAAGAAAGAAGGTTTGACAATAACTTTTCTAAGGAATACCATTTAATTAAGTAATGAGATTCATAATTATTTTGATCTTAGTCTTAACAGTTTTAGGTGGAGTATATTTTTTTAACCAAAAATCAAAAACTGAATCTAATCAAATTCCCAATCAAACTTCAAAACAGACAGAACCAGAAAAAATAACTGAATCTCAGGCGGTAAACTTGGTCAAAAAAAGACCTGAGGTAGCAGATTTCTTAAAAAGAGTTCCAGGTGGTCATGTGCAAGTAAATAACGAGCTGGATGGTGAATACAATATCCAGGTTTTTGAAGTTAAAGATGGTCATACTGCCACCTTTAACTGGTACAGGGTTAATATCAAAACAGGTTCAATAAAAGCAGAATTTGATTTTACAGTGGAGTCTTCGGGTAAAGTCTCTGGCAGGCTCTGTTATCCTTCTGAATTTTTACCAGAAGGAACTATTGAGGCAAAAAGATTATCAGATGGACAAATCTTTACTCAGAACTACCCAGGTAGTAACAACGGCGGTAAGAACACATACAGCTTTGAGTTAGAATCTGGTGACTATTATTTAAGGTATAAGATCTCTGACAAGTTTAATGGTTACTCCACGACTGTCTGTCCCACAGGACAGGATGAGAGCTGTGGGGACACCAAGCCAAGAGAAATAAGAAAAGCTGAAGTTAAGGCAGATCAAACAGTCTTAGGCTATGATTTATGTGATTTTTACTACAGAGACTCCAATGCTCCTAAATTCTAAAAACCTTATAAACCTTATCTTTTTCGTTTTCTTACTGCTTGTTAGCACATCACCAATTAAGGCAGAGGAAAAAGCTACCCAGTGGGGCCTGTCCACAGAAGAATGGCTGAATTGTATAGGTAAGGTTTCAGATGAAATTTATGGTTCAGAAAAGGGGTGCTGGCAATACAGAGATCCAGTCGCATTTCGAAAGTGTGAAAAGAGAATGGATGAGCTAAACAAAGCGATCGACAAGGAGATAGCAAGAAGATGTGTTGCTGTACCGAAGGGAAAAAGCCCATCTCCAAACCCAACAGAACAACCCACTCAGGATCAATCTTCTGATAATAATCCATCGAAAATTCCAAACTACACCCAAGCATTAGTTGAAAATTCTCCAAAAGAAAGGGACTTTCAAAAAGTTTCCAAATCGGATTTTAAAAAAGTAAATCCTGTCAGTACGGCTTCGGCTACACCCAAACCTGCTACCCAGTCGGCAAATATCACCGGCAGTATATTTATAGGCAAAATTGGCAGCGAAGGCGAACTTATACTGCAACTCCCCGATGGGAAAGAAGTAAAACTTACAGAGGATAAATCAGCTTTTGAGGGGGAACGGCCATATTCCAGGTGGCGGGACTTAATTGGAACAGGACAAAGTTATGTTACACCCAAAAGAAATATTTACATTGAAGAAATTGATTGCCATATCTTATTGGAGCAAGAAAGACGGGATCAAGAGAGTTTACAACGGCTTGGTGCTATCAGATATGCAAGCGAATGGGGCGTGGATGAAACGATTATCGTCAAACCTACAGGAAATTGTACTTATCTTAATGAAGGCGGACCTGTCAGGGTGTTGGCGGGAGAAGGACAAGTAACTTTTAAAACACCTGGTGGCGCTAGCGTATCGGCTGGAAATGCTGATTTTGGAATTGGATATAATGCTAAATCCGCTACCTCCATTGTTGAAGTCTACAACGGATCAATAACAGTTAAAAATAAGGCTGGCAGTCCAAAAACAATTTCAGCGGTCTATGGATCGCAGATCAAACAGATTGAGGTTGATAAAAATGGGGTGATGAGTGAGAAGATTGCCATACCCCAGTCTCAGTGGCAGGCATTTTTGGCAAGCAAGCAAGAAAAGAAAGATGAAACCAAAGGGAATATTCTGCTTATTGTCGGAGCAGTTGCGGTTTTTGGTTTAGGAGGAGTTGTTTTCTTTTTATACCAAACTGGTAAACTTTTACTACTTTATCAAATAGCTAGCCAAAAAATTACTGAAATACTTAAAAAGATTAGTAAGGCAAAGGAAACAGATTGATAGAGATATACAAAAAAACTTAATAACTTTTTAAGGGGGGATTACTTATTCTTCAAACGCTCCTAAGTTTTAAGTAAATTTGACAAAATTTACGAAAAAGGCTATAAAATAGTTTAAACAAAGGCATGGTTTTTAAGCTTGTTATTTTTTTGTTTTCTCTCTTCCTCTATTTAACTTTAAGCCAGGAAATTCTTGCAGCTACCATCACTGTTAATACCACAAATGATGAGCTTAATATAAATGGGAGTTGCTCGCTTAGGGAAGCAATTCAAGCTGCAAATACAGATGCTGCAGTAGACTCCTGCACAGCTGGTAGTGGGACAGATACTATCAATACTCCAGCTGGTACATACACATTAGGGATTGTTGGTCCAGGCGAGAATGCCAATGCCACGGGGGATTTGGATATCTTAGGCAACCTGACTATTAACGGAGCAGGAGCCACAACTACCATTATAGATGGCGGTGCGATTGATAGAGTATTTGAAATTCACTCGGGAACGACAGTTCAGATAAACAAAGTCACGGTACAAAACGGCAACAGGAGCGGCGTTTTAAACCGAGGCATTTTGACACTTACTAACAGTACCATTACCAACAACAGTATTGCTACCTTTGGCGGCGGCGGAATCTTTAATACCACTACGGGAACGCTGACGGTGGCTGATAGCACTATCAGTAATAACAATGCTACAAGTCCTGACTTAAGCCATGGTGGCGGAGGAATCTATAGTGACACTGGAGGAGGGGTAACAATAAGCAGAACTACCATTAATGGCAATACCACAACCGGGCGCGGTGGTGGCATTCTTGGTCAAGACCCAACGATTAATATCACAAATAGTACCATTAGCGGGAACACTGCCCTTAATGGTGGGGGCATATTCAACAGATCTGGAACAGTAAACCTTACCAATACTACAGTTGCCAGCAATATTGCTACCGACAACGGCGGCGGAGTCTGGAACTTTAGCGGGACAATGAACATAAAAAATACAATACTCGCCGCCAATTCCGCAACAACTGCTTCAGACGATTGTGCTGGCGCCATCACCTCTCTTGGCTACAACATAGCCAGTGATGCCTCTTGTGCTCTGGGAGGAACTGGTGATTTAAATAGCACTAACCCAATGATTGGGCCTCTTGCCAGCAATGGTGGTCCAACAATGACTCATGCATTACTTCCAACCAGTCCGGCTATAGATTTAGTACCACTCTCCTCCTGTACAGTTGCTACTGACCAACGTGGTGTAGCTCGTCCGCAAGGCGCTGGGTGCGATAGTGGTTCTTATGAGCATCCTCCAACACTTCCCGCACAGTGCTCAGGCAATATAGGAAACTACAATATTATCCAGGGAACAAACGGCAATGATAATTTAAATGGTTCTTCGGGTCGCGATTTGATTTTTGGCTATGGCGGAGATGATAAACTGACAGGTGGCGCAAATGATGATTGTTTAATAGGCGGTCCGGGAAAAGATAAGATGTTTGGAGGATCAGGCAGCGACACCCTGGTTGGTGGGGATGACAATGACAGATTAGATGGTGACAGCGGCCATGATAAGTTGTTTGGCGGAAACGGTAACGATGATTTAAGAGGTGGTTCGGGCTCAGATACAATAGATGGCGAGGCTGGAGTTGATGATGCTATTGGTGGAACTGGTACTGATTCCTGCACAGCTGAAACAGAAACCAGCTGTGAACTCTAAATTATTATTGCTTTCAAATAAAAATAGTGTATATAATTAAATTGTGCTCAAACTGCCTGTGAAAGTTAACCAAAAAGGCGCCTTAAACCTATTCTTAATACTGATTATACTTTTTGGTTTTGCCATAGGTTCATGGATATTTTTTAGAAAACCAAACTTCTTTTTCCAGTACCAAAAACCTCAATCTAGCCAAACCCCTACCCAAACTAAACCAGCAGTTGATAAAAAGGACCCTAAGTGGTTAGAGAAATATTGCAAAGAAGAACTGGCTAAAATTCCTGATGCACCATTTAAATATAAGGAAAAAGAGGCTATTGTTGGCACTTTGGGTGACCCATACATTTTAGATAAATTCCCCAAAGATAAAAGGTTCAAGGGGAAATCCTGCGTGATAGATTATAACTATGAGGATGAACCAGCCTATGCTTCCGTTGGGGTGACCTATAAATTTGATATCAGGTTCAGAAACCAGTTCGAAGAAGCAGTTGATAAGCTTATCAGCTCTAAAATGGACTCTTCCTGGAAAAAGATCTCCCCGGTCAGCAATGAAGAAGGGGGCAGGCCTTTTTATAGTTACAAAGG
>CAYOOO010000011.1:0-39395 GCA_964405655.1 uncultured Gammaproteobacteria bacterium | reverse complement strand
TGGAAACATCAAGTATTGTAACAAATCAGGCTCTATTTTAAAATCAACACATGGTTAAAAAGACAAAATCCAAAAACAAAAGAAACTTGTCCTTTAGAAATTGGTATTTAATATTTGTAATTTCTTTACTTGTTGCCTTTGTTCTGTCCTATCTTTTTAAAATTGCAGTAGATAAGTTTTATCCGGATGAGCAAAAGAATTTTGGCTTATTTAAGATTACTTCACATAATAAATTAGTTAACAAAGAAAAATCATCACTTAAAAGTCAAAGTCAGCCTAAGAATGAGTTTCCTGTTCCTCAAGGCAGACAGTTGCGCGTGCCTATCCTAACTTACCATTATATTGGTAATAACCCAAACCCAGATGATAAAGCCAGGGACAATCTGTCTGTTTCTCCAGATAAGTTTGAAGAGGAGATGGCTTACTTACAAAAACAAGGTTATGCAACTATCTCTTTGGATACTTTATATGCAGCATTGAAAGGACAGGTTACTCTACCAGATAAATCTATCATTTTAACTTTTGATGATGGTTATGTAGATTTTTATGTTAATGCTTATCCAATTTTGCGCAAATATAACCTTCATGCAACCTCTTTTATACCTACTGGCTTAATCGGGCAAGGGTATTATCTAAATTGGGATCAGATCAAGGAGATGGATGCTTCAGGACTAATTTCTTTTCAATCTCATTCAGTCACACATGCTGACTTACCATCACTTTCCTCTGACCAACTCAAATATCAACTGGCAGAGAGCAAAAAAACTCTAGAAGCCCAGCTTGGTAAACCTGTTAACTTTATGGCTTACCCTTATGGAACTTCAAACTCGACTGTCTGGCAAGCAGCAAAAGAAGCAGGATACATGGGAGCAGTCGGGACATGGAGTTCTACCATACAAAGTGAAGGAACCATCATGGATATGCCCAGAATTAAGATTCCTGGAGGAATTGAATTGCAGGTTTTTGCCAGCAGGCTTTAAGAGCCGAAGGTGAAAGCAAACATTCTTAAACCTTTTTCTGCTGAGGAGATTCTTAAAACATGCTCGCCGATGTCTTTAGTTTCAACTAGGTTGTAAAGCGTTGAAAACTGAACTTCGACAAAGCTTCTTTGCTCTGAATCGAATTTAATATCATATCCTGCACCATTATCTTTTAAACCTACCCCATCTAAAGTAACATAAACCTTAATAGGCTCAGCTAAGGTTGATTCCATTACCAGATAAACTTTCTTTGCCCGGTACTTCAAAACCAAAATATTCTCTAAATCAGCTGTTTGTCTAGTGTGTTCTAAGTACTCTTCTTCCTGATTCCATTCTCCTACCACATAGATCTGATCTGACTTCAAATCTTTGGAATCATAGCCACTTTTAAGTTCAATAACCGATCCTCTTTTTGAACCACAATAAGTTTCAGGAGTTTGACCTGCCTGGTACTTTTCTTCTAAAAGCTGTCCAACTGTAGTATCAGGTACTTTAAAACCTGCCTCCTTTAAGGCATTTTGAATTTGAACTTCTGTTTCAACATAGTTGCCCTCAC
This sequence comes from uncultured Gammaproteobacteria bacterium, assembly GCA_964405655.1. Taxonomy (GTDB): domain Bacteria; phylum Patescibacteriota; class Microgenomatia; order Daviesbacterales; family UBA10151; genus CAYOOO01. The sequence continues at coordinate 37,859 of CAYOOO010000011.1, read as the reverse complement.
CAAAATGGGTATAAATAACCTTACTCTTGTGATCAACTAAGTACTTAGCAGGCCAATAATGGTTAGCATAAGAGTTCCAAATTTGATAATCATTGTCTAAAGCTACTGGCCAACTGACAGAATATTTCTTAAGAGCTGCTTTAACATTCTTTTGACTCTTCTCAAACTCAAATTCAGGTGTATGCACTCCAATTAAAACAAAGCCCTTATCCGAGTACTTTTCCCACCATTTTTGCAAGTAGGGCAGGGTTCTTTGACAGTTGATACAGGAGTAAGTCCAGAAGTCGATTAAAACTACCTTGCCCAACAGGCGGTTCATAGTCAAAGGCTGACTATTTAGCCACCACAAACCCTCTGGAAACTCAGGGGCATTTATTCCAGCCATATTTTGATTGAAAAGATCAAACAAAGACATTAAATCCCTTTTGGATTACTGGTTTTCTCGGGGACGTGCCTCATTGACGACAATATTTCGGCCTTCAATATCAGAACCGTTAAGTTTGCTCATAGCTTCATCTGCAGCCGCATCATCTTCCATCTCGACAAAACCAAATCCTCTTGAGCGGCCAGTCATTTTATCTTTTAAAACAACTGCGCTTAAAACTTTACCGTATTGGGAAAAAAGATCTGCGAGTTTCTGATCGTCAACTGCCCATGGCAATGAACCAACGAATAACTTTTTTATATGAATCACCACCTATTCTTAAGCTAGTGTATTGTCCTAGGTTAAGAATAGTCTTATCTAACCAGCAACATACAACTTCGCACTACCCAAATTATACAGAAATCTGTGATAAAATCAACAAATAGTTTATTTCGATCCAGCCGCAGGCTGGTGAGAAAGAAGCCGATCCGCCTAGGAGGACTCAGTCCTTAGAAGAGCGAAGAGGATTCATATGGATAAGAAAACTAGAGTTAAAGAGATTCTAAAGAGACTTTACAAAGTTTATCCCCATCCTAAAACTGCTCTTCAATATTCAAATCCCTTAGAGCTTTTAGTGGCTACAATTCTATCTGCTCAAGCGACTGATAAATTAGTAAATGCAGTTACGCCAGCTCTTTTTAGAAAGTACAAAACTGCTAAAGACTTTGCCCAAGCAGATCTAAAGGAGCTTGATAGATATATTTCTAAAGTAAATTTTCATCAAAATAAGGCTAAATCTATTAAGGCTGCTGCCCAAATGATTATTGATAAATTTAATGGGAAGCTACCAGATAATATGGAAGATTTAGATTCTTTACCTGGAGTAGCCAGAAAAACAGCTAATGTAGTTTTGGGCAATGCATTCGGGAAAGCTGAAGGGATTGTGGTGGATACCCATGTCATCAGGCTGTCAAGAAAGTTAGGATTAACTGATAATTCTGATCCAGTCAAAATAGAACAAGATCTAATGGAAATTGTTCCCAAGGATAAATGGACTGATTTTGCTCACCTTTTAATAAATTTTGGTAGGGATTACTGTCCTGCCAGACCACATATCTGTAAAGACTGCCCCTTGGGAGACTTATGTCCGGATAAAAAAACATAAGCGCAATAATCGCGCAAACTATTGCGCAGTAGTGTAGTAAGTCGCTCTGGCTTTGCCTTCAGGTTTAATTAATTTTTTCTCAACTAAGTTTTTTAATTTTAATTGGGCGGTTCTTTTGGCGATATGAAGAAGTTTGACTATATCTTCTGAGGTTACTTTAAGGCTTGAAGCTAAAAAATCCATAATTTTAACCTCATCAGGGTCAAGAAACATCTGCTTGTCTGAGGCTACTTTATCAAAACCCAAAGATGAGATAATTTGTCTAACTTTCCTTGCCTCAATCAGAAAGCCTGCAATAAAGTACTCTAGCCAGGGAGTAAGGTCTGCCCCATCTGCAAAATGGTCATCCCAACCATAAGCTAAAGCATTATAATAATCCTGCCTGTTGCGGTTATAAAACTCCTCCAGAACAATCACTTTTCTAAAATCCCAACCAGTCTGATAAAGGATCAAGGTAGTTAAAAGTCTGGTGACCCGCCCATTACCATCTGAAAATGGGTGAATATGAACTAACTGGCTATGGAAAATTCCTGCCTTAATTACTGGGTGAAGTTTTTCTTTATCAGTCTTTTTCAACCATTCCAGAAGCTCATCAACTAGTTTAGTAACTTTAGAAGCATCAGGACCTTTAAATCTTAACTTTTCTTTGCCGTTTCCCAGCTCATCGACAATAAAAACATCACCTGGCCTAAACTGACCGGTTTTTTCTTTAACTAACAGGCCTTTCATAGTCAACTCATGTAACTTAAAGATGATTTCTTTATTCAAAGACTGTTGTCTATTTGCTAACCGCTCAACTTCTTTGACTGCGTCTTGGTAGTTTCTAACCTCCATAATACTTTTATCATCAGCAGCTATCGACATACCCGAGAGAACCTTACCAACTTGATACTCCTGCAGTTTATTACCTTCAATAGAAGTTGAAGTGTGAACCATTCTAATTAAGGCCTGGCGTTTAAGTTGAAGTTCGTTTAGGGGAAGAACCCGGGAGCGTTCAACAATTACCTTAATCTCAGCTATCTCTGAGATAGCGCTGAGCATATCAGAATCTATAGAATATTTGGGGTTAAATGACATGGCTATATTATACCATAAATCGCGCAACAATCGTGCAATAAATTGCGCAATAACTAAAATCACTACTTGTAATAAATATACAACATTGGCTATATTAGATGTCTATGGATGACCAAGAAGAAGTGGTAGAAGGTGAGCTTGTTCCTCATCAACCCGAAGCTTCAGAAGATAATGAGCGAGACTCCTCTGACAGTCAGAGTAAAGGCCAAATCCTAATTAATATGGAGGGTTTGATCAAAAATTACATCTCTTCAATTGATAAATTAACAGAGGAGATGAAAAAGCATAAGGAGATGCTAGATGACATCTTCAAAAATGACCCAACCTACCAGGAGCATTTAGAAAAAGCTAAAGAAGCTACCAAAATTAAAAACGCTACCAAACAGGAAATTTTGAAAAGACCAGATGCCAAGGAGCTTAATGAAAAAGTTAAATCCTTTAAATCCCAAATTAAGGAAAACCAAGCATCTCTATCTGATTACCTCCAAGAGTATGCCAGGCTTTCAGGAGTTAATGAGATAGAAGGAGAAGATGGAGAAGTCAGAGAAATAGTCTATGTTGCCAAACTGGTCAAAAAGTCCTTTAGGTAATTTGACTTAAAGTCTCACTTCTCATACACTGATTCTAATATGCAAAATGAGGAGACAAAACCACAAACTCCCAATGCTCATTCTCAGCAAGGCAGTCACCATCACAGTAATACTGAAAGGAGAAGACAGTTTTTCAAATCTTTTGAGGCAAAATCTTTACGCTCAAGGTCCCTGCTTACCCAACTTTCAGATGACTTAACAGAAATCTGTGGCTCAACTCCATTTTTAATCTTTCACATTCTGCTTTTTGTAGGCTGGGTTATCCTCAATACCAACATTATACCTGGCACCGTCCCCTTTGATCCATTCCCCTTTGGACTACTGACTATGGTGGTCTCTCTAGAGGCTATCTTCTTATCCATCTTTGTCCTGGTTTCACAAAATAGATCTTCTTACATTAACTCCCTGAGGGAAGAGGTACATCTAAGAGTAAATTTGATAGCTGAGGAGGAAATTACCAAAGTTTTGGAGGTCTTGGCAGAACTTAGAAAAGAGATGGGGATTAAAAAGAAGGATGAGGAACTCGAGGAAATGCTCAAAAGAATAGATACAAATTATATTGAAAGATCTATCTTAGGACAGATTGACCGGGCAAAACCATCTCTTGCTAAAAAGCTTTATGAAGAATTTCCTGAAATATTCCTCTATCCTGTTAGGAAACCTATTGAGATTGTTCAAAATATTGCCAACAGCTCAAACGGGAATAGCGGAAGCAATAAACCCCATTAAGTCCTTTAACTTCCAATTAAATTCTTTCTTTGATAAAATTATTAGGCTTTGCGGGATCGTCTAATGGTAGGACGACAGACTTTGGATCTGTCTATCATGGTTCGAATCCATGTCCCGCAGCTAGGTATATTTTGCGTATTTAAGTTCACACCCTCAGGGTGGACTAGGTTGACACCTCTAGTACCAAGTCCTACTATTAATTTATGACCAATCTCCGCAAAGTTGTATTAGCTAATAATCAAACTTATCACATTTTTAATAGAGCTATTGATAGACAAACCATTTTCAATACTAAATGGGAATATAAAAGGGCAGTAGAAACCATAAAATTTTATAGATTTGCTAATTTACCTTTCAAGCTTTCTCAGCTGTTAAATCTACCAGATGAAGACAGGCAACATACAATGCGGGAGCTTAATCAAAATAATGAGAGGTTGGTCGATATAATAACCTTCTGTATAATGCCTAATCACTTCCACTTTATGCTTAAGCAGCTAAAGGATAATGGTATTTCAAAGTTTATAGCAAATTTTACTAATTCATACACTAAGTACTTTAATACTAAGCATGAGAGGAAAGGGCATCTATTTGAAGGACAATTCAAAGCAGTATTGATAGAAAATGACGAGCAATTAATTCATCTCTCCAGGTATATCCATTTAAATCCAGTAACGTCTTTTATAATTAAAGCGCAGGATTTAGATAATTATCAATGGTCATCTTTCCCAGAATATCTTAATTTAACATTAGATAATTTCTTCCAGAAAGAAACCATATTAGATTACTTTTCTTCTATAGAGGCATATAAACAATTTGTATATAATCAAGTAAAATATGCTCAAGAACTAGAAAAGATTAAGCATCTTTTGATAGAAGTATAAATGTGTGAACGTATTTCACCCCGAGGGTGGTAATACGCCAGTTAACTGTTCGGAAATCCTCAACTAGTGCCAGCTCAAGGCAAAGCGTTGCCGAAGATCCAGTTAGTAGCTACTAACTGGATACCTTTAAGTTTGCTCTTGCGAAACTAGAAAAATAACGCTTAATAAGCGTATTTTATTGATTTCTAGATACATAGATAGAACTTTTCTGCAGTCTATGTTACTGTTTTATCAATGCTTTCTGCACAAAAAGGTTTTTCTATAATATTCATGATTTTGGGAATTGTAACTCTATTTGCGCTTATAGTAGCTTGCTTTCTTTATTTAAAACTACGAAGTTCAAATAGTAAAGTAAATCTCCAGTCGACAAATAAAGCTTCAGTTTCTGAATCCCCAAAATCTGTCGACATGAATAATTCTTATAAGTTTGAACTTAGTTCTGAACAAAAACTAGAAGCTGAAGATGAGGTAAGGTTAGGTGAATTAGGATCACTAAAGCAGGTAATTACTGCTTTAATAAAAGATTCTTCTTCGTCCGATATATCACTTTTATGCAATGGACACGTAGACTCTCAAAACTCATGTTTCGGATCGAGCATAGTGTATGGGGAATCTCCTAAATCTACCCTTACAGCGGCTGATGGGAGTAGTTGGATAAAGATTAATCTTAAAACTAAGGAAGCAATTAAAGTCGCTTCAGTTCCTGATATACCCATTGATCGGGTAAATAATCAAACATACCACTATGTATATTGTGCTAATAACGAAGGTTGGGAAATTAATACAGTTTTGGGTTCAAAAAAATTTAATATAAAAATGAGTCAAGATGGTGGAGATAATAATGGTAGATATGAAGTTGGTTCAAATTTACTCTTGATAGACAATACTCCAAACTGTAAGTACTAGTCCAAATTTCATATTTGTTAATAAGTGAATAGTACACCTTCCATTTGGATTAGGTTCACACCTCGAGCAAGCGAGTGAAGTACATTTAATTTTTTTGCGAAAATAAAAAGATAGTTTGAGTAGATTGGATCCCGACCAGATCTTTGATCCGGTTCGGCCGCGTCAGACGTGGGTTGCTTCATCCAAGTCCCTTATATCTTAGGTACTAGACTAGAATAACTTTGTTATACTAGTCGAAATGATTGTCAAATCAAGTAAATTAAGCGATTTTAAAATTAAAAAGTTAGTATGGTGTTTTTGTGTGGATGTTGAAGCCTCTAAGGTAAGTCTCATAGTTAAGTTAAACAGAAATACTGTAAACAGATTTTACCATCTGTTTAGGACTCTGGTATATTACCATCAGTTAGAAGAATTTGGTAGGGTCATTACAGGTGAAGCGGAATGTGATGAAGCATACTTCGGTGGAAAAAGACTTAGAGGGATTCCTGGTAAAAGAGGCAGAGGTACACATAAACAGCCGGTCTTTGGCATCTTTGAAAGACAGGGTAGAGTTTACACTGAGATTGTCCCTAACTGCCGTAAAAAGACTCTTCAGGCAATCATTAGAGGTAAGGTTGGTACAGAAGCAGTAGTACATACTGACAAATGGAGAGGATATGATGGGCTGGTTGATGTAGGATATGACAAACACAAGAGGATTAACCATTCAAAGGCGTTTTCCTACGGACACGGGATTCATATTAACGGCATTGAGAACTTTTAGAGTTTTACTAAAGGCAGGCTTGCTAAATTCAGAGGAGTTAAGGTAAACTTTGAATATCACCTAAAGGAATGTGAATGGAGAGACAAGAAGACAAAGCAACAACTTTACAAGGAACTCATAGTTTTGCTGAAAGGATTTAACAAATCATTAATTTCCTAGCCTAGTACCATACAAAATATCAAAGAGTTGGATCAGTTTTCCAAGGGATGTTTAAGGTTGTCCATATACAAACTACTGAGCAGTTAATCCATCTCTCTAGGTATATTCATCTTAATCCCTTAGTTTCATACTTGGTCAAAGAGGAAAATTTTCTTTCCTATCCTTGGTCATCACTTCAATATTATCTTGAAGATTATCCAAATGATATTATAAATCCAAAAGTAATCTTGGATAGCTTCTCATCAAGTAAAGATTATTTGAAATTTGTACTTGATCAGGTTGATTATGGAAAAGAGTTGGAAAGGATTAAACATTTAACTTTGGAGTAAATATCCTTAGGTGTCAAGCTGATACACTCCGGGAGTGGTTATTGGTGGTTATTGTTATTATCTAACTATGTCGCAGCCAACTACCCGCCAATATTTAACACTCGTGAAGCCATCTGCTTTTAATTTATTAATTTGTTCGTCACCGTTTTTATCCAAAGGTAAGCTAATAATATATTCTTGCGGGCTTGGCTGGTTATACAAGGTAAGTCCACTGCTTTTAAAGTATTCTAAGACCTGATCGTTTGTTCTAGTAAAAGGCGGATAGACAAAAATATCAATCTTGCTTTTATCAATGCACCCTTCAAGTTTGGTGGTCTGCTTTAGGTTTGTTTGAGTTGTCAGGGAAGGAACAGGTGTCGGTACAGGGTTTTTTGTTACTAATATTTTTTCAGCAGGTTTCGGGTTAATGGACTTAAAAGTAGCTTTCTCAGTTTTACCCAAAAGTCTTGTTCCCACCAAGATGGAAAATCCCAATAAGATTACTAAAATTATTCTGATATTCATGCATTTTTTGCTTCAATCAGTGCTTCCTTAAGATAATCTCTGCTAATATCTGTAACTAAAGCTAAGTTTTCTTTGTTTATATCAAGGATGAAGTTAGCACAACATTTGTAAGAAAGCAAGCAAAAGCCGGAGTTAAGTATTAGAGTTTACTTAGAGAAGGATTGATGGAAATTGCAAAAATATCATTTCCATTACCAGATAAATCGTTTTTGCCCAGAAGATTTTTTGTTCCTTTAAAGGTTTTGCTATAAATTCCATAATTTTGGTTTTGTTTAATAGTGTTATTGGCAACTTTATTGTCAGAAGCATCGTCTATAAAATACACCCCAACATTGTTATGAGTTATATTATTGTCATTAATTTGATTTGAATCAGTTTTTATATAAACAGCAATTTTGTTTTGATCAAAGCTATTGTTTGAAATGATATTGCTATCTGCTTGACCGTACAAATATACTCCATACTGCTTGTTTCTAGTAAAATCATTTTCGCTAATTTGATTTTTCTGAGATTTTGTATTAGCTCTTAATCCTCTTTGGTTTCCATAGATTTTGTTATTCTTAACAACATTATTACTTGAGTCATAAAGGGCGATACCGTCTTTATTACCGTATACTGTATTATTTTCTACAATATTATTGTTTGAATCTCTATCCAGCATTATTCCATGAAGCTTGTTGTTGTAAGAGAGGTTGTTTCTAATGATGTTGTTAATACATCTTTTAGAGAAAATAATTCCGTGATTTCCGTTATCATGAAAAGTATTATTCTCAACTAAGAAGCCATTTGAATCATCATGTGGATCTAGCCCATATTGGATATTGTCATAGAACTCATTGCCCTGCCAAACCATGCCTACAGCACCATAGGTATAAGCTCCAAAATAATTATGATGGAATTTGGAATTCTTAACCTCTCCTGTGACAAAGTATTTTCCAGCTGTTCCATCTGGTAGTTTCCAGGAAACCCCATAAGATGAACCATCTTTGCTTGAATGGGGATAGAATCCTAAGTATCCCAAATCAGAATTTATAATATCCATTCTTGATGAATATTTGGCCATAATAAAACTCCTGCCATCCGTATCTTTCTTATCATAGTCATTTTTGGTAGTATCCCAAGATGAAATTTTGACCCCATCAATATAAACATTTCCTCCCCAGGTTCTAATAGAAACAAAGTTTCCAGGTTCACTTTTAAGCTTTAACCATTCAACCTCATCTTTGTTTAGGTTTAGTGAAACTCCTTTTTCAATTTTAAGATTTGCTTTGAGAAGCCACTCCTTTGGTTTGATTTGCTCAATTTTGTCATTACCTAATTTTTTCGCTAAATCAGCCAGCTTGATCGGGTTACCTCTTCCAAAAACGTGAATGGTATTGTCTTCTTTATCATAGGTTATATCAACTTCAGTAAGCTTTTTTATGGTATAAGAGTTGGTATGGGGGGATTCTAAGCTAAATTGTTGATAAGGAATACTTAGAACTGTTCCGGGCTCAATTCTATTCCAGTTAGGTAAGATATTTAAATTTGCCTCAAGTATGTCTTCAACATCTGTATCAAAGGAAACAGCAATGCCAGATAGAATATCTCCTTCTTTAACAACATATTTTTTTACTAGTAGACCGTTGTCATTAATATAGGTTTTAGAGTCTAGCTCACGGACTTGTTCAAGTTTAATATTACTATCTAAAACTATATTCTCTGACTGCACATAAGCAGCTTGTAGGACTTGAGCAGGTTGAGTATTTGGTTTAGGAAGAGTAAGTCCTGTTTTTTGTGAGTAAACAATTGAAGTTAGAACCAATAACAGTATTGCAGACATAGCATAAGCTGGAACGTAATTTAGAAACTTAAATTGAGGTAATCTGCTTTTATCCCATCTGGTTATCCAGCTTTGGGTGTTTAAAGTAAAAAGCGCATAAATTTTTAGAAATGCACTGATAAAAGTGTATAAAACATAAAAGGGTAGTAAGGTTATATGAGAGGGCTTTCTTCTCAAATGTGGGTAAATTTTAATTGCTCTTGAAACAAACCACCAGATAAGTATTAGAGCAGCACCTAAGTAAAGCCCTAGATATAAAGATAGGAAAAAGTAGATCGGGCTTAAAATTATGGCAAAGGCTTGAACAACTTTATCAATCTGATAAAAAGCTAAAGCTGGGTGTCTAAATGGCCAGCCTTGAAAAATTGCCCTTAAATCAGCCCTTAAACTATTTCTAGTCCATCGAAGCCTTTGTTTTAAATAGGATTTTAAATCAACCATTCCTGGGGTATAAACTCTGGCGTTTTTTTGGTATGCAACTTTCCAACCTTGTTCCAAAACCAAATAAGTAAGTCTTTTATCATCTCCTGAGATAACAGGTTTACCCATAAAAGTTTCATTTACTAAGTCGTGACAGAGGGGTAAAACAACACTTCTTCGATAAATTGCTGTTCTTCCTGACAAACAAACTAAAGCATCCCCGGCTGCAGCTAAAAAGGTAAAGTCAACGTGATACCTCAAATCTAGTAAAATATCAAACATTTTTTGAGCTAAGGTATCTGTTCTTAGTACGTTCTGCCTGGTTGTCACTCCGGCAACTTTTGGATCAATAAATGGCGGAAGGGAATTTTGTAAAACTGTTTCTGTCCAAAGCGTATCTGAATCAACTAGGGCCACTAATTCTCCTTTAGCAACCTTAATTCCATCTGCAAGAGCTGCTCTTTTACCAGGTTTTTTGGTAATAATTAGGTGTGTTCTAGGATAGGTTTTAGCAAATTTTCTAAAGATCTCGATCGATTGTTTGTCAGTATAATCAATTACTGCAACAATTTGAAAAGGTTTATTCTCTGCCCATGAAAAAAGAGCCTTTTTAAAGATATTTGGGTCTTCATTATAAACTGGGGTGATAATAGAAACAGTTGCTTTAAAGTTATTTCTTTTAACTTTATAAAATGAACCAATAGCTTTTTTAATTATCCAGGTTAGCCAGCGCCAAACTCCAATAATTCCGATTGGTAAATAAAATAAGATTATAGATAAGTAGTGTTGTATAAGTGACAGTGTATTTTCCATAAGTTTTAAAAGCTTAAATTAAAGAGGCAGACCTGTTGTAAAGGCTGGAGTGATTTCTTTAGAGGATGTTTTAGCAGTCTTAAAGGTGTTGTTAACTTCTATTGTGGCCTCAAGTAAATTAGCTTCTAAACCTTTCTTTTGGACCCAAGCTAAAAAAGCTTGTGTGTCTTTTGGTAAACATGCTCCAGCAAAAGGACCAAAATCACGTGTACCATATTTATGATTCCAAATACCCTCACAGCTTTTGATTGTTAACTCGAACACATTATCAGGATCAACTTTTATAACCTTAGCAATTCTTCTCATTTCATTAAAAAAGGTAATTTTGAAAGCGTTATAAAGATTGTGAACATATTTTTGCATTTCAGCCTCTTTTAAAGGAACTCTATAAATTGGGCACTTGAATTTTGCATAAACCTTCTCCAGTAAGTCTCCAGACTTTTTATCTAATTTTCCAATTACAACTATCCAAGGATTTGCAAAGTCCTCCTCAGCAGAAACCTCTCTTAAATATTCTGGGTTCATGCAAACTCCAAAATCTTTGCCTACTTTTTTACCAGAGTATTTTTCTAGAATTTTTATAATATTTTCGGTTGTTCCAGGAAGTACAGTACTTCTAACTACTGCTAAATGGTATTTCTTCATTTTAGCAATTCTTTTGCCTAAATCTTTGGCCGCAGTTTTTAAGTATTTTAGCTGGATCTCACCACTTTCTGTTGGAGTTGGAACTGTAAATATAGAGATATCAGTATTACTTGGGATATTAGAATCACTTGCTAGATATGCCTCAAATCCTGCATCTTTGAGTTTATCTATAGTATCAGGATTAACATCTATGAAGGAGATTTCAAAACCTTTAGAGGCAAAACCTTTTCCAGTGGCCTGACCAACTACACCAGAACCAATAATTGATAGTTTAAGTTTATTTTTCATTTTCTATAAGTTAATCGGAACAGACAGATATGTAGGATTTGAACCTATAATATTGTCAGTAGTAACTATTACAGGATATTCTATAGTATTATCTATAGATTGTCAACATTTACTATGGGTTTTTATAATATCTTCGAAAAACCATAGACTTAAGTCTATGGATGAAGAAGGTTCCGGCTTCAGCCGGACTCACCAAAGGAGAGAATTAGAAGATACCACGGGCGTAAGCCCGTGGAGCTTCATTTTGGATTAAAAGCTGACCTTACTAAGAAAGATAGAATAATTTTGTTCTTTAACAGAAAAAAGTATGAAACTGTCTCGGGTTTTAGATTGAGGGATTATATTGGGAAAATAAGCTTCATTGGCAATTAAAAGTTTTTTTGATGGTGAACTTTGACCATTATTTTTAACTGCCAGATAAGCTGTTCCCTCTTTTGGATCATCTTCCGGAAATCCAGATTTGTCATTTGTTTCAACCCAGGCAATAAATATAGTATCATCATTACTTACTCCTATCTGTGGGAAAAATTGGAAATTTTTAGATTCTGAGATAATTTCTGGTTGAGAATAAGCCTGACCATTAAATTTTGAGTACATAATCTGGGTTTTGCCAAGACTTTGATTAAATTCTCTCCAAACAAGGTGGGTATTATTTTTAGAGTCAAGTGTTACGGATAGATGTTTACTGTCTTTTGAAGAGTTTGAGATATTTTTCCAGTCAGACCAGGTCTCACCTTCGTTTTCCGAGGTTGAGTACCAGATTTGTGAGTTTGTGGATTTTTGCTTTGAGTACATAAATACATAAAGTGAATTATTTTTATCCTGAATAATTGTTGGTCTGGACTGAGATCCAGATGAAACACTTATATCTTTCCAGTCTGACCAAACTTTACCACCATCTTCTGATTTGGAAAATTTTATAAGTTGATCATTGCTTTCCTTATCTTTACCTTCCCAGACTATGAATAGATTATCACTTTTAGAAACCCAGATATCAGGATGTTCTTGCCAAAGATTCTGTCCCTTAAAACCTTCAACATAAGAAATATTAATCGGTTTTGCCCAGGTCTCCCCGCCATCTTTTGAGTTAGAGTATTTAATCTGTCTGTTACCCTCAGGATTATTAGAATCTGATCCATACCACACTAAATGCAGCTGTTCTTTAGAATCAATGGCAATCGAAGGCACTCTTTGGTTAACTTTGTTGTTAATATTGGAAACATTCTTTTTAAAAACAACTTGATATGAATCCTCATCTTTTTTTAATTTAGCCACAAAAATTTCATAATAACTATTGGCTTTTTTTCTGTATGTTACATAAATATTACCTTGTGAGTCGGAAACTAGCTTTTTTTGTCCGCTGAAACCCAAAGCCCTGTAGTCTTCTGAACTGTCCACTTCAACATTGTTTAAACTAATCTTATCTGTAGTGTCAGAATTGACAACAGGTTCTTCTTTTTGGACTGGCTTAAAAAACAGCAGCATAATAATAAGTAAAAGGATAACAAAAGGAATAATTTTAAACATAGTACTAGACTTATGATACCTCAAAGCTTTGATGTAGGATACTTTTTTAAGGCTCTTTAATATTGACTGATTCTTTTAACACTGTTAAGTTAAATATATATTTACCTCTCTGCCCATGTTTAATCTACTTTTCACTTTTCTCAAAGGCAGACTAAGATTCAAATTTATCCTACTGATAATAGGCTTTGCTCTTGTTCCCTTGATCACTGTCATGGTGGTAACAATTTTTCGCCTGCAAACAGTTGAAAAGGAGAACGCCTATAAGCAAAGCAGGCAAATTGCTCAATCTGCAGCTAAAGAAATTGACTCTTTTATACAGTCCCAATTTAGTATCTTGGATAATATTTCCAATATCTATCCTCAACTCAAGCAAGATCAAGAAAAACAGACCTTTTTAGAAAGAATGCTGTTTAAGAACAGCAATTTTAATGAGCTAATAATTATTGATCCTGCAGGTATTGAGATTGCCAAAATTCATACCCAAAGAGTAATTACTAAATCAGATTTAACAAATCGGTCAAGCTCACCAGAGTATATTGCTCTTTCCTCAACAGGACTGTTTATGGGCTCATCGGAGCTAGTGGAAGGCCGTCCGCAATTCCTGATTGGTCGTTGGATAAAGGATGAAGAAGGCAAATTCCTAGGTGGAATTCTAGCCTATGTCGATGCCAGAATAATGCAGGAGGTGGTTTTAAATATTACCTCTTTAGAAAACAGAGGCAGAGCATATATTGTTGATGAAAAAGGTGTTGTTGTGGCTCATCCTGATCTATCACAGATCTTAGGACAAAGAAAGCTAACTATCCCTAAAGTCAATAACTCGCAAGTTTATAAAAACGAGCTCAAACAGGAAGTTCTTGGGGTATCTTTCCCGATCATATTAAGTTTTCCAGGCAGCCTGAAAGATAAATTAGATACCCACTGGTTTGTGGTAGCTGAGCAATATGCTGATATCGCCCTAGCACCTGTTAAGCAGCTGACTCAATTTACCGTAATCACTTTAGTTATAGTTTTAATTATATCTTTGTTGGGGACAGCTCTTTTTGTTAACCGGATTATTAGACCAATTGAACAGTTACATTCCGCTTCCAAAAAAATTGGTCAGGGAAATTTTGCCTATAAAGTCCAGATTAAAACTGGCGATGAAATTGAAGACTTAGGAAGTGAATTTAATAAAATGGGCGATAACCTTCAAACTATTATTAATATTTTAAGAAGAAATAAAGAACTCATCTCTGCTGAAAGAGATAAGCTAGAGGTGATGTTATCAGGTATTACAGATGCTGTGATTGCCCTAGATTTGGAAAGAAGGATTGTTTCTTTCAATGCAGCGGCGCAGCGCCTAACTGGTTATAAAAAAGACGAGGTCTTGGGCAAAAAAATTGGTGAACTACTCAGTTTTTATGATGAAAATGGCAAGCTGGCTGAAGCAATTTACAGCCCAATCAGAGTCACGGGTTTTGAGGGAACTGTTTACGAGAGACAAAACCTTATGATGGAAACAAATGAAGGCAGAAAGGCAAGCGTCAATCTGATTACTGGTCAAATCAGTGAGGGGCTACAAGCTAACATAGGTTGTATTCTAACTTTACATGATGTGACTGAAGAAGGAAGACTCGAGGAGATGAAGCTAGATTTTGTCTCTATGGCTGCACATGAGCTAAGAACTCCTCTAACTACTATCAATGGTTATTTATCAATACTTCAATCCGAGTTTAAAAGTCTTTTCTCTGGAGATGCGCTACTTTATTTACAAAGAGCAATGATTGCCTCTTCGCAACTCAGAGGTTTAATTGAGAACTTACTTAATGTGGCAGGAATCGAACGAGGAATGCTAACCATGAAACCTAAAGCAGTTAACTGGGTTGAGCTGGTGGGTAATGCGGTTGAAGAGATGCAAAGTAGAGCCAGTGATAAACAAGTTAGCTTAAGCTTTTATCCTCCTATAGAGGCATTACCATTAGTTAAGGCAGACCCTTTAAGAATTGGCGAGGTTATCTACAACATCCTCACAAACTCTATTAATTTTACTCCATCAGGAGGCAAAATAACTGTTAGTCTGGAAAGGCAGGGAAATTATGCTATCACTCACATCAGCGACAATGGGGTTGGAATAGCCAAAGAAGATATGCTCCACTTGTTTACTAAATTTTTTAGAATAGTGGGCAGGTTACAGATGGGTAGTAAAGGCACGGGTTTAGGGCTTTATATCTCTAAATCAATAGTTGAAATGCACCAAGGAAAAATTTGGGCTGAGTCACAAATAGGTAAGGGGACAACTGTTTCTTTCTCGCTGCCTTTCTTTGAATCCTAGCCTTCTCTTACTCTGATCTCACTTTCTGGAAGAGCGCTGCGTAATCATCTTTATATAAAATCTTCCATTTCCCTTCGTCAACTAACTCCAGTAAACGGTAGTAGACAGGTTTCTTAGGCGACATCAGCGATAAATCGTACTTTGTTTCATCAATATCCCGCCAGTTTTGTTCAATTGGGTAGTAATAGGAAAAAGCGCTATAACCGTTCTCATCCTTCCAAAGATGCATTCTGCCATCAATACTGGGCTTAATTTCTGGATAGTTCCAAATCAACCAGCCTCCCCAGTCGTAAAAAGTCAGTAGCTCTCCTTTTGGTTTATTTGTCAGCATAAACCTTGCTACCTCATTAGAGCAGGCCACTGCTTCTTTACAAAATCTGTCCCAATTCATAGTATAAAGGTTTGAAATCGGCATCTTTAAATAAATAATAAAAACTAGCATTAAGACAGAAATAGTGAAAGCTGCTAGGTTGGTATTCTTATTACTGTCTGGTTTAAAAAAGGTAGACAAAGGCTTAAGCAGAGGTAGAGTCAGATAGTACAAGGACCAAGCATACCTTCTAACATAAAATGACATTCCATACAAAACTCCCACTATCCCAAGAAGTGCGACTTTTGATTTAATTTGATCAGTAAAAAGTAGAAACAAGACCCCAAACAGAAGCAGCATCCCAGTAAAAATCTGATTCCACCAGGGAATTGATAAACCATCAATTGGCAAATACTCAGCAATATATTTAATGTCTGGGTTGCTAAAGTGGCTGAGAGTTGTCTGATAGACTTTTGAACCAAACGGGTTTATTAGTGTGGCAATCACTACAACTATTGTCAGAACAGAAAAAAATTTAAATAGAGACAGCAGCAATTTTAGATCCCTATCTTTGAGGAAAAAGTCTGAGGTAATTTTGAAAAATATCCAAACTAGAAAAAGAGCTATCCCTAGGATAAATTGTCCGTGTAAGTTAGACCAGATTAAAAAAAGCGGGACCAAAAAATATATTCTTTTATCTTTGGTTTGGGCAAATCTATCTAAAAGATAAAACATTACACCTAAAAAAAGGATACTAAACATCTGGCCTTTAAAAGAAACGATGTTTAAAGGGAATTCAAAAAAAATCAGGATAGGAAAAAGTAGAGTTTGGTCCCAAAGAGTCAACTTTGCCAATTTAGAGAAAACAAAAAAAGTTAGCGTAATAATTGCTGCTCCTAAAACAGTTATTCCAAAAAAGCCAAATGGTGCAAAAAATGCATAACTTATAAGATCTGTTAACCAAGAAGTGTTAGCCCACTGAAAGTTAACCATATCAGTCGAGAAGGTATTATCTTTGAGTAGCTTAAAGTTTTGAAAAAAGTATTCGCCGTACTTTAGGTGCCAACCCAAATCAGGGTCTTTAGGGTTTTCTAAAGAAGCCACAAAGACTACCAGAAAAGGCAGTATTGGTAACAGGAATTTAGCTGCAAAATTTAAAACTTTTTTCAACATCTAAAGTAGCTTTTGATAGTTTAACAAAATCCTAAGATTTATCAATTGTCTGCAAACCTACCATAAGCTATAATCTCAAAGATGGATTTGGAAGTTAAAGACAAGACAATACTTTGTGTTGGCGCCCATGCAGATGATACGGACTTTGGCTCTTCTGCCTCTGTGGCCAAGTGGGTCAAAATGGGCGCCACAGTTTACTACTTGATTCTGACTGATGGCAGCAAAGGCTCAGAAGATATGAGTATCCCCAGTAAGCAGTTGGTTAAAATGAGGGTTAAGGAACAAAAAGAAGCAGCCAAAGTTTTAGGAGTTAAGGAGGTTTTTTTCGGCGGATTTAAAGACGGGGAATTAGTCAACTCAGCTGAGGTCAGGAAAATCATAGTCAAATTAATCAGACAGCAAAGGCCCAATATAGTATTAACAATTGACCCTACTTTTGTTTATGATGAGAGAAGCGGGTTTATCAATCATCCTGATCATAGGGCAGCAGGCCAGGCAACCTTGGACTCAATCTTTCCATTTGCCAGAAACTCAAGAACTTTCCCTGAGTTTTTGGACCAGGGTTTACCAGTTCATATAGTTAGGGATGTACTGCTAACAAACTTTGCTAAAAGAAATTTTTATATTGATGTAACTGATACCCTGGAAGTAAAGTTTAGGGCCTTGGAAAAACATGTTAGCCAGCTTGATGATAAAGAAAAGTTGTTTAACAGGGTCAGAGAACGGGCTGAAAAAATAGGTCAGGAAGCAGGCTTTAAATATGCAGAAGGTTTTGTCCATATTCATATTGGGCATTAATCAGCTAGAATTAACTTATGGCTAGATACATAATTAATGGTGGTCAAAAGCTAAGTGGTAGCATCCAAGTTTCGGGGAATAAAAACGCTATTTTGCCCTGCATTGCTGCTTGTCTTTTAACTGATCAGGATATAACTTTGGAAAATGTTCCCCAGATCGCTGATGTTAAGGTGCTGTTGCAAATCTTGGAGGAGTTAGGAGTTAAGGTTGAAAAAGGTGAACATAACCTTAAATTAAATGCCAAGGAAGTTAAAGGTTCTAAGCTGCCTAAGCAGCTGACCAGTAAACTTCGAGCCTCAATCCTTCTGGTTGGACCAATGCTCTCAAGAGCGGGTAAAGCAGAGTTTACTCACCCAGGTGGAGATATTATTGGTAAAAGGACTATTGAACCACACTTAACTGGTTTTAGGAAGCTTGGTTTTTCCATTGAATCAGAGGACAGGGATTACCGCGCTTACCGGATTGATGATCTGAAAGTGGGACTTGTCAATATCTTTTTGGATGAAGCCTCCTGTACTGCCACAGAAAATTTGATTATGGCCTCAGTCTTGGGTAAAAGCTCGGTTATTTTAAAAAACTGCGCCAAGGAGCCTCAGATTGTTGACCTTTGCAACCTTCTAAATTTAATGGGTGCCCAAATCAGCGGAGTAGGTGAAGCAACCTTAAAGATTATTGGTGTAGATAAGTTGCGTGGGGCAGAATACAGGATTAGTTCAGACTATATTGAATGGGTCACTTATGCTATTGCCTCATCTATTACTGGTGGGCAGATAGAAATTCAAAATGCAACTCTAAAAGATATGGAACCTGTTACAGTTGCTATGGAGAAGATGGGCATAAATCTTAGAGAAGAGAATAATTCAATCCAAGTTAGCTGCAATAAAATAATTGCTCATCCCAAACTTCATACTAATATCTGGCCAGGTTTCCCAACAGATTTAATGAGTGTTTTTATAGTTTTAGCAACTCAAGCAGATGGGGTTTCCCTGATGCATGACTGGATGTATGAATCAAGGATGTTTTTTGCAGACAAGCTAATTAGCATGGGAGCAAATATTACTATTGCTGATCCACACAGGGTAGTTATTTATGGGCCAACCAAGCTTCATGGCAGGGAGCTGGAAACTCCTGATATTAGAGCGGGGATGGCCTTAGTTTTGGCAGCATTGGTAGCTCAAGGCGAGTCAATTATTCACCGGGCCCAGTTAATAGAAAGAGGCTATGAGAATGTAGTAGAAAACCTCTCCTCGCTAGGCGCCAAGATTCAAAAGGTTGATTAAAAAATCAAAGCTTTATCCCAATGTGTCAACCTACTTCCACCTCGGAGGTGTCAAGCTAGACTAGATTATCCCACCCACCACCAGTTTACAAAATAGAGAGAAGTTGTCAAAAGAGTTAATAAGAATATTCCACACAAGACTAAATAAGCTGTTTTGTTTAAAATGCTTGACAAAGTAATAAATAAGGGGAAGACTACAATCGCATATCTTGAATATGACATGGTATCTTTAGTAATTAAAGGTACGATTAGCAGAATAAGGGAAGCCCACCAAAGCTTTCGGGGTAAGAATTGGTAGCTTTTTATTAAGAACACTGCACTAAAAACAGTCATTACAGTATCAATCTTTGAGGCATGAAAACCATGGAAAGGTAATTCGGCGAAGGAAAACACTGTAATTATATTTTTGATTAACATTGTTCCAAATAGTTGGCCTGAAAACCAGTTAGATAATACATTTTTAAAGAAAAATGAATCACTGGTTTGAAAGCGGTTGAATAGTATCCAAAGCCCTAAAGGTATAGCAGCTAGTGAGATTGAAAAAATAAATTTAATTAAGGAATACTTATGCAGCTTAATATCTAAATATTGATAATATATTAGAAGAAATACTAGAGGGATTACTGTAAGTCGAGTTACTGCAAGCAACCCAATCAGTAACCCTGACAATAGATATTTTTTTTGTAGGAAAAAATAACTAAACCAAATGAATAAAAACAAAAATAAACCTTCTGTAAAAAAACTCCTATAAAAAATACTAAAAGGGAATAGGAACAAAAGAAAGGATGTTTTAAGCGCTAATTTTGCTGAAAATAGCTTAGTGACTACATAATATAAGCTAATAAAATTTGCCACTAAAAGAATGTTTGTTAAGATAAAGGCTGAGAATTCAATGTTTCTAAATAGAGCATTTACTGCAGAAATAACTAGTGGAAAGAGGGGGGGGAAGGCGTAAATTAATCTTTCCCAGGAGCCTTTATTTCCTTCAGCGCTATTATCTTGAGGATTTTTGGGATAACCATCTTTGGATATCTTTAAATACCACTGGGCATCAAATTGAGAAAGCCCGTCCAGTAAATTAAACTTTTCACCTCTGATCCTTGGATCTTCAAAAAAATGATGGGCATTATAAACATAATTAACTCTGTTAAAAGGAACTAGATCGTGGAATTTGAAGATAAAGATATAGAGCAAAATATTAAAAACAATAAAGGCAGTGAGTGCAAGAATGAATTTATTGTCCTTAAATATTTCCATCTTTTATTATTTTGCAGTTTATCACTTTGATTATATTTTATCTATTTGTTATCTAATTTGTCCTAATTGACGAACTCTAAGCTATCCTTTAGTGTAATAACAACTTAGTTTAGTAATCATATTTAAACAAAAGTTAAATACTATCTCTGCCCAATAGTATTCTTTTCTAAGTCTTGTTAGTTTAATATTCTTAAAATTTAATGAACTGCCTTGAGCTGCCTATTATTAAATTTAATTTTACAAACCAGCCTAAATTTTGTGGGCTGGTTTTTTAGTACTTAAAAAAGGAGGTGAGAACAAAATATGAATGCAAAAATAGCAATGAGCGGAATCTCCATTCTGTCTGCAATGGCGATTGTTGTTGGTGCAACTTATGCTTACTTTAGTGATTCAGGAACAAGTTCTGAAAATGTCTTTACTGCTGGAACCTTAGATATGCAGTTATCGAATAACAATGAGGGGTTTGCAGATAATGTGACTGCTACTGTGGGAGGTTCTAATATGGCACCTGGAGATACTTTTAACGGTGATCTTTTTGTAAAAAACAGCGGATCTACTAATGCAAATCATATCGATTTAGATTTTACTAATAGCGTCACAGAAGGGGCTGGTGTAGGCTCAGGTACTACACCCAATTTTGCATCTGTTCTAGAGATAACAGCTATGAGTTGGGATTCAGATGCAAATGGATCTACAGACACTGACGTATTAGCTTTAGCTGCTATCCCAGATTTTAATTCTAACTCGATAGTTGATTTACAGGATTTAGAGAATGTTAGCGCTACCGCTTTTAGAGATCGGGTTAATCTGCCATTTGGAGGTACTCAAAGTACAGGACATAAGTTACATATCGAGGGCCGCCTTAACCCAACATTAGCGGTTTCATCTAACCAGGGGGATAGTGACTCACTAACAATAGGCGTCTTTATGAACCAAGGTACTCATGCATCAGAGTAGTTTTTACACTCTAATAGTGGGGTGATGCACGCCCCACTATTAGAAATGAGAAACTAGGGATTTTAAAAATTGGGGATTAAAAAATGAATTTTAAGAAAGTTTTAAAGATTTTTCGAAATATTTCAGAAGTTAGTTTTAATGTTTTTGTGTATTTAATTCTGCCTTTGGCAGTCTTAACTCTAATAACCTTTAAAACTCCAGTTCTGGCAGGTTTTAGGTCATTTGTTGTTTTAACAGGCAGTATGCAACCCTTAATCCCTACAGGTAGTATTGTCTATTCTCAGAAATCTCCCTCTTACGGTAAGGGTGACATAGTCAGCTTTGAAAGTGGAGGAGTTGTTATCACCCACAGAATTATAGGGGTTGTAAAAAAAGAGGGTGGTACTTTCTTTAAGACCAAAGGGGATGCTAATAATGTCTCTGATACTCAGTTAATCCCTCAAAATAAAGTTATAGGTAAAATCCAATTCCTCTTTCCCTATCTTGGCAAACTACTGTTCTTCTTAAGAACCCTGCCAGGGTTTATTTTAATGATTGTTCTGCCCACAATCATTTTTATAACACTGGAGATTTTAAATATAAAAAAAGAGCTAGAAAAACAGATTGAGAAAAAATTAAAAGAAAAAATGAGTATTGTATGAATAAAAATTTAGTTTTACTATCATCACTATTTATCCTTGCTTTGGCAATAATTTCTTATAAAGTTGCCTTTGCATTTTTCAGCGATAGCGCTTCCTCTACGGGAAATGTCTTTAGCGCTGCCTCTTTCTTTCCAAGCCCCAGCCCAACAGCCTCTGCCTCAGTTGAACCCTTTGCAGATGATGTCACCGGTGTAACAGGTACGTTTGGCCATTGTTGTGATGCCAGCAATCTTTCAAGCGATCCAAATATTGCTAAACCTTTAGTAACAGGAGCACCAGATAGTCCTCCTAATTCAAACTTTATCCAGATCTCTGATAACTCTTCTGTCACACTAAAGTTTGTTGATAACAAGGCTGTAGACGGTACTGGTGCAGATATTAGAATCCATATTTTTGATACTATTTTTCCTGCCACTGCAAAAATCGAAGTCAGCCAGGATGGGGTTACCTGGAAGGACACAGGCAATTATTTGGATACTGCTAACGTTGACATCGATTTAAATCCATTAGGATTGTCAGAAGCTTTCTATGTTCGTATTACAGATTTAGTAGATACCGATGATCCCTTTCCAACTTTGGGTTTTGATCTAGACGCTGTTGAGGCGTTAAATACAGTCGTTGTACCATGATAAAAAGACTGCCTTTATTTATCAGCTTAATAGTAATTTTTTCTGCCTTGCTTTTTTCAAACGGTGGTCTCAATTTTTTAAATAAAAATACTGCTTACGCTATTGGTGATTTAACTGTTAACTGGGGAATTGGTAGTGGGGATGTTGGACCAATCTTTAATATTTCCAATATGGCTCCTGGCCAAACAGAAACTAGAAGTGTCACAGTCACAAATGGCGCTATCTCAAATAGGCCAGTTGGAATAAAAGCCTTAAAAACAACCGGTCTTGGAGGCCTTGAGAATAAGTTAGATGTGGTTATTTCTAAAGGAGCAACAGATTTATACGGGGGTACTTTGGGGACAAAAACTCTAGCAGATTTTTTCTCAGACTCAGCCGGGATAAATTTTGTAAGCCTGACCAATCTTGGGCCGACTGCCTCAGACACGTATGATATTAAAGTAACTTTTGATAGTGGCGCTGACAATTCATTTCAAAATACCTCTGTCACTTTTGATCTTAAAATTGGTATAGCAATTGCTGTGCCTACCCAGTGTGACAATATAGCCTTTAGTTCTGCTATGCCGATCTTTGGAACCTCAGGTAATAATACTTTAAGAGGAACTTCTGGCAATGATTTAATTTTTGCATTTGAGGGCAATGACACAGTTTATGGAGGGGGAGGTGACGATTGTATTGTTGGAGGAGAGGGTAATGATACCTTAAGGGGTGAAACAGGCAATGACAGACTTTTTGGTGAGGGTGGAAATGATAGCTTAATTGGCGGGGTTGGCAATGATCAGATCTTTGGAGGAGATGGTAAGGATACTATCCGCGGAGAGGACGGTAATGACCAGCTTGAGGGCGGAGGCGGAGGTGACAATATCTTAGGGGGAGCAGGCAGTGACCAAATCAAAGGCGGATCTGGAAATGACACCTTAAGCGGTGAGAGCGGCAATGACAATATCGAAGGAAATGAAGATGATGATAAGTTAATCGGGGGCGCAGGTAACGACCAACTTTTGGGCAATGACGGTTCAGACAGTAGTAACGGTCAGTCTGGGACTGACACATGTAATTCGGAAATAGAAATAAGTTGTGAGCTTTAAATTATTTTTTTGAAGGGAGGTGAGAAAAATATGCAAATGAGATATAAACTGGCTGGAGCAGTTTCGACTGCCGCCTTAATGATGAATTTGATGGCACCAGCTGCTTTTGCTGATGTTAATATTGATGTTTCAGGTAATGGTAACAACTCGACAAATAATGCTGTTGTTAATATGTCCAATAATGTTAATGTCTCTCAAAACAACACTGAGAACATCACATTTAATATTACTTCAAAAGCCTACACTGGCAAAAATAGCGCTGATGCTAATACTGGTGGTGACGTTTCAATAAAGACAGGAAACGCCACTTCAAATGTCAGTGTTAATGTCATGGGTAATTCTAACAACGCCACTGTTGATCCATGCCCTTGCAACACAACTGCCAATGTTACTATTTCTGGCAATGGCAAAGACTCATGGAATGATGCGCGTTCCAATAACACAAGTAACACCTCTGTTACTCAAAGAAATGCCAGGAATGTAGGTGGAAACCTCAGATCAAGAGCCAAGACAGGAAAAAACAGTGCTGGTAGTAACACCAATGGTACTGTTAATGTCACAACAGGTAACGCTAACTCAACAGTTAACGTGACTGTTAATGGGAGTACAAACAATCTTCCTTAGGGGTATTGTTTGGAATCAACATCACAGAGAACCACCTTTTAAAAGGTGGTTCTCTTTACTCCAGCTTTCCACCTCGAAGGTGTAGCATTACAGTTCTTCAATAACTTGATGTTTAATCAACTCTAGCTGCTTTCCATAATCTATCTGATCTTCTAAAAATTGTACGTATTCTTTTTTTGATGGAAATAAATTGAGAATAAGCTCAGTAGAACATAATTCCTGATAGTTGTTGGCATATTCAGGGTATGAAGACCAGGGATACTGCCTGAGTCTTTTAACTAGTAGGGAGACAACAGGATTAAGATGGATGTATCGGGAAAGGTGGATCAATTGCTCATCAGATTCAACCCTAACTGCTTTAAATAATCCCTGAAGAAGGGGACCTACCCGCCTATATTTAGTATTAAAATACTTAGTATAACTATTAGAAATTTGGCTGATAAATTTTGAGATACCATTATCTTTGAGTTGGCGAACTAATAAATGGAAATGATTAGGCATTAAACAATAACAAATAATTTCAACGATCTTATCTTTTAACTCAGTTCTGATAGAACTATATTGGTATTTTGGAAAGTGAGAAAATCTAGGCTTGGGACCCAAAAAGTGATAATAGTAAAGTGTTTGTTTGAACCTTAAATAGTCTCTATATTCTAGAAAGATATCCCTTTTATCACTGCCTCTATTAAAAAGATGGTAAATTTCTCCATTTACTAAAGGTGTTAATCTACCAGGCATCATCTCTACAGTAGCTTTCCACCTGAAAGGTGTCAAGCTGCATACACCTCGAAGGTGTAGGTAAGGTGTAGGTATGCAGATGTATAGATGAAGGGTGGTATTTAACTAGGTTCGGCAAAGATGAGTAAACGCTTAAGATCAGTTCCAATTGGAGTACAGGTTTGGAGGATTAGTTGATCTTTATTTTGTTCCTCTAAGTAACTTATATCTTTTGGCCAGACTTCTTTTTTGTCCTTCACTATATAGCTTAAGGTCTGTCCATCCTTATAAATAAGTACCTTATCATATTTGTTAAGCTGACCCAGTTTGAGAAAAATTGTATTGTAGCGGGTAATGTTTAGGGGAGAGTCTGATGAGTGAGCAAATAAATAAATTGTGCCTCTTTCGCCAGGTTTTGCAGTTCCTTTGGCCTGGGCCACGCCTTTTGCCAAAGCTTTGCGGTAAACCCCTTTATCCCATGGATCTACATCAAGCTGAATAGGGGCATAAGCACCAATCTTAGGGATTGCTATATAAAGACCTTGCGCAGGAGGAGTCTCAGGGATATCAGGTTTTGAAAATATTATTAAAAAATAGGGTATATAAATATAGGCCAGGATCAAAAGTGAGGTAGCTATTAAAAGGTTCCCCAAAAAGACAACCTTATTTCTCATGGGATAGATTATATCAGTTTAGCGGAATCTTCTTCTGTAGTAGGGGTCAAAAACCCATGCATGAGGAGAATTAGCATTAAGTCTTAAATGCAAACCCACTAAAAGCATCCCAACACTAGCTATAATTAAGGCCAAAGTTAAGTTATTACCAGTTGAGGGGAGTATCTTTGCCCCTAGTACTTCGCCCCCAGCTCCTCCATTATTTCCATCTCCGTCACCACTGTCTCCACCATCTCCGTCTCCATCACCATCTTCATCTGGTGGTGAACTGGGAGAGGGGGAAGGAGAAGGGTCTGGACCTGCCCCTTTTGGACAACAGGCGATATCAACAATACTTCTGTTGACATCATTGTTAATGATCACATCAAGCATAATGCTACCTGTCCTAATCAAAACTTTACCGCCATTACCTGAGGCAATATTTCCACCAGTGTTTAAGTCCCACCTCATGTTATTTAAAATATTTGAATTGTTATTAACAAACACCTGGGTATTACTATTTTGATTAATAATTAAGAAATTATCAGAGTTTTGACCATTACCTACTACATTGACAAGCAGGCCTCCGCCTCCACCACTACTAGCACTAACTGAGGAGAAATTAACACCACTACTGCTGATCACCCCTAAAGCACTAATACTCCCGGTTAAAATTGTGCTGTCTCCACTATTTCCTGAGGCAATATTGTTACCAGTATTAGCTGAACCCCAAATATTATTGACAATATTGGCGTCTTGACTTACAACCACAATGTTTTGGCTGGATTGATCTAAACTAACACCATTATTTGATCCCTGGCCATTACCAGCTACAGTTACAGTACTGCTGGTTGGGTCAGGACAACATCCTAATTGGACAGTTGAACCATTTAAGTTGTTATCAACAGTAGTATTTATAGTGGTGTTGCCAGTTGCAATGACAGTCTCTCCGCCAGTATTAGCTGAAGCACTGTTTGCTCCTGTATTGGCATCAGTTGTTGAGTTATTGGTCACATTAGCATTGTTATTTTGAGTAACTGTTTGTGAGGATTGAACATTAATTGAGATATTACTGCTTGAGTTGTCTCCATTACCTGAGATAGATATCTCCTCAGCCAAGGCTAGACTAGAGGCAGAAGCAGAATAAGAAGGTATCATAAGTAGTACTGCTACTAAAACTGCTAGGAATTTCTCAATTTTTAAAAACATTCTGCTCATCTTAGGTTCTCAGTCAGTAATTAATTTTGGGCAGAAGTTAGGACAGATTCAGCCTTTAGGAAACTTTATTCCTAAAAGTTCTTTTGAAAAAGCTAATCAAATTTTTAATAATTACTGCTCCTAAAACTAGTGGTAACAGTAATAATACCCATGCCAGATTTATCTTGATTGTGCCTTTGGCTGTATCACCTGCAGTCAGAGCGCTAGTGACAAATGCCCCAAGAGGATTCTCTATTTTTACTCCTGCCACCTGGGTAGTAATTCCACTAGATTCTTCCGAGGACGAGTTTTGGGGTGCCTGGAAATGGGTAGTAACTGATGAAACCACTGCTTTAAATGAACTTGTTGAACCTCCTGAGGATCCAGTACTATTACCACTGTTTCCACCTCCACTATTTCCACCAGTTGAGCCTTGAGGATCTGTTCCACCCTGAGGTGGGTTAACAGAGGCTTGAGCTTGATCTTCTTTCTTGTGACCAGGGGTGATAAAGTCACCGACCCAGCTGCCAAAAACATTGACAACTGTTACCACCAGTTTGCCTCCACCAGACACATTGTTGTTGACAAAATTAATTAGGTTAGCAACAATATTGGCATCACCAGTTTTGATAAATGAATCTCCACCAGTGTTAGCGCTAGACTGGTTGCTACCAGTATTGGCTGATAAATTCAGGTTATTGGCCACTTTGGCGTCATTGGTTTGAACAAGCAAATTGTTGGTAGTTTGACTCACACTACTGTTGTTAGTTGAATTTTGTCCATTGCCAGAGTTTACTGCTGTAATTTCACCGTTTTCTCCAACAATAAATTCTGTTCCGACAGACCCAGCCATGTTGGACCCATCTGGCGCACCGATTAGTTTTCCAATCCATCTTCCAGCTTCATTAACTATTACCAGCCACCAGTTGCCACCATCAACATTAGAGTTAGCAACATTAAGTACTTTTGCATCTAAGGAGGTGTTACCAGTTTGTACCATAGAATCTCCACCAGTGTTGCCACTCGACTGGTTGCTACCAGTACTGGCATTTAAGATTAAGTTATTCTCAATATCAGCATTATTAAACTGGAAATCACTGGTATTTTCTGTCAGGTTAACTACAGCATCATTGGTTGAGCCGTCGCCATTGCCGATATTTCCTACTAGAGTATTATTTTGTCCACAACTGCTTGTACATGCGCTACCGCTACTTTGTACCTCTGAATCTGGCAAGATAATATCTCCAATCAAGTTACCAAAGATATTAACTACCCCATAAACCACATTACCAGCTAGATTATTATTAGCAAAAGTTAAAACATTAGCTGCCACATTGGCATCACCTGTTTTGATAAATGAATCTCCACCAGTGTTACCTGAGGCGCTGTTATTACCTGAGTCTGCACTTAAAACTAAATCACTGCCAACTACTGCTTGGTTGTTTTGAAATGTTAGGTTGTTGGTGGTTTGATCAATTGATGCGGTATTGGTTGAGTCTTGACCATTTCCGCTATTGACAGCTGCTGCAGAACTACCTCCACAACCTGAGATACAGGCAGAGCCAAAATCTAAAACCAGATCACCTCTATGGTCATCAACCACATTAAACTCAGCTACCTGGACACCATCAATATTGGTATTGACTGCAGTAATGACTGTCCCGGTGGTATTGGCATCACCAGTTTGAATTGAGGAATCCCCAATATTGCCAGAGGTGGTGTTTTGACCACTAACAGTTGTTTGGGTCAACCCATTACTGACCCTGGCACTATTATTTTGAAAGGTCTGGTCGTCTCCAACTATTGAGACAGAGCCATTATTTGTCGAATTTTGACCATTACCATCATTTTTAACAGTTACACTACCGTTATCACCTGTTGGAGTAGCTGACAAGTTATTATTACCAACTGTTGAGACACCAGCATTATTTGTGGCAGTTCCTGTGATGATTGATGGATCACCGTTGACATAACCGCTTGAATTTTGAAATCCAGTCTGATTTCCAGGAGGAATACTCGGTGAAGGAGAAGGAGATGGTTGTAAAGATGCAGAGGATCCTCCAGTTGAGCTTCCGCCACCTCCTCCGTTACTGCCATTAGAGGCAGTTGGACTAGGTTCAGGTGTATTACTTGGTTGAGGAGTGGGTGTTGGGGAAGTCAAATCTTGGAGGGTTGGAGTATTGGGAGCTGGTGGGGGAGTAGGAGCACTAGGAGGGTTTTGTGTGGATGGGGGTGCACTTGGTTCGGGAGGAGGAGTTGGTGCGCTGGGAGCTGAGGGAGCAGACGGCATCTCAAAAGCATAAGAAACAGGCACTAGCAAATAGCCTAGTAAAAGAGTCAAAAGTGTAAATATCGAGATTATTTTTTTCATTTTTTTCTAAATTTTATATTCCTGTCTATTTGCCTTGGTGTAAGGTATCCTGCTGAAGTGCAAGCAAGATACCTTACTAGCCAAAGCCTAACCTAAAAGATCGTTCAACAGATCTAGAAGTTGCATTAGATCACCAAGATCAAAATCAAGATCTAGTTCAGGAAGATCTAAGTCTAGGTCATTTCCAACCATGTTGACATTACCTCGATTAGAAATACTTTCTCGGTCGTCAACATTTCCAGTCAAAATTACAACTGGATCATTCGGATCAGATGGACCGGTGTTACCGTTGGCATCGTTGTCTCCAGTCTTTGCTTTCTTATATAGATCATTATCTAAGTCTGCATTATTATCCTGGAAAGTTCCGCTGCATCCATCTTTGTCATCACCACCCAATTCCCAATAGCATGGACCTCCGTCAGAAAGGTTCAAGTCGAGATTGTTATCTGAATTCTGGCCGTTGCCATCAATCTTTGCCAAAACATCATCTAGCAAACATCCACAATTTAAGTCAGCCCAGTTAAAGTTGACTCTGTTGTCAACCATGGCATTGATGTTGGCATCACCAGTATCGATTAAAACATCCCCACCTGTATTACCGTTGGCATCGTTGTCTCCAGTCTTGGCTTTGACATTTACATCGTTATCAACGTATGCGTCGTTGTTTTGAGCAACAAGTTGAGATTTAGAAACGTCTGCGTCAATGGTGTTATTTGAATTTTGACCATTGCCTAGAATCCGAAGACTCAATGAGCCTGCGCCGTCTCCGTTACCGCCAATCCTGGCTATATTGGCATTTGCTTCAGTTGACACATTAACGGTTGCGTTAGCATTACCTGTCCTAACAATGACATCCCCACCGGTGTTACCGTTGGCATCGTTGTCTCCAGTCTTAACCTTGGCTCTAACATCGTTATCAACATTGGCTGAGTTGTTCTGGAAAACACCATTAAAGCTTGATTGATCTAAATCAACATCATTTGTTGTGTTATTACCGTTTCCGGAGATCAAAACTGAGGTATTTCCAGTTGCTGGGCAACAATCTATGCTAGCTGCGTTACTGTTTAACTTATTGTTAACAGTCACGTTTGCTTTAGCGTTACCAGTATCGATTAAAACATCTCCACCTGTATTACCGTTGGCGTCATTACCGCCTGTAGAGGCGTTAACTGATACGTTGTTGGTTACATTAGCATTGTTGTTTTGAACAACAGCAGTGCTCTGGCTTTGATTAACGCTCACATTCGAACTTGAGCTGTTTCCGTTTCCAGAAATTTGAATTGTCGTCGAAGCAAAAGCTGGTGTGGCAACTGCATTAAGCACCAATGCACCTGTTGCTAATGCTGTAGCAATTTTTCTTTTTAATTCCATTCGATTCACCCCCTTTCGTTATGTAGATTTTCCTTATCTAAGGAGCACTTCCTTTTCCGCTTTTTGTATTTTTGACACAAAAAAACGGAGGCCCTCTTTCCTTCTTAAAAAAGGTAGCTCTTGTGGAACCCCTTCTTTTGAAGAAAAAATAGCCTCCGTTTGCGGTCGGACTATTAAATGAAAAGCCATTTCTTTTAAGAATAGGCTTTAAGAAGAAATATATAAGCTATCCGGGTGCTTGTCAAGTAGTTAAAATATGTGTTGGATAGAATTACCATTTGGGCCTTTCAAAAATTACTATCGTTAAAAATCAGACGCTTTAATTGATATCGGAGGTAATGTTACAGGCCAAGATTAATAATCAAATCAAATTCTAAATAACCCTTGATGCTTCTGGGGAGATATCTTCACTACTCTTAACTTGCGATAACGGGTTCGTTTTTTTCTTCTTTGAAGTCATAGTATTACCCTTAGCCCGGGAAATCTTATTGATAATTCTTTGAGTAATTTGAGTGACTTCTCCTCCTTCAAAGTAGATCTCAATGCTGCCATAAATTTTTTTCTCTTTGATTCTTTCTAACAACTTTGAAATATTACTGGTAAAATTTTTTTGAGTATTATTGGCCATAATAAGCAAGTTGTATTAAATCATTTAAAATTAAGATCAACAGTAGTTTTTTCTTTCTCCAGTTCACCCATTCTTAGCTTAATATTTCGGTCTGTTTGGTTGATGGTAAAGCCGACTCGGTTATCATCAACTGAGACTGGTTGAGCGATAGTTGGCTCATTATAGAACTTGGGAGCTTGAGGCTCTTTTTCGTTATTGTTAACAATTAATCTAAAGTAGTCTTGTGTTCTAACTTCAATCTGTCTGGTGTAATCGTTTTTTATCCTAAAGTTTATAAAGACAAACACTCTGCCTTTGACTGCATTAGCTCTTTTGCCGTTCCAGATAACCTCATCTGAAAGTTGGGCATTTTCAATATTAAAAACCAACTTACTAACTTCCTCACCTTTTTCATTCTTAATCGGAACTGTCAATTCTTTATTGATTGGTGCTGTCGCTAGAACACGGGGCGGTTGAAGACGGTTAGTTGATGATTTGGAAGAAGAACCAACCAGTCCGCCTACAAATGTTTTAATTAGATAGAATGCTCCAACCAAAACTAACAATCCAATAATTACCAAGAGTAGCCGACCAAGCGGAAGCTTAAAACTTTTACTGCGTTCCCTTGAACCTACAGAAAAGCTGCTGGTAGAGGCAGATGAAATAGCAGGTTTTGGAGAAAATAGTTGAAACTTAAAAATTTTCATAGATTTTTTTAGATAAAAAAAACCTCATTAATGAGGCAGTTCAATCTTTATATATAGCTTTTGGGATATTAACAAAAGGCTAATCGTAATGTCAAGACTTAACATAGTTGATAGTAATCTTTGAAGTTTCAGATCCGTCCGGTTTACTGATTTCAATTTTTACCTCAGCTGATGATCCCTTACCTACCAGTTTATTTAAAACATTATTGTTACTACTGGTTACCACGAAGGTTTTAGTATTCATATTTAGATTTCTAATTTTTTCTTTATACCAGTCAGTGATTTGATTAGTATCAGCGCTGCTTTCAAGCACTAATGAAGTTTGGGAAGAGTCAATTATAATTGAACCGGGATATTGCCAATCCTTAAGTGATGAGTTATTTGTTGAGTTAGAAGGTGATGGTTTGGTAGTAGCGGTGGTTGGTACTACTGAAGAAGATGGTGTAGCAGATTGACTAAGCTGTTTCATCCCAAGACCCTTTTGTTCGATTCTCTTAAATGTCCTGTTTTCCAAAAACTTAGAGTTTAAAAGTCCAATTAGAATAATAAAGATAACTAAGGCCCCAATTACCAAAAGGTCTGCTCTTAACATAAACAAGAGTATTATACATATTGCTGTCTATAGGTAAGAGGGCTGCAATCTGAATTATTCACAGCCTGGGTATGAAGGTAGGTATTGACACCACCAAGGCTTAGGAGAAGATGAAGGAGTGGGTGTTGGTGTAGGAGCTAAGGAAGGTAAGACAGAAGGTGAGGGGGAAGGAGAAGGGCTGGGGCTTGGACTAGCAGAAGGAGCAACTGAGGGAATGGAGGAAGGTGAGGGGGATGGGGAAACAGTTGGGGAAGGAGAGGGCGAGGCAGAAAGAGTAGTTGCAATACAATCAACTGCACTACAGACATTGATCCGTCCTTTACTCCAATAAGTTCCTGTTCCAGAAATCTTATCAGCGCTTGATTCTACTTTGCTTCTGATTTGACTGCTTGTCCAATCAGGATGTTCACCCTTAACCAAAGCAATAAGACCTGAGACAAAAGGAGTGGCCATAGAAGTACCGCTCCAGCTTTCATATGAGCCGTGGGTGGTTGAAAGTATTGAAACTCCTGGAGCAGCCAGATCTACCCAAGAACCATAGTTTGAAAAACTGGCTTTTTTGTCGTTTTGGTCAGTTGCAGCAACAGCTATAACATTAGAGTAATAAGCCGGATAAAAGGCTGATCTGCGCCCGTTGTTACCGGCTGCTGCCACAACCACCACACCTTTACTCCAGGCATAATTGATTGCATTCTCTAAAGTTTTTGAAGAAGAAGTTCCACCTAAACTTAAATTAATAACTTCTGCACCGTTATCCGCAGCCCAAATAATTCCGTTTGCTATCCAGGAGTAGTAACCCGCTCCTTTATTATCTAACACCTTAACCGAGAACAGTCTGGCATTTCTCTCAAGTCCGGCTACTCCGATACCATTGTTTGTTAGTGCAGAGGCAATACCGGCAACATGTGTTCCATGACCATCTCCGTCAAAATCCGAATCAGTTGTAAAGTTGGCCCGGCTGACTACCTTACCCGCTAAATCAGGATGGTTACTATCTACTCCGGTATCAACTACGGCAATGTCAACATCGGAGCTGCCAGTGGTTTTATCCCAGGCTGAGGGTGCATTAATCTTACTCAAGCCCCACTGGCTACTAAAATAAGTGTCATTAGGAACATCTAACTTGGTAGCTTTAAAATCCGGTTCAGCAAACTCAATATAGGGATTTTTACTTAGTTGCTGTGTAATCAGACTAACTGCCTGTTTGGGAACTCTTAAAACTTCTACATCAATTTTAGGAATTTTAGACCAAGCTTGGAGTTGATGCTGACTTCTAATTTGCTGCTTTGTACTCTCTGGGATATTAATTTTGAACTTAACCAAAATCTGGTTAGAATCTAATTCGTTAACCGCTGAAACGTTTACATTATCTTTTCTTACAAGGAAGAAAATCAGAGGTATAAGTAAAAACAATACTAGAAAGAATTTTATGAGTCTCACAATAACTACTTTATTATATCATAGCTAATTTTAACCTCTCCAAACTGTCATAATCATAGATTGAAGTAGCCAAAACTCTTTTTTTCATTTTTTTAAACATTTTGATAAGTTTTTCGAGTTCTTTTTTGTCTATTAAGTCTGACTTAGATAAAATAATTATTTCTTTTTTCTTAGTAAGATCTTCTTTGTACTCAACTAGTTCTTTTCTAACTGTCTGATAATCTTTAAGCGGGTTAGTACTTTCACAGGACAGACAGTGAAGAATAATTGAAACTTTTTCAATATGTTTTAAGAATTTAATCCCTAACCCTTTACCTGAGGAGGCTCCTTCTATAAGTCCGGGAATATCAGCTATAATTTTTCCCTTAAGTACACCTAGGTTTGCTTCTAAAGTTGTGAAGGGGTAGGATCCAACCTTAGAATTGGTCCCAGTTAGCTCATTTATCAAACTGCTTTTACCAGCATTTGGTAAACCTATCAAACCAAAATCCGCTATCAGTTTTAAGTTAAGTAACAGTCTTCTTTCTTGTCCGGGCAGACCGGATTGGGCAAACTCAGGCGTAGTTCTTCTGGCAGATTTTAATTCATAATTTCCTCTTCCACCTAAACCACCTTGGCAAATCAGGATTTGCTGATCAACTGCAGCTAATTCCCAAACCTCACCAGTTTTAAGGTCTTTTATATCAGTACCGATAGGTAGCGCAACAAAAGTTTCCATCCCGTCTTTGCCGCTTTTGCGGAAAGTATCTCCGTTTTCTCCATCCTTGGCTTTGATTAATTTAGTTGCTGAAAACTGCTTGAGGGCAGTTAGATCACTAGTTGCTTTAATAAAGATATCCCCACCTCTGCCACCATTTCCACCATTTGGCCCAGCTTTTTTTCCAGGATAAAAGGAAGCCTTGCCAGCTCCACCATGACCTGCTTTAAAAGTAACTATTGCCTCATCTAATATCATATATATGATATTATACGCGCAGTTAGGTTTGACTGCTGGTAATATTAATGGAATCGGCTTTGTCCAGGAGAAGATTTCTAGAATTTGCATTGCTTAGCACAGCGGGAATCGTTGCCGCTACACCTGATAATCTTTTACCCAAACCTCCTGAATTTGATCCAGGGCAACTGGGTGTTAACATCCATCTAGGTGCGCTGAAGTGGTTTGGGCTGGATGATGCTTCCTTTAAAAAAGCTGTTGATATTTTATTTAGCCTTCCCTTTAAGAGAGTACGGATACCTATCCCTTTAAATGAAGTTGGCATCAAAAAGGGCTCTTGGAATTTTTCAACCACTGATCCTCTAATTGAGCGGGCAGTCAAAGAAGATAAGTTAATTGATTTCCAGCAAGGAATTAAAACAATCGGCTATCCAGAGGTTAAACCACCCCGCTGGTTAATAGAGGAGAATCCATATCTTTTGGATAGAGGAGTAGATATTACCAAGGAGGAGGTTGTCAGAGAATATATTTACCAGTACCACCGGGCAGTAGGTGAGAGGTATTTTGGAGTCAGCAATATTGTGACTATCCAAGCTGGCAACGAGGCTCTCTCCCGGGGCTTGGAGGTCACTAACTTAAGGTATGAAACTTGGAAGTTTAATGAGACTGAAATTGACTTAGTCAGAAGCTTAGATCCTTACCGCAGGCCAATTGTTCAAAACGTCCCCTGGGATAATTTACTGCCAAAAGCTTTTAGCAGAGAATCACTAGATGCGCTTATCAGTGTCATATCTAGCAACAAGATAGATATCCTCGGTTTAACTATTTATAACAATACCCAGGCAGCTGACTTACTTTGGACACTGGTTAATATTGTCTTTGTAGCATCTAGGATTGTTGGCAAACCCGTTAAAATACTAGAATATCAGAGTGCCCCATGGTTAAACGCTAATAAAGAGCCGAACTTCCCGTTCTATGAAAAGCGCTTCCATGATGGGTTGGAAAGGATTAAAGCCAAAAGACCCTTATCTTTACACTTTTGGGATGTTGAACAGATCATTTGGCGCTCCCTTCGAGGGGAAAGGGAGTACCAGCGAAGACTCAATGAGCTGATGAATTATTTTGATAATGATGCTTTAGCGGCCTAATTTAATCATATTGACTAATCATTGACTAAAGATGTATAAAAACTTAAACTAAATTCAACTAGGCTTTAGTTAATTTTTTCAGAAAGGCGGTGATAATTTAATGAATCCAGACGACCAAAATCAAGGTGGAATGGGCGGTGGTGGTGATCAACCACAACCAGCTGATGATCAAAATCAACAGCCAATGCCAACTCCCCCTGTTGATCAGCCAGCTGCTCCCGAGGAAACCCCAGGTGCACCTGCTCCTGAGCAACCAGAGCAACAACCAGATGGTGGTTCAGAATCAGGAGGAGGTATGGGTGGAGGAATGCCCCCAGCCGGAGGAGGACAGAGTGCATAAATTTCTTCGTAAGTTAACTTATGGAAATTTAAAGAGACCTGTTACCTTTAGAATTTGATAACAGGTCTCTTTCCTCGAATTCAAAATATCCTTAACTGTTTACAAGCTTTAAAATTTGTGGAATTATAGATATAGGAGGTGATTTTAGTTGTTGAATCATCACACACTTGCCTGGTGGCTGGTAGTATTGGGTGCAATTAACTGGGGACTGGTTGGACTATTGGATTACAACTTGGTTTCTACACTTTTAGGCAGTGGTTCACTGTTTGAAAGAGTAGCCTATGCTTTGATTGGTTTAGCAGGTCTCTGGCTGGCCTGGGGCAAACTAAATGCTAAAAAAAGCAGGAGATAAAGAAAGCCTTTGTTATTATTTGTTTTTCAAAACCCCCGGCTAAGAAGCGGGGGTTTTATATGGGAGCGGCGGACCGGATTTGAACCGGCGACCTTCTCGTTGGCAACGAGACATTCTACCGCTGAACTACCGCCGCGCGGGAGTAATTATATTAAAGTTTGAGCAAAAGTTCTAGCCCAGCTATCAGCGGCAAAAATATCTTCTAACTTTGGGTTTTTAACTTTTTTGTGTTTTTCTAAAGTTTTTTCTATTACTACAGGGATTTTATAAAAGGGCAGTCTCTGCTCTAAGAAGCTTTCCACTGCAATATCATTGGCAGCACTTAAAACAGCTGGATAAGTCCCGCCTTTTTTTAATGTCTCATAAGCCAAGGCTAAACACCTAAAAGTTTTTTGATCAGCATGTTCAAAAGTTAAGTTTGGGTAGTGTTCAAAAGAAAATCTTTTAAAGTGATTTGATTGCCTTTTCTCTGGATAAAACAGGGCATATTGAATAGGTAGCCTCATATCAGCAGGACCAAGCTGGGCAATGATTGTCCCGTCCACAAATTCTACTGCCGAGTGGATGATGCTTTGGGGATGAACAATCACTTTTATTTTCTCAAGAGGAATACCAAATAACCAAAAAGCCTCGATCACTTCAAAGCCTTTGTTCATTAATGTGGCGCTATCGATGGTAATTTTTCTGCCCATTTTCCAATTAGGATGATTTAAAGCATGTTTGAGAGTAACTTTTTTAAGCTGGTTTGGTCTCATTCCCCTGAATGGACCCCCTGAACAAGTTAAAATAATTCTTCTAACCTCCTGGGGGGATCTTCCCTCTAAACACTGAAAGATAGCTGAGTGTTCAGAATCAACTGGTAAAATCCTAACTCCTTTTTGTTTGGCAGATTGAGTCACAACTTGACCAGCTGCTACTAATACCTCCTTGGTAGCCAAAGCAATAGTTTTACCCTTTTTAATTGCCTCAATCGTTGGCCTGATTCCTGGAAAACCAGGGGTAGAGACTAAAACTCTATCTGTTTTAGTAAGGGTGGCAACGGCAATATTTCCTTCATCACCCCATAAAATCTCTGGGTTCCTTTTGCCAATTAAAAACCTTAGGTTCTTTGCGCTTTCTTCGTTTCTAACTGAAATAAGGGTTGGCTTAAAATGCAAAACCTGCTTTCTGAGAAGTTCAATATTATTGCCTGCTGATAAACCCAGGGGACTTAGATGTTTTTTATGTTCTTTTAAAACATCGAGAGTTTGGGTACCAATAGAGCCTGTTGAACCAAGTACTGAAACTTGTGTAATCACTTTAGTGTGCCTCAGCCCAGAATCGAACTGAGATAACCTGTTCTTCAGACAGGCGCCTTGACCACGTTGGCAACTGAGGC
>CAYOOO010000010.1:0-41351 GCA_964405655.1 uncultured Gammaproteobacteria bacterium | reverse complement strand
TAGTTGATTCAGAGAAGTGAAGACCCTGAGGAATAGATCCCAGCAGAGTAAATCTTAAGATAGAAGCAAGCAATATAATAGCAAGAATAAGCCAAGTTCTCATTAATCAAAAGAAAACTTATTAACTAGAGTAATTTATACATACTTTTGGAAGTTGTGTAAATTAGCAGATTCTTGGATATGGACAGTTTAGACAGACTGTTGTTTGTCCATTGTGAAGTTAGTAAATCCTAACACTGAACCAATCAAAACCCCGGCAAAAGAGATACCAAATTGAATCTGTTTATAACCAGTTAAATCAACATCACTCTTAGACCCAAATAGCGGTAAGGAGGTATTCTCTGCATAGTAACTCATTAACCCCGGTCCGAATAGAACTACTATGAAAGCTGCAAATAATAAACTAACGCTTAGCATTGGAGCAAACCTAAATAGTAGCAGCCCTAAAATCATCAGTACCAGACCGCTACCTAAAGCAATATTAAAGGTGTTTTGCCCCCAAATTCTTCTTTGTTCTTCTGTTTTTTTATTTTTTTGGTTATATTCTTCAAGATCTCTTTGATATTTTTCCTGCTCCGCCTTATATGTAGGAGAGTTAAAATCCAAACTGCTAGTTCTTGGATATTCAGGGTAACTGTACCTTTTAGGAGCTGGGTAAAACGCTGCTACTGCCAATGCGATAGTCAAAGACAGCAAAGTTACCATTACAAAAACATAAGCTGTTTTAAAACCTTTCATAAGTCTAATCTAAGACTACTACCTTCACGGATTGTTTGCAACATTTTGGTTATGTTCCTCAATTGTTCTGGCATAATGGGAGTTACCTTTGGAGTCATGGTAGTAATAAAGATAGGGGGTATTAACATCTGCCTCGGTAACTGCTTTTAGAGATGATAGAGATGGGTTAGAAATAGGCCTTGGAGGTAAACCTCGGTACTTATAAGTATTGAACGGAGAATCTATCTCCTTATCCTCACGGCTGATATGCCTCTTCCACCAACTTTTTTCATTTGGCTGGTAACCCAGAGCATATTGAATTGTCGCATCAGCATTTAGACCCATGCCTAGCTTAATTCTTCTAAGTAAAATTCCTGCAATCTCGGTTCTGGCTTTATCTGATCTAGCTTCTCTCTCAATAATTGATGCCAAAATTACCCCCTCCTCTTCAGCTAAACCTTTTGCTTTGATTTTTCGCTTTAAATCTTGACTGTACTTTAAATCAAAGTTATTTCTTAAGATAGAAATAATACCCTCAACAGTGACATTAGGATTAAACAGGTAAGTATCAGGAAAAAGATAACCTTCATAATCTTTGGCAGCTGTAATAAATTTAGCTTTATCAATCTTTAATTTGCTATGTAACTCTTCAGCCATCTCCTCAACCCTCCAACCCTCAATCAATGTCACCCACTTATCAATTGATCCTCTAGAGAAAGTGTCAATTATCTGATCAACTGACATTGAAGGTGATAGTTTAAAATCGCCTGCCTCTATTGACCTATTACTGCTAAAAAACTTATATTTGATTTTGAAAGCTAAGCTGGAGCGAATCAACTGCTCTTTTTCTAACCTATCGGCAATCTCAGAGACAGACTCACCTTTTTTAATAACAAAGACTTTTGGATTAGTATTTGAATTAACTGGTGAAACTAAATAGCTAAAAAAAGACTTTATAAAAATAATTGGTACTAAGACAATGACTAAAAGGCTTATTAAGAAAATAAGTGGATTTTTTTTCTGCCGCTCTCGCATCTATTTTTTAAACTCATTATCTAAGTAATTTTGTAAGATTAGACTGGCGGATATTGCATCTTCCTGACTTCTCTTAGAACTCAGGCTTCCCCTTTCAACCATTAGCTTGCGAGCATTGATTGAACTGAGAGTTTCTTCAACCTCTAAAACGGAAATGTGACTTTTTAAAACTTGCAAAAATTTTTTAGTATTGTTTCTGGCCTGACCACTCTCTGGCATCCCAACTATCGCACGATCTATTTCCTCACTCTTAATTACTTGTAAAATTTTATTTAAAGCATCTTCCAAGCTAGAACAATTCAAAACTTTAAATGGAGAGGCGATCTCTCCTTCTGAAATTGCCAGCCCAATTTTCTTCTTCCCGTAATCAATCCCCATAAATTTCATAAAAATCTTTCAACTTTGTTTTAACCGGGCTAAGACGATCAGCCTTTTTGTATTAAAGCCAGGCGGCACACAAGTCATTAGAGATAAGTAGCGTCCCTGGCTATCAGGAGGGTTAATAACACTTAAGTCCTTAGGATCAACTATTCTCATCCCTAATACTTCATAAGCATAACTTTGACCTAAGGCTTTTAAAATAATCTCATCACCCTTTTTGATATTTGGTAAGTTTACAAAAAAAGGTTTTTGTTTTCCAGCTGAGAAAGGAAGCGGTAGAGAGGAATGACCGGTGATAAAAATATTTCCCTTTTCCCCGGGTAAAGCTGTTCCTTTAAGGTGGGCCAGATTGGATTCAAAATTATCACTACTTACTAAAACCCTAATATCTTTTAAATCTAGCTTTGGGATTGATAATTCAAACTCTGAGTATGGAGCACTACCTATATTTCGATCAGAGATAAAGGCTGGAAAGTTATTAATGTTTTCTACCTTAACTCCTAATACTTGAGCTAAATAATTATTATCAGGCACGTTTTGCGCTGTTGGGTCTTTTAGAGCTTGGCTTTGATCATAATATGACAGTTCCCAGATTTTAAATGAAGCAAATGGCAAAACCACTTGCATCAAAATGAAAACTCCTAATCCTAATAATATTAACGATACTGACTTTAATAACATATTCTAATGAT
Organism: uncultured Gammaproteobacteria bacterium; assembly: GCA_964405655.1. Classification (GTDB taxonomy): domain Bacteria; phylum Patescibacteriota; class Microgenomatia; order Daviesbacterales; family UBA10151; genus CAYOOO01. The sequence continues at coordinate 38,526 of CAYOOO010000010.1, read as the reverse complement.
AACCAATCCTGGGCAATGTATTAAGTAGTATGTAGCAGGTATTAAGCATAAATTTCCTTAATACATAATACTTTCACTTAATACTTATTTAGCAGTCACCTCGATGGAGATGTTTTGAGGAAGAAGTGGCAAGATTTGAAGTTGCTTTAGAGGCAAGGAAGGAGTTATTTTAATGTTGGAACCAATAACATTTTCTATTTTTTTCATCTTTTCTGCTGCTTGTTGAGGAGTCTTTCCCTTGATATCGTTTTTAATCTTATTCTCATCTAATTTTGGCATTAATTTAGCTTTAAACTTGGCTTTAAAAATTAACTTACCATCTTTTTCTACCTTGGAAACCTCAGCCTGGGTTTCAGTTTGACTTAAATCTAATTTATACCCCTGTGGAACATTAGTCTCAACCAGCTTGGAGACAATTGCTTTCAAATCACTTTCTTTATAAGCAGTACCCTTGTAGCGAGCAGATAAGTTTAGGCTAAATTCTGAAGATTGGTCATTAACGTCTTTGGAGTAACTAGATTTGATAATTTGCTCAGATAGACTTTCTTCTAAAATTTTACTATCACCAGTTAATTTAGTCTGCAGTTCATCTTTAGCTTTTGAGCGAAGCTGGGAAGACAGTTTAGCCAACAATCTCTTTTGATCATCAGCAGTGACAATCGTGACGTCCTTACTGATCCCACCGGAAAAAGCTGAATCAACTTTGGCAACTACATCAGATTTAGAATAACTGGCGACTTTAAGATCACTGCCAGCTGGAATATTGCCATCTGGACCAATTTGGGCTGCTACAGCATCAACTGCACTGGAATGACTAGGTGGATCAGCAGCACTGGCTGACTTGGAAGCAACTGTAACATTGGCATCTAAACTAAACTTGTTACCGCTGTCGCTTACTAGAGTAGTACCTTTATCTAGACTCAGGCTTTTATCAGTAGCATTATAGATCACTACCTTGCCTTTGGCTGGATCACCAATCTGCTTTTTACCTGTAGCCTGACCTTTATCAGATCCAGAAACATTAGACTCAACGATCTGTCCAGGAATCCTCTTATTCTCTTCATCGACTTTATCTATAGCCGGATCTGCTGTAATTTCAGAATCTTTTTCCAAAACTCGCATATCGATAAAAATTGTCACTTTAGCACGAGGCAGCAGTAATGCTGCCAAGATCAAAAGTAACAAGACTACAACCGGTATCAACAGCGTCTTCTTAGGTAAAAAGGCAAAAAGGCGGGAAAACCGATGTTTAAGAACTGGTGGAATTTTTAAAAATCTAGTTAAAGAAAGGTTGGTTTCTGATAAGTGATGATCAAGCGGATGATGTCTTTGATCAGGTAGATGAGCCTCAGGGTGGATTAACTCTCTACTATCTAATTCCTCTCCTTGACGGTCTAAGTAAGTTTCTTCCTCAACTCTTTTGTTTGGTTTCTCTTGCTCAATATTACCTGAGATAAACCCCAAGTCTTTTAAAGAAGACTGACTCTCGCCTCTTCTGAGGGCAGCCTGAGCTATCTTTGAAACACTGCCGGAAAAATCAGGAATATCAGCAGTTGAGTGATAGATAGCATCACTATTTAACTCTGTTGCTCCTGCCAAACAAAGTGAAATTATAGTGGTGTCCTTGTCTAATTGATCGATCTTTGGTAAATGTAAAAAAGGCAGTTGAGCCATCCAAGAAAAGGAGGTTAGCTCCTCTTTAAATTTATTTAGATCATCTTCTCCATAAACTAGGATTTTGGATGGTAGGACTTCGACATCAGTAAAAGAGAGTAAGGCTTTTTCAATATCTTCTGGTAAGTTGGCGCTTCTTTTTTGTTCTTTTGAACCGATAATTTTGCCAGCTTTGACTACACTGACCACCAATGGTTGACTAACATCTACCAAAATAGCTGTGGTCGGAACACCTTGCTGTTTTTGTAAATAATGGGAGATTGAAGCCACTGTTGAAACATAAGCCATTGGCTGAAGATCTAACTCTTGAACCATCTGCTTGAGGATTTTTAGATACTCCCCTTTTAAACTATCATCCTGTAACCAAGAGCTAGGCACACCAAAAAGAATTTTGCTTGGTTCATTAGGAAAATCAGCCAGCGCCTCATCTAAAACTAGGTTAGCTGATTCTATCAACTCATCTTCTGATGAATATTTAAGGGAAGACTTTGAGATTATATGAAGCCTTTTTCCTTCTAATCCCCAAACAGCTGCTGTTAGTCTTTCTGAGTCAATGTTTAAGGCAAAGTAATATTCGTGTTCTTGACTTTTTTTAAAGAAAGGAAAGTTTTTAGGTAGTTTATCCAGTAAACTCATGGCAGAAAGACCTGTTTTAAAAAACAGGTTATGTATAAGTAATCTTAACACAAGAAACGAATTTGAGAAAAGTGCTCTCAAATAAGAACTGCACGGATTCTTCTAATACCAGCTGAGATTGCCTCTTGTTTGGTAATTTTGATTCCACCAATTACTCCGGTCTGCTCAACATGAGGACCACCGCAAAACTCTAAAGAGTAATAGCCTCCTCTATCTCTTCTGTCTTTAGCCTTAGGGTCATACTTATAGTTTGGACCAATGGCGTAGATTGACACATTGCTCTTATCGTACTTTTCATCAAATAAACCAATTGCATTTAAGGCTTTGGCTTCCTCATATGTCATAAATCTTCTATCTACCTTTAAATCCTCTTTAATTTTTTGATTAACTTTATCCTCAACTTGTTTGATCTCTTGCTCGCTTAACTTTCTTTCAAAAGAAAAATCAAACCTTAATCTCTCTTCAGTTATATTAGAGCCTTTTTGAAAAACTTCTGGTCCCAAAACATCTCTTAGGGCCTGATGTAAAAGATGGGTTGTTGTATGGTATTTAATCTCTATCTGAGAATGCCCAGCCAACCCGCCTTTAAACATGCCAGCCGATGCAGATCTGGATCTATCCTGATGCTTTTTCATCGCCTCTTCAAATCCCTCTAAGTCTACCGAAGCGAATTCTTTAATAAGTTCTGGAGGAAAACCATAGGTTTGATAAAAATCAAAAGCCTCCGATCCGGAAATGGGAGATTGCGATTTTCTGGAAATTATCTTTTTCATCCCCACTTCAAGAGTTTTTTCAAACTTAACTAATTCATCCTCTATTATTTTGACTATTTGACTTTTATTTTGTGAAGTTGATGGGTAAATATCTGCATAAACTCTCACAAATTCACTAACCACTAATTGGAAATTCCCGTTTAATAAATCAATATTCCCTATCTTGGCATACAAGGCTGCCCTCCTTATTAATCTACGCAGGACATAACCTTGTTCTTTATTTGATGGTTCCACCCCAGCATCTATAATAAAAATTGATGCTCGTAGATGATCTAAGACAATCCTTATTCCAGATACACTCTCGGGAGAATTTACTAAATTAACCTCTAGGAGTTTCTTCCTTGCATCACTAAATAGGTCTGTTTCAAATAGATCAGGACTATTATTAGTTGCTGCAGTAAGTCTTTCTAATCCCCCTCCAAAGTCAACATTTTTTTGATCTAACTCTTTTAAAGAACCATCTTCCTGTTTTTGATATTGAATAAAGACCGAATTGGCAATTTCTAAAAACCTCCCACAATCACAATTTGGGTGACAAGTCTGCCCGTATTTTAGATCATGTTCAACTTGAGTAAACTCATAAAAGACTTCTGAGTCAGGTCCGCCAATTTCTCCAGTTGGCATCTTCTCCGGAGGACCAGATCTAGACCACCAGTTTTTACTAACTCCATAAAAATGGATATGGTCTTTTGAAACTCCTAGACCCTTCCAAATCTCAAAAGATTCCTCATCTTTAGGAATCCCCTTATCTCCCTCAAAAACTGTGACATAAAGTTTATCTTTTGGTAAGCCCAAGTCTACTGTTAAAAATTCCCATATCCAAGGAAGTTGTTCTTTTTTAAAATAGTCTCCCAAGGACCAATTGCCCAACATCTCAAAAAAAGTAGTATGACGATTATCCCCAACCTCATCTATATCTTCTGCTCTAAAGCTTGGTTGTGAGTCTACTAACCTCACACCCCGGGGGTGTGATTTCTCACCGGTTAAAAAAGGGACTAAAGGCTGCATCCCAGAAGAGGTGAAAAGAGTGGTCGGATCGTCTTCTAAAACCAGTCTGGCTGGTTCAATTTCAACATGATCTTTCTTTTTAAAAAATTCTAGAAATTTTTTTCTTACTTCCCTGCTTGTCATGGAAAAATCATACCAAAAGATGGATTAGTTTAGAAGCTTCTGGATTTACTTTTTCTTCCGTCCGGGGATAAAATTTGAGACAAACTCTTTAACTGTATTAATCGAGTTTTTGGCCATAAAAGCTAAAATTGAGGCAATAACTACTTTTGATGGCAGATCAATCCTTTTGGCAATATCTTCTGTTTCATCAAGTATCTTATTAGCCTTATCCAGCCCCTTTTTAATACTAAAAAATACCAGCAGAACCGCAATGGCAATAATTATAAAAACAATTGTCCAAACAGTTACCAAAACTACCAGAGCAGTCTCTAATAGATTCATGCTTTAATATAATATCACTTCTTCACAAAAACCGTTCTTTCAATTTTAGAGGACTGCCCAAATTTGGAAGTAGAGGTTATTAAAATTGTATTGACTGAGGAAGATAACTTAACCTCTTCTCTAAAGTTGCCTGATTTATCCACCCCTATCTCCTGGTTATTAACTGCCACTTTGGCATCAGGATCAGTCTTACCTTCCACCACAATTGATGGTATCTCAACTGATTGCTGATCTTTGGGGCTACTGACCATTAGCTCTGGCGCTCCAACGAACTGCCGGTAAGCAACCCAAAGATAGATAAAAAAACCAATGATAATTAAAACAATCGTTGAGGCAATAACTCTTTGAGGGGTGATGATCACCTGCTTATTACCAACTGGATTGGATAGAGACTCCATCACCTGAGGAGGATGCTTAGCGGCCTCATAATCCCTTCTAAAAATTGCCAGTAGTTTATCCGTATTTAGATTTAAAAACTTGCCATAATTTTTAATAAATCCCTGAACAAAAGTTGATGGAGGTAATTTTTCAAAGTTATCTGACTCAAGCGCTTCAAGCAGCTCTTTTCTAATCTTGGTATTTTTCTCAATATCCTCTAAGGAGTAGAACTTTGCTTCTCTGGCTTCTTTTAAGATAGTTCCAACAGTGCGCATCTTTGTTTTTCCTATTTTAATCTCTTGGGAAACTGCTGACAAGTTAATTGGTATAATATAAAGGGTGACTCAAGATTCTGCTCATACTCATAATGGTAAATCTCACCTGCCTCCTCCAGGCGGTGACCCTAAACAAGCTGAAAAATATATCAACAAATTAGTTGAACTTTTGGATAAAGATAAAATTAAAGCTATTCACACTGATCTTTCAAAATTTGATCCAACTTCTCTTGAGGATCACTACCAAGTTGAATTAAGAGAATACAATATTGAAGTCAGTCACGGTAAAAACCCAGACTCTTCTAAAGATTCATACGTGATTGTTTTCACTAATATGCATCATCTTAGAAAAGGTTGTACTGAGAAGATAATTTTAGCTTATATGCATTTAACAGACACACAGTTTCATAAATTCAAAGCAGCCTGCGATCATCAACTTCATAAAGACAAAAAGGAGGAGGATCAACAAAGGATTATAGTTGCCCTAAAACCTGTTGATGAGATCTTGGAAGAACTTTCTAATTTGGAACAGGATGAAGAGGATAATTTTGTCGTCGAAGATACTTCCTCAATTTCTACTAACTCTTCTGCTCTTTAGACATCTTCCTGGCTTGAGGGAAATGAATCAAGAATAAGATTAAACCAATAATCGAGAAGGCAAAGGTATTTCTTAGATCATCGACCTTATGCTGCTTCCTGTCAGCCTCTTCATTTTTCAAACAAAGCTGTTTTTGTTTTTCAATTTCCTGGGCACTGGGAGTTGACTGACGATCAGGACCAACTGGGAATGATGTATCCACCATTGGCGGATAGACCTTATAATCGACTCCTCCATCTAGATAATCGCAGGTACTAACTGATCCCCACCTTAGCGGGTATTTGTCATATTGGGTAGAGTTGATAACTAAATTAACCGCATTAAAGATTCCAATTACAATTAAAGCCAGGGAGGCTGCAGAGATGAGATAAAAATAAATTAAAGCAATTATTTTTCCCACAAGTTAAAGTTTACCATAAATTAAGGAAGTTTAATATCTTAGCTCACTTTTTTATTCTGGTGAGCGGGTAATTAGCAGGTAAAATGAACTTAAAACAATCACTGGAATAAAAAATATCATTACTAATATCCGGTAAAGACTTTCTAGCAACTTATTGGATGATTCTCTTTTTTGCAAAGACTCGCTAAAGACTATTGACCACTCTTTTAACCCATCGGACTTTGGATTATCCATTTGAAGAAATTCTAGGAGAAAACTTAAAGTTATTCAGTAGGGACAACTACAATTCTTTTGTAACTTAGCTTACAGGGAAGGTATAGCTTTTTAGCTTTTGGACATCTAAAACTTTGATTCTCCCCCGGCTATCTTCTAAAATCCCTTCTTTTTCCAATCTTTGCAAGGCCAGAGTAACTGTTTCCCTAACTGAGCCGACAAACTCAGCAATTCTTTGATGGGTAAGAGGTAAGGGTATCTCTGTTTGGTTACTTACTACTTTACAAAATCTTGTCACACAGTCTGCTAAAAAATAGGCTACCCGGGCTGTGGCATCAGTGATGATAAAACCCTCCAGTTTTCTTTCTGTATAGTTTAATCTGTTGATAAAGACATGTAGAAGATCAACTAAATACTCAGGGTTTTCTGCTAAGACTTTTAAATAATCTTTTCGGGTAATAGTTGAGATCTTTAGATCAGTAATTGCTTCTGCAAAATGCTTGGCGCACTCATCTTTGGAAGTTAAGGCTCTGACTCCTAGGATATTACCTGGTCCATAAAGGTAGATCGTAGTTTCCCTCCCTTCATCAGACAAACGAAACAGTTTAACAAAACCTTTTTCGATAAAATAAATTCTATCCAACGGATCACCTTCATTAAAGATAATTGTCCCTTTTTTAATCAGGCGCGAGTTTGAGATGGTGGCAAAAAATTCGGAGAAATCAGGATGGTCCCAAATTTTCTCTAATCTTTGAAGAAGCTTAGTATTTTTGCCATTCACCAGAGCATTTTATAACTAACATACATTAGTTTACAAATAATATTATGTTAGAGTTACATACCAATCACACATTAATTTTTACATTTTAAAATTCGATTGGTATATTACACAGATTAAATAAAAAACAATTAAAATTCTGTAATAAACTACAAGCCACTCTTGACACCTTCACCCAAAAAATATTAGGATCCGAAATTACAATGGCTGAAAGAGTCTTTATCACAGGTGGTGCAGCTTTTACACCCTTGGTAGGAGTCCCCCAAGTTCCTCTTGGCCAAAGCATGGAACAAAATTGGCAGGCCACGCTAGCTGGTATCTGCGGACTGGAAGAAATACCTCCATATAGCAACAGAAGCGATGTCCATTATGCAGGTCTTTTGGCAGGATTCTCTATTGATAATTTTATATCTGATAGAAAGGTCAGGGAGAGAAATGGACGGGCTTCTCACTTGGCTTACGCTGCAGCCAAAGATGCGATTGCAAATGCCCGGTTAAATCGAGCAGAGACCTATTCCCAAGCTTTAGGAAGAGGAGTTATAGTTGGATCCGGTATTGCCAACTTTTTAGAAATATTTAGAGAATATGAATTCTTTAAGGAAAAAGGACGGGTTGGTTCAGACACTGCTACCAAAGTTGAGCCTGAACAAGCAGCTAATTTAATTAGTCAGTTAGAGTTTATGATGGGTGATAGTCTAACTTTATCTACAGCTTGCGCCTCAGGTGCTACAGCTTTTAGAAAAGCTTTTGAAAATATCCGCAATGGTTATGCAGATGTAATGATCGCCGTTGGGGTAGATTGTTTAGTTTACCGTCAAGTGGATGGCTCGATTTACCATCCTATTGCCCTAGCCTGTTATGATGCTCCCAGGGCTCTTGCCAGAGGATTTGTCGAAAGCCCTGCTAAAATTAGCACTCCGTTTGATACAAATAGAAGAGGTTTTGTAATCTCAGAAGCGGCAGGAGCAGCGATACTAGAGTCTGAGTCCCATGCCAAGGCCAGAGGTGCAGAGATTATTGCTGAGGTAAAAGGTGCAGCTGGCGTCAATGGTGCTAAAAATGCCACTAACCCTTCTATTCAAGGTCAAGTCTTGACAATGGAAAGAGCCTGCTTAATGGCCGGGATTACCCCAGACCAACTAATCCATGGAAACCCCCATGGTACTGGAACTGAAGTCGGAGATCCAGTAGAATTACTATCTATCATTCTTGTTAAAAGAGGTCGACTGGACGGGTTTTATTTAACAGGAACTAAAGCTATGACTGGCCACGGAGTTGGCGGAACAGGCCTAAAGGAAATCTTAGACGCTGCACTAGCAACCAGAGACGGGGTTGTTCCTCCTCAGCCTAATTTAGAGAGAGTTTTAACAATTCCTGATGCTGTCATTGCTCAAATTCCAGAAGATATTCTAGCGCGTTGTGGTCAGCCTAATTTAAGGTATCAGGAATATCCATTGTTTTACAGAGAAGCACAAAGGGGTTTATCTATTCCCTATGCTTTCTCCAACTCTTTTGGTTTTGGGGACAACAATGAGACTGTTGTTTTAGGAAGTAGTACTTTGCTGTGAGGTTAAATATTCATCAGCATTTCTGACTAGCACATCTCTTGGCTTTGAACCCTCACCTGGGCCAATAATTCCGGCTGCCTCAAGCTCATCAATAATTCTAGCAGCCCTGGCATAACCTACCCTTAGTCTTCTTTGCAACAAAGAGGCTGAAGCTCTATCATATTGACAGACAGTTCTGACTGCCTCCTCAAACAGTTCATCCTGGACTCCTCCATTGCCTCCACCCTTACCTCCAATTCTGCCAAGTGGCATCTCAGTCACCTCAGCAGTGTATTGAGGTGCAATACCAATATCTTTGAGGTATTTGACCGTTGAATTAATTTCATTGTCTGTCACCATCACTCCTTGAATACGCAAAGGTTTAGCAGCATCTGGTGGCAAAAATAACATATCTCCCCTGCCCAAAAGCTTTTCAGCTCCAGGCTGATCAATAATAACTCTTGAATCAATCATCGATGAAACATTAAAAGCAATCCGGCAGGGGATATTAGCTTTCATCAGTCCAGTAATAATATCAACTGATGGCCGCTGGGTAGCAACAACTAAATGAATTCCTGTTGCCCTGGCCAGTTGGGCCAGTCTGGTGATCGCATCCTCAACCTCAACTGGTGCAAACATCATCATGTCAGCCAGTTCATCTACTAAGATAACAATATAAGGCAGAGCCTGAAAGCCACTCATCTCGTTATAACCTTGAATATTTCTGACCCCGACTGATTGGAAAAGTTTGTACCGGCGATCCATTTCAGCCATACACCACTTCAGGGCAGACAGAATTTTTTCTGGTTCGACAATTACTGGAGTTAACAGATGAGGAATCTCATTATACTGAGTCATCTCAACTCGTTTTGGATCAATTAAGATCAATTTTAACTCCTCAGGTGAGTTTCTAAAAAGGAGTGAGGTAATCAAGGAGTGGATCAAGACAGATTTACCAGAACCAGTTGTTCCAGCTACTAAAACATGGGGCATCCGATCAATATCAACTATAATTGGATTTGACCCAGTATCTTTTCCCAAGGAGACTGCCAGCTTGGACTTATGTTTCTTCATCTCATCTGAGGCAATGACTGATTTTAAAGTCACTATCTCCAAAGAATGATTTGGCACCTCAATACCCACCAAGGACTTACCAGGAATTGGTGCCTCAATTCTGACTGTACCGGTCCTGGTTGCCAAAGCAAGTGCAATATCGTGTTGCAAGTTGGCAATTTTAGTAATCTTAGTACCAGCTGCGATTTCCAAAGCATATTGGGTCACTGCCGGACCTCCGTTGACCTCAGCGACTCTGGCCTGAATTCCAAAACTATCCAAAGTCTTTTCAATGATAGCGGCATTTTTCTTGACATCTCCCCGATCGGCTGGTGAACCAGATTTATCAGATAAAAGAGACAAAGGCGGGTAGTGCCAAACTCTATTTTGACCAGCTACATTGGCAATTAATGTATCCGATATAATCGCTTCCTTCGGTGTCTCTCTCCCAGGGATTTTAGACCTTGATCTACTATCTTCAATTCCTGACATCTTTAAATTTGTCCCTTTAATTTCGAACCTGTCAGACCTATTAAAAAGAGAGGGAATCTTAAAAAGAAATTTAACACTTTTGAATAAACCTTTGGAAATTTTTTGCAAGATCTCAAAGATCTGTCTTAAGCTAGTATTAAAAAGAACCACTAACCCAACAAGCATCACTCCTAAAAGTACTAAAAATGCGCCGGGACCTGAGATAAAATCTTCGAGTTGGCTCCAAAGCAATAGCCCAACTGATCCCCCTAGCTCCCCTCTAAAAGCTGAGGATAGACCCATTAAAGCAACTACAGCAGTTATTAAACCTACTAAAACATTCATCTGAGCACCAGCCCACTTAACCCTTTGTAAGATTAAACCAGTGATCAAAAAAATAATTGGTGAAAAAACTGCTAACCAGCCTAAATTGACTTTTAGAAAGACTCGCCAAAAAAGCAGATACTTTGAGGATAAAACCAAGGAAACTGCAGAGAGTCCAGCTAAGATGAAAGCAATAATTGAGCCTACAGCAATAACAGTTTTATCGCGAAGTTTTAACCTTGGCAGTGAATAAATTGATCTTCGTCTGGGCATATCGCAGCCGCTGCATATGCCTTGATCCAGCGGCGAGATCACTTGCTCGCCTAGGCGAGACAAGGGCATCCATCTAGATTATACCATACATAACTATAGGTTAAGATTCTACCACTATTGATAAAATCATCGGACTTCTCTTGGTCTCTTCATAGAAAAACCTTTTTAAATTCTCCTCGATATGGTGTTTGGCAAATCTCCAATCAAGTGGCCCTTTGCCATGATCAGATAAGCAGCTCTTAGCAATCTCTTTGGCAGCCTCCATCAAATCTTCAGCCTTTTTCTCAAAGACAAACCCTCTGGAGATAATATCTAACTCCCCTGCCACTGCTCCTGTTTGTTGATCAATTGGCACAACTACCACCACTACTCCTTCCTCACTCATCACCTGCCTATCTCTTAAGACTATACTGCCAACATCACCTACTCCTAAACCGTCAACATAAACATTAGAAACATCTATTATACCGTTCATGTTAACACGGTCTCTTTGGATCTCAATAATCTGACCGTCTTTGGCCAAAAGTACTTGATTTTCCCGATAACCCATTTGCTGGGCCATATTAGAAAAAGCTTTCATGTGTCTAAATGTGCCACCAATTGGTAAGATAAATTTAGGTTTGGCCAAATTAACCATCAATTTAAGTTCCTCACTAGCGGCGTGCCCACTGACGTGCAGATCAGAAGTCAAGGCAGTGTAGTAAACATTACAGCCTAAGTTTGTAATAGTATCAATTAGAGCATGCTGGGCTGACTCAGTCAGAGGAATTGGATCAGCGCTAAAAACCACTGAATCATCTTTTTTAAGAGTAACGAATTTGTGATCATTATTAGCAGCTCTAGAGAGTGCTGAACCTGGTTGTCCTTGAGCACCAGCAATAAGTACCATAGTTTTATTATCTGGTAGTCTGCGGACTTCCTCTTGAGCGATAATTAAACCTGGTGGCACATTTAGATAACCTAAGTCCCGGGCTACCTGAAAGTTGTTTTCCATTGACCGACCAGCCAGAGCTAACTTTCGACCTGCCTTGACTGCCACATTAATTGCCTGCTGGATCCTAGTGATATTAGATGAGGTCATAGTTATTAAGACCTTACCTTTAGTTTCTCTTTCGACACTGGCAAAAGTATTTTCAATCGTTTGTTCAGATAAAGTATAGCCTGGTTTTTCAACCCTTAGACAATCGATCGCCATAAAAACTACGCCCAAATCTCCTGCCCGGGCAATTTTCCCAACATCAGTTACCTGGTTATTGACCGGTGTCCAATCCATCTTAAAATCAGCCTGATGAATAATCGTACCAACTGGCGTATTTAAAATTATGCCAGTTGAGTCAGGGATTGAATGAGATACTTGATAGAACGAGACTTCAAAAACACCTAACTTCAAGACATCCTTAAGGCCAACTGTTTTGATCTGGTTTTTGTCTAAATTGTGCTCGCTAAACTTAGATCTAATTAAACCGCAGGTTAGTTTTTGTGAATAGATGGGAACTTTTAGTTGTGGCCAGATGTAAGCCAAACCGCCAATATGATCATCATGGGCATGCGTAATAACTATCCCTCTGATTTTATGGATTTTATCCTTAAGATAACTAATATCCGGGATAACCAAATCTATCCCCAACATTTCCTCGTTGGGAAAACCGACTCCGCAGTCAATAATAACAATATCATCTTTATACTCGTAAACATACATATTTTTAGTAACATCCCCTACACCCCCCAAAGGAATCAGTCTCAAGACCTGCTTGGCTGGTTCTCTTATACTTTGAGGTTTAGGCGCTTTATGAAACATTGGTTTAAAAGTTTTCCTCATACTGGTAAGTATTCTGATAAGTTTTGAGGGTTGATCTGGAATGGACCAGTATTTCCCTCAACTGCTTTTCTGGCAATTTTTCTAATTAAAGAGTCAATATTTCTTTTAAGAGACCTGATGCCACCATCAAATCCCAAGGGTCTGACAATCTCTGGCCAGACATCTGATTGAACCTGAACTTGCGCTAAATCCAAACCAGCTGAGGCTAAAGCTTGTGGTAACAAGTAATCCCGGCCAATAACAACTTTTTGCTCATCAGTATAAAATGGCATTTCAATTATTTCTATCCTGTCTAAAACAGCTGTGGCGATATTTGAGGTATTATTGGCTGTAGCAATAAATAGAACCTGAGAAAGATCAAAGGGGAAACCGATGTAGTGATCCAAAAAAGCCATATTTTGTTCCGGATCCAACAGCTCGACCAAAACTCCCATAATATCTCCCTTACCAGATTCCGTTACTCTATCCAACTCATCAAGCAATATTACTGGGTTTTTGACTGCTGCTCTTTTCAAAGCCTCCATTATCAAACCAGGCTCTGCTTCAGGTTTAATTCTTGATTCACCCCGAAGCTGCAAAGCACTACCTAAACCTCCAAAAGGAATTCTGACTAAAGGTCGACCTAAGGTTTCAGCTATTGAATAAGCTAGCGATGTTTTACCAGAACCAACCAATCCGACAAAACCTAAGATCGGTTCTTTAGCAACCGATCCCTTTTTCTTGTTAAGAATTAAGACTGATAAATTCTCTAAAATCCGACTTTTAATTGCATCCATACCATAATGGTTTTTATCCAAGATCTGTTTAGCCCGGTGAAGATCGAGAATATCCTGTCCGACCTTATCCCAAGGCAGACTACAGACAAAATCAATATAGTTGACCTGACGGTCAATCTCCGGTCCAAATTGATTGGTCTTTATTCCTATTTCAACCTTGTATAATTCATCTTGGAGTTTCTCGACTAAATCAGGGGGAAGATGATTATCAACAATCTTCTGCTTAAGTTTTTCGAGTCGATTTAGACCATGCGGTTGAGCAGTAGTATTATCCATAGATTAATTTTTTAGTGTGATTTGACCACTAAGGTTTTTTCCACTTGCCTTTAGTAATATTTTAGCTATTCTATCTGATAATGGAAATAGCAACTCAGCTTTTTTAGACAAATTCAATTGAGAAGAGGAAGTGGCATAGTCGAGCAGTTGCTTAGGGTTGGTCATTTCTAAAGAAAAGTCTTGATCTGAAGCTGTCTCAAAAGCAATTTGAGCTGAGTGGGTAGCAAAATAATATTGTTTTTTGGTCAAGGAATTTTTCAAAAGATTTAAGGATCGGTTTTGAGAACTGAAAGTTAAATCTTGACCACTAAAGTTTAAAACCAACTGAGTAGGTAAGTAGTCTTTAAGACTAGTAACAGTTTGCCCATCTAGCTCAAAGGACAGACCATCCACCCAGTCATCACCCAAAGCCAGTTTCTGGCTAAATGCAATTGCCTTTTGGCGTCCATTTTGGCTAAAGACAAAATCTATTTTTAACTTATTTGACTCAAGGTAAACTTTGGCAAAACTGTTGTCTTTTTTAATTAGCCTATTAATTACTCCTTGGCTGTAATCTTTAATTCCAGCAAAATTGGTTGAGATAGCTAGAACAGCTACTAAAATAAGAACTACTAGAAGGAGGAGGATTGTAACACTAAGTAAGATTTTTTTATTCTTTAGGTTTAGATTGATCATCTACCAAAACCGCGGCCACCTCTACCACCTCTGCCGCGCGAGGGGGTTAGTCTGTTAAACCTACTTTCCCCTCTTGAGTTTCTATCAAAAACTGGACCGACTCTTCTTCTATGTTCTGTCTCAGGCTTTCTATCTTCGCCAAACAGCATTGATAAGGCAATCTTACCCTGATGATCAACATCAATCACTCTAACATGAACTGCTTGTCCCTCACTGACAATATCTGCTGGGTCTTCAACTCTAGATGGGGCCATTTGGGAAACATGAACCAATCCATCTTTGCCTGGCAAAATTTCTACAAAAGCTCCAAAAGGCGCCAGTCTAACAACCTTACCGTCATACTCCTCACCTATCTCAACCTTTTTAAACATTCCCTCGACTGAAGCTAAAGCCTTTTTAATAGACTCCTCATCAGTTGATGAGATCATAACTGTCCCATCATCTTCTATATCAATCTGAGCACCAGTTTTAGCAATTATCGAGTTGATATTTTTTCCACCTGGGCCAATTAACATACCAATCTCTTCAGGTTTAATATGGGTTACTTCAATCTTCGGAGCATATTGGGAGATCTCAGCCTCTTTGGGTGCAGCTTCTTTGATCTTTCCTAAAATCATCTCTCTGGCTTTTCTACCCTGACTGAGCGCTTCTTCAATTATCTCAAAAGTTAAGCCATGCAATTTTGTATCCATCTGAATTCCAGTAATTCCTTTTAGGGTTCCGGCTACTTTAAAATCCATCTCTCCATAAAAATCTTCAACTGCCTGCATATCAGTAATAACTTGAAACTTCTGATCATTTGAGAGTAAACCTAAAGCAATACCTGCTACTGGTTCAATAGGCACACCAGCATTCAAAAGAGCCAAGGTGGTTGAACAAACTGCTGCTTGAGAGGTTGAAGCGTTTGATGCTAAAACTTCTGATACTACCCGAATCGCATAAGGAAAGTCGTCTTGATCAGGCAGGACTGCTAAGATTGACCGCTCAACCAAATCTCCATGACCAATATCTCTTCTGTTGGGTGCTGCTAGTCTTTTAACCTCACCAGAGGCAAAAGGGTTGATACTCATATTGTAGTGGTGCATAAAACGTTTAGAGCTTTCTCCCTCCATTCCCTCGAGAGTTTGAGCAGCAGATAGCGGGCCTAAGGTGGCAATAGATAAAACTTGGGTGTCACCTCTTTGGAAGATAGCTGAACCATGAGTTCTGGGCAAAACTCCTGTCTCAATATAGATGGGCCGAACCTCATCCATCGCCCGCCCATCAACTCTTTTACCCTTATTTAAGATGGTGTCGTTCATGATCTCCTTGGCAACCTTATCAAAGATCGCCGAAATTTGAACTCCAGTCAGTTGTTCTGAGTAACTTTCAGCAATTTCTCTTTTGATGAAGTCGCCAGTTGCATCATGCCAGGCTTTGCTGGTATCAAATAGCTCAGCCTCAATTTTTTCTCTAATGACTTTTTTGGCCTCAGCTAGAATCTTTTCATCAACTTGTTCTGACAAAGTTGCAAAGCTTTGTTTAGGTTTAGCAGCCTCTGCCATAAACTCTTCTATAAGCTTAATAACAGGCTGGGACTCCTCAAAACCTTTTTTGATAGCATTAAACATTAATCCATCCTCTACTTGATCTGCTTCTGCCTCTATCATGATAACTTTTTCTTTAGTAGAAGCCACAATCAGGTCAAGATCTAAGTGTTCAATATCATCCAGATCAGGATTAATAACTAAGTTATCATCTCGCTCCCCGATTCTTGAAACACCAATAGGACCAGCCCAAGGGATCGAAGAGATAGCTAAGGCAGCTGATGTACCAATGAAACCCAAAGTAGCTGGATCATTGACTCCATCAAAAGACAGCACAGTAATGATTACTTGGACTTCATTTCTAAAATCTTTGGGAAAAAGCGGTCTGATTGATCGATCAATAGCCCGACCAGCTAAAATTGCCTTTTCAGATGGCCTGGTCTCTCTTTTAATAAATTTTTGAGCAGTAATTCTGCCTCCAGCATAATACTTCTCAACATACTCAACTGAGAGGGGAAAATAGCCTGGGTCTTCAAGTATTGGCTGGGTAGCCACAGTTGCTAAAACTACTGTCTCGCCTAAAGAGGCAACAACTGCAGCTTCTGTTTGCTGGGCTAATTTACCAGTCTCCAGCTTAATTTTTTTTCCATTTAGCTCTATTTCTTTTGTTATTATTTTTTTATCCATTTTATTGTGATATTTTTAGATTAGATAAGGACTCTCATCCAAAAAGTCTAATTTTTGAAGGTTTTGGAAACTGGGTAACTGAAGACAACCTTAAGTTTTCTTCAATTTACAATTTCCAAACAAACCTCCAACTGATCCTAATTATAATCCTTTCCTATTTATAAAACAAGTAAAAGATATCATTACCTTGATAATCCTAGTTTATCGATGACGGACTTATAGCGCTCAGAATCTTTCTTCAAAAGATATTGTAAAAGTCTTCTTCTTTTGTTAACCATTGAAAGAAGTCCTCGTCTTGAATGAACATCATGAGGGTGTTCTTTTAAGTGGGAAGTTAAGTTCTTAATTTGTTCAGTAAGTAAAGCTGCTTGAACTTCTGGAGAACCTGTATCACCTTTATGAGTGGCAAACTGATCTATTATGCCTTGTTTTATCTTTGGATCAAGTGGCATCTATTTTTCGACAAATCCGGAACGTAACTTTTTTGTCGGTTACGACCTAAATCTGTGTTCCATCCTTTCTTTTAACTATTTGGAAAAACTGTGGTGGAAAAAAGTAATTCCAAAACTTATGCGCAAATTTTAGCAAAAATAGTCAGTAGTTGCAAGTTTAGCCTACAGAACCGCTGCCTTTGTAGATTTTTGGTGTTAGCCAGTCTGGGGCTGGACTGGTCTCAGGGGAAGCTGAAGTAGCGTATTCTCCTGTTGGTCTTTCTTCAGCTGAAGGAGTCGAGGCTGGGATACTGGCAACTTGTGGGGTGGTAAATGATTCTTGTGGTTGGGGCATAGGGTTAACTGGTGATTGGAAGACCTGCCTTAGATCAAATCCTTGACTGGAAGGTGGTGTAGCAACGGGTGCTAGCTGAGTTTGAACTATTGGTTGTGGCTGGGAAGAAGTAGCTGAGGGTACCTTGCCTCCTACTTGCATCGCTTGGCCAATAGCGATAAATGTATCTGGCTTAACATTAGTAGTTAGATTGGCTGTGGCATCATAAATGCCTGCTAGTAAGTTGCTGGCAATATCCATATCTATCGGTAATCCCAGTGAGGGTAGAACCTGACTGATTATTTCCGACAAAGAAGAACTGTTCGGATCAATTACATTCACCTTGCCAAAATTTGAGTTAGCGGGATTCAGATCAATATTAACTATATTTTGAAAGATTTGGGTATTTTGAGCGTAAAGATTACCTAACTCATTCAAGCTAGTGGTGCCTAAAACAAACACTAAGTCAAAACTACCGCTGCCTCCCTGAAACTTGGAACTAACATTTTTTGGTTCAAACTTTTGACCTGGCAAGACATGGAAAACTAAGTTTAGATTAGCTCCCTCAGGATACCAATCTAACTTTTCCAAAGAAGGGATTTGACCATTGGGGTCAACCACTCCATCTAAGGTGACTATAAAATTATCACCTCCTGAGGAAGCAATAGATAGGCTGTTTTTAACATCGCCAATTCCATAAAGATTGGAGTGAGCAACCAGAGGTGTTCCTTCCGTAGCAATAGAGGCTTGCTTGCCTGATTGTTTAAGGGATAAATATAGAGCTAAACCTGAGGCTAATTTATCAATATTTAGCTGGGTAGGCAGAACAATTAAAACATTTTTTGCAACATTAAGCTGGTTTTTTAAATCCCCAAGCTGTGTATCATACTTCATATTTGCTCAGATTTTACAATATACATCTTTAAATATCAATCTTATAGGCTTATAGCTGTTGTCATCTAGTTTTAAAATCTGATACTTTTAGTGCTAGAATGGGCGCATGAAGTCATCTTTCTTGATGATAGTCTTAATCATATTACTATCTCTCATTGTTGGTATAGGAATACTGCTCTTGATCCAACAGTTAAAATCTAACCCAGCTCAACAAACAGAATATCCTAATAAAATAATTACAAGAGCATGGCTTCCCTGGTGGGATTTTGAGAATGCTCAAAAAGAGGTTGAACAATATGGCCCATTTTTTAATCAACTGGTTCCTCTTATTTTTATTCTCAATAAAGATGGTCAGATTGAGGCAAAAATTCAAGATGTCAACCAAAGACTTACCCAACTTAAAAACTTTAGCAATGCTCAAATTATAGTCAGTATCTACAATGATTTTGATGGTGACAGAGTCTCTAAAATTATCAACCAACCCACTGCCAGAGCCAGGCATATTGAGCAGCTGGTTGGATTGGTTTCTTCTGATCAGATTTCCGGGCTTGAGCTAGATTATGAATATCTCAAAGCAGAGGACAAAGATAGCTATAGCTTATTTGTTAAAGAGCTGGCAGCTAAATTACATCAAATAGGCAAGACTTTGCATCTGACTCTTCATCCTAAGACTAACTCTCAAGGTGACTGGCATGGAGCAACTGCCCAGGATTGGCAAGTACTCTCTAAACATGCAGATTATTTAGTGGTGATGGCTTATGATTATCACTGGCAAACCTCACCCTCTGGGCCAATTGCACCTTTACCTTGGGTTAGTCAAGTAATCTCCTATGCTAAAAAAGAGATGCCAAGCCAGAAGATTATTTTAGGGGTACCCTTATACGCTTACGATTGGACTGAGAGTAAGCAAAAAGCCAAAGATTTAACTTTAAAGGACCTAGATAGGCTGTCTCAGGAGTTCTCTTTAACTGTCTCAAAAGATAACCACAATCAGTCTGTCAATCTGATCTACCAGGATCAAGATAACAGAAAACATCAAATCTGGACAGAAGATGAAGATAGTTTTCAAGCCAAGCTGAATTTAGTTAAGGATCAGGCTTTAGCTGGTTTTTCAATTTGGAGATTGGGAGGAGTACCTGCTTCTTATTTCAAGAAACTATGAACAAAGTTGGATGGACAATTATATCTTTACTGGTCATCTTTTCTTTAATTATCATAGCCATTTTAAATAGAGAGCCTACTCCAGATCCCAATATCACACTCAAAGTTGAAGACCAACAAGGCAAAATTAAAGTTTCGGTATCTGCTCCTTTTCAATTTGATCAAGTTACCTTTTATCTGAACGGTAAAATTTATTACCGAGCCTATTCATCTCAAATTGCTTCAGATTCAGCTACCCTTAAACGAGGAGTGGTTACTTTTATCTTTGATGATGGTTGGGTTGATGTTTTTGATAATGCACACCCTCTTTTGAATAAGTACCATTATCCAGCCAGTGTGGCGACAATTTCTCGTTATGTTGACAAAAGAGGGGCAATGACCAAAAGGCAATTACAAAAATTAGTTAATAAGGGCTGGAGTCTTTCATCACACAGTTTTTCTGATGATCCAATCACTGATCTTCCTCAAAATATGTGGGAGGCAGCCTTAATTGAGTCCAAACTTTATCTCTGGCAAAACCTCTGGGGGGCAACTACCCTGGTTTATCCCTCTGGTAAAACCAACGATACTATTTCAGAACTTGCCAAAAAACATTACCTTGCCTCAAGGATTTATGATAATGGTTTAAATATTCTCCCTGTAGATAGATACCAAATTCTGGTCCGCTCACTAGACGTGGAATCAGATTTGGATGATATTAGAATGTGGATCAAGGAGGCAGAATTGCAAAAAGGGTGGCTAGTATTTGCTCTTCATCATGTTTCAGATAAAGATTTAGGGTTTTATACTATTACCCCTGAACTTTTAGAGGAAACCTTAAAGATTCTAACTCAGAGTAATGTACAAGTCCTAGATTTTGATCAGGCAGTCCAAGCTATAAGCCCAGAAGTTGCTGGAATAAAAGAAAATCTTGCTACTTGGGAATTTGATAAAAATCTATTAAAATCTGGGGAGTATAATATCCAAGTGGTTATCAATGGGAAATATTCAAACAAAACAATAATGAGAATATGAAAAAGCTGGCAGTGGTAATTGCTGCCCGCAATGAAGAAAAAGTTTTACCTCACACACTATGGAAATTAACCCGCCTAATAAAACCTGAAAATATCTATCTTGTCTCAGATGGTTCCACTGACCAAACTGTTCCAATTGCCAAATTTTTTAATATTAATCTTCTAGAAAACCGCCAAAACATTGGTAAAACCCTGTCTTCAAAAAAAGCGCTTGATCATTTTAAGATTTTAAACCATTATCGGTATGTTTTCTTACTTGATGCTGATACTGTTCCTGGAGAAAACTTTTTTAACACCTGCCTAAAACGATTTTCTGATAAGAGGATTGCTGGAGTCTGTGGTCAAGTAGTTGCTCAGCCAAAATTTAATCTGTTGGTTGTTTACAGAACAGTCATGTATCACATTTGGCAAAACTTTTATAAACAGCTAACATCCTGGATAAATGCAGTCACCATTGCGCCCGGTACTGCCACTATTTATAAAACAAGTGTGGTTAAAAATTTAGATTTTGACGGACAGTTGATTATTGAAGATTTTGATTTTACCTATCAAATTTATAGAAAAAATTTAGGTCTAATAAAATACGAACCTAAGGCAGAGATCTTAACCCAAGACCCAGATAATTTAACTGATTATTTCAAACAGAACTTAAGATGGACTGTGGGTTTTTTGCAATCTGCAATCAAGCACAAGATTCCCTTGGGTTTTAAACCTTTTGAGCTTCTTACCTTCTTTTTCTCAGTTCAAGACTTTTTGCATCTAGCAGGTCTAGTTTTTCTTATTCTCTTGGGGGTTTGGCTATTGCTGTTTTCTCTCTACCCAAGCCTTTTAGGAGTCTATATTGAACAGTGGGTAGTCTTATATATTTTAATCCTTGATATAGTGGTTATTATGGTTTTTGGCTTAATTAGTTTGATTGAGAAAAAAAGATTCAAGGAGATCCTGCTTTTACCATTTATCTGGTTTGTTCAATTTATTCATTTGGGAACTTTTATTTATGGGGTCTATCAAACGCTTTTTAAGCACATCAAAAACACCTGGGTCTCCCCCAAAAGAAGAAAGTAGAAACTATAAAATTCTAAAGGATTGGACTAAATCTCCTATTTGGAAATCTATTTGGGGCTCAAACATCATGCCGCACTCATCCCCTTTCTCTACTCTAACTACCTCTTCCTTAACCTTTTTGAGAGATTTTATTTTGAATTCACCGATAACTTCTTCGCCTCTAACAACTCTAATCCTAGGGCCCTTGGAGATTTGGCCATCCAGTACCCGACAACCAGCAATCCGCTCATTTTTACCATAGGGAAATTCTGCTATGATTTGAGCCTGACCAAAAATTTCCTCTAAAGCTCCGACTTTAAGCATCCCCTCCACCACATCCTCAATTTCCTCAATCAGTTCATAAATTATATTGTAAGTTCTAACTAAAACCTGTTCTGTCTCTGCCATTTTTGCAGCTTGAGGAGCAATTTTACTGTTAAATCCTAAAACAATCGCCGAAACTGATGAGGCAAGTTTTATATCACTTTCCATAATATCCCCAGTTCCTGATGAGATAATTTTGACATGCTCTTTACCTTCTGAGTTAAATTTTTGCAAAGCATCCTCAATAGCCTCAACTGATCCTTGTTTATCTGCTTTAACAATTACATTCAAAACAGCTGTTTTATCATCTCTCAACCTGTCTATTAAAGACTTAGATTCTTCTTTCAACTGCTCCTTAGCCTCCTGGCCTAAAGTAGTACCTACTTGAGGAACTTCTTCCAGACCTAAAATCTCAACCGGGGTAGAAGGAGTTGCAACATCAATGGGCTTACCTAAATAATCAAACATGCCACGGATCTTGCCCTTAGCTGATCCCAGAACCACCTGATCACCTTTCCTGAGAGTACCGTTTCTGATAAGCAAGGTGGCAACCGGACCTTTAAATTTATCTAGGTTTGATTCAACGACTACACCTGAGACTGGCAAGTTTGGATCCCCCTTAATCTCATTTACCTCAGCTACCAGTGAAATCATCTCTAAAAGCTTATCCACTCCTGTTCCGTTTTTAGCAGAAACTTCGACAATTGGGACATCTCCACCATACTCTTCTATCAAAACTTCATTATCAGACAGCTGCTTTTTAATTTTTTGAAGCTGGACTGTTTTATCTATTCCTGGCAAATCTACTTTATTGACTGCTACAATCGTTGGCACTTTAGCCTCTTTGATATGTTTGATTGCCTCAACTGTCTGAGGCATGACTCCATCATCTATGGCTACTACCAAAACTGCTATATCGGCAACTTTAGCGCCCCGAGATCTCATCTTTTCAAAAGCTGCATGGCCAGGAGTATCAATAAAGGTGATTATCTTGCCTTGGTGCTCAACCTGATAAGCACCGATGTGTTGGGTGATTCCGCCATGTTCTTTTTGGGCAACCGAAGACTTTCTAATAAAGTCCAAAAGGGTAGTCTTGCCATGATCAACATGGCCTAAAATTGTTACAACTGGTGGTCTAACTTGTTCTGCCATAAATTTTATCCTTTCATCAAAAAACCGCCCTTTATCTCGATCAGGCGGTTTCAAAAGCACTT
Organism: uncultured Gammaproteobacteria bacterium; assembly: GCA_964405655.1. Lineage (GTDB taxonomy): Bacteria > Patescibacteriota > Microgenomatia > Daviesbacterales > UBA10151 > CAYOOO01. Next base: position 15,507 of record CAYOOO010000010.1, on the reverse strand, counting down.
TGTTTATCTGTAAAAAACTTTTACATAAAGTTAGGCTGCTTTTTTGCTCTCTGCCTGATCATTATCTTCTTGAGCTTCTTTTTTCTCTTTTTCCTCTTCCACTTTCTCAAAATCCTCGGTTGGCACAGTTTCCACTTCTTCTTCTGACTTCATCTCATTATCTTTAGCCATATCTTTTATAGCATCAGCGGCTGCTTTTGAGGCTTCCTCATCAGTTGGCTCAGGTTCAGTAGCACCATCGGTACTTTCTTCTTTAACTGCCTGATCAATATTTTCTTCAACCTTTTTAACATCATCTGAGGCTGCCTGTGCAGTATCATCAGCTGGAGCTGCTTGGGCTGATCCGTCTTCACTAACTTGTTTCTCCTGCTCCGCTGTCCCATCACCTGTACCTTCAATATCAATCTTCCAACCAGTAAGTTTGGCTGCCAATCTAACATTTTGGCCACCCTTACCAATTGCCAGGGAGAGTTGATTATCTGGAATTTTGACCTTAGCCACCTTTTCTTTTTCATCAAGCTCAACTTTAATGTCTTTAGCTGGTGAAAGGGCTGACTCAATAAACCTGGCTGGGTCTTCTGAGTAAGAAACGATGTCAATTTTTTCCTCGCCTAACTCATTAATGACTGCTTGAACCCTAACTCCTTTTTGCCCAACTAAACTACCAACTGGATCAACACCATCTTGGTGAGAAATTACAGCGACTTTTGTTCTACCGCCTGCTTCCCGGGCGATCTCCTTAATCTCTACAGCCTCAGATTGAATCTCAGGCACTTCCATAGCAAACAAACCCTTAACTAGTCCTGGATCAGATCTGGAGACTACTACCTCCGGGCCCCGGTTTCCCTCTCTAATCTCTTTTATAAAAAACTTTAATCTTTGATTAGGAGAGTAAAATTCATCTCTGGTCTGCTCGCTTGGTGGCATAACTCCCTCAGCTCGGCCTAGATCCACAAAATAGGTATTACCCTCTTGTCTTTGAATTGAACCAGATACAACTGTGCCAACCTTTTGCTCAAACTCTTCAACAATCGCTCCTCTTTCTGCTTCGTGAAGCTTTTGGGCAATGACCTGTTTGGCAGTTTGGGCGGCAATACGGGCAAAACCAGGCGGAGTGATGTTTTCTTCGCCCCGGTAGATGCCAATTTCGCCTGTAGCTGAATCAAGTTCAGCCTCAAGGTCTTCAAAATCATCAGGAATAGGTTCATTTCTAAAAGATAGGTCCTTGCGGTAGGCTGCCAAGGCTGCCTGTTTTATAGCATCTAAAATCACTTCAGTCTCAACCCCTTTTTCAGAGGCAATCTGGTTAATAGCAGCTGCAAATTCTGTTCTAGCTTGAATGGGCATAATATTAAAAAAGGTGGGGCAACCCCACCTCCATCCTTTCAACTTTAGCTATTGTAGTCCTAAAAAAATTTTAAGTCAAGTTAACTCTTGCACTTTTTTAACAAAATTTTTATGCTTTTTAGGCAGTGGAGATTTTAAGCAGAAGAGAATTTTCACAAAGGATTTTTGCTTATACACAAGCCTTAGTCTTAACTGCCAGCGGAGCTTCTTACGCCACAGCTGCTTCTCCAGAGATAGGTCTATCAAGCTCAGATATCAATTTATTGATTGACGCTAACCGTCCAGGTGCCAGAGCTGTCCCACCAGACTTTGATGTAGGAATAGCCCATGTCAGAGGAGGTTACTCTTTTACTAAGAAACCTTTTTTAGTTGAGGGGGCAAAGAAAATTCACTCATTGGGTACTCGTACGGCAAAATTTTGGTTGATGCCTAAATCTGTTGCTAAAGATTATCGCCCAAGGAGCAACTGGCAAGGCGCAGATGAGTTAAGTCTAGCTCAATTGGTTGAACATGAATACTTTCAACAGGCATTAGCACTACCTTTTACGACAATAGTTTTAGAAACACGCTCAGCTCCTGAAGAGCAATCTTGGCAAACTCACAACTTTCAACCTTCCTACTATAGATCTATCAGTTTTGAGTATTATCAGTTGGCCCGAAGTCTTTATAAAACTTATCGAAAGGTACCAAAAACTTTCATCTTGCAAAACTGGGAAGGAGATCATGACTTAAGAGGCGCAGTCAACGAAAGATGGGAGATTGTCCCAGCCGATGCTGAAGAAAGATGTAACAAGATGCAACAGGTTTTGAAGTCTAGACAGCAAGGAGTTGAAAAGGCCCGTGGAGAATTTGGTAGAAATAGCCTTTGTGCTGTTTTAAACGCCATCGAGGTTAACAATGTCGTAGATGCTTTAACAGACAGGGTTCCAACTGTCACCAACCAAGTGCTTCCCTTTACTAGATCCGATCTGGTTTCATATAGCAGCTATGATAGCCTTAGTGACCCGGAACTATTTTTTAGGGCACTTAGAAAAATCAGGGAAAAAGCTACTAAAGAGATCTACATTGGAGAGTTGGGTATTCCTGAATATGCCGAACCTGATGATATTTCACAAAGACTAGATCGCTTATTTGGAGCAGCAATAGCAGCAGGGGTTAGAAGAATTCTTATCTGGCAGCTTTATGATAATGAAGGTAGCGGATTTGGGTTGATTCGAAGAGATGGGACTGCCAGCGAAACCCTAAGTTATATAGAGCAATTTCTTTAAGAACCCTCCACTATTGAATCTTCTACTACTAAAGCTGGAAATACTGTTATCTTTACTTTACCAACAGAGGTTTTAGCAGGACTTAAAAAAATTAGAACCAACCTTTTTTCTTCACCTTAATTTCAGCCAGTTGCTTGTAGAGCTCTTTTTCTTTATCAGTTAGCTGCTGAGGGATCTCAACTTTGATCCTAACATAATGGTCACCAGTCCCTCCTTGTAAAGTTGGCACTCCCTTCCCCTTTATTCTAATTAAAGACCCTGGCTGAGTCCCAGCAGGGATCTTGAGTTTAACCCTTCCATGGGTAGTTTTTATATCAATCGTATCTCCCAAAACTACCTGAGGAATTGGTAAAATAGTTTCAGAAAAAATATCTGCCCCTTCTCTAATAAACTCAGGATGGTGCTTAACCCGAAAGATAATATCAACATCCCCAAATCTCATTCTGGTTCCCTCATCGACACCAGCTGGGATCTTAATAGTCATTCTCTCTTTATGAGCTTTATTGTGATTACCCTCTGCTCTTTCAATATCAACCTCTTTAGTCACTCCATGAATAGCCTCATCAAAGGTCAGATCCATCTGATAAGTTTGTCTTCTTCTAAAACCTCTGGCAAACTCCTGGGAGAACCCACCCATACCAAAGATCTGCTCAAACAGATCAAACGGATCAATAAACCCCTCTGCGCCACCTCCTGAGGTGGACCAAGAGTATGAAAATCCCCCCTGACCAAAAGGATTAAAGCCCTCGCCAAATGGGTTAGCCCCTCCATATCCTGCCGAGCCTGCTCCCCCTGGACCAAAAGCTGCATGGCCAAACTGGTCATAAGTTTTTCTTTTGTTAGAATCAGATAAAATTTGGTACGCCTCGGAGATCTCTTTAAATCTATCTGCAGCTCCAGCAGATTTGTCTACATCTGGATGATGTTGACGGGCAAGTTTTCTGTAAGCAGACTTAATCTCCACATCAGAAGCCCCCTTGGAAACTCCTAAAACTTCGTAATAATCACGTTTATTGGCCATGATACCTGTATTTTACCCTAAAATTTACTAAAAAGCCTCGGACTACCGAGGCCAAGATGGTTATTTAAAACCTTTTTAAATCTACTTTCCATCGCTTAATAGCCTGTCCAACTCTCTTTTGGCATCATCAATTTCTTTTTGGAGCTGTTCTAGGTTACCTACTCCCAGATCTGAGGCTCTTTCCCAAGCTTGCCCTGCCCGTTCAAATCTAGCTGTTGCTGCCCGAACTGCCAGAGATTCGGTTCCTGTAGTTTCTTCAACTCCTTTAGCTTGAAGAGGTTTTACTGGTCCATTTTGACCCTTTTTCTCTAAGACTCCCTTTAAGCGGGAGGTTATCTCAGACATAGGAGAAGATCCAGATGAATCTTCTTTTTCAAACAATCTGCCTTGAACTAGAGTTGGCTGTTCTTTAGGACTTTCCGCCATCTTCGTCAACTACTTCACCTTCAACAGGCCCAGTATTATCAGTAGATCCAGCAGAACCAGTTTCACTCTCTTTGACCTGTTCCCCTTCTTTACTTGTTTCCTGCTGTTTATCCGAAGGAGAGCTTCGCTCATACATCTCAGAGCCTATTTTTTGTAAGCTTTCTGATAAGGCATCTGCCTTAGTCTTAACATCTTCCACAGTACCTGAATCCTTAACGCTCTTTAGCTCATTTAGTTTTTGTTCAACCTCTGTTCTTATCTCAGCTGAAACTTTATCTCCAGCATCTTTTAAACTTTTTTCAGCTGTATAAATTAAGGTATCAGCAGTATTCCTAATTTCTATCTCTTCTTTCTTCTTTTTATCTTCCTCAGCATGGGCTTCTGCTTCTTTAGTTAACCTTTCTACCTCATCTTTATCCAAGCCAGTTGAGCCTGTAATAGTAATCTTTTGTTCCTTACCTGTTGCTTTATCCTTAGCTGTGACATTTAAGATCCCATTGGCATCAATATCAAAAGTCACTTCAATTTGCGGTACACCTCTGGGGGCTGGTGGAATTCCATCTAAAATAAACCTACCTAAAGATTTATTATCAACTGCCATTGGTCGCTCACCCTGTAACACATTAATCTCCACAGAAGGCTGATTATCGGCGGCTGTTGAAAATACCTCAGATTTAGCAGTGGGGATGGTTGTGTTTCTGGGAATTAAAGGTGTTGAAACACCTCCCAAAGTCTCGATTCCTAAAGTTAGTGGGGTAACATCCAACAGCAAAACGTCTTTAACCTCACCACCTAACACCCCACCTTGGATGGCAGCACCGATTGCCACTACCTCATCTGGGTTAATCCCTTTGTGTGGTTCTTTACCAAAGAAGTCTTGGACAGCTTTTTGAACAGCTGGCATGCGGGTCATCCCTCCAACCAAAACTACCTCATCAATATCTTTTGGCTCATGTTTAGAATCTTTCAATGCAGCTTTGACAGCCTCAAACGATTTATCAATTAACTCCTGGACTAAAGATTCAAGCTTGGCCCGGGATAATTTCATATCAAGGTGCTTTGGCCCGGACGAATCTGCGGTTACAAAAGGGATAGAGATATCTGTCTCCATGGAAGAAGACAGTTCTATTTTGGCTTTCTCGGCAGCATCTCTTAAGCGTTGTAATGCCTGTTTGTCACCTTTAATATCAATTCCTTCTTGTTTTTTGAACTCATCTGCCAAATGATCAATAATCTTTTGGTCAAAATCATCTCCACCTAAGTGAGTATCACCATTAGTAGATTTAACTTCAAATACTCCCTCACCCAGCTCTAGAATGGAGATATCAAAAGTGCCTCCCCCAAGATCATAAACAGCAATTGTGTGAGCATTTTCCTTATCTAATCCATAAGCTAAAGCTGCAGCAGTTGGTTCATTAATAATCCTTTTGACATCAAGTCCAGCAATTTCACCAGCCTGTTTAGTTGCCTGTCTTTGGGCATCATCAAAATAAGCTGGTACTGTAATCACAGCATCTGTCGCTTTTTCACCCAAGTAGGACTCTGCATCAGCTTTAATTTTTCCTAAAATCATGGCTGAGATTTCCTGGGGTGTGTATTCATGACCTTCAACCTCTACAACAGCCATACCGTTTTTGCCTGATTTAATAGTGTAAGGCAGCCATTCCATATCCCTTTTTACCTCGCTGTCTTCAAATTTTCGACCCATCAGTCTCTTGACAGAAAAAATAGTCTCCTTAGGGTTAACTACTGCCTGGCGCTTGGCCACTCTTCCAACAATATTTTTAATTGGATTAACAACAGAGGGGATAATATTCTCCCCTTCAGCGCTGTGGATGACTTTGGGTTTTCCACCCTCCATCACAGCCACAGCACTATTTGTTGTACCTAAATCAATACCAATTATTTTTGCCATATTTTTATTGTCCTTTAACAATTGCTCTAATATCTGATTGTCTTCTCTGATGATATGCAAACTCTTCTGTATTTCCTTGAGCTTTTTTTAATCTAGCCGCTATGCCATGATAAACAACATCTAAATTAGTGTAACCTGGAACATCTAAATCACCAAATTGTGCAACCCTAACAGCTACCAAAGCTACTCGCAGACCAAGAACTTCTGCGCCTCTTATAATGTTTAATCCAGATCTTTCTGTCATATTTTTTAAATGTTTCCTTTCTTAGTCATTAATCTTAAATCCTAAATCTTTAATCCTGCTTCTTACCTACCACCACCTTAACAGGTTTAATCACTTTCCCATTCAAATTATACCCTTTTTCGACAACTTCTAAAATCATATTATCACCTTTACTCTCCATAGCTTCAGCGTCGGAGGGCTCACGCATGTCTACAGCCTCATGAAGGCTTGGATCGAATACTCCATCTGTTATTAATATTTCCTCCAGTCCTTCATCTTTTAAGACTTGTTGAAGCTGCCCTGTTGCAAGTTCCACACCCTTATACCAAGCTGAGGCTTTATCTTCATTAGATGCGCCTTCCAAAGCTTTCTCATAATGCCCTAAAACTGTTAATAATTTCTTAATCAGCTCTGTTGCATACCAATTAGTTAACTCTGATCTTCCCTCAGCTACTCTTTTTTCTAAGTTTTGGTAATCAGCTAACGCTCTTTTTAGCTGGTTCTCAACATCAATAAGTTTGATTTGTAACTGATCTTTATCTTCTTTCTGTTTTTTCCCCATAATACTTGATACTATTTTCAATAACTTCTCAAAGCCTCCTCAATTAAGTGGCTGGTATAGCGAACATAGGGTAAAACCACGGGAAAGTTTAGTCTGGCTGGACCAATTACCCCAACAACACCTTCTTTATCTCCTTTACCGTGGAATTTGCAAAAGACAAAACTGGTTGGTTCTAAGTGCTCAAAACCTAGCTCGTCACCAAATAAAATATGCATTGGCGAGGAACCAACTGCTTGACCAATAATCTGTTGCAGCGTAGGAAACTCGTCAAAAAGGGATAAAACAAACCTGGTTACATCAATATCTTCAAACTCTGGCCAATCTAGCATATAGGCTGTCCCAGCATAAAAGACCTCTCCTTCCTCATTAATGGCTAAAGCTGGAACTTGAATGCGGCTAGCTAGTGCCCTGACAGCTTCTTTTAACAGCCGATTCTCATGAAACCTTTGCTGCCAGAGATTCTCCCTGATCGCCACCTCTGCGGAAATAGGCAACTCTTTCTCCTTCATTAACTCTTGGATATAGAGCCTGTAACCCATTGAGGTTGGAACCCGACCAGCTGAGGTGTGAGGCTGCTTAAGGTAACCACTTTGAGTCAGATGAACCATCTCGTTTCTGATAGTGGCAGGGGAAACACCTAGGTTGTAAGATTTCTCAATGTTCTCTGAACCAACAGGCTCACCGGTTTTGACATAAAACTCGATGATCGCCCTAAGAAGATCCTTTTGTCTGTCAGATAGTAAATCAGTCATCCTTCGGCTCCTTCGGTCGCTCAGGACTATAGTCGTGAGCAGAGTCGAACCATTAGCACTAATTTAACATGAGTGCTAAGAGATTGTCAAGAGGAAAATTATTCCCATTCCATGGTGGCTGGAGGCTTGGTAGTAATATCATAGACTACTCTGGAAACATGAGGAACTTCATTGACAATCCTGGAGGAGATTTTTTCCAAAACCTCTCTGGGCAGATCTGCCCAGTCAGAGGTCATCACATCGTCTGACTGATAAGCTCTAACTGCTACCACCTCAGCAAAAGCTCTAGCATCCCCTTTAACAGCAGTTGAGTAGGCTCCAGTCATCACAGCAAAGCATTGAAAAACTTTCTCAAATAACCCGGCAGCCTTGATCTCCTCAACTACTATCTGATCTGCCTTAATTACCTGGTTAAGCCTCTCCTTTGTAACCTCCCCTCTAATCCTAACTGCATAACCTGGACCGGGAAATGGTTGTTGCATAACGACATCTTCCCCCAACCCTACCAGTCTGCCTACTTCTCTAACCTCATCTTTATAGAACTCTCTCAAAGGCTCAAGTAATTTAAACTTTAGCTCCTTGGGTAATCCACCAACATTGTGATGGGACTTAATATTGGAAGCATGTTTTGAACCCTTGGATTCAATAACATCAGAGCGGATTGTTCCCTGTCCTAAAAACTTAGCATCAGAATATCTTTTGGCCATCCTCCCAAAGATTTCAATATAAAGCTTACCAATTACTTTTCTTTTTCTTTCCGGATCAGAAACTCCTTTTAAAGCTTTCATAAATTTGCCTTTAGCCTCCACTACCACCAGATCTGCTTTAATTAACTGGGAAAAGATCAACTTAACTTGGGAAAGAGTACCCGACCTCATTAAGCCGCTTTCAACATAGATCGGAATAAGACGTTTGCCAATCGCCTGGCCAATCAAAAAAGCAGCCACTGTTGAATCAACACCTCCTGAGACTGCACAGATTACCCGGCTTTGACCAACTTGCTGTCTAATCTTATTAATTAGGTGTGTTGGATCCAGATCCAAAGGCGCAACCTCTAGCTTGCAAATATCTTCAACAAAATTTCTTAATATTTGTAAACCATTCTGAGTGTGGCTGACCTCGGGATGAAACTGAACCCCAAAGAGTTTTTTACTTAGGTTGGCAACAGCTGCATATTTGACAGTTCTGGTTTGAGCAACTAACTTAAAATCCTTTGGTAGTTTAATTACTGAATCACCATGTGACATAATTACCCTAAAATCCCCCTGAAGATCTTTAAAAATTCCTTGAGAGAGTAAAATTTGTAGTTTTTCTAGACCATATTCCCTGCTACCTGGCTCAACCTTCCCACCTAAAGCATGGGCCATAAATTGCAAACCGTAACAAATCCCTAAAACAGGTAGACTCAGACTTAGAAGTTGAGAATCAAGCTTAGGAGCCCCATTTTCATAGACTGAGGCAGGACCACCAGATAAGATAATGCCTGCAAAATTTTCTTTCTTTACTCTTTTAAAAGCCTGATTAGGCTCTAAAAACTCTGAATTAATACCAAGCTGGCGAAGTCTTCGACCAATCAGGTGAGTAGTCTGGGAACCAAAATCAACTATAGCAATTTTTCCTCTCATATTAAGCAGCTATTTTAAAAACTTTAGGATCTTCAAACATAAAGGGAGACTGGGGACTTTTTTGGAAAATAGCCACTTCTGATAAAGGAAAGGTGCAATAAAACTGATTCATCCGCTCTTCAATCTCCTCTCTTTTATTAGGTAGGGCATTTCGAGCAGCGCTGTTGAGGCGGCTGACAGTTATATGTGGACTGAAAGAATAGCTATTATTTGGATGTATGGGCGGATAAGCAACTTGCCTGAGCAACCTATTGAATTCAACCAGTCTCCATGGGTAACTCACAGGTAAATACAAAACCTTTGGTTGGTTCTCTTGTCTGAAAACTCCCATCCCTCGGACAACCACCCATTTTCCCTCAAGCATATATAAATACTCTGAAACAGCTTGCTCAACCTCTCCATTGTTATGACTATTTAAATAAAACAGGGAGATATGAGCAATTGCTGGATCCCTGACTCTTAAACTTGGGGCAATTTGCTGAAGGTCAATGTTTAGCGTCCTGAATTCCGCATAAAAAGCTTTGGGAAGAAGTACCCCGACAAAACCACCTGAATGTTCTCTTTCCATCATCTAAGAATCTTTTTAAAATCCTCCAAAATTTTGGAGGATTTTAATTATAATTACCAACTTTTATTAATCTGACTATTTTCCCCCACAGACCTTACAATCATTTCGATGAGTTACAACAATATAGACCGTTGCCAAACCAACTAAAATATAAACCCATTTAGCCAAATCTGCTCCTAAAACATTTTCTACCAGATTCATATCTAAAAGGCCGACTAGACCCCAATTCAAACCACCAATCCACAAAACAGTATAAGAAAGAATATGCAATAATTTGATATTTATCACCCCCTCTTGCTTTTATATATCCTTAGCATCCCATTAAGTCAAAATTAAATCAAGACACTACTGTTATAAGAACGAATAATGTTACACCCCCGGGGTGTAACATTATATCGGCCATATAATCCTGCGTCACAAAAACTCAATTGACTTTAGCCAAACCAAAGGAGAAATCAGAATCCAAGAAGATGAAGCTGACCAATTTGCAAAAAAATACTTATAGTAATCTTCCTCTTTGTTTTAAATACTGCTCAAACTCATTCAAATTGTTAACACCATTTTCCAAAACCGCATCATAAATATCCACACTAAAAATTTCTTTTCTAAATTTTGGATTTTTAGAAACCTTTTCTTTAATCTCCAAAATTATTCTTCTTTTTTCTTTTGTTAATTTACTTTTTATTTCTTCAGTTTTTTGAAAACCCTGATTATCTCCTTTTAATCCAAACCACATATCTATCTTCCAGACATTTGGATTACTTCCCTTAAGTTCTTCTACGGGTATATCCTCCCCAAAATACTTACAACCAATATACATTCCTTTAGGTATAATAAAATGCTCTTTAAGCCTATTGTCTATCATTCCAAAATCAATTCTTCGATCAAAATTTGATATTAGAGTTGCAACAATCGCTGCAATATATTCCTTTTTTAATTCTTTACAAACAGTTTCTAAATCGATATCCCTCCAAGTCATTAAACCCAAACTTAAACTTCCAACAATTTTGGGTTCACCAAAATTCTTTAGCAATTCCATTAATTGAAGTTTCTCTAAAACTTTATACGCATCTTTTTGAAGCTGATTCTGCTGTTTTATTAAATTCATTAACTTTTAAGTATAGATAAAAACGCTTTCTGGAGGATTTTCCTTCGACTTCACTCAGGATAAACTATTTTTATCATTTCCTTCACGATTTCAAAATACTCAGGAAAGCTTCCTGCGGTATCTCCACCCTTCCGATCATCTTCATCTTTTTTTTACCTTTCTTCTGTTTTTCTAAAAGCTTATCTTTTCTAGTTCTATCCCCTCCATATAATTTAGCTGTGACATCTTTTCTAAAGGCTGAGATTGTTTCTCTGGCAATAATTGTCCCACCTATACTGGCCTGAAGCGCAATAGCAAAGTTTTGTCTTGGTAAAACTTCTTTTAATTTTTCTATCATCCGCCGGCCGGCGGATTCTGCTTTGGGTCTATAAACTATGGTAGATAAAGCATCCACTTTTTCCCCTCCAACTAAGATATCTACTTTAGCTGCGTCTACATCCCTAAATTCAATAAAATCCCAATCTAAGGAAGCATACCCGCTTGAGATGGATTTTAATTTGTCATAAAAATCAGTAATCATCTCAGCTAAGGCCATCTCATAAGAAATCTCTACTTGTGGGCCAAAGTGCTGCATATTTAAAAAATTTCCCCTCTTGTCTTGAACCAAATCCATGACTGGTCCAATGTACTCTTGAGGAGTGAATATCTCAAGTTTTACCCAAGGTTCTTTTAAATCTTTCATCTTAGCAAGGTCCAAATCTGCTGGATTATCAACAGTTTGCTCACCTGCCAAGTACTCAACTGACGGGGCAGTTGCCAAAAGATTAACATTAAACTCCTCAGATAATCTTTCTTGGACAACCTCAGCATGCAGCAACCCTAAAAATCCACATCTAAAACCAGAACCTAAAGCAGTTGATTGTTCAGCCTCATAAGAAAAAGCTGGATCATTTAACTTGAACCTTTCAAAGGCGTCCTTCACATCATGATATTCAGATTGGTCAACTGGATAGAGCCCCACAAATACCATTGGCTTAACCTCTTTATATCCAGGTAATGGCTCAGCTGAAAAATCAGTTGAAATAGTATCTCCCACTCTGGCCTTATTAGCCTCTTTTATCCCAGTTGCAATATAGCCAATTTCTCCAGCCTCCAAGCTATCAGAAAGTGTAAGCTGTGGTGCAAAATAGCCTTTTTCCAGTACCTGGCCTTCTGATTTAGTACCTAAAAAGACTACTTTAGACTGACTATCTCCCACCCTTCCCTCAACTACTCTAACTTGAGCCATGACCCCTTTGAAACTATCAAAAAAAGAATCAAAAATTAAAGCTCTTAAGGGTTTGTCTACCTCAACTTTAGGAGAGGGGATTCTCTCTATGACTGCCTTTAAAATCTCCTCAACTCCCTCGCCTGTTTTGCCTGATGCTAAAATAATCTCATCGTCCAAAAAACCGAACGTTTCAACCAGTTGTTTCCGATATTTTTCTACCTCAGCATTAGGTAAGTCAATCTTGTTTATAACTGGTATCAAAGTTAGGTTTTGTTCTAAAGCAGACAAACCATGGGCCAAAGTTTGAGCTTGAATCCCTTGAGTTGCATCAACTAGTAAAATCGCGCCTTCAACAGCTGCTAAGGCTCGGGAGACTTCATAAGAAAAATCTACATGACCAGGTGTATCTATCAAGTTCAGAGTGTAGAGTTCAGAGTTATGAGTATACTTTAGCCTGACTGGGGCAAGTTTGATAGTAATCCCTCTTTCTCTTTCAAGCTGCAATGAATCTAAAAGCTGAGGCTTCATCTTATCTTGGGGGACGCTGTGACAGATTTCTAAAAAACGATCAGCCAAAGTTGACTTACCATGATCAATATGAGCAATGATCGAGAAATTACGAATATTCATAAAGGCAATTGTAGTCTAGATTGACAGTTTTAACAATTAGAGGGAGAATCATTCCATGACAAATTCCAAAGCAGATATTGATCAAGAAATTTTCGACTATATCGCTGAAGTTGGTAACCTAATGTTTATGTCAAGATCTCACAGCAGATCCCTACTCAACACCTTTGACACAGTTGCTTCTCATGCCTTTCATGTTGGTATCATCGCCTACTGCATCGCCCGCATGGAAAAACTATCCCACCAAGATGGAATTAAAGCCTTAGCCATGGGAGTATTACATGACAACGCTGAAATGCGAACCGGTGATTTGGACTTTATCGCTAAAAATTACTCAGTTACAAATGAAGCCAAAGCTATTAAGGATCAACTTAAAAATATTCCTTTCGGCAAAGACTTGATCGAAATCTTTGAAGAATACGAAGCAAGAAAAACGTTAGTTTCCAAATGCGCTAAAGACGCTGATTCATTGGAGCAAATGTATCAAGAATGGGTTTTGATGCACACTGGCAACACAATGGCTAAAAGATGGTTTGAAGGATCAAGTATCCACCGGATCCCTTTTTTAAGAACTAAATCAGCTAAAAAGTTAGCTAAAGTTATGCTAAAAAGACACCCTCATCAATGGTGGTGGAAAGATTTTGTTGATAAAGGTATAAACTTAGAGCATTTGAATAGCAAAAAGTAGCTTTATAATGTACTTGATTCTTTAACAATTTCCTCAGATTTAACATTAACCTGTTTTTGATAGATATTCTTAAGAAGTTGAGCAAAGGTATGGAGCTCCCTAACTTTCATAAACCAAACTAGAAAGATGTAAATAGAGATCCCAACAAATGAGGCGATACCAGTCAAAATTATCAGATTGACTGTCCTAGTAGTATCAAAAACCAGTTGGTCCAAGGCTTTCATGGGAATGTATAATGCTGCAGCTGCAACCAGGGATGCCAAAATCATCTTAAGGGCTGGGTTAAATAGACTCTTTCTGTCAAATCCACCTATTTTGCGATTAAGAAAAAAGATTAGCAGAAGCAAAGCAATATTAATAGAGACTGCGTAGGACAAACCCAGACTCCAGACATCCCAATTAAAAACTCTCACTAATATCATACTTAAAGTAATGTTAAAAAACACTGAGATAATTGAAACAATCACTGGTGTTTTAGTATCTTTAAGAGCATAAAAACCTCTGACCAAAAGCAGAATTACTGATTGGGCAGTTAGGCCTAAAGAGAAAAGGGCCACAGTCCTACCTGTTAAAACAGTATCTGTCCAGTTAAACTGAGAGGCACCAAAAACCAATCTGACTACTGGAATTCTTAAAACTATTAAGATAGCTGCAGCTGGCAGAGTTAAAAAAAGGATCTGATGCAGGGTAGTAAGTAGTGTTACCTTAAAAGACTCTCTTTCAGATTGAGCTTGTTCACGGGACAAAACAGGTAAGGCCGCCTGAGCAATAGTTGCTCCAAATAAACCAATCGGAACTGTTTGTAAATGATGGGCAAAGGTCAAAAGAGTTGGTGAGGCTAAAGAAATCAAAGTAGCCAGAGCAAAACCCACCACATCATTGATTTGTTCAACAATCAAACCAATATTCCTCATACTCATGAGTTTAAATACTTCACCTACTCCTTTATCAAAAATATTAAAAGACAAACTGTATTTAAATCTTAACGAACGGATTAGAGGGATTTGAACTAGCATATGAAGAAGCGATCCGATAATTGCCCCCATAGCTGGACCGGCTATTCCAAAGATAGGGGAAAGTAGGACGATCCCGGCTATAATTCCAATATTATAGAAAAGGGGTGCCAAAGCTGGGATGATAAACCTTTGGTAAGATTGAGCAACAGCAATAAAAAAAGAACCGATGACCAATATCCATTGGGAAATCATGATTAGTCTGGTTAGCTGATCAGTTAAAACTTTTTGATGACCAGTAAAACCCGGTGCAAAAAACAGATTTAGAAATGGAATTAGGAAAAAGGCAACTAAAGAAGCCAGACCAAAAACCAGTAAAGAAAGGTTTAAAAGATTAGAGGCAAATTTAAAAGCTTCCTCCCCCCCCTTCCTTTGCAGGTGCTCTGTAAAAACAGGTATAAAAGCAACTGAGATTGCCCCAAAGATTAAAAGCTGAAATAGAAGATCAGGTAGTTTAAAGGCTGCAAAGTAAATTGAGGCTGTTGAAGTATCAAAGTTATGAACCAGTAACCTGTCTCTGATTAGTCCCAAAAACTTTGAGGCAAAGACTGCCACCATTAAAATAAGAGCTCCTGAGAGGATACTGTTTTGTCTGGCATTTAGAAGTGACAAAATATTTTTTACCATTGTCTGTAAATATTAAAATACCAAAGGGTTTTTTAACAGACTTGAATTTTACTTGCACACTCGTATTTGAGTATGTTACCATTGCCCTCCATATGCCAATTATTCGCTCATCAATAAAAAAGATGCGCCAGGATAAGAAAAAAACTGCGCATAATAAGCTTATAAAAGAAAATATAAAACAGCTAGTAAAAAAGATGCGCCAAGCACCCTCGACTGCCTTCTTTAACCAACTTTCTTCTACCTTAGATAAAGCTGTTAAAACAAAGCTAATTCATGCTAATAAAGCCTCACGATTTAAAAGCCGTTTATCGAAATTGATCCAAACAAAACCAACTTCTGCCAAAAAGGCTCCTGCTCTCAAACCTGCCAAAAAATAATCTTGTCACTTTTTTATAACCACTTCGCCAAAACCTCACTCTCTCAGAGTGAGGATGAAGGCGGAGAATGGTTAAAGCTTGAAACATAAGAATACCGCGGACTTTCAGTCCACGGAAGCTTATTAATCCCTATCTCAACTTGGTAATTTA
>CAYOOO010000009.1:24955-44325 GCA_964405655.1 uncultured Gammaproteobacteria bacterium | reverse complement strand
AAACCCATTTGTTGATACTCAGTAGATCTGCTCACGCCTCAAGACCTTAAGAAGCAGCTGCTGTCATACCAATATTGGTTGCTGCTTTAGCTCAATTCAAGATAGGAAAAATCGACGATGATTCTGTGAGAAACTTTATTGTCCCGCATGGAGGTGATGTCAGAAATACTATCGCAGGCCGAACCCTGGTAAAAGGGGAAACCAGAAGTTATATTGAAGAAAAGGTCGAAAGATACACCGATGAAGTTAAAGCTGCTTTTGAAAATGCATTAAAACAAAACGGTGAGAACAGAATTAAACTACGTTTTGATAAAGTACGGGAAAATGGCGGCTTTAAATATTCAGAAGATGATCCCTTTGTTTTATCTACCAAAGAATTGTAGAGGCTTGTGGATTTGAGCCAAGTTACTTTTACAGTTTTGGTTGTTATGATGCTAATGTATTCTCTGAAAAGGGTGTCGCCATTATCAATTTTGGAGGAGGATATGAAGAACCGCACACTGAGCGGGAACAAGTTTCAGTAGATAATTTAATTAAATTAGGAGAACTGGGTTATAATATTGCAACTTACATGGGTTCACTTTAAAAGCTTTAATAAAGTACTTCAACAATCAAAGAATACAAATAAGATATAATCCAATTCGTGATAGAAGCAGTAATTTTTGATTACAATCGGACACTAGTTCAGGGAGACGAAAATCCACCTCGCTTCTTTCCAGAAACACAACCAGTTTTGCAATTACTAAAAGACCGCGGCCTAAAAATGGCTGTTGTTAGTGTGGGGGATAATCCACAAGACAGATTAGAAGAATTTGAATTTTTGCATCTAGACAGATATTTTGACGTTTTTGATATTGTCGGACCGGAAGGGGTAAAAAAATTCCAGCACATCTTGGAACAATTAAAGGTCACGGCACAACGATGTGTAGTTGTAGGAGACAGAGTGAAATCAGAGATCCTAGAAGGCAATAGAGTCGGGGCAACTACAGTTTGGCTGCAACTTGGAAAGTTTGCTAATGAAAAACCTGAGGGTTTGGAAGAGGAACCTAAGTTTACTATCAAATCATTATCTGAGTTAATTACTATAATTGACTCTTTACTATAACCATAACTTTACCGATTTTAAAAATCTCTGGCTTTGATAGATGTGATACTATATGCAAATTAAATAGTATGCGCTTCTCTCTTAAAGAAAGTTTTAATCAACATAGTAAAATTTATGGTGCTCGTGTCAGAAATCGAAAGAAATATCCTAAACTTACGTTAGAAGACCAAATCATTGCACAATTTCTTAAACATAATTGGTACGATGACAAAAAAGGTACTTTAATAGATGCTGGTTGTGGCACAGGCGATCGTCTACAGCTTTTTTTCTCCGAACAAAAATTGCCTTCCCAATGGTTTAATGAAATTATTGGCTTAGATTATTCACCAGGAATGTTGGAACTTGCAAAAAAGCAGCAATTAAATAATAAACCTTTATATACAAATACTCAATTAATCAATTTAGAAAAAAATACATTAGGATTCAAAGGAAGTCTTGTTTTAATGTTATGGACGATCATCAATAGTTCAGGCAAAAATGCACCAAAATTACTTTCTCAAATTGCTGGAGCTGTTTCAAAAAACGGTTATTTAATTTATGATGGACAAACAACCAGTGTAAGGTCATATAAAATAGCACAACCAACAATTCTTCACTCCCATCCTGAGTTAAAACCTCAAAATGATGATCAAATATTTTGGTATAAAAGAGAGGATGATAATACGATTGGCTATCTTAAATTATTTTCTCCTAGAGAGTTCAGTAACTTAGCAAAAGCTACTAAACTACCGCTTAAGGAAGTATGGGGATATAAAGAATCAGATCTTATCCCTCATCAAATTTTATTAGAAAATGGGGCTATGAATGAAAATCAGGTTGCTCAATTTACAAATATTATTGTTATCCATCAAAATAGTTAAACTACCTTCTTGAAAAAAAATATTTTTACTTAATATGAAAAAAATAATCTTTATCGAAAAAACTCCCTTTATGGGGGTAGAACTTTTAGATATGTTTCCCTCCTTTCAAATTGCTTGCTACTATAACGATAATACCTATTCATTACTAAAAAATAATGGATTTCAAATCTTCAGTTATGGAAATAACAGCTTTAGAGATAACATTGACAGTGATAAAGCCATAGAGTTATTACTTAGTGATAAGTCTTTCTTGAAAAAGATTGATGCAAATTTCCCAGGTTCGAAAGTCATATTTTTTTACATGAACGATGAAATGGCTAGTCTTTGTAAGAAAAATAAATTAAAACTGGCCTTACCACCATACAAAATTCAAAAACGTGTCGGGGATAAGCTATTCACGCAAAAAATAAATAAAATACTAAAATTAAACGAAAATAAAACCTTGGTCATTCAAAAAAGTTCGAAGAAATATTTTGATATTTTATATCTTAAGTGCGAAAAAAAATTAGGTTTACCATTTATTATCCAAGGGAGAGATGGCGTATCCGGGTCGGATACATTCCTTATAAGGTCATTCGAGGAGTTTAAAAAACTTATTGATAAAATGAGTAATAAATTTCGAGCTTCAAGATATATTAAAAATTTAATTCCAATATCAGTTCATCTATGTATTAAAGAAAATACTGTCTTATATGACGGTCCTTTCCTACAGATTGTAGGATTTAATGAACTTAGCTCTAACCCTTTCCAATTTTCGGGCAATGATACCAACCAGTCCCTTTTTGACCAAACTCTGAAAGATAATATAAAAGAAACGTCTTTAAAAATAGCAAACTATCTTCATATATTAAAATATCAGGGAATTGCAGGGCTAGACTTTTTATGGGATCTCGATACTGGCACTATTTATTTACAAGAAGTTAATGCTCGTTTGGTTGGTCTAACAAGATTGCTTACAGGAATCCAAATTGAACAAAACAAAAAACCTCATCTTTTAAGTCATATTGAATGTTTTACCTCTAAAAGTATTGGGATGGTAAAAAAACAAACAACATCTGAAAAAAATACTCATTACTCTCAAATTTATATTTCAAATAGTGCAAAAAAAACAAACCATGTTACCCGCCAACTTAGTCCCGGAATATATCAACTAAAGAATAATACTCTTTTTAAAACCAAGCATTCACTATTTCTTAAAGATATGAATCCAAATTCAATTTTAATAACTTTTTGCGTCTCTACCCAAACACCTCTTAAACCCGATGATGTCGCGATAAAACTTTTAATGAAGAGATCTGTAATTCAACCCAATAAATACATCCTAACCGATCATGCAAAATCTATAATTGGAATTCTCCGAAGTGAGGTAGGGTTAACTGTATGATTTTAGATGACATAATTGCAAAAGGGTTAAAAAAACTGAACAATAAAAATGATCGTTTGAGAATAGATAACATTATTCTTGGAAAATCTCTTTACTCAATGAAGGATTGCGACTCAGTTTTTACCGACATGAATTTATGTTTAGTTTTATTAGAAAATGGATATGGTTTCTCTTACTTTCAAGAAGAACTAGATTATACTCGTTTCTCTAAATTTATAGGCAAGGATATATCTGATGTACTGAAATTGAATATAAAGCCTTATTTCAAAGTGGCACTTGCAGATGCAATTTACAGCCACCTAAATAGATTCCTTCCTACAAAAGAACTCATCGGCAATATTCGAGAAAAAGCTATTCAACGGGCAGTTGAATTATTAAAAGACATCCCTTCAAACTCAAAGGTAGTATTAATTGGTGCAGCCTCCGAAATTATTGAACAATCTATAAAAGAAGAAGTTAATTTGACTGTTGTTGATTTAGCTCCCAATAAATTAGGGCTAAATATTGAAAATGTTAAAATAATCGGTGGATCAAACGAGATAACTCTTGATATCATCAAACACTCCGACTACGCAATCGTTTCTGGTATGGTTTTTTCCACCGATACTGCAGATTCAGTAATTAAAATCGCAAAGGATAATAATGTAAAACTAATATTTTTTATGGAAACAGGGTCGAACTTTGGACAAGAATTATTAAATTACGGTGCTGACAAAATACTATCGGAATACTTTCCCTACTATGATTTTTACGGGAACACCAAGTATCAAATATTTTCAAAAACCCAAAGTAAACTTGCTAAAAATCATTAAGTAAAACACCAATGCGATCTATTCCAAGAATTTCCTTTACGGGCTCGACTAACAGAAAAGATGATATAGTTAATGAATCGTGGAGAAAGGACCGGAAGTTGTAAAATTACTCCTCCAGGATAATACTGATGCATCCTTCCGAACTCCTCAGATCAATTCAACCTGATAAAATAACTGGCATTGCTCCAGATAATATCTCTGGAATTACCCAAGATAGCCGGAGAGTTCAAGAAGGATTTTTGTTTGTTGCTGTCCCAGGAGTCCAGATTAATGGTAATGCCTTTATTCCTGATGCGCTGGAAAGAGGGGCTGCGGGAGTGGTAGTTAGAACTGGAACTGAAACTAATGTACCATATACGATTGAAGTTCCAGATCCGAGAGCATCTTTAGCTGATTTATCAGCTCAATTTTATGGCAGGCCTTCTGAGCAAATGAAGGTTGTCGGGGTAACCGGAACTGATGGCAAAACAACTACTTCTCATTTAATCAGGCATCTGCTTCTTCAATCAGGATATCAGGTTGGAATTTTAAATACGGTTTATATCGCTTGCAATGGGGATGAACAAAAAAACCCATACTCTTTAACCACCCCGGATTCTCCTGATGTCCAGGCATTCTTGGCAAGTTTCCTAGCGGGTAGTGATCCGAAAATAGCTAAAGCGGCAGTTTTGGAGGCTAGTTCCCATGCAATTGCCTTAGACCGGCTTAGAGCAGTCGAGTTTGATGCTGCAGTTTTTACTAACTTAACCTCAACACATCTTGAATATCATAGTAGCTTTGAGGAATACAGGTTAGCTAAGACCAGGTTATTTTCTGAGCTGAGAGGAGGCGTAAAGTCTGGTCCCAAGTTTGGGGTAATAAATGCTGATGATGAAAGTGCTAAGTATTTTAAAGCTGCAAGTACTGCGCCGGTTATAGATTACGGGATAAATAATAACTGTCAGGTTAAGGGGGAGGTACTAGGCGCTATCTCATCCGGGAGTGAATTTAAAGTTCAAATTGATGGTCGGGAGTATTTAACTACCACCACTCTTCAGGGCAGATTTAATGTTTATAATATTTTGGCAAGTTTGAGTGTGGCATATGGGCTTGGACTGAACATAGATAAATTAATATTTAAAATTCCAGAAATTGGTCCTGTCCAAGGAAGAATGATGGAGATTCAGATGGGACAACCTTTTAGGGTAATAGTCGATTTTGCCCATACTCCAGGAGCTTTAAGAGTAGTTGTTAGTAGTATTAAGGAACAAAATCCCAAGCGACTGGCAGTACTTATTGGCCATGCTGGAGAGAGGGATTTGGGTAATCGACCGGAATTAGCCCGGGCAACCGAGGGCGCAGATATGGTTTTTATAACTATGGATGATCCCGGGGATGAGGATCCTGTAGAGATTGCAGCAGTAATGGCCGATGCTTTAAGAAGCGATGGAAAAGTAGAGGGCCAAGATTATCAGGTAATTGTTGATAGAAAAGCAGCAATTAAAGAAGCACTTCAATGGGCTAAACCGCGGGATTTAGTTTTAGTTGCAGGTCGGGGACATGAACAATTTATTCCTCTTGGTAAAGAACAAATCCCTTTTGATGATGCTGTTGTGACCAGGGGATTACTGCAAGAGATGGGATATAACAATTGAAATGGAAAGATTGATAAAGCAAATTCAAGACCAGGTTAGGAAAAATCTAATTAAAACTGGCTTTGGAACTGATCAAAAACTGGTCGTAGCAGTATCTGGCGGTCCTGACTCAATGACCTTACTTGATGCGCTTTGTTCAATCTCTTCCAGACAGGGATTAACTCTTCATCCTGCTCATTTAAATCATGGTATCCGCCCTGAGTCTTTCGAAATTGCAGAGCAACTAGCAGATTACTTTAATCAAATAGGTATTGAAGCAACCCTTGGCCAGGTTGATACACCAGGATTTCAAAAACAATCAAAGTTGTCGCTAGAAGAGGCTGCCAGGTATTTGCGTTATCAGTTCTTAACTGGGGCTTATCAAAAAGAGCAAGCAAATGCGATAGCAATTGCACATACCGCAGATGATCAGGCAGAAACTGTATTAATGCATTTAATAAGAGGGGGTGGAATTAATGGACTGGCCGGGATGAGACTCGCCAGTTGTGGGAAAGTATATCCTGATTTACCATTAACACATTTTGTTAGACCACTTCTTACTGTTACTAAAGTAGCAACTGAACGATATTGTCAGCTAAGAGAGCTTAATCCTGAGCATGATTATACTAATGATCAAACCGAATACCAGCGCAATAGAATCAGACATCAGTTATTACCAGAGCTTGCAAGCTTTAATCCTCAAATCAGGCGGACACTTTGCAATTTGGCTGAAATGGCTGCTGAAGTTAATGATTTACTTGATAATTTAGTCCAAGCTAAGTGGGATAGGGTAACAGAAGAAACAGAAGGCGGGCTAATAATACGCAGAAAAGAATTTAGAGATCTGGAACAAGCTTTAAAAAGTCATTTACTTAGAAGATATATCGAGTTGGGTCGGGGAAGTTTAGAGGATATTAATTTTGTACACTTGCAAGAACTGCTTAGTTTAATGCAAGGTCCATCAGGAAAATACACTACTTTACCAGGCGGAAATATATTTAAAGTTGATAAAAGATCTGGAATGTTAGAAGCAGATCAAAATTAAGGAACTCTATTTAACAGATTCTAAGATATGTAGCAACCCTTCACTAAATTAGATTTTCAATCTAACCATTTTAACTTACCATTCTAAATCTTGAGCCTATTTCAACACAAAAGTCAGTCGCAGAAAGATCCATTAAAGCTTGCGTGATATTTCCTTCACCTGAAGGATCAATATCTATTGCCATCTCAGCCATAGCAACTCCATTTTCTGTCCATTTCCTGTCTCGAAGTTGAAGTATTTGATTAATGCTAACTAAGTTATCCATACAGATTCGTCCAATTGATTGAACACGACCCAATCCATCAGTGATGGTCATTCTGATATAATTACAATGTTCTGAACTATCGAATGCTAAAACTTCAGCTCTGTACTGGGGAAAATGAGTTTGAGGGGGAATTCCCACTTGAATAAACTCACTTGCTTTAACTATATCTGACCAAACAGAGGCAGCTGTTGGTTTACCTCCAGCTCCAGCCCCAGCTAACTGAATATCTCCAACTGGATCTCCTTGCAGTAAAATTCCGTTTAATGCTCCGTTTATATTTGCCAGCAGATGATCTTTAGGAAGTAGTGTCGGAGCAACCCAAGCCTCAAGACCCTTTTCAGTATCAGTTGCTAAACCAATTAGTTTAATTACATAACCCATATCTTGAGCGTTTTTGAAATCTCTTGGATGAATCTGGCTTATACCCTCCCGATGAATATCCCGGGGATCAACCCAACCTTTTTTAAAAGCTAGAGAAGCCAATATTGCTAACTTATAGGCTGCATCATGTCCTTCAACATCATTGGTAGGATCAGGCTCGGCCAAACCTTCTTGTTGAGCCAAGCTTAGCGCAGTTGCGTATTCCATACGGTCCAAAGCCATTCTAGTCAAGATAAAGTTGGTCGTACCATTTAAAATTCCCTGGACTGATCTAAATCGATTTGGGGAATATCTGCCAATTAAATTATCGATCACTTGAATTCCGCCACCAACTGCCGCCTCATACATTAACCCAACTCCATTTTGGCGGGCAATCCCAAAAAGCTCAGGACCATATTTAGCAATAACTACCTTATTGGCAGTTACAACGTATTTCCTTTGCATCATCGCTCTAGTTATTGCAAAGCGTTCAACATCTTCATCACCAAGTAAACTAACTACTAGATTAATGTTGGGATTGCCAACCACATCATCCATGCTGGTTGTCAAAACACCTTCAGGCAATGTGACAGCTCTGGGTTTTTGAAGATCTCTGACTAAAACTTGGGTGATACTTATTGGAACACCAGCAACTTCAGACAGTCTAGGTTGGGAACTATAAAAATGTTCAAGCACACTACCGCCAACCCCTCCAGCTCCTAATACTCCGATATTGATCTTATCTCTTTCGAACATTTCTAGTTGGAAGACATATTTGGGTTGATTCTAACAACCGGCCCAAGAGAAGTCAATAATATTTACTCCTTGCTACGTTAAAACTTTCTAGCGATTCCCTTGACATTAGCATAATTTAGATTCTATAATCACTAAAATGATTTTGGGCTTAGAAACAGCTAAAAAAACCACTAAGAAAACCCTTTAATAGGGGGTGGCTTTTGGAGGCTTTAGTCCCAAAAATGTTATGCTACCCCTCGTCTGAGGGGTTTTTTATTGAAAAAAATGGCTATAGGAGAATGGATGACAGAAATTGCTGGAAATATCCCAGAGATCCAACGACTGGATCAAAAACCTTTATTGGTGATGAAATTTGGCGGGACTTCGGTTGGTGATGCCAAACCAATTGAACGCACGACGGGAATAGTCCGCCAATATATTGACCAAGGTAACTCGTTAGTTTTAGTAATCTCGGCAGCTAGAGCCAGACGGGGGAAAAGATCAATAGAAGTAACTAACCAATTAGTTGAAATCTGTGATCTAATCTCTAGAGGACACATCGAAGAATTGCAAGATTGGGCTGACGATATTCTTTCTACCCACGAGGATATAGCCTCTCTTTTAGACCTTGACCGACCTCTTGCTAGTTCATTGCGGGCTAAATTTTATAGCTTGCATATTAGTTTAAGTAGGGATCTTGCAAAAGTGAGTGTCATGACTCCCAAGTTAAGAGATAAAATCATCTCCTACGGTGAACGCTTCAATGTCTATATGGTTGCAGCAAACCTTAATGCTCAAGGTATCAAAGCAGAACCTATAGAAGCAACCGACATCATAGAGACTGATAATAGTTGGGGTCAGGCAGTGCCAAATTTTCCAAAAACCAAATATTATGCTGAAAGAATACTTCAACCTTTAATCGAGGTAGGTATTACTCCGGTTGTAACAGGCTTTATTGGAGCCACAAGTGAGAATGATGTTACCACACTAGGAAGAGGTGGCTCGGACTATACTGCTTCAATCCTAGGAAAAGTTCTTGGGGCTGATGAGGTTTGGATATGGACGGACGTTGATGGTGTTTATTCGGAAGATCCAAGAGTTAACCCAAATGCCAGACTATTACCTAGAATAAGCTATGACCTGGCTGATGAGATGGCTAAGGCAGGAAATAGAGTTTTGTATCCAAAGACTGTTGAACCGTTGGTTGATAGCGAAATAATACTAAGAGTGAAGAATACTTTTAAACCATCCGCCCCGGGAACAGAGATTTCTAGGGGATAAATTATCTTCACAACTTAAAAGCCAGGATAAACTCTGAAGATTTTTTGGAAAATTGGGTGATACAAAATTAAGGCTTGTAAGACTAACACCAAGAAAACTGAAAAGAAAAGGTAGCTATTGGAAAGGACTGTGTGATGTCTTCTCATAGCAAAGATTAGCGCCATCTGACAAATGACCATGGTTGTAAAAACATAACTTCTGGCAACCTCAAGAGGGAAAATTTGAAGCATTGCAAAAAATACTCCTAAAACAACCAACGAGATTAAGCTGCCAAAACCTAAAATAAATTTAATTGTTTCTTTATTTAAAATAGATTGAGATTTGCTGCGGGGTGGAGTAGTCATAATTTTAGAAGAAGCTGTATCCGCAATTAAGGCCAGAGCTGGAAGCCCATCTGTCACAAAATTAATCCAAAGAATTTGGACAGCTAAAAGTGGGGTGGGAAAACCAAGTATTATAGCAACTGTTATAACTAGTACCTCTGATAAGTTACCTGTCAGTAAGAACTTGACTACTTTGACAATGTTTGAATAAACCAGCCTGCCTTGCTCAATCGCTGTAACTATTGTGGATAAGTTATCATCAAGAATAATTATATCTGAGGCTTCTTTGGCAACATCTGTTCCCACATTTCCCATTGCCACACCTACCTCAGCTTGTTTCAAAGCCAATGCATCATTAACCCCATCACCAGTTACTGCCACCACCTCACCCATTTTTTGAAAAGATTGAATAATTCTTAATTTTTGTTCAGGCAAGGTTCTGGCAAAAACTCTAACTTTAGGAAGTCTTTCTACAAGCTCATTATCTGACAAGTTATCCAGCTGAGAACCTGTTAATAATTCATCTCCTTCCTCAAGTAACCCTACCTCCTCAGCGATGGCCTTGGCTGTTAGCTCACTGTCTCCTGTGATCATGACAATTTTGACACCGGCCTCTCTTGCTTTCTGAATAGTCTGTTTTGCCTCAGTTCTAGGAACATCAGCAATCGCTATCAGACCCAAAAATTCCAAGTTTTTCTCATCTTCTGTTTCTAAATCTTCAATTTCTTTTAAGTTTTTTTTGGCAAATGCTAATACTCTTAGTCCCTTACCTGCCAGCTCTTTATATTGACGGATATTCTCATCTAATACCTTTCCATCTAAATCAGATCTTTCTAAAATTACCTCAGGTGCCCCTTTGCAAAAAAGCGTGAGTTTCTTATCCTCTTGCCACACCACAGACATCATTCTCCTTTTGGCATCAAAAGGAATCTCTTCTACAGTTTTCCCTTCTTCTCTTATCAAATCTACCTTCTGACCAAGACTCTCTGCCCAAAGCAGCAGAGCCCCCTCAGTTGTATCACCTAAGATATCAAAACTACCACTGTCCTCTTTTAAAACCAGGGATGAGTTGTTACAAATTACTGCAACTTTAATAAGTTCATCTAAAGCTGACGGGTTTTTTGTCATGACTTTTCTGACAGACATTTCATTTTTTGTCAGCGTACCAGTTTTGTCTGAACAGATTACAGTCGTTGCTCCCAAGCTCTCTATTGAACTTAGTTTCCTCACCAAAGTTTTCTTTTGGTACATCCTGCGAACCCCCAGTGCCAAGGCTATTGTAATAATTGTTGGTAATCCTTCTGGCACAGCTGCCACCATTAAGGCAATACTGACAAAAAATACCTCTATTAAATTGAAACCCTGGAAAACTCTGATTAAAAAAGTAAGAATTGCGATGGCAATCACCATCAAGCCAATTCTTTTCCCTAAACTCGCAAGAGAGATCTCAAGCGGTGTCTGCTCTTCTTGAATGTTTGCCAGTTCTAGGGAAATCTTGCCAAATTTGGTGTTGGCTCCGACCTGGGTAACTTCAACTAAACCTTTCCCAGAAACTACCACAGTACCAAAGTAAACCTGATTATCTCCTTCAAGGTTACTTTTTAAACTGGGTAAAGACTCTCCTGTTAAAGAAGATTCATTAACTAGCATCTGAGAAGACTCAACGATCAAACCATCTGCTGGTATCTTATCTCCTGATTCTAAAATTACTAGATCACCAACCACTATTTCTTTAGAGGAAATTTCTATTTGTCTTCCATCTCTAATCACCCTTGAGCTAGCTACTTCTAACTTTCTTAAAGCCTCAAGCTCTTTAGAAGCTTTGTATTCCTGCCAAAACCCTAAAGCTGCATTTAAAATTAGGATTAAAAGTATTAAAACTCCATCTAATTTATCACCAACCAAAAAAGCCAAGACTGAGGCTACTAAAAGTAGCAGGGCCATCAGGTTTTTTATTTGGGAAATAAAAAGTTTAGCTACAGAAGAGCGTCTTTTTTCAGGCAGTTCATTTAAACCATCTCTAAGTAGTAACTCTTTGGCTTTTGCGCTTGTTAATCCTTCTTTTTTCATGGCAGGACAGATGCTGTTTGGGATATTACTAAGATACCAACTGTATTTAATGAATACGTGAGTAGAGCAACTCTTCCAGTTTTAATGTTAGTCACTCCTAAAACCATTAAACCCAGTTCATCGGGTAGGGGAGAAGCTATTATAATTCCCCCAATAATAGGAGCAAATTTGCGAAATATCTTTGAAGTTCTGAGACTTTTTACAATCGCCCGAATTATTTCATTACTGGCGATAGGCGATGACTTACCAAAGAGTAAATATCTAAAAAACTTAAAAATTACTAAATCAGCAATCATTGAACCGAGACCTGCTACTAAAGCTATGACTAACGGACTATTGAATCGACTAAGTATAAAAAGAGCAGCTACTGATATAGGAGCAGTTAGAAAAGACGTATAAAGCATCCCAGCCAAAAATTCAGGCAAGAATCCGAATGGTTTTAGAAACAAAAGCACCTTCTCTAAAAGGCCGTTGTTATAAAAAGACAGGGATAGAAAAATAAGTAGTACAAATATTACAGAGATAAAAACTAGTTTGATAAAACCCTGCATTATTTCATTCTAACAGACTGTTGACATTGATTGAATTTAATGGAATTATTAATTTAATGCATATCATTGTTGTTCTGCTTTTAAACAGCTTGGCACTGATGATTACTGATTATATTGTGCCAGGCTTTGGAGTAGAGGATTTCCCAACAGCAGTCCTGGCAGCAATAGTGTTAGGGGTAATCAATACTTTTATTAAACCAATTCTTCTAATCTTGACTGCGCCTATTAACATCCTAACTTTGGGATTATTTACATTTGTAGTCAATGCCATAGTTCTCTGGATTGCTGCTGCCATAGTTCCAGGACTCACAGTCAGTGGTTTACTACCGGCAATCTTGGCCGCCATAGTTCTCTCTGTCATATCTACAGCCTTATCTATGCTTCGTAAAGATCTTGCGAAAACTAAATAATCTGTAAATGGTCAGACTCATTATAATTTTTCTTTTAACTGCTGTGCTTATTGGAGGGATAGTCTTTGTTTTCAATAAAAATTTTAAAGAGAATTTTTCTTTCAAAACAGAAGAATCTAAAAAAACAAGTTTTTATACTTTTAAATTTGAGCCATTAAAAGTATCCAGCGAGCTACAAAGTTATCCTAACTACACAGAGAATAAAAAACTGGTTTTAATCCCTTTAGCTAAAATTAAACAAGACGCTATCCAAACAGATATTGAGCTGGGAGGTTGTAAAAACTGCGGATCACAATATCAAGGAAGTAATAGTCCTGAAGCTGCTCCAGACTTTAAATCCATTGCTTTTATAGATAAAAATAATCTTCTGGGATTTATAACGTCTGATGGTAAAACAAAAACCTTGCTGCCTGAAAACTTCAAAGTTGAATATATCTCAGGCTGGTCACCAGATTCTAGAAGACTGGTAGTTTATGTTTCATCTAACACTAGCGACTCACTTTACTCTGGCATGGGAGGACCACCTGATAAACCGTATATTTTTGATCAGGAGAAATTATTGGGAGGATTCTACTTAATAGATATTGAAAAGGGGGAAGGAAAGCATCTTTTTCCTTTAAAAGGATTTGTAACTTGGGTTGATTCAAGAACAATCTTAGCTACAAACAACGAGCCTCTATATACTCAATTCTTTATATTTGATGTTGATAAATTTGAGGCAGATGCTAAAACTCTACTTGGTTTATTTGATAATTATTTTGGAAAAGACTTTTCCTTTAGCGCAGACGGCAAAAAATGGGTTGTTGGTCTAGGAAATACTGGCGACAGTGGAAAACAAAGCTATTCTGAGATCGTAATTGCAAATTACCCTGAGACTAAAGGAATAAAAATTGCTCAAGGAACCTGGGCAGAGTATCAACTGCCTATAATTTCCCCTAACGGAAATAGAGTTATTTATATTAACCATACTGGTAGTTCTGACTGGAATCTTGTTATTTGGAAAGATGGGCAAAGCAAGATGATCAGTGGTAAGATCCACAAAAAACTCTGGGTAGGCAATGATCAAGTTTTATATGAAACTGGAGAATACGATGAACAGAAAAAAAGAAATAAATTTAAAACATACCTCTATGATGTTGCTTCAGAAAAATCTGAACTTCTATACGAAACCTCACCTGACAACAACTAAATTTTTAAGCCTATTAATATCACACCTCCGAGGTGTGATATTTATTCCTCAATGTCAATTAATAGGTGTTTGATTCTTTCTAATTCCTGTGCATAGCTTTGGTGGTCACTAATAAATTTCATATAGGCTTTTGGGTTCTTGAAGAAACTTAAGATAGGTTCTGCATTACATAATGAGTTGTTTCTTAAACCAATAAAATTAGGATAAGAGGAATACAGGTAACTTTCAAGACTGTTTGTTATATCTGCGACATATGGATTTAGGTGGATGTAGCGGGATAAATGCAAGAGTTGTTCGTCTGTATCAACACTAACAGCTTTGAATTGTCCTTGAAAAAGCGGGCCAATGCGCCTATGCTTAGTATTGAAATATTTAGTATAGCTATTTAAGACCTTCTTCATAAATTCTTCAATTCCACCATCATATAATTGTCTTATTAACAAGTGAAAGTGATTTGGCATTAGGCTATAACAAATTACTTCTATTATTTTGGGGTTTTTGTAAAAATCCTTGATTCGGAAACGCTTATGAGTAGAGAAGCGGGGTTTTGGACCTTTAAACTGATAATAGTAAACAGTCTCTAAAAAGCGTTGGTAATCTTGGTCAACTGAAAAAACTTGTCTTTTTTCAACTCCGCGATTGAATAGGTGATAATAGTTCTGATTAATAAATGGAGTCAGCCTATATGGCATACTACTAATATATCACACATCGGAGGTGTAACAGGAAGCAATACTAAGCTATAATAGGCATTGTTGTATAATCACTGAGTGGCTGAAAGATTTATTATCGCATTCAGTGTGAATGGTATGATATGGAAAACAGTTTCTGCAATTTTTACTAGGTGAATGTCTCAGCTCTTTTAAAGAGCGTAGTTTCAAAATTTTTATACTCCAGCAGAACACAGGGAAATTGATGATTAACCCTTATTCTTAGAATGAAAGGCGCGGTGGACCTCTTTTAGCTGTTTATTGGTGATGTGAGTATAAATTTGAGTGGTAGAGATATTTGAGTGACCAAGCATCTCCTGAACAGAGCGGATATCAGCCCCATTAATCAATAGATCTGTTGCAAAGCTATGTCTTAAGGTATGAGGGGTAGCTTTAACTGATAAACCTGAGGCTTTAACATACTTTTCAACAATTCTCTCAATAGAGCGGGGAGTCAGCCTCATCTTCTCACCATCATCAGATGGATCCATTCTACCCTGAAAACGGATAAAAAGTGGTTTAAAACTGTCATTTCTTGCGCCTAAGTATCTATTTAACCACTCAACAGCTGAGTCAGATAAAAAAACTACCCTTTCTTTACCACCTTTACCAACTATCCCAAACTCTCTTCTGTTTAAATTAATAGTATTTCTATTTAAAGAAGCCAGCTCTGAAACCCGCAGTCCGGTTGAAAAAAGTGTTTCTAAGATTGTTCTGTCTCTGATACCGCTTTTATCTGAAGTATCGGGTGATAGTAGAAGTCTTTCTAGACTTTCCTGATCCAAGACTTTAAGAGGGGAGGGGTCCCCCTCACCCAGCTCAACTTTTTCAGCAGATAAAGTCTCAATATCATTTCTGGCAAGATATCTTAAAAAGGATCTTAAAGCAATCATAAAATAGTTTTGAGTCACTCTTTTTAAAGGATTTTTTGTCTGAGGGTCAATATACCTTGATAAATGCAAGCGGTACTTCCTGATCATCTGCAGATCAATTGCTGAAGGTTCTATCTCACCTGCAAACACTAGAAATCTTCTGAGGTAATGATCATAGTTTTTAATAGTTCTTTGACTAGCATTTTTCTCAAGCTCTAAGTATTCCAAAAAGTCTGTAATCAGTGCAGACAGAGTCATGGTTAATTTAAAGTAGGGCTAAGCCTAGGATGCCAAGAATTGTTAAGATGACACCCAAAAAGGTCAGAATGATAGTTGTTTCGATTGCTCCTGAAGGCTTCCCACCACCAGTAAGATCATCTATGGTCTTCCCTGAGTCAGTTGCTCCTTGACCAGACAGCGACCCAAAAGTTCCTCCTGTTCCTCCTGTCACTAAAGATAATCCGGTACTACAAGCGCCAGTCCCAACTGTATAACTCCCATTTGTAACATCAGATAAAACATCTGATACTGTTCCTCTTTCAACTACATTTGAATCTGTTGTCTTAGCTTTATCATTGGGGTCAAAATCAAAAGTCAGCTGAGTTAGACCAGTTGGTGCAGTTTGAGGAACACTAAAATCTACTGTTGCCAAAACACCCTTACCGTTAAAGGGCGAAGCGACTGTAGCCAGGCCAGAAACATTGATTTTACTGGCTTGAGCGTCAATAAAACTGCCAGGATAATCTTGATAGATGGTACCGTTGTTAATTTTAGTGGGGTTAACTTTTTGGGGATCATATTTGATGATAGCATCAGTTCCATCAGTATTGGATCCTTGAGTATCTAAAACAATACTCAAAGTAAAATTACAACCTCTATTTATTGTGCCTGTGGCAGGAGATAAAGAAAGGGTAGCTGCAAAAATCACAGCCGGGGAAAGCAGACTACTAACTATAGCCAGTACGGTTAATGAAAACTTAACAATTATATTTTTGATTCGGGCAGTAATTTTCATTTTGAGATACACTCTCCACAACTTTCTGTCAGGTAGGGATCGTAGCTACATGAGTTATTCTTAATCCTACCAAAGCTACATTCTTGTATTCCCGGTTTATCGCTGCTGTCTTTACAGTTTTGACGGAAACTCTCACATTCTCCCGAAGTATTTGCCTCCTTACTACTATCTTGGCTGGACTTTTGGCTAATTGTCAAGTCCAGGTTAAAAACTTGACCCAAAACATCATTGATCGTATTTGCCTCTATCACATTTGAATCAATAGTAGATGATGGGGTGAAATTGACAGTTAGTGAAGTCTGACCCTCTTTTTTAGACCTCAGGTTTAAGGTTGCTAGTTCGCCGGTCCCATTAAAACCTGAGAGGTTATTGATTGAGAGTGCTGAAAATCTGACGATACCCTGCTGTTGATCAACCTCAATATTGGGGAATTCATCAAAAACATCACCTTGGTTAAAAAAAGCACTGCCTGTAGCTTCTAAAATAGAAGGATCGTATTTTATCTCTACATCAGAGGCAATAATTGTGTGACCTGCGGTTGAAAGCCTTACCTCAACGGGAATCACTGAACCAACTTTGTAGACTTTCTCATCTGAATTCAAGACTAATCTGGCTGAAGAGATTGGATCTAAACTAAGCGCACTTCTACCGCCCAAACGCGGACTAGTCAAGGTTTTGAAACCATAGACTACTTCAATTAAAATGATCAATCCAAGTAAGACAAAGATCACTTTGGGTGTTAGGAAAAGTTGCTTGAGTTTGTCACCAAATCCGCTGGATTTTTTGACCTCTTCAATTATATGAACATTAGGCAGTGGTTGTTCCATAATCTTAATCTGGCTCGGGATCGTCAGTATCCCTCAAATAGTATCTCATACAACCAAAGTCAAAGGAATTGGTCTTGTTGTCAAGGTTAAAATCAGCTGTTCTAGGGGTATTTGATCTAGAGATACCCCACTGCCTGATCAATTCTGATAAATCAAAGGTGTCAATTCGACCATCACCTTTATCCCTAGGAAAAATATCACCGACTGGTAGTTCAAAATCATGAATAAAGTTGGAGCCACCTTCAACTAGAAAAGGAGGGGTATTCCTTCTTAAAGATCTGGGAGCTTTAACTGACAGGACATACTCCTTATTCTCTTTATATTTAAATTGGGAGCCACGAATCGCTCCATTTTTATCAATGGTGACTTTTTCTGACTTAGTCAGCTTATGAGACCCAGTACCCTGACCCTCACCATCTGTGTCTGCCTCATAAATCTTCAAATCAACATCAGTGGTGGCAAATTGGCTAGGTGCGCGACAAAATAGTTTAGCGCCCAAATTTAATTCAAAAGCCTCACCCAACAAACAGGAAGCTTCAGTTGTTGCTCTATCAGAAGAACGAGTCAGCTTGAGGGGGAATTGGGTGCCTTCATCAAACTCATCAGCATCCGGAACTGGTACAACGCCAACTACCTGATCGTCCTTCCAATTATTGATATTGATGTTAGCTGAAGCTGAGGATTCAGGATTTAAGACTGTTGACAAAGTTCCTGAGTTACCAAAATTTGTTCCCTTAACTTTAAAGGTAATGCCATCTCGTCCGGCTGTCTTGGCGCACTTAACATTATCTATCAGTGGGTCTGGACCCACCAGTTCAATTGTGGCAGAAACATCTCTGGTAATTGCTCTACTGGGAGAAATAAATCTTACCCAAACTATCTTGTTACCCTTAGCCTCACCTAAGTTGTAAGGATAGATCTCAGGATGATCATCATAAACTTGCTCAGCTGCATTATTTAGACCAGATTGGGTATCTGCCACTCTGAAGAAACCAGTAAAAGCTTGTTGGCCGCTGGAGGACGCGCTACTAGATGAGGATGATGAGGGACTTGGACTTGCTGCAGAACATTTACCCTTCTTTTTTTCCTTACCCTGATTATCTTTGTCCTTAACACACTTTTTTGAACAACACTCATTATCAGTCTTACAACCCTTCCCTCCTTTGCGGCACTGACTATTGCCTCCGCCACCACCATCATCATCATTAGGTCCTGTAGGAGGTGGGTCATGAGTGTCTGGATTGTCTGGATCATCAGTATCATCAGGATCATCCTGGGCATAGACTATTGAGAACCAAGCAAATATTTTGTCAAACCAACTATTTCTTTTGGTTGTTGGAGAAGCAGATGGGGAAGGGCTAGCTGAAACTTGAGCTGATGGCGATGGAGAAGGGGAGGGTGCAACAGAAGGTGATGGAGAAGGTGATGGCCTCGGTTTTTCTACTTCAAAACAGTATAGCCTATATGCACCATCGCATTCCTTGCTAGACGCATTAGTCCAGGAACCTGAATTGCTATCGTTCTTGCCAACCATTCCTTTCTGGCTTCTTGATGAAGAAGACCAGTTATTACAGTTTCTCTCTCCATTTACACCTTCCTTTTTAGTCCCAGTCCAAACTTCTTTAGGATTACCCACCGTAGCTCTTGACTGGTTGACATTAATCCTATTGTCAATTCTTCCGTCAAATAAACCTGCTTTATTATTTGAGATAACTTCATTATTTAGTAAAGCATATTTTCCGTCTGGAAGAACGTTTTTAATGTCTTGGGTGTTGTCAGATAACCAGGCTACCCATCTTCCTCCTAAACTTCTAGCAGCATCATTGCATTTCTGGTTTGCTCCAGATATTCCACCTAAATTACCTTGAAAGGTTGAACTGGTTACAAAAACCCTGAAATCTCCACCTACGCCAGGAGGACTAGAGGGAGATGCGGATGGAGAA
>CAYOOO010000009.1:0-24855 GCA_964405655.1 uncultured Gammaproteobacteria bacterium | reverse complement strand
GGAGAAGGCGAAGGAGAAACTGAGGATGAGGATGAAGGAGAAGGCGAAGGTGACTGCTCAGTACCCGGCGGTCCAAGAGGTGAAGTCAATCTCAAAGTCACATCAGAACACTTGGCCACTGAACGATCGCCTCTTTGGGTTATACAATCACCAGCAAAGGCAATTGGTGGCTCTTCAGCTCTTGACCTAAGTTCTTGTTGACGCCTTGCCAGTTCTATACCAACAGGTATTGCCAAGATTAACACCAACAGAATTATCAGGTTGACTAAGTTACGTTTGTTCTTAAGAAATTGTTTAAAATCTTCCACTAAATTATATAGTGAATCATCTGCTTTAGGTTTGTCAAATGATTTAATGTATCAAATTGGGCAGGGGATACTATTTGAGTGTATTCCTAGCATCTTAAAGTTGTCAACCCCGCTAAGCGGGGTCAAGCTCTCAAGCTACCTTAAGATAATCGTTCTTACGTTAAATAATATAATAATATTGTCCGACAACAAATATGACTCAGGGAATTATAAAAGAAACCAATATATAAACCAGACTATTAAGAAAAATAAGGATATAAATAGCGAAATCAAACCATATAGCAAAAATCGCTTAGTGAACGAGAATGCTGTCAACACAACATTTACCAAGGGAAACCAGCTTTAGCCTCAAGACGTAAAATACCCCCTAAAACGGCTTTTGAGGGGGAGGGATGGTTAATTGGTCACCTAAGAGTTTAGACTGTCATGACGGTCTAAAGCATTTATTTATATTTTAATAGATAAGAAAAATTTTATAAACAAAAAATCAGTGGGAAATATAACAAAATGAACGTAAAAAAAGTAAGCTAAAAAATCTTTAATTTTGGTACCTAATAATTTTTTGTTACTGCCAAACCCTCCCCCGAAAATCCCTTCCTGGACGTCGTATAAGCTACATTGTACGACATAGGGAATTTAATAAGCAGCCCCTTCGGAGAAGTGCAAGCAAGCGGTCAAAGAAGAAGCAAGGAACTTGATCAACTGGCTGCTTCATTACCTACGACTGATTAAACATCCTCCCTCTACTCCGTTGTCGTTATCCACAATTTTTCACGCGTGTAAAGGATATGTAAGAAAATTTCCCGAAACCAAAGTTTACAATAGAGCAGTCCTAGAGAGTGAGCTCTACTCTAAATCCCAGGGCTTTTAGAGTAAGTGCAGTTCTCTCAAGGCGTTTTTGTCAAAAAACAAAAAGGCTTATAGTTTTTTATCTTCAGGCTCAATACTATATCAAAATATATCAAACTTTCTTGATATTACTACTATCATATTTACTCCCCTCTCCTATTTTTTAAAAAAAGAAATTTTTTTTATCTGAGTGAAGTAATGATTACCACAAATAAAAATAATCCCAGGCCAACACCACTATATTCTAAGATTGTGCTCCTATTGAGTTTGGCTCTCATCATCTCATCAATAATACCCATCAGTGCGTACATGATTGGTGCCAGTAGTAAAGAACGGACAATGGGTATAACCGACCAAAATGATAGTGCTATTGCAAACTCTCCTATCACCAGCGACATAACCAAACTGTAAACGACAATCCTTGAATCCAGTTTTTCCATACCTACATCCCAAAGAATTTGTAAAAACAACGGGAATGAAATTATGGCAATCAACAACCCATTAAGATAGAAAGGTAGATTAAATGTGAAGATGACGCTAAAGGAAAATATGGCTGTGGCAATGGTAAAAATAAAGCTGGTTGAGATGGCTGCTCGATAAAGAGGAATTGATCTAATAGCTGCTACATTAAAGACATTTTGAGAAAGCAACAATAGATAAAATGATAGGGCTAAAAATAGCCCTGCTGGGAGTCTTGTTAACCACCTAATCTCTCTAAAAAGAAAGTAAAATGCGGTGAAAGATAAGCAGTAAAGAGTTGGTAAAATCAGAACGATTATTGCCTTTAACTTGGTCATTCCTTCCCTAAGCGCCCAGATGGACAAAATATATGTCACAATACCCAAAAGAATTATTAAGTAATATCTTTTATAAACCACATTAGCTGTTTGACTGGTTAACATAAACCCTAAAGTTATAAGAAAGCAGCTGATAATAATTCTCTGGCGTTTGTTTAAGTTGATCAACTTTTCTAGGAATTTTAAAAAATTAGTTAGATTTTTCATCAAAAAAGTTATTTGGCTGCTAATTTTAAGACATGACAAATTGCAATAGCGATCGCATCAGTGGCATCATCAAGGTGGCCACCTTTTGGAGCCACTAGTTTTTTTCTTTTGCGTCCATTGACTCCTAACCACTTCCTGACAGCCTCATGAACTTGTTTTTTATCAGCTCTGCCAGAACCTGCTACCATCAATTTAACCTGTAAACCAGTGTATTCATGAATAGGTACAGAGTGTTTGGCTGCTGAGAGCATAACTACTCCCCTAGCCTGTCCCACAGCAATCGCAGTCCTGGTATTTGCTCCAAAAAAAAGCATCTCTACAACTAATAAATTAGGCTGGAATTTACCGAAAATATCGTTGAGTTGATCATGTATCAGTAACAACCTCTCCTCAGTCAAACGATCTTTGGGAGTAACAATATTGCCATAATCAATAAGTTCAATACCATAATTGAATTCCCTACCCATAATATCATCGGGTACTTTTATTACTCCATAGCCAGTATGGGCTGTTCCTGGGTCAATTCCTAAGATAATCATAGGGGTTTCAATATACCACAAGGAAGAGATAAATAAAAATCAGTTAGGTTGAACTCGTCAGTCTAAATCTAAAAGGGGCTGAATCCAGATAATCTTTCCACTCTCTCCCTTCTTGATTCACAGCTTGCCTGATTTGTAGGAAATCAACCATGTCGGGAAATTCAATTCTAAAATTGATATCTCTAGCTGGAATATTAGCTGTTACAACATAGTGTCTAGAGCTACTTTCACCTTCGGTATCCATTTGAATCGTGGAACCACCTCTAAATTTGACAGCTTGACCAAATCTTACACTTCCCCGCTCAGGTAACCCTCTTTTTCTACAATCGTTGTCATACTCATACTCTATCCCAGATCTGTCTGTTAGGAGAAACGAATTTTCATATATCCATAAAGTAGTTACCCCACCGATATAACAATCGATACCATTCCAGACTAGCTGGTTTGAAGGATTTTCTGTGCTGGCTGGAGTATATCCAAGGCTAATACCAAAATAGTCTAGAGGAGGATGTTTGGCTGCTCGATTACGTTCGTATTGCTCGAATCCCCCTGCTTGGTTTTCGATTACATAATCTAAGGCCGGAACCTCCTCAGCTCCATAGTTATCTATGCATCTTAACTGAACTACTAAGTCATTTTCGTAGCTTGTCAAAAATACTCCTGTATGGGGAGGCCTTAGTATTGACTGTACAAATCCCCGATCTCTTCTTTTAACAGGATTACCAAATCTGTTTAAAAACAAATCAATCGTAAAATTAGGATGACTTAATAAAAAGTAACCCTCATCGCGCTCTTGTAAACTCACCTCAATACCTCCTGGCAAATTTTCCTGGGAATCCAAAAAAGCTTTTAGCCTTGGATCAAGTTCGCCCATAATGAGTGGGTATTATAGAATTTTAATTATTAGAAAGCAACAATTAGCTTGCTTTAACAGCATATTTGAGATATAATCCTCTGCCATGATTGAACTGACAGAAGTAGAAGTGCATCAAGTAATACATGATGTTACACCCACTGTAAAATGGCTCACTCACTATGATTTAGATTTGAATAATTTAACTGTTCATTTCATAAAGGAGGGAGATTTTTTCAGGATTGTAGAAACAAATGCTAATTTAGAAATGGGCATATCTTTGAAACCTGTTGGCCTAGCTGCTCACCTAAGAAGAACTTTGGCTCATTCATTAGGAAGAAGTATCGGTATTGGTGCCGTTTACTCTTTCTCTGAACAGGCTATTTATTTTAACGGTACTAAGACTGGTGGACTTTTCAGTAAAAGACCTCATTTAACCCTGGGTCATGAGTTGGTCCATAGAGGCCAACATGTCATGTTCCCAGATTATTATGATTACAGACTATTTTGCTCAAGACAAATTTATAGAAATGGCTGGTATTCTCCAGACACCTCTTCTCCGTATTATCGACAAGCACAACTCTTAAGTGCTTTCATTGAAACTGAAGCATATAAAGTCACTAAAACACTTGCTAAGTTCTTTCCCGATGAGGGTATTGGCTGGGGAGAAGCTACACTGGCTATGATCTCTTGTCTACCTGCTTTGCCTTTTATGCTCCAAAATTCAATGGACATAGCAAGTTGGACTAAAAGAAATTTGCCAAGTCAAGAAAGAAGAATAGTTTTTCAAAATCCCGCAAAAATTATAGATTTTTATCAGAACCCTCAACAACTTCCTTCTGAAATCATCGGAGAATAGGTTATCCAAACAACTTAGTATAAGCTTCTATATATTTTTGTCTGGTTCTCTCTACGATTTCTTCCGGTAATTTGGGTGCTGGAGGGGTTTTATCCCAACCAGTCCCACTAGCCCAATCCCTAACATATTGTTTATCAAAACTTGGCTGGGATCTACCAGCTTGGTAACCTTGGGCTGGCCAAAATCTGGAAGAATCAGGTGTTAATACCTCATCGCCCAAAACTATTCCCCCAACTCCGTCAAAGCCAAACTCAAATTTGGTATCAGCTAAAATAATTCCTCTTCCTAATGCATAAATGGCTGCCTGAGTATAAATATCAATAGAGAGTCTTGCCAAGGCTTGAGTAAGTTGTTTACCCACTCTGACTCCCATCTCATCCTCAGAAATATTAATATCGTGGCCAGTAGTAGCTTTGGTGGCTGGGGTAAAGATTGGCTCAGGAAGTTGCTGAGATTCTAGCATTCCGTCAGGTAAAGCTATGCCACAAACCTGACCTGTTTTTTTATAATCCGCCCAGCCTGAACCGGTCAGATAGCCTCTGACCACACACTCTATGGGGACCATCGTTAGTTTATCAACTAGCATTGCCCTACCATAAAGTTCATCAACATTTTTAAAAGGCTTTGGAAAATCAGCTGGATCAGCACTCAAAAAATGGTTATCAACATCATCAAACATCTCAAACCATCTCAGAGACATCTGATTTAGAACAATTCCTTTGCCAGGCACTCCATTAGGGTGAACTACATCAAAGGTGGAGATTCTATCTGAGGCAACCATTAATAAAGTTCCGTTTCTTAAGTCCACTGTCTCTCGGACTTTTCCGCTTGTAACAAGAAATCTGGAATCTATATTTGGGATAACCTCTCCTAAAGACATCAGTACTCTATCCTTGTTAGCATCCATTAAGCTATTAAACTCTGCTAAATTATCAGCTGACATATCTTATCTAGCAATTCCTCTTATTCTAGTATCACTGACAAAAATCCTATCTCTATTTCTTTGTTGAAAATCCTCTAAGGCTAGACGTAAACCTGGATTGCTAAGGGCAAATATTTTAACTGCATGCAAAGCAGCTGATTCAGGTTCAATAGCGACTGAACTGGCTATTCCTGAAGGAACTCTTAAAGAAGAAGGTACATCCATTCCAGGATATCTTTGGTCATAAGGAGGAGCAGCAATTACTGGGTTAAAGGTAGCCCCATCAATAAAAGCACTTAAAGCATTGGACCGACCAGCAATAGTGATATAAACAATTCTGTGATCAGGCAGAGAATCATAATTTCTAACCATCTCTAAAACAAATTCAGGGGTTTTATGGGCTGATCCGACTCGTAATTGATAATCTACTCCAAATTTTCCTAATACCTCTCCAATCTTCTGTGCGTGAGGCTCATCTGCCTCAGAACCCATAATAATTACAGCTAATTCTTTTGGAGAACTTTCAACTGCGCCTTCTTCTACTCCCATAGTAGTTGAGAATATGCCAATTAAAAAATTTTGTCAATATCTCCTCTTGACTAAGATAATTTTGTCTGCTAATAAATGTATATGAAAAAAAGGTTTTTCATTCATCCTTCACTTTTAAACAGTGAATTCTCCCTGGATGAGATAGTTTTTCCTCCCAGAAAAGTTCCAAGCTTTGAAGTTTCTCAAGTATCTATAACTACCAAACTTACTAAAAGAACTACTTTAAACACTCCAATTCTCAGTTCCCCCATGGACACAGTCACAGAACACAGAATGGCCACACTGATGGCAATTATGGGAGGAATTGGAGTAATCCATTATAACTTTCCCTCAATTGAGGCTCAGATGTCCCATGTTGAAAAAACCAGAAGATTTGAGGCAGGTTTTATTACTAAGCCAATAGTTTTAGGAAAAGATGTCTTAGTTTCAGATGTTTATAAAGCAGCTGAAGTCAATGGTTTCTATACCTACCCTATTACTGAAGATGGCACGCTAAATAGTAGACTGATTGGCATAGTTACAAGAAGAGATATCAGATATTGCGAAGATCCAAAAACACCGGTTAGCAAATTGATGACGCCAAAAGAAAGGCTAGTTGTCGCCCACCGCAAAGATACTCTAGACAAAAATGATATCAACCAGGCTAATAAAATCCTCAGAAAACACAACTTAGACAGCCTGCCAATTGTGGACAATGACTTTAAAATAATTGCTCTAGTAACAGATAGCGACTTAAGAAAGAATGAAAACCATCCCAATGCCACCAAAGATGACAATAAACAGCTTAAGGTTTTTGTGGCAGTTGAATCAAGACTGTCTCAAGCCAAAGAAAGAATAACCCAGGCAGCGCAGCTTAAAGTCAGTGGTATAGTAGTTGATGCTCGCAATATCTTTGAGGATCATATTGAGATAGCCAAATTTACTAAAAAAGAATTTCCCCAGCTGGATGTTATTTTAGGTAACTTAGTTACAGTTGATGTTTTACATCAGGTAATGAAAGAGGCTGGAAAGTATATTGATGCTTTCAGGGTCGGGATTGGAACCGGGGAAATTTGTACAACAACTGAATCCTTAGGA
This sequence comes from uncultured Gammaproteobacteria bacterium, assembly GCA_964405655.1. GTDB lineage: Bacteria > Patescibacteriota > Microgenomatia > Daviesbacterales > UBA10151 > CAYOOO01. Next base: position 17,895 of record CAYOOO010000009.1, on the reverse strand, counting down.
CTAGGCAGAAATATGGGCTCATCACTTTTCCAACTGGCTCAGGCTTTAAAGCCTTATAAGAAAAAGTTTGGCCAAATTGGTTTGATTGCCGATGGAGGGATAAAATCCCCCCATCATATTGTTGGGGCACTAACCCTTGGAGCAGATGCAGTCATGATGGGTTCAGAACTGGCAGGCTTAGATGAATCACCTTATGAGGCTTATTGGGATGATGATAAAGCTATGACTGTTAAAAAAGTCAGAGGTATGGGTTCAGCTGCAGCGATTGCCCAAAGAGCTGGATCTAATAGATATATGCTCGGACAAGAACTTGCTGATAGATTTCCAGAAGGTATTGAAAAAACCATCCCCTATAAAGGCTCAGGTCAAAAATACTTACCGAAGCTCATAACAGGTATTAAACAGGCTATGCATGGCTTGGGTTTTAAAGATATAAGGGAGCTTCAGGAAGAAGGTTATATTGTTCCCTGGCGCCGGGCCGCCTCTAAAGGTTCAATTTAAGATTGCCTAGCAAAATCCACCATACTTTCAAAAACATAAAGCCCTAAAGGCTTCTTCTGATCACCAATTCTTCGCCAGTTTGGATGTTGAGTTTTTAAGACATACCTTTCCGGATGAGGCATCATCCCAATAACTCTTCCACTCAAGTCACAAATCCCGGCTATGGCATTTAAAGACTGATTCGGATTGGCAGGATAATCCAAAGTAGGGTTGCCTAATCTATCAACATATTTAAGGATAACTTGTCTGTTTTTTTCCAAAGACTCCAAGGTGGCCTGATCAGTATAAAACCTGCCTTCACCGTGAGCTACCATATAATTTAAATCTTCTGGCACACTAGCTAAAAAGGGACTTCTACTTTCTCCTTCTAACCTTAAGTTAACAAACCCACACCTAAAATGACCAACTCTATTTTGCATTAAAGTAATTTTGCTTAAACCATCTGCTACACCAGGTAATATACTTGTTTCTGCTAAAACCTGGAAGCCATTACAAATACCAATCACCAATCCCCCTCTTTCCAAAAACTCCCTGATTTGATCCTCTAACCTAGTCCTTAGCTCAACAGCCAAGATTGCTCCAGATCTAACATCATCACCATATGAAAACCCACCAGGGATAGCTAAAATTCCAAACTCTCTTAAGTTCCTAGCTCTTTGCGACAAATCATTGATATGAATTATCTCAGCTTTGGCGCCTGCCAGCTCAAAAGCAAACCTGGTTTCCTGATCACAATTACTACCCTCAACTGTTAAGACGCAAACTGATGGAGCCTCAATCATCGAAATATTTCCTCCATTGGTCTTTTCCAAACCTGTTTGAGCTGATCAGTCGAGATGCTAAAAAGTTCCTGACCATCTTTTTGAGCCATAATCCTTTTTTGATCAGTTGTTCTGCCTATAACTTGATGAGGAACACCTCCAAATAGCTGATCAACCATGGCCTCATCCTCAAGTTCAACAATAAAGCAACCTGCTGTCTCATTAAACAAAAATTTATCTACTCGCCCATCAACCAATTCTGTTAGAGAAATTTCTACTCCGCAATCTCCGCCAAAACACATCTCAGAAATTGCTGCTACAACCCCACCCTCAGAGATATCATGGCAGGCTAAAACCTGACCTGTCTTTATTGCCTCATGAACAGATTGCATAATTTGAGGTATTAGATTCAAATCCATTACAGGCAAATCATTTCCCCTCAACCCTAAGCTTTTATAGTAGGTTGTGCCGCCCATATTCTTGGAAAGTTGCCCTACTAAAGCCAGAGTTGAACCTTTCTTTTTTATATCGGTGCTGGGGGTTTTTCTCACATCCTCTATTTTGCCAAAGACAGACAGACATAAAACCGGATTGATCTCGATTACCTCTCCGGTTGTATAACTCCTATAGGAAGAAGACAGCGAATCTTTACCTGAGATAACTGGTACACCAAAAGCATCCATAGCATCACAGACTGCATCAACTGCTCTATCCAAAGAACCCATGGTGTCTCTGTGAATCACTGGCCAGATGTAGTTGTTAATCCAGGCAGCCTCCTTAGGATCTCCCCCTGATGAGACATAATTGGCCATCGCCTCAGATATTGCCCAAAGGCTACCAAAATACGGATCAATTGCCATCATTGAAGGATTAAGTCCATGAGCTACTACCATTCCATAGGGCTTTCCTAAAATTGGTGAGACAACTACCCCGTCATTTGGTCCGTCGTCAAACTCACCAGAATATGGCATTAAAGCATTAGTCCCTTGAACTCCATGGTCATACTGGCGGACAACTGGTTCCTTTGAACAAACACTCCAATCAGCTAAAACTGCCTCAATCGCTCTTGTCCAATCTGCAGGTTCTTGAGGTTCAACTTCTTCTACTATATCTTTCTGCCAGTGAGCCTCGATAGTCCGTTGAGGAAGACCGTGTTGCAAAAAGTCATAATCTAAATCTGCTATAGTTTTATCTCCATACCTGACAATTAACCTATTATTACCAGTAAAATTTCCCAAGGCAGTTGCCTCAACATTATGTCTTTGACAAACTTCCATTAGCCTATCCAGGTTGTTGGGATCAGCTGCCAGAATCATCCGTTCCTGGGATTCTGACATCCAGATCTCCCAAGGCAGTAAACCTTGATACTTAAGAGGTGCTTTTTTTATATCTACCTCAACCCCAACTCTCTCCCCCATCTCCCCAATTGCTGAGGAAAATCCTGCTGCTCCGCAGTCAGTAATTGCCCTAACCAGGTCTAAATCTCTTGCTTCAAGTACTGCATCTATCACTCTTTTTTCTTCAATTGGATTTCCAATTTGAACAGCGTGAGCATCTTGGACAACTGAGTCCTGTCTTAATTCCCTTGAGGAAAAAGTTGCTCCATGAATCCCGTCCTTGCCTGTTCTGCCTCCAATTGTTACCACAATATCTCCTACTCTCGCCTGGCCTTTTTGGGCTCTACTCTCCGGGATTATTCCATAACCTCCAACAATCACAGTCGGTTTGGCCCGAAAACTCTCGTCAAAATGAATTGAACCATTACTGGTCGGGATCCCAACTGGGTTACCATAATCTCTAACCCCTGCCACCACTCTTCTTAGAAGATATTCGGGCGGCAAACACCCTTCAGGTAAATTCTTAAGATCCATGTCAGGTGGGGCAAAACAAAACATGTCTGTTGAGACTATTACTTTTGCTCCTTGGCCAGTTCCTAAGATATCCCTGAATACTCCGCCTGAGCCAGTCATTGCCCCACCATAAGGCTCCAGCGCACAAGGGCTGTTGTGGGTTTCGACTTTAGCACAAATTGCCTGATCCTCAAAAAACCTGATTACCCCGGAGTTATCAACAAAAGCTGAGACTACTTTATCAGAAGAGTTTCTCCTGGATGCCTCCTTAATCCTTGAAATAAATGGCGGTTTCTCTACACCATCAACCAAAACCTTGGCATTAAAAGTCTCATGGCCACAGTGTTCACTCCACCTGCCTTCAATTGCTTCAACTTCGCAAACTGTTGGGTCCCTCCTCTCCTTTTCAAAATATCCTATCATGGCTTTTAGCTTACCCTCACTGGTGTAAGAGCGGTCATGTCTTAAAGTTTGGTATTCTCCATCTGACAGATGAGTCATACGAACAATATCTGCTAGTTCTAAGTCAGACTCAGCTTTTATCAATAAGCTTTTAGGCCTTTTGGTTATAACCCGCTCAATTAATCCATGGGGTCTGACAACCTGAAACATTGTCTCCAAGCCAGTTCCTTGTGGAAAATGATAAGCTGTAGCTGTATCAACTGCTTCAAGATCAATGCCCAAAAGCCTGGCAGCTTTTAAGATCGATGCCGCTTGGGGATTCATCACTCCACTCTTAAAACCTATTTCTAAAGTGGCGGGAGATTCATGAGCGTCTGGTGGGTTCACAATAAAAGTTTGGGTCAACGGTTCACAAAGACAAGCTCTAGCCAGGACAACTGCCTCTATTTTTTTAACACCCTGAAGATAGTAGATGTGCTCGGTATCTACTACTAATCCTGACGATAAACTTTGACCATGAACATCAAACTCTCTGTCTTTAAAAGAAACTCTAATCTCTTGAATCATCTATGTGAGCTTTGACCAATATCTTGCCTGTATTGCATATTCGCAAAATGCACTCCTTGTTGACCGATTGCCCGATATGCTTTTACTAAAGCATCATCCACTGATTGCCGGTGATAGGCGGTCACTCCTAGGACCCTCCCTCCACTAGTTTCCACCAGACCACTTCCTTCTTCGCCTCTCCTTTTGGTACCTGCATGAAAAATCTGGATATCTGGGTCTAGATTTCTATGCAAACCAAATATTAGCTCGCCTTTTTTGGGAGAATCAGGATATCCTTCAGCTGCCAAGACTATGCAGCCAGCTCCTCCACTTCTAAAATCCTCCCCTCTAATATTTAAACCCAAGGTACCTCTGGTACAGCTTTCCAAGATTTGATATAAATCAGATCTAAGAAGCATCATTAATGGCTGCACCTCAGGATCACCAAACCGGCAGTTATACTCCAAGACTTTCGGACCACTTTCCGTAACCATTATGCCGGCATATAATACCCCTCTAAATGGGTATCCACTATTTCTTAATCCTCTAATGGTTGGTAAAATAATCTCATCTTTAATTCTTTGCTGTAGCTTCCAAGAAACATCAGGAACTGGTGCATAAGCTCCCATCCCGCCAGTATTCGGACCCTTGTCTCCATCTTTTAGTCTCTTGTGGTCTCTTGCCGCTGGAAAAACCCGAACAGCTCTCCCGTCAGTCACTGCCAAAACTGAAAGCTCCTCCCCCTTAAGTCTCTCTTGGATTAGAATATTTCTTCCAGCACTACCAAATCTATCCTCCTCCATCATCCCCCTGATGGAAATTTCTGCATCCTGATCAGAATCAGGCAAATCAACTCCTTTACCTCCACAGAGCCCATCAGCTTTAATAACTATATTTTTGGACCCTAATCTTTCTGCTAATTCCAGAGCCTGACAGACTTGTCCTTGGTAAAAAGGATACGAGCGGGGATGAGGGATAGGTGGATTCTGGGCATTCATAAACTGATAAGCTAGAATTTTACTTCCCTCTGTTACCCTGGCTGCTGTTTGTGATGGTCCGAAAACAGGCAGGTGACCCTTCAAAAAGACATCTACGATTCCTGCTACCAAAGGCGCTTCGGGACCAACCACCGTCAAGGCTATTTTATTATCAGCCGCATACCTTCTTAATCCGTCTATATCATCAGAAGCTATATCTACATTTCTTCCTATCGCGGCAGTTCCATCATTACCTGGAGCAAATTGGATACTTGAAACATAAGATGATCTTCTTAGTTTCCAACCCAAAGCATGCTCCCTGCCACCATTTCCCACTACTAAAACTGTTCTTTCTGCTATTTTTAACCTCCCGGATATAAAAGCTGTGCCATTTGTTTAACTAAATATAGTTTTGCTTCTTCCCCTGATAAAACTATTGGGCAATCTCTCACAACTTCTCTAACCCTACCTGAAACTACATCTTGTAGCAGGGCGATCTGTACTGCATGCTCTATTGGCAAAACTCTTTGCTGCAGATTTTCGACTGTATCAGCTCTTAAGATTTCCACCTTTTGAGCCTTGACCATGGCTCCTTTGTCATATTCTCTATCTACTCTTTGAGCTATTGCCTCAGTCCATCTATCTCTTTTAGTCCATCTTCTAAACATCAAGACGGCAGCATGGACTCTTCTACCATACATGCCCTTTCCTCCAAATTCAGGAACAGGACCTGGGTGCTGGTTAAAGATCGTTTCTTCAAACTCTTCTATAACATTTTCTGGGGTTTGGGGCATCCAACCGTTTTGAGTGACAACAGTAATAGCCTTCTCCCGAAGCGGTCTTAGCAGTGCCAGACCAAAACCCCACTGATCAACCTTTTTATCATCACCTCTAAAATCATCTGGGTTGACTACAACAATATCTTGAGTAGGCATACCTAACCTAATCAGCTTTTCAACTCCCCCAGCTTCAGCTGAACTTGCTAACAAACAACCTATCTCAAGTTTGGGAATTTTTCCTAAGACTACTGCTTCAGCTATAGCAGCAGCAGTTGTTCCCCCTCCTGATATAAATATCCCTAGTCTTTCTACCATCAGTTAATGATTGTATTGCTCCAATAAAATATCTGGATCGTATTTTAACCAGTCGAAATTTGGTCCTTCATCTCCATGGCAATAACCACAAAAATCATGTACGCTTTCACCAAAGTACTCTCTAACCCTTCTCCTCCCCGCCATTGTCAAAAAAGCAACTGAGTCAGCTCCTATTTCTTGAGCTATTTGTTCATTGCTTTTTACTACCCAGAGACCATTTCTAAACTCAACAGCACCTAGCTCTGATCTGTTGTGAATATTAACACCTAAGAAACAAGGACGGACAAATTTTGGAGCAGAAAAACGGATATGGGCTTGCCTTACACCAACCCGTTCCTTTAAAGTCTGACTGATGATCTTAATTGTTTCCAATCTTACACCAGTATCATCTACTAAGTAAACTACTTTTCCAGCCAGGGAAGAGGAATAAAGATACTTATCATCCATAATACCTGCCCGAAGAAGCGGATTGGAACCGATGAAACCCCTTCCGCCTTTATCATCGTATCTTTCTTTATAGACTCTATCTCGATATGACAGTTGAAGTGCCTCGGCAAAAGTAACAGCTGAAGATCTGCCGGTATCAGGTACAGAAGTTACTAAATCTGCGTCTACCAATCTACCCGACACTATCTCTTCCTGGGCCAGAAAATAACCACAAGCCTCACGGATCAACTCTTCTTCTTTACCATTTCTTCTGGAAGCTGGCCAGGAAAAATACCAGTCTTCAAAATCGCAAAACCTTTTTGGTCTACTGCCGTCATAGACAAGCCTCTGAGGATCTTTATCGCTTTCAAATATCCACATCTCTCCCTTATCAATTTCGGTTTGGTCTACAACTCCCAGCTTATCCAGCGGAGTAGTTTCTGAGGCAACCACCCAGTGGCCGTTTAATCTCCCAAAAGATAAGGGTCTTATTCCCCAAGGATCGCGAAAAGCAATCATCTGATCCTGATCTGTTGCAATAACCGCGCTAACAGCTCCTTCTACTCCCTCCATTGCCCGGATAACCCGGCTTGGCCAATCTTCTCCGGAGGCCCGTGCTATCCGGTTAAATAATACCTCGCTGTCTGACACAGGCACAAGGCTACCATCATTATCAACTTTATTCTCGGTTTTTAAGCTAACACCTGCTGATTTCAACTGTTCATGAAGCTCTGTGAAGTTAGCTAAATTTCCATTATGAATTCCCATTAGTGAGCGATCATCCGAATCAACATAGATAGGTTGAGCATAATCGCTATCATCTGAGGGGCCAGTTGTTCTATAGCGGGTATGACCTAAAGCTATTTCACCAGCGATATTATGAACTCTAAATATATTTGGCGAGGAAAATGCTTGCCCAAAACGTTGTCCAGCTCTAAGAACCGAGAAAGATCCACCTACTTTTTTACTGCCTATCCCACCGCCTTCTTGACCACGGTGCTGTAACTCGTAAGCCAGTTTAGCCGCAATTGGAGAAGCATCTACCCCACTAGGAGCAATCGCTGCTGCAATTCCACAATTTTCCTGGAGAGGTTGGTCCACTTCCCTAGTCATGAAGAAAGACTTTGATACAAAATTACTATAATCCTATTATTCTAAAGATGTAAATACAGTAAGTTTAGCTTCTCAATCTATTAAGTTATCCGGGATATCGAAATTGGCATAAACTTTATGAATATCATCATGCGACTCTAGATTCTGGGTGAAATTGATTATTCTTTCCACTATTTCTTTGTCACCAACTTTAGTAACGACATTTGGCTTAAAGACAATCTCAGCTGATTCTACTTTAAATCCTGCCTGAGTAAGATTATTACTCATAGTATTTAGTTCTGGGCTTTCTACATAGACTAAGTACTTTTGCGTATTCTGGCCCTGAGCAGAGTCGAAGGGTTCTTCTAAATAGTCTTCCACATCTTCTGCCTCTAGGTCAATTATCTCAAGCATCTCCTCATCTTTATCTCCTCCTTTTGAGGAAACTTTAATTTCTCCTTTTTTATCAAACATGTAAGAAACACTACCTGACCCTGCTAAACTGCCCCCACTTCTTTCAAAAAGGTTTTTTATCTCCTGCAGGGTTCTTAACTTATTATCAGTTACTCCCTCTATTAGATAAGCTACCCTACCTGGACCAAATCCCTCAAAACTCACCTCTTCTATAGTTTGACCGGGTAGTTTTCCCAAACCTCTATCTATTGCCCGCAGGATTATATCTTTGGGCATATTAGCTGCCCTGGCTTGCTCTAAAGCCATGCGGAGACGGGGGTTGGACTCCGGATCGCCTGATCCACCTAGTTTGGCTGTTAGCGTAATATTATTGGCAATTTTAGTAAAAGTTTGACCCCTTTTAATATCAGCCGCACCTTTTTGCCTCTTGATTGTTGACCACTTAGAATGTCCGGACATACTTTTCTTGGACGATTCTACCATACTAAAAACTGCTAGTTAAGTCATTACCCTAAACAAAGGATTGACAAGGATATATCCCACTATTTATACTTTCCATCTGATGGTCGACGATTCCAACTCTTCTCATCTCCACCGTCAAGCTATTACTGCTGCGCTAAACTGTTCCTGGGATGAAGCTTTAAACATCAACCGTCGCCTGCTTAAACACGAGCCAGATAATACAGACTGTTTAAATAGACTGGCTAAAGCTTACATTGAACTGGGTAAGTATTTACAGGCCAAGAAGATCTATCAGGATGTTTTGAAGCTTGATCCTTATAATACTATTGCTCAAAAAAATTTAAAGAAGCTTTCCTCTTTTAAAAGAAATTCTACTGCTCATAATGGACAGTCAAAAAATGGTTTTTCACTAAATAGCAAAACCTCTGCTTTATCCCCCTATTTATTTTTAGAGGAACCAGGTAAAACTAAATTGGTTAATCTAATCAAGGTGGCTGAACCTTCCAGGTTAATGATGATGTCAGCTGGATATGAAGTCAATCTAATAACTAAAAATAGAGGTATCTCTGTTTCAGATCAGGAAAATCAGTACTTAGGTGTACTACCTGATGATACAGCCCACCATCTTCTAAAGTTAATCAAGGGAGGAAATAAGTACCAAGCTTTGATAAAGTCTATTAAATCAAACGGTCTAACAATTCTAATTAGAGAAATCTTCAGATCTAAAAAATTTAGGAATCAAGCCTCTTTCCTAGATGACTCTAAAATCCTAACTTACTCTTCAGACAATATCTCTTTAGCTGATGATGAGATCGAAACAGAGGTTGAAGAAGCAGTTGAGGCAGAAGAAGCAATTGTCTAAAAAGGATTTATTAGACTTAATATCTCTTGACTATCTAAAACATTTTTAGAAACTTCTCTAGGTATTAAGGTTCTCCTTTTAAACTCAGAAAAAAGCACGCTACTTGGTTGCTCCCGGGACTGCTTGATTAAGCCTGTACCCTCAGTTATAGACCGATCTAGCTGTTTGGCCAGATTAACTCTTAAGGTGGGCTCTTTATCCACCACCATGGCTCTAATTGTAACCTGAAAGTCAGATTGTTCCTTACATGGGCTGCAAACTATCTGCCAAAAGAACTGCTGCTGCTCAGTTAGGTTTAGCATCCTTAAAAAATCTGGACTAACCACTAACTTTTTTTTGGGATTATTCTTTGGATGGATTAACCAGACTAAACTCTCATTCATCTTAACCCTAGGTTTTTGGATGGAAATATCGGGCTGGTCTAAGTTGCCTTGATCCGGTTCCTCTAAATAGTCCTCTAACTCAGTGGTTTTTAGGCTGTCAAGTTCTTTAATTAATTCTGTTGGAGCAAAAATAGTTAGGGCAGAATCAGAACCCTTAAACAACCTTTCAATAGAGACAATAGCTCCTTCCTGATAAGCCCAATAGTGGATTTTTTTTAGCAGTTCCAGATCAAATTGATGCTTGTTCAAAATTAGAAAAAGACTGTATCTTAAAGACCGGGCAGGAAATTGACGGTAACCTTTCATGGATGTGTAGGCTAAGTAAAAAGAAACCAGCACAACAATTATAAAAAGAATTATCCAAATCATTTCTTTTTGATATTAATTCTAAACAGCTTTTCTTGCAAGTGAGTTTAGGAGACTTGAGGGTCTTGGAAGTCAGGGGCTATCTTAGACAAATACTCTCCTACTATAGTTGAGGGTCCTATTAATGACATGGAAGTTCTGGTTTCAGCCAGTGAGTACCTGTCAACATAAACCGTGGCTGTGGCCATATCAGGTTGCATTAACATGATTGGCTCAAGCACGCCCCGCTGTACAACTCCTTCAATCTGCTCCGCCCAGTTGCGTCGTTTGCCTCGTAAGGTCTGGAATAGATCAACAACTCTCTCAAGAGGTGACATTGGTATAATCTCTCTCATATTACCCAAACTCAATTCTGCATTTTTTATAGCTTCTTGCCAAGCAAGCGGTGTAAATAAACCTACCCAGAAGCTATTGTCCCTATCCCGATCAGTAAACATATAGACTGTCCTGATTGGGGGATAGTCTAGGAGAAAACCTAGAATTCCAACTGAGTGTTTAGTTATATCATGTCGGTCCCCTCGATCCCCTCGATATACCGTCACTAAAGATTGTGGTGATAGATGCGCTTTCAAACTTCTCTCCCAAGCTTTGGTGACCGCCTCATTGGCCCCACTATTTTGAATTAACCCTAATCCTAAATCTAAAGTGATAGCTACACCTCTCTCACCTGTCTGGCGGTGTCGAACTGCGGCTAACTCTTCAACTAAATGCTCAGGTAACATATGGATGCAAAGTATAGATTAGAAACTATGGGTTGTCAAACTAAAAGCTACCTAGTATACCAAAGATTGTAGTAATCCTCACCTAAAACAATATTGATTTTAGCTCGGGAGCTAGCTACTTCAGAATCATCAATTTGACAGCTTACTTTTAGGCATTTAGGGGCAAATATCCCAGTTAAGCGACTGGCTGTTAAACTCATGTCTTTTGTGTCTTTGCCTTCGCTTTTTTTAACAACAACTGTTGAGTCTGCTCTAGTCTGCTCAGTATTGCTAATTTGAACAACCGTCCCGCCCATATTAATAACCATCTTCGAAGCCAGTGTTGCCAACCCTGGGTAATCAGTAGCATTAAAGATCGCTATTGAATCTGATTCTTCTAAGAAGCTCGGATCTGCCATTTTCTCTCTAATAAAAAGGTCAAGTTTGACAGTATCCACGCCTAATACTCTCGAGGAGTCAGCTAGCAGCTTACTCTCAGTAATATCAGTTTGAGCCAGATCTAACGAGACTACCTGATCTGCTCTAACTTTTGACAGATCATAATAAAATCTAATCAGTTCACTTAATGCCAGATCTGTTTCGCTATTTTGTAGAGCAGCAACAATCGATAAAGGATTTTTTCTTAAGTTTCCAATCAAATCCTCGGGCCGACTAATCTCTTTTTGTCGGTAAAATATAATCCCATCTACAGGTAGAGAGATCAGCTTTGACAGTGACAATTTGAGAAGAGTGGCGCCAATTTGCGGTTTCTCCTCTTGGCCTAATCTATAGATGCTACCAACTGTCCAAGCGCCAAAGTCTTTAGGAAGCTCTAAATAAACTTGACTGGAAATTTTGAGGACAACTGCTTTTTTCTCTTTAGGACTAAACTCAAGCAAATAAACATAACCATTAAAACTCTTGTCTGGAAGAAATACTACATTAATTGACGACTGGCCATCCCAGTTAGCATAATTTTGATTACTTAAGTTTTTGGTAACTGGTTTATTAAGCGAAGTTATCAAATCAATAGTCTTGCCTAAAAGTAAGATTACTACTAGAATAGCCAGCACTAAAACAGCCAGTTTGATTTTTTTATTAACTCTCTTCTCTTGTTGATGCTTTTTCCACACGCTTTCTTGGACAAACTTGGACAAGCTTCCGCCTGCTATTCAATCTTAACAGCCAGTTTGTCCACTACGACCTTTCTCTGCTCCCAATCTACCTTATGGTTTTAATATTTCATTTTACCCTTGGGTTGGACTGCGGGTGGTTTAAAAACGGGTGGGGCACTAAAAGAGGTTTGAGACCCATCTTTCTTCTTTTTCTTCTTCTCTCCTTTATAGTAGTTTCCAAATCCCATAATACTTTCCCTCTATTTTGGAAACTACTACAGACTGACGAAGATCAGGCTGATAAAAATTTCCAATTCCCATATTAGTTTAATAAATAATAAGCAACTGCTAAAGCAACCAGTCCAATCCCAGAATATAAAAGCAAACTCTGGGAGATTTGAATCAGATTAACCCCAGCTAAAATTAAGAGTATCCCCAGCAGAACCAATAATATAACAAATACTGCCTTTTTGAAGTCTACCACTTTAGATATATATTAAGACTTTTTGTGGCTGTTTGACAAGAGTTTTAAAAAACTAATCTAAACCTGAAAAATGGATATTTGGCCAATGTTGCTTAAGTTGGTTAACTAAGAAGTCCCCAGAGACTTTTTCAGGTAATATTACATAATCTGCACCCAGTGCCTTAAGCGCATCTGCGTGATCGTGATCCAGCGCCCGACAAACTACTTTGGCCCGTACCTTTTTTCTCTTACATTCCTCGAGCAAAATCTCATTATCCCCCATATCTGTTGCTGTGCAAATTATTAATTTAGCATTCTGAAGTTGTAAGCTATCTAAAACCTCTGGATCTCCTACATCACCATAGACAACCTTAATCCCTTTTTCTCTCAAGGCCTCAACAACATGTGGATTAAAATCCATAACCATAAAAGGAATCTCGCTTCTACTAAGAAACCTGACTACTGGTCCTCCCACCCGATGCGCACCTATAACTATGACATGATCTTGCAGGGTTTCTTCAATTTTTAACTCTAAAACATGAATCTTGGATTTATGCTCGAAAAAGCGGATCAGAGGTGCAAAAACAATATAGAGTCTCTTGGAGTAAGCAATCATAATAGAAGATAAAATTATGGAAAGAACAGCAACTACTGCTATAACAGATAAGACTGGGCTGGAAATTAAGTTCATTTTTAACCCTACTAACATAACCACCAAAGAAAACTCAGATACCTGAGATAGATTTAAGGCAGTTTGAAACATCGTATGTTTTCTAAATCCAAATATCCCAAGTATTAAAAGATAGATTAAAGGTTTTGCTAGCAAGGTAAAGAGAGTTAGAATAATGATGGCTGGCCAATATTTAAATAGATCGTCTAATTTTGCTTGTGTCCCTAAATAGACAAAAAATAAGGTCACAAAAAAATCACGAAGTGGTTTGATTTTTCCTTGAATCTGTAAATGATAAGGAGAAGATGCTAAGGCTACACCTGCTAAAAAAGCTCCAATCACCACAGAAAAACCCAAAGTTATTGCCAAAGATGTAAAGATAAAGCACCAGGTAATTGCTGTTAAAAACAACAGTTCAACATTTTTGGCAACTGAGTCAAAAATCCTTTCTAAAACATACCTGGAAAGGAAAAAAGTTAATAGAAATAATCCAGTAGCTTTAACAATAATTGCCAAAAGTGGCAAGCTCTGCTGTAATCCCAGGTGCAAAGCTGAGTTACTTACAGAGATGGACATTAATACTGCAATTGCTACCAAATCCTCAACTAGCAATATTCCAACTGAAAGCTTGCCGTACAAAGAGGCTAAATCTCTTTTCTCAAGTAACATCTTTATAACAACGACCGTTGAGGAAAAAGCTATTCCAAGTCCCAGATAAAAGCTTTCTGTCTGGGTGAAACCTAAGGCTCCGGCAATAGCATATCCGGCAAAGGTTGAAATAATAATTTGACCCAAAGCAGCTGTAATAATCGGCACTCCCAAGGCTTTAATCTCTCTTAAATCAAGCTCCATACCGATCAAAAAAAGCACAAAAGCTATTCCTATTTCTGGTAAAATCTCCAACACCAAGGAATTATTAGGATCAAATAGTGCTACCAAAGATAAAACTAAACCAGCCAGTAAATAAGCCACAACCAGTGGTAGTTTCAGCCTAAGGACAACATAACCTATTAAAGAAGAAAGGGATAAAACTAAAGCAAGTTGGAAAAAAATATTCATATACAAAATCGTCTATTCAAACTTTCTCTCGCCTAACATTTTTAAAGCTTTCATCAAGTCCTCAGGTAAGGGGCTTTCAAAAGTCATTCTCTTTCCACTGACTGGATGGTTGAATTCAATCCTGCTTGCATGTAAAAACTGTCTTGGACACCATCTTCTATCTAGCCTGGCTGTTTTCCTGCCACCATATTTTTCATCAGCTACAATTGGAAAGCCAATATATTTTAAATGTACCCTAATTTGATGGGTCCGTCCAGTTAAGGGAAAGCATCTTAAAAGAGTGAATTTTCCATAGTCTGTGCGCTCTAGTTTTCTCATCTGAATTTTGTTGAAATCAGCAAAGATAATTTGTAATTTATCGTTTGGAATTTGAAATTTATCTATTGGTTCATACTCAGTTTCTGCTTCTCTGCCTCCGCCTGAGACGATGAATTTTTCCCTGTTTTTAGGATTTCTGGCAATTGCCCCGACTACCTTGCCTGCTTTTTCCAAAAACCCGTGGACCAAAGCTAAGTATTCTTTTTTAACCACTCTTTTCTTAAATTGCGCCTGCAAGTTCTCCAAGCTTTGAACTGTCTTGGCAATAATTAACAGCCCTGAGGTATCTTTATCCAGTCTATGGACAATTCCTCCCCGATCAAGATTAATTCCAAACTGCTTTTGGACAACTTCAGCAACAGTTTCATCAGTTGAGGTCTCAGTTGGAGTAACAATTAGCCCGGATGGCTTTTCAATGATAAGAAGACTCTTATCTTCAAAAACAACCCTTATACTTTGCATTGGGTTAACCAGAAATCGAGGAAATTTTCAAATAGTTATGAATTTCAGTTAAAACCTGATCCGGATTGAGTGCGGACTTAATTAAATAGCCAGCTGCACCCAACTCAAAACAGGTTTTTATTATGGCATCCTGACCCAGGTTTGTCAAAACTACTATTGGCCCGTTGGGATTTTTTGGAGGGGACTGTTTAATATCCCGCAAGATCTGCATTCCATCTTTTTTTGGTAGCATAATATCAAGTAAAACCAAAACATAACCCCCTTCTTGTAATTTAGTAGCTGCACCCTCTCCATCTGCAGCTACATCCACTAAAAACCCTTCTGTCTGCAAAAGCTCCTGGTAAAACTCTCTTAAGAACTGATCATCTTCTACTATTAAGACTCTTTTATTTGTATTGTCCATAATAACAATCTTTAGTTAATATAATAAACTAACTATACCCTATACGCTATACCCCAGACCCTAAACTGCCGCTGGTTCTAAAAGCTTTGCTTCTCCTTTGGCTTTGATGGTGTATTTATCAGCCTCCTTTAGCACCTCTTCAGTAGCTGCGGGCAGGGAAAAAGTAAAGGTTGCCCCTTTACCTACCCCCTCAGATCTAACTATAATAGTGCCCTTCATCAGCTCAATCAGGCTCTTACTAATATATAAGCCCAAACCTGTCCCTTCAGAGGTAGCAATCGCCACATAAGAATTATCCAACCTGCCAAACTTTTTAAACAAACGGGGAAGATCTTCCTTAGCAATGCCTACTCCACTATCTTTAACCGAGATCTCAACCACCTTACCATCAGAGAAGAATGAGACAGTAACAGCTCCATTGACCGGTGTAAACTTGAGCGCATTTCCCACCAGATTTAAAAGTACCTGATGAACCTTATCAGGATCTGCAAAAACCTGAGGAACCTGAGTATGCTCCACCCGAAGGTTAAGATTCCTTTCTTTAGCCCTAGCAAAAACTTCGTTCATCACATCAGCAACCAGAGTTTTGATATCAAAGACTTTGGGCAAAATCTCCACCCTGCCTGATTCAATACGGGAAATATTCAACATATCGTTAACTAAATTTATAAGTCTTTCAGTTGAAAGAAGTGTTCTTGAAAGATAACGTTTCAATTTATCTGAAAGCGGGACATCTGGCCTATTAAGTGCCATCCAAGCATATGAGCGGATAGCTGTCATCGGAGTACGTAGCTCATGAGAGGCCACGGACACAAAATCATCCTTAAGTTTATCTAGCTGATGAAGCTGCAAGTTGACTTTATAGACCTCCTGAGTTACTTGGGTTAATGAGGTTTGAATATCTTGCAGCCTGTAAGCTGAACTGATCAAATTAGACAGGATCTGATAAACAAGCTCATTCTCTGCTGATAAAACAGCAGAGGTTTGGTTTTCATTCGATATTCCAAAGATAACTGCCCCAGCTAATTTTTTATTAAGATGAATTGGTGAAATAACCAGTGAGCCCAACATAGAAAATTGAGAATAGCTTTGATCAACCAGTTCCCCAACTTCAGAGGTGGCATAAATGTGGCCCCAGATTAATTCATTTTCCCATTTGCTGCCTAAGACAAACAAACTTTGAGGCTTTAGAACTAAACTTTTAGTTTGTTGTTGATCATAAAAATACTGTTGTTTTAACCTGTTGGCCTCATCTATAAAAAAGGCTGCCACAAAAATATACTGGGCATTAATTTCTGAAGCTTCTTTAAATATTTTAATCAATAAATTTGGAACCAGAATATTTAAATCCTCAACCTCTAAAATAAATTTTTGCAGTTTAAGAAAGAAGAGAAGTTTATCTTCTGATACCATATAAAATTATTGTAACAGCTTTTACAACTACCTTGCTAGATTATTGACATCAACTAACTTTAGGCTCATTATAAAATTAGGAGGTGAGAAAATTGACATTACTTTGGTATTTTCTAGCAGGTCTTTTTGCAGTCAATGGAGTGCCACACCTGGTTAAAGGGATAACTGGACAAACTCATATGACACCTTTTGCTAGGGTTTCATCCCCAGTTTTAAATGTTGTCTGGGCTTTTATTAATTATGTTGTGGCTTTGTATCTTTTAGGCTTAGCATCAGGCAAAGGTGGTTTAACTCTTCCTTGGGAGGCTGATTTGGTTGGCACAAATTTTTGGGCATTTTTGGCAGGAGGAGTTGTTATAGCAGTATACCTGGCAAACTTTTGGAGCAATCCAAAGGCAAAACTACCCTGGCAGTAATCTAGCCTAAGATCACAATTCTATTTCTATTAACTAGCTTTTAGCAGGCTTGTTGTATAAAATGGCCAAATATGCAGGCTAAGATAGAGGTTGAACTTCGGGCAAAGATTAGCCCTGAGCTAACAGATAAATTAAAGAGAGGTTCTAAGGTTATTAAATCGGTAGAACATGATACCTACTTTAGTTATGTGTCAGATTCCAACAAATCTTGGATTGTTAGAATAAGAATTACCGGCAAGAAAGCTTGGTTAACTTTTAAATCTAATAACCAATTTGGAGAAGGAGCCTGGAATGAAGTCGATTTTCCTATTCCTCTGACTCAGTCCAAACAGTTATCTGAATTTTTCCTATCAAATGGTTTTTATATTGATGTAGAGATCAAGAAGAAAAGGTATCACAGAAAAATTGCTGGAATGAGTATAAATATTGATGAGATAGACAAACTTGGACTTTATGTTGAGGCGGAACTTTTAGCGCCCGAGAGTCAGATTGAAGCTGCTAAAAATAAAATTTACTCTTTTTTAAAAGACTTAGGTATTCAAGATTCTCAAATTACATCTGAGGGTTATGTATCACTAATGAGAAAAGCTTGATCTGTTCCCTTACCTATGAATTTAAGGTTAGCTCTTGAGGATGTCTGGGATATCAGCTGAAGGATCATCTATATCTAAACAAACTTTTGCAAGCTTAAAAAGTAGATCAGCTTCTGCTTTTTAAAAGAATTGTTGTTAGGTTTTCA
>CAYOOO010000008.1:0-52879 GCA_964405655.1 uncultured Gammaproteobacteria bacterium | reverse complement strand
TTCCATAATTTATTGAAAGTTAAACGATCTGTTTTAATAACTGTTTTAACTTTCTTTGCAATAATTTTATTATTAATTATAAAAACCCCAGCTGGTTGGCAAAGTATCAAAGAAAATGATTTATCGCTTTTTTATAAAAGTGATTTTTTGGCCAATGTTAATTTGTTGAGAGGTCAGGAAAGAGAGAAGGGTAATAAATATTTAGGAACAATATTTTTTAACAAGTCTTACTACTTAACTAAAATAGTTGAAAATTTCTTAAGTTACATCAATCCAAGTTTTTTATTTACCAGAGGTGATTCTCAGTCTTTACAAAATCCTAGCAATTTTGGACCTATCTTACTGATATTTTTTCCATTTACAGTAATAGGGTTGATACTGGCTTGGCAAAACTTTTCAATTGGGGTCCTGTTTATTTTTATTCTTTTGTTGGTCTCGACTCTCCCAGGAGTATTCTTATCGATGGCTCCCCAGACAAATCGTTTTTTGCCAGGTCTTTTTGCAATTTCTATTTTCTCTTCTTTTTCTTTAATTAAGGTTAAAAGAGCTTGGCTTAAGATTTTATTAGTTTTACTGATAACTCTAAATTTTAGTTTGGTAGTATTTGATATTTTAGCCAAAGAAAAAAATAGATCTTATCTAACTTGGCAAGAAGAGAATTATCAGATAGCAGAGTTTATTAAAAAAAATCCTGATAAAAAAATTTGGGTATCTGATTCGAATAGACCAAACCCTGGTCCGACCATAACTTATTATTTAAATGTTCCCTTTAATCAAACCAATCTTTCTCGAAAAAGATCTGATTTCTACCGGGCTTGGTTAAATCAGTTTAACAATGTCACCATTGGTGATTTAAAAGATGTCCGTTTGGCAAAGGATAAATGGTTTAAGTATTTAGAAGAAAAGCAAAAATTGTCTAACTTAGAGGTCGTCAAGCATCCATTTGATATTTATGTTGTTGACAAAAAAGAAGAAAAATATTTCCTAAAAAATAAGTTAATTGAAAAAAAAGATAACCAAGATAGGGGAGAGTTTAGTATCTTGGAGGTAGTTTATGCAGATTAGTAACCGTCTGGTAGTTATTTTAATTTTAATAGTTTTTCTAATTGGTCTAATTTTTAGAGTAATCAATCTTCCAAAAGCCAATATCTCTTTATCAATGGATGAGGCAGCTGAGGGATACAATGCTTACTCGATTTTAAAAACAGGAAAGGATGAGTACGGAACAGCCTGGCCGTTATCTTTTCGCTCAACAGGTGATTATAAGTCCCCGCTGTTAATTTATCTAATGGTTCCTGCTATTGCAGTATTTGGTTTAAATGAATTTGGAATCAGAATTACTGTTGCTCTAATTGGAGCACTAACGATTGTTGTAGTTTTCTTTCTGACTAAACTTTTAACAAATAACAATCTAATTGCTTTAGTGGCATCTTTTTCTTTAGCGATTTCACCCTGGCATCTTAAACCCTCCCGCCTGTCTCATGATGTAACTCTTGGGTTATTTTTAGTTTTACTTGGTACTCTACTATTTTTTATTGCCTTAAAAGCCAACAAAAAAATATTTTGGTTATCAGCCGTTGTTTTTGGTTTAACATTTTATGCCTACCATGCACAAAAAGTTTTTACCCCGCTTTTGCTAATAAGCCTATTTTTAATCTATAGAAAACAATTGTTAAAAAGGAAAAGGGAATTAATTTTTGCCAGTCTAGTTGGTTTAGTTGTTATTATTCCGTTTCTTTTTATAATCTCAACTCCCCAAGGACGTACCAGAGTAGATATGACATTTTTAACAAAGGATATAGATATAAGCGGACAACTCCATCAACAAAATGAAAATTTAAATTTAGCCCAAAAAATCTTTGATAATAACTTTTTTCTGACCTTTAATTTTTGGTCAAAGAGATATCTAGATTATTTTGATTTTAATCTGTTGTTTGTCAACGGTATGGGTTATACGCTACCTAATGCACCTGATATAGGTTTTCTTTATCTTTTTGAACTACCATTTTTTTTGATAGGTCTTTATGTTATTTGGGTTAAGAAACTTATCTTTAAAAAAGAGGAAAAGATCCTTTTGGTTGTATGGTTGTTGATTGGTCCACTGGCTGCATCATTGGCAAACAATGCCAAGCATCACTTTAGATCCCTCACCTTAATTCCCTCACTTGAGCTGATAGTTGGTTCAGGCTTCTACTATACATTAGGAAAAATTAAAAAAAACTTTTGGCAAAAAAGAATTTTACTAGTTGGGCTTAGTACAGTTGTAATCTTTAGTGTCAGTTATATGAGCGATCTTTACTTTATTCAATATCAAGTAACCAATTCAGAGTTTTATATGGATGGATGGAAAGAGGCAGTTTTATATGCTCTTGATAATCATGATAAATATAAGGAAGTTATTCTAGATTCCCGTTACGGTACTCTTGGACCCTATACAATTGTTACTCCGTATATCTATTTATTGTTTTATGGACAGATTGATCCCTATACTTATCAAAATAGCCCAGTAAGATTACAAGATGGAAAATATGGGATAAGGTATCAAAACTTTGATTATCGAAGAATAGATTGGACAGTGGATAAAGATAAAAAAGATATTCTTTTTATTGGTAGTCCTTGGGTACTGCCTGCCAAGGATGAAGAAATAGTTCAAAGATTTTATCTATATAATGGTAAAGAGATTTTAAGGGCAGTTAATCCAAAATAAAAAATGGCCCATATTCATCAAGCAATAGATTTTACAGTTGCCGCTTTTATAGTTTATAAAAGAAGTGTTTTACTAGTAGATCATATTAAGCTTAAGAGGTGGTTACCAGTTGGGGGACATATTGAACTTACTGAAGATCCAATCCAGGCTTTGTTTCGAGAAGTAGAAGAAGAGACAGGAATAAGAAAAGAAGATTTAGAAGTAGAGGGTAATAAACCAGATATTAATTCAGATGGGACAAAATTCTTAATTGCCCCAACTTATTTAGATATTCATAAAATTAGCGATACTCATCAGCACATCGGCCTGACCTATTTGATAAGATCCAAAACTGATCAGATTAAAAGAGCTGAAACTGAGCATAATGATCTTAGATGGGTAGATCTAACTGAGCTAGCCAGTCAAAGATATAATTTATCTAAGGCAGTCAAGTTTTATTCGGAGGAAGCTATCAAAAGCTTAGGTTGGGACTAAAAATTAGAGACCTGTTTTCTTAAATCTGCAAAATCTTCTGAAAAATCAGCGGGGGATAGTTTATTTATTTCCTCATCAAGGTTTGAATTTTGTTCAAGCGGTTTTAAAGTAGGAGAAGGGGAGGGAATTGAGATTTGGTTCCTGATGATTTTTTTGGTGACAATTTGTTCCACCTGGCTAAATTTGTTACCAGTTAGTTTAAAGATTAGAAAACCTATTAAGATAGAAACGGCTATTAATAAAGTCAAACTTTTTATATTCATATAGCGATTTAACGTCCGCCATTGGTAGACGAGAGCAGAAGGTTCCTTATGATATTTTGAGACTTGATGACTTTTCCTCTTAAAGTACTTATATCAGATTGAAGTTGGGAGATTAATAAGTTGGCATCACCCTTTAGATTCGTTTCATTTGTCAGACTAAAAATATAAATTTTGGCTGCTTGGTAAGCCACAGCCTCATGAGCAAACGTCAGCCAATACCTGGCATTTTCAGTTGCTTGATTAGAACCTCCACCAAGTCTTTTCTGGTACTCGTCTAAAATAAGAGCCTGATTGTCCATAACTTGGGTATACTGATCAGTAGCTTTTTTATTAAGACTGGCAATTTTAGCTGATAAATCCTCCAATTTTTTTCTATTTGACTGAGAATACTTATTCACTTTGGATTGATAGTCTTCTCTTTGCTGGTTGACTATATCTTCAGGTGTAATTCTGGCAAAGGAGGTATGAATTAATAATGTAAAACTTATGACTAAAAAAAACAGAACTAAAAAAAAGGGCAGGAGAAGTCTCCGCATTCTCTAAATATAACATAATAAAATACACGCAATTTTCTTTACAAGTAGCTTTAAAGAGAGTAATTTAATCACATGCCATATAATGATGGGATCCCTAGAATAAATTGTTACTCTCTAACAGATTTTCATACCTTTGAGTTTTGTCCGTTTAGATTTTTTGTCACTCACCATTTAGAAAAAAAATATGAAATAGAGGAAGGTAACTATAATATGGCCTTAGGGTCCCTTTTGGATGAGACAATCAAACTATTTCATAAAACCCGCTCCTATAATCAACCTCTCCAATATATAAAAAATTTAATTACTGCTTCTTGTAAACAGATGATTGATAAGGTGAAATATCAAAAAAGACCTTCTTTTTATTCAGGAATAGAAAAATTTTTAAACGATGATCTCTGTCAAAAGGCCTATGAAATTTTTACAGCTTACTATGAAACATTGGGAAGAAGGATCAAACCAGCCATTGCTGAAGTCGGTTTTTGTGAATGGGTAATTAAATCAGATGAGGGTGTTTGGAAAATTTGGGGAGGACCAGATGCAATTGAGGCAGGCGATGATGGAACTGCCGAGGTGGTAGATTATAAATTTAGGGAGGATATTGAAAAAGGTAAAGATAATATGGATATGGATTTAATGCCAAAAGTCTATGTTTTACTTTGTCTTGATAAGTTAGCCAAATTAGGCTTTTCCAAGGCTAGATTTGTAGTTAGATTTTGGCAGGATCCACTGGATAATAGCTTTTATGAGGAATTTGATCTTAGTGAGGTGGCTAAGTTTGAGAGTATTTTAAAGCAAAAGATCATCAAAATTTTATCTGTTTCTGAGGTTTCTTTTTGTAATAAAGATTTTTGCAGAGCTTGTCAATCTGATAGAAAGAGTGAGTTTATTAAAGAGTTAAAGAAAATGGGAATTGATACTAATGTTGTAGAAAGCAGCAATTTGATTTAAAATAACTCCAATTTAGTTAGATCTTTGTGGCTGTACTGATCAAAATATCAGTGCAGCCTAAAATGTTAGATCATGAACTTTCAAGTTAACCCTAAAATAAAAAATATTACTGTCTCTGGAGATATTGGGACTGGTAAAACTACCCTAGCTAAAAATCTGGCAAATATTTTAGGCTGGAAGCATCTGCACGCTGGCGAGTTCTTCAGGCATTGGCACCAGGAAAATCATATCCCACTTGACCAATCAGAAAGAATTCCAGAAGAGCTTGATCGAAAGATTGATATGGGTTATCAAAAGAAGATGCAGGATGAAAAAAATATTATCTTTGAATCTCATTTGGCTGGTTGGTTAGCTAAAGACTTTCAGGATGTATTTAGGATCCTTTGCGTAACTGATGAGAAAGTTAAGATGGATCGGGCAAGTAGAAGGGATGGGATTACTATTGAGGAGGCCAAGCGCCATGCTAAAAAGCGCTCAGAAAGCTATTCTGAAAAATTTGCCAGGTTATATGGAGTTAAGAATCATTTGGATCCAAAACTGTTTGACCTGGTCATTGATACTACAAATCTCACTCCTGAGCAAGTTTTAAACCATGTGTTAAAATCAATAAAGGCTTCTAAGTAGTTTAATGATTAATGCTTCTAAATTACTCACGGACTCAAAAAATGGTTTCAAAACCTTAAGCGTTAGCGAGAAATACCAAAACCAAGTTCTGGAATTACTCGAGCAGTGGTTAAATGATGAACGATTCAGTGAATACCACCCTCAAATAGAACACTTAATCGAGAATAAATATTGGGATTATCTTTTAGATTCTTTCTATCAAGTAATTCCTTTTGGAACAGGGGGTAGGAGAGGAGAGGTTGGAGTAGGGCCCAATAGGATCAATCCTTATACTGTTAAGGCTGCCTGCCAAGGTCATGCTCAGTATCTCTTAAAGCACTACGGGGAAGATGCCAAAAAAAGGGGAATAGCATTGGCGTATGATGTTAGAGAGTTTTTTGGGAATAAATATTTAAGCGATAGTTTGTCTAATCCAGTCAAAAATTTAAAGTGCAGGGATTTAGCAGAGCAAGCAGCACAAGTTTACTCAGGTAATGGAATCAAGGTTTATCTATTTGAAGATATAAGAACTACCCCTGAACTCTCTTTCACTATTAGACATTTGAATTGTGTAGGGGGAAATGTTTTCTCAGCCTCCCATAATCCACCTGAGCATAATGGTCAAAAAGTTTTTGACGAGTTCGGTGGACAACTAATCCCTCCTGATGATGAGCATTTAGTTAATGAAGTGGTTGAACATGTTTCAAAAATAGAAGAACTAGACTTTGAGGAAGCTAAATCTCAGGGATTAATAGAAATGATAGGCGAAGAGGTTGATAAAAAATATTTGGAAGCTGTCTCTAAAACGTCTTTATCTTCAGAGAGGGATATAAAAATTGTTTATACGCCTTTGCATGGAACTGGTTTACAAAATGTCTACAAAGCGTTAGAGACATTGGGATTTTCAGTAGAGAAGGATCCTAAGACTTCTAACCCCTCTGGTAAGTTTGAAAATGTAACTTTTAATATCCCCAACCCAGAAGTAGAGCAATCTTTCGAGACCCCTTTAATATATGCAAAGGAAGTAAATGCGGATCTACTATTAAGCAGTGATCCTGATTCTGATAGATTTGGTGCAATGATTAATCATCAGGGGCAATGGACATTTCTAAACGGTAACCAGATAGCTGCTATCCTAACTAATTATGTATTAGAAAGAAGAAAGCCCACCAGAGATAACTTAGGAATAGTTATTAAGACTGTAGTGACAACTAATTTAATTGATGAAATTGCTAAGCATAACAATACAGAAGTAATAGGAGATCTATTAGTGGGCTATAAATATGTAGGAGCAGAAATGAACAGGTTAGAAAAAGAGGGAAAAATAGATAATGTACTTTTTAGTTGTGAAGAGTCACATGGTTATTTAGCTGGTAGCTATGCTAGAGACAAGGATTCTGCTCCGGCAGCAGTTTTATTCTCTGAACTAGCCGCCGAATTGAAAAAGAAAGACAAAACCTTGATTGACTATCTAAATGAAGTTTATGCTAAGTATGGTTATTTTAGAAATTATTTAACGGAGATTCGTTTACCAGGTGCCGAGGGTAAGGGCCAGATAGATAAAATACAAGAAACTCTAAGGAATAATCCCCCAAAGTCTTTTGGTAGATTTAGTGTTCAAAAATTTGAGGATTATTTGAATAGAAAACCAATACTTTCTGAAACAGACCATGCTTCTAAAAATGTTTTAGTTTTTTACTTAGAGCCAGTTACTGGAACTATTTCTATAAAAGTTACAATCAGGCCCTCGGGAACAGAACCAAAGACCAAAATGTATTTTGAAATAGGTAGTGAACCTTTTGAATTAGAAAAGCTAGAAGAGGTAAAAAATAATATAGAAGAAATAAGACAGGAATTAGAAAAAGATATTCTACAAGCTTGTTATAGAATATTAGGTATAGATTTTCCAGATAGAGGATTTCTTCTCTTTTGGCAGCTACCCTTACAAGACAAACTAAGATACTTTGAGGTAGAAGAGAAGATTCTAGAACTTAAAGATATTGAGGATAAAGGAGAAAGAAAGCAAAAGCTAGATGATCTATTAAAGTTTTTGGGATCCGATCCCATTGCTAAAGTAGACAAAGCCTTTCAAGCAGAATATAAGTCTTCCTTAAAAGAATATTTAGAGCTTTAGACGATGAATCCTTAGCTCCTTAGAACTATATTAATAAATTTTGCTACGCCATCGTTTCTATAATCTTCAATAGTATAATCAGCGATTTCTAAAATCTCTTTGGGCGCATTTTTCATAGCCACTTTAAACCCACAAGCAGTTAAAAGAGGGTAATCATTTAAGCTATCCCCAATTCCTATAATTTCCTTTGGCTGAATTCCTAAAAACTCTGCAAGCAATAAAACAGCTAAGTGTTTAGTAGCCTTCTCAGAGGTTATATCAAAACCTTTAGAATAGGGAGTATCGCCTGGTATTATTTGGAGATTATCAAACTCTATTTTTAGTTTTTTAACAAACTGTTCTACTTTCGGTTGATCATTCAGTGTAGTTACCAGACGGACCTTAAAAATTTTATTTATTTTTAAGCTTGAGATAATTTCGTATTTTTTATGAGTTTGCAGCTTTTGTAAATTATTACTTGATGCATAAGCTTCATCTTTAGTTTGTACCTCATATAAATATCCAGTTTTAGAAAGTATATCAATTATTTTTAGGACTTCATTATTAGGTATATACTCTGCATTAATGATCTCTTTAGTTTTTGGGTTAATAATTTGAGCTCCGTTATGAGTAATAACAGGGTCAGTTAAGTCTAAAAAATCACAAGCTTTTTCGATTACTCCGTTAAATGCTTTGGCAGTTGCTATTGAAAAAAACTTTCCAGAACTTCGCCATTTATCAATTGCTAATTTAGTACTCTCTGATATTAGGAAATCAGAACCAACAAGTGTCCCATCGTAATCAGAAATAATTGACCTATATTTATTTGCATCAATCTTCATTAACAGCAATTATAACAACTTCGATGTTTGAAGTTTTTAGAGTTAAGCAATAAAATATTCACCTATGTCTTCTAGTTTTAAAGTTTTAGGAAAAGATAAAAATGCTCGGGCTGGGGTGTTAAAGACTGCTCATGGGGAAGTTAAGACTCCAGTATTCATGCCAATTGGTACCCAAGGCTCTGTTAAGGCCTTATCTCCAGATGATTTAAAAGAGGCTGGTGCTCAAGTTATTTTAGGGAATACTTATCATCTTTATCTTAGACCTGGATCGAAAGTGATTAAAAAAATGGGCGGGCTTCATAAGTTTATGAATTGGGATAGACCAATTCTAACTGACTCAGGCGGGTTTCAAGTCTTCTCCTTAGGCGCAGCCATCTCTCATGGGGTCAAAAAAGTTGGCCCAAAAGTCTATCGGGAAAAAGATAAAAAAATTATTAGACGAGTCACGGTCGAAGTTTTAAATAAAAAACCAAAGCTTGCTGTTAATGAAGGGGATAGCCGAACAGTTTTGTCAAAGATAACTGAGGCAGGAGTAGAGTTTAAGTCTCATATAGATGGGAGCAAACACCTACTAACTCCAGAAAAGTCTATCCAAGTCCAGCTTGATTTGGGTTCTGATATAGTTTTGGTTTTAGATGAACTCTTATCCCCTCTTCATGATAAAACCTACGTCGGACAATCTCTAGAGAGAACTCATCGATGGGAGCAAAGATCTTATCAATATTTCATTAAAAATCTCAAAAGGGGGATTAATCCCAAGGCTCAGATTTTTGGGATTTTGCAAGGGGTTGATGATCAAGAGATTCGTCAAAATGAGGCTAAATGGATCGCCAAACAATCATATGATGGAGTCTCAATTGGTGGATCATTTGGCACTTCTGAGTATTGGGGCGATGAGAAATTGAATTGGGCAAATTCAACCTCAATTGATCGGACAATGGAATGGATTACTCCCCTTTTGCCTGAGAATTGGCCAAGACATGCTTTGGGAATTGGTGAGATAGTAGATCTGTTTTTGTGTATTGAAAGAGGAGTAGATATGTTTGATTGTGTGGCTCCAACCAGACGGGCCAGGAATGGCTCTCTATATATCAGTCCTGAAAATGGTGGGAGACTAGGAAACAAATTTACCCTATCTATTCAAAGAGCCCAGTTTGCAACAGATAAAAAACCAATTGATCCAGGTTGTCTTTGTTACGCCTGCCAAAACTTCTCCAGGGCATACTTGAGGCATCTTTATATCTCATCTGAGCTTTTGTATCATAGACTAGCCTCAATCCACAATGTTTACCTTGTTTTAAATTTGGTCGATAGAATCAGACAGTCAATTTTAGATAACCAGTTTGCCAAACTCAAAAAGAAGTGGTTAGATTGATGATTTAATCTTAAGGATTGACAGATCTTGATAGAGTGTGTTATAAATAGATTCAATTAGTCTTTAATATCAATGGTAGGCATACCAGGGGTGTATGCTTACTTTTTTTGGTATCTGAGATTAGTCATCTACTTATGCAGGGGACTTTGGGTAATAACACTAGCGGCAGAGTCTATTGGGGTAAGAAACAGTCTTATTTGGAGCTTAAAAAAAATGACTTGACTAAGCTTCAAAAAGAGTCTTACTCTAAATTTTTGACAGTCTCAATTGGCGAACTGATTAATGAAATCTCACCGGTGGTTGATTTTACTGGTAAAAACTGGCAACTGGAATTTGGTGAATACTTCTTTGGAAAATCCCGTTTTACTCCGGCCCAATGTATTATCAAAGGTTTATCCTATGATGCGCCCTTAAGAGTTAAAGTTACCTTAACTCACCTTCAAACTTCCAAACAATATAAACAAGAAGCCTTCCTCGGAGACGTTCCTCAAATGACCGAGAAAGGCACCTTTATTATTAACGGTGTCGAGAGGGTCATCGTTAACCAAATCGTCCGGTCACCGGGCGTTTTTTTTTCCGCCGCAGATGATCCAATCACTGGCCGCAGATTATATGGAGCAGAGCTAAGGCCCCAACACGGTTCCTGGCTGGAATTTTCAGTTTCCCGATCTGATGTGATCACTGTCAAAATTGACAGAAGAAGAAAATTTGCTGCCACTACCCTACTTCGGGCTTTAGGTTTTAGCGAAGAAGAGATCATTGAGGCTTTTAAAGAAGTAGATACAAATGTAGATCATCACTATATCGAATCTACCCTCAATAAAGACTTAACAAAAGATCAAAATGAGGCGCTACTTGAGATTTTTAGAAAGATGCGCCCGGGTGACCCAGTAGTTTTGGAAACTGCCAAGTCTTTGCTTAATAATATGTTTTTCAACTCCCGACGCTATAACTTAACCAAAGTCGGTAGGTATAAGATCAATAAAAGGCTAGGTCTTGATATTCCCAATTCTCCCGAGAATTGGGTTTTAACTAAAGAAGATATTATTGCCACCCTTAAATATTTGATTGGGTTGAGTAATGGTAACGGTAAGATTGATGATATTGACCATTTAGCCAATCGTCGGGTTAGGATGGTGGGAGAACTGGTTGCTCAAAACGCATTTTGGGTTGGCTTGCAAAGACTGGAAAGAGTTATCAAGGAAAGAATGAGTCTTTTGGCAATTGATCAAGAAATTACTGCTGCTGGTTTGGTTAATGCCCGTCCAGTCATTGCAGCTATCAATGAGTTTTTCCGATCATCCCAGCTGTCCCAGATTCTAGATCAAACGAACCCTCTATCTGAAGTTGATCACTTAAGAAGGCTATCTGTCACAGGAGCTGGAGGTATCTCAAGAGACCGAGCCAGCTTCTCAATTCGGGATATTAATCACTCCCAATATGGCAGGATTGACCCGATTCGCTCACCTGAAGGACAAAATATTGGTCTTGTTACCTACCTGGCTCTTTATGCCAGGATTAATGAATATGGCTTTTTGGAGACTCCCTACAAAAAAGTTGTCTTAGGAGGCGGCAAGCCCAAAGTGACCAATGAGATAGTTTATATGACCGCTGATGATGAGGAAGATCATTATATTACTGAGGCCACAGTTGAGATTGATAATAAAGGTTTTATAGTGCCAAAAAGAGTTCCGGTCAGATTCGGAGGCAGCTTCTTTGAGGCAGATAGTAAGCAAGTCAGATTTATTGATGTTTCTCCCCAGCAAATAGTTGGAACCTCAGCTTCCTTAATTCCCTTTTTGGCCCATGATGATGCAAATAGGGCTTTAATGGGTACTCACATGCAGTGTCAGGCAGTCCCACTACTTTTGCCTGAGTCTCCAATCATTGGAACAGGCATGGAGGAGATTATTGCCGATAATATGGGACGAACAGTCAGAGCGCCTTTTGATGGAACAATTACCTATATTGATGGAGAAAAAATAGTTTTG
Source organism: uncultured Gammaproteobacteria bacterium (assembly GCA_964405655.1). GTDB lineage: Bacteria > Patescibacteriota > Microgenomatia > Daviesbacterales > UBA10151 > CAYOOO01. The sequence goes on along the minus strand of CAYOOO010000008.1, from coordinate 41,027 downwards.
TCTGGCAAAAAAGGTCTCGAGCAAGAATTCAAAATCCAAAAATTTGTCAACTCTCCTTCGATGACCTGTTACTCCCAAAAACCAGCAGTTAGCTTAGGCCAAAAGATTCAAGAGGGAGATTTAATTGTTGAGGGAACTTCTACCCAAAAAGGAGAGTTAGCTCTTGGTCAAAACCTGTTAATTGCCTATATGAGCTATGATGGGCTGGGCTACGAGGATGCGATTGTTATTTCAGACAAATTAGTCAAACAAGATATCCTAACCTCAATTCATATTGAGGAGTACTCAACTGATGTAGTTGAGACTAAACTAGGGCCTGATGAGGTGACTGCTGATATCCCAAATGTTTCAGAAGAGAATTTGGCTAATCTGGATGAAAGCGGTATCGTTAGGATTGGTGCTGAGGTAGGTCCGGGAGATATCTTAGTTGGAAAAGTTCAACCTAAGGGTGAAACAGAGTTAACTGCTGAGGAGAGATTGCTGCGGGCTATCTTTGGAGAAAAGGCTAAAGAGGTCCGGGATACCTCTTTGAGAATGCCTCATGGTGAAAGAGGCACTATTATTGGAATTGAAATTTTATCCCGTGAGGCTGGAGATGATTTGGGAGCAGGAGTTTTACAAAGAATTAAAATTAAAGTTGCCCAGCTTCGTAAAGTGACAGCTGGTGATAAATTGGCTGGAAGACATGGTAATAAAGGAGTTATCTCCAAGATTGTCCCCACCCAAGATATGCCCCATCTTGAAGATGGGACACCAGTTGATATTATTATCTCCTCAGTCACAGTTTTATCCCGTATGAATCTGGGTCAACTGCTTGAGGCTCATTTAGGTTTTGCAGCCAGAAAATTAGGTTATAAGGTCGCTGCGCCTGTTTTTGAAAAGATTCCTGAAGATATTCTCTTTGGTGAGATCAAAAAAGCCGGCTTGCCAGTCTCAGGCAAATCTAGACTGACTGATGGCCGAACTGGTGAGTATTTTGATCAGGATGTTGTAGTAGGAATTGCCTATTTTCTAAAACTTATCCACATGGTTGAGGACAAAACCCACGCCAGAAGCACTGGACCTTACTCTTTAGTGACTCAACAGCCTCTGGGCGGAAAAGCCCAGATGGGTGGACAAAGATTGGGAGAGATGGAAGTTTGGGCACTTGAGGCTTATGGGGCGGCTAATATCTTACAGGAGATGCTAACTATTAAATCAGATGATGTTGTGGGTCGGGCTAAAGCATTTGAGGCAATTGTTAAAGGAACAGAAATTCCGCAGGCTTTAATTCCAGAAAGCTTTAAAGTTTTAGGTAAAGAACTTCAATCACTCTCTATTCATGTTGAACCTTTAGGTGTTCAGATGGTGTCCGCCCCAGCTGTTCCCCAAGCCTCAGACACAAGTGATAATCAGGCAGAGGGAGAAGAGGAATCAACAGATAAAAAAGAGGTAGAGGAATTTAAAGAGGCTTTAGAGATGAAAGATGTTGGTTTAAATAGTGAACTAACTTCGCAGTCAGGGCCAATGGAAATAGTTGACCTTGGTGAACAGCCTGAAGAAGAAAGTAAAGAAAAATAAAAGATGAATGATTTACTAGATTTTGAAGCTTTAAGAGTCTCGATTGCCTCACCTGAGGTTATTAGAGGATGGTCTTTTGGCGAGGTTACCAAGCCTGAGACAATTAATTATCGCACCTTAAAGGCAGAAAAAGATGGTCTTTTTTCAGAAAATATTTTTGGTCCAACTAAGGACTATGAGTGTTACTGTGGTAAATATAAAAGAATCCGTTACCGTGGAGTAATCTGTGATAAATGTGGAGTTGAGGTTACCCAATCTAAGGTTAGAAGAGAGAGAATGGGTCATATTTCCCTGGCTTCACCTGTTGCTCATATTTGGTTTGTTAAAGGAGCTCCTTCCAAGCTATCTCTAGTTTTGGATCTAACAATGAAAAATCTGGAGGCTGTTATCTACTTTGCCTCTTATCTTGTTATAGAGATTGATCCTGAGAAAAAGAGTGCAGCTTTAGATAAGCTAAATAAACAGTTAGAACAGAAGAAAAAAGATTCGCAGGCAAGCTTAGACAAAGCTGTTTCAGAGAAAGAGAAAGAGTTAAAAGAAAAACTAACTGAGCTGAAGAAGAAACTAAAGTCAGGTAGCAAAAAGGAGCCCGATGAGAAACTAGAACTGGCTGCTCAGGATTTGGAGCTACAACACAGGCAGGAGATTGCTAAGCTAAGAGAAGCTAATCAGGTTGAGCTATCTCAACTTGAGGAGATCTATAAAACAGTTTCAGATCTGGTTAAAAATATTGTCCCCTTAAGACTTCTTTCTGAGGATGAGTTCTATAAGTTAGAAGAATATCAGGTTGTTGACTTTGTTAAAGTCGGCATGGGAGCAGAGGCTTTACTTGAGGTTTTACAAAAGATTGATCTTGATAAACTGGCTGCAGATTTAAGAGTTGAGGTTTCCAAAACTAGCGGTCAGCGACATATTAAAGCTACCAAAAGATTAAGACTGGTTGAGGGGATGAGACAGTCAAAGATCAATCCTGCTTGGATGATTATGACTGTTTTACCAGTTCTGCCACCTGATCTTAGACCAATGGTCCAGCTTCCTGGAGGTAGATTTGCAACCTCTGACTTAAATGATTTATACAGAAGGGTTATCAATCGAAATAACCGTCTTAAGAGGTTAATTGAGTTAGGTGCTCCAGAGATAATCTTAAGAAATGAAAAGAGAATGCTTCAAGAGGCAGTTGACTCTTTGATTGATTCAAATACCAGAACTGCCCGCAGAACCGTTGGTAGTCACCAACTTAGATCCTTATCTGATATGTTAAGAGGAAAACAGGGTAGATTCAGACAAAATCTTTTGGGTAAAAGAGTTGATTACTCAGGTCGCTCAGTTATTATTGTTGGTCCTAAACTTAAGCTTCACCAGGTTGGTTTGCCTAAAGAGATGGCTCTGGAGATGTTTAAACCCTTTATCTTAAGAGAGTTAATTTCCAGAGGTTTATCCTCAAATGTTAAGGGCGCTAAAAATGTTTTGGAGTTTAGACCACCTGAGGTTTGGGATATCTTAGAAGAGGTGATTGAGAATCACCCGGTTTTGATCAACCGGGCTCCGACACTACACAGATTGGGAATTCAAGCTTTCTTTCCCATTTTAATAGATGGCAATGCTATCCAAATTCATCCCTGTATTTGTGCAGGTTTTAATGCTGACTTTGATGGAGACCAGATGGCTGTTCATGTACCACTTTCCCAAAAAGCGATGCAAGAGGCTATTAGTTTAATGATGGCCAAAGAAAATATCTTAAAACCCTCTGACTCTTCACCAATCAATGTGCCCAACCGAGAGATGGCTTTGGGTTCTTACTATGTCACCTCAATCGATCAAAAATTAGAAGCGCTGGATAAAGTTTTCTACAAAGAAGAGGCAATTCTAGCCTACCAAACTGGTAAGCTTGAGCTGAGAAGACTAATGAAAGCTAAGATTAACGACGAGATGATTGAGACTACAGTTGGTCGAATCCTCTTTAATGAAGCCTTGCCCCAGGAGCTACGTTTTATTAACGAAACTATGAACTCAGTCACAATTAGGAGAATTGTGATGGATGCTTTTAAAAAATTTGAGAGGGAAAAAGTTGAGGAGTTAATTGACAGCATTAAAGATTTTGGTTTCTGGGGAGCCACAATTTCAGGCTTATCCTTATCTATCCCTGATAACAGAATGATTGAGGAAAAAGCCAAACTAATTGAGCATGGTGATAAAGAGATAGCTGGTATTGAGGAAAATCTTAAGAGGGGTCTGATTACTAATGAGGAAAGAAGAGCCTTAGCTCAGGAAGTTTGGACCAGAGTGGGTGATGAGATTGTTAAAAAAACTATCTCATCAATTGAGCCAGATAGCCCAATTCAAATCATTATTAACTCAGGTGGTGCTAGAGCCACTACCGCACAGATTGCCCAAACAGCTGGAATGAGAGGTTTCTCAGTTGATCCAACTGGGAAGATCGTTGAACTACCAACTAAATCAAACTACCGGGAAGGTTTAGGCGTATTTGAGTACTTCACCTCTTGCCGTGGTGCTAGGAAAGGTGTGGCTGATAAATCTTTAAGAACAGCCGATGCTGGCTATTTAACCAGAAGACTGGTTGATGTTTCACACGATGTCATCATCAGATTAGAGGATTGTGGTGGAACCTCGGGTTTAATCTTACCTATAATTGCTGACAACTTTAATTCCAACCTATCCAGATTTTTAGGCAGAAAAGTTGTTAATAAAGTTGTTGATCCTAAGAGTAGAAAAGTGATTGTTGGCCAAGGTGGTTTTATTGAGGAAACAGAAGCTCAGGCGATAGTCAAAAGTGGCATTAAAGAAGTGGCTATTACCTCACCCTTAACTTGTAATGCTAAGTTCGGAATCTGCTCCAGCTGTTATGGTTTGGATCTGTCCAACCGAAAACCAGTCGCAATAGGTACACCAGTTGGAGTTATTGCTGCTCAGGCTATTGGTGAGCCAGGTACCCAGCTTTCGATGAGGACTTTCCATTCTGGAGGAGTCGTTGGTGTGGATATTACTCAAGGTCTGCCTCGTGTTGAAGAGTTATTTGAGGCTCGAACTCCCAAAATAGTCTCACCCATCTCAGAAATTGCTGGAAAGGTAACTGTCTCAGAAACTGATCAGGGAAGGGTTATCAGAGTCAGGACTGTTTCCAAACCACACGAAGAAAGAGAGTATCTCATCTCTGCCACCTCTGATATTTTGGTTGAAGATGGTGATCTAATTTCAGCTGGCTCACCCCTAGCCTCAGGTCACTTAGATATTACTGAAGTCCTGAGGATTAAAGGTTTACAAGAGGCTCAAAGATATATTGTTGAGGAGGCCAGAAAAGTTTATGAGTCACAAGGTGTTCAGCTAAATGAGAAACACTTTGAGGTGATTGTTAGAAAGATGTCTGATAAGGTAAGAATTGAGTCTCAAGGTGATACAGTTTTACTTCCTGGAGAGATAGTTGATAGAAACAGGTTTGAGGAAGAAAATACTAGGGTTTTGGCAGAAGGTGGAGAACCCTCAACTGCTGGGGTTATTATTTTGGGAATTACCAGAGCCTCCTTGCAAACAGAGAGCTTCTTATCTGCTGCTTCATTTCAGGAAACTACCACTGTTTTGGCTGATGCAGCCTCAGTTGGCAAAAAAGACAACTTGCTTGGGCTTAAAGAAAATGTTATTATTGGCCGACTCATACCAACCAGTCCCGAACGGGCTAAACTTGAGTAATCCCGATTTAATCGGGGTGAAGGAAACAGGTTAGCGGGTTTAAGATCTCTCTGAACTTTTTACTTGTTTCCAGAAAGGAATTTTGTGCCTACAATGAGCTAAAGCTCTAGTAGTCATAAATAAATTTATGCCAACTATAAATCAGTTAGTTAGAAAAGGCAGAAAAAGCGTAGCTAAGAAAGTTAAAGCTACAGCTTTGCGTCGCTCTTATAACGCCAAAGACAGGAGATATGTTGTCAATACTAACCCTCAAAAAAGAGGGGTAGTTACTTTGGTTCGAACAATGACTCCTAAAAAACCAAATTCAGCTTTAAGAAAAGTAGCTAGAGTTAGACTCTCCAATAGAACTGAAGTCACAGCCTACATTCAGGGAATTGGTCATGATCTGGCTGAGCATGGAATTGTTTTAGTTAGAGGCGGCAGAGTCAGGGATTTACCAGGAGTTAAATACCACCTGGTTCGGGGTAAGCTTGATTTGACAGGTGTGTCTGGTAGAAAAAGTTCTAGAAGCAAGTATGGTAGCAAAAAGTCTGGTGGTCCAGCGCCTAGAACTGCTGCCCCAGCAGCCCCAACTCCTGCACCAGAAGGAGGAACATAATTCATGCGGTCAGGTCGGGTACCCAAGAGAAAACTACTCCCAGATCCAATCTATAACTCTAGGTTAGTAGCCAGGTTTATCAATAAAGTTATGGAGGATGGTAAAAAGGGTATTGCCCAAAAGCTGGTTTATGAAGCTCTGGCTGGAATAGAGAAACAGGGTAAAAATCCTCTATCTATTTTTGAAACAGCTATTGCCAATGTCGCTCCAAAAATGGAGGTTAGGCCAAGAAGAGTTGGAGGAGCTTCCTACCAGGTTCCTGTTGAGGTTAGAGGAGACAGAAGAGAGGCTTTAGCTATCAGATGGTTAATTGCTGCTGCCAGGTCCAGATCTAATAGAGAGTTTCACTCTTTTTCCGAGAAACTAGCTCAAGAGTTGATGGACGCTGCAAATAATGCAGGAGTTGCCATTAAGAAGAAAGAGGATACTCTTCGCATGGCAGAAGCAAATAAGGCATTTTCCCACTTTAGGTGGTAATATGGTTGAGAGAAAGAAACCTTCTCATATAAGTTTAATCTTACCCTATAGGTTGCACAAAAAATTGCGATAGCAATAAATAGTGCTAAGTTTAGTCAGTCTTCGGTAGATTGATTATAGGCTAATTCTTATCAATCTGGCCATGATTTGAATTTGTTTTTCCCAAGGAATATGGGCCCGATTTGTTAGAATCCGATAGAATCCCCTAGTTGGATCTACCCAGTACAAAACACCTTGATTCCAAATAAAGTTTTGGGGCTTTAAAAGATATTTATCAACAAAGAAAGGTGTTCCTTGCTCTCTCAAGAATAAAGCTAAATCTGGGGTATGGCTATCTTTCTCGATAAATCTCTGTCTGATTCGGTAATCAAAACGATTCCTTTCAATCACTACAGTAGTTTCAGGAATAACTAAACCAGTATTTCTAACTAAACCCTTCGAGTATTCAATCTCATCTACAATAGCATTTGCATCTACCCCGGCCAAGATTAGAAATATGTGCTGAGTTAAGGTTGGTTTTTTATAGACATAATTTGGATCAGAAGGATCTCGCCAAACAATATGCTCAATACCTCTGCCAACTATTTCTCTCTGCATATAAAGTTGTAATTTTAACATAGATGAAGTTGACTTTTGAGATTAAAATAGTTAATATTTGCATTTAGAAACCTCCTTTTTGAGAGGAGGTATTTTTTTTGATTCATGGATAATATAAAGAAAGAAAAAATTGCTGTTTGGAATAAGAAACTTGGTGAGCTTGAGACACAGCTTCAGGTTGTTATGCAGCAAAAAGGCGAAGCAGCAGCAATGGGAGATTTATCAGAAAATGCAGCTTATAAGATGGCCTTAGAGGAAGCTGAAACTTTAAGAGTGAGAATCTCAGAGATACAAAAAATCATTAGCAAACTAGAAAATAATTAATATTGTGGCTACAACAAAGACTAAAAGAGACTTCCCGCTAGATAGAATTAGAAACATGGGTATTATTGCCCATATTGATGCAGGAAAAACTACTACTACTGAACGAATCCTTTATTACACCGGCAGGACTTACAAAATTGGTGATATTGACGAGGGAACAACCACTACTGACTGGATGGAGCAGGAAAAAGAGCGTGGGATCACTATTGTCTCCGCTGCCGTTACTACATTTTGGACTCCAAAAGAAGGACCCTTTAAAGATCAGGAAGCCAGAATTAACTTAATCGATACCCCAGGTCACGTTGATTTTACTGTTGAGGTTGAAAGATCCCTAAGAGTTTTAGATGGAGGAGTGATAGTTTTGGATGCCTCATCAGGTGTTCAGTCCCAAACAGAAACTGTTTGGAGACAGGCTGATAAGTACGGAGTCCCGTTGATTGCTTTTGCTAATAAGATGGATGTGGTTGGAGCAGATTTTTTGGGCACAATCCAGTCAGCCAGAGATAGATTGGGAGCAAATGCTGTTGCTTACAACTTACCTATTGGGACTGAAAATAATTTTAAAGGAGTGGTTGATCTGCTAACTCAAAAAGCTTTAATTTGGGAAGGTGATGAAACCGGCGCCAAGTTTAGTGAGCACGAGATTCCTTCAGACATGGTTGATCAAGTAAAAGAGTACCGCGAGAAATTAATCGAGGAGATTGCCTCGACTGATGAGACACTGCTTGAGAAGTACCTAAACGGAGAGCAGCTTGAAATTAATGACTTAAAGTTGGCCTTAAGAAAAGCAATTATTGCTAAAAAAATTGTTCCAGTCATGGCAGGCTCATCTCTTAGAAACAAGGGTGTTCAGCCGATGCTTGATGCAGTGATTGAGTATCTTCCCTCACCCCAAGACATTGCTCAAATTACTGGTAAAAATCCTAAAACAGACGATGAAGAAACTCGTTCCCAGGTTAAAGAATCACCCTTGGCAGCTCTGGCTTTTAAAATCCAGGTTGATCCCCATGTTGGCAGACTAACTTATGTCAGGGTTTATTCTGGAACTTTAAAAAGCGGATCATATGTTTATAACTCAACCAAGCAAGTTAAAGAAAGAATTGGTCGGGTTTTACTAATGCATGCCAATGACCGGGAAGAAATTGAAGAAGCTTTTGCTGGAGAGATAGTTGGGGTAGTTGGTCTTAAAGATAGTGTAACTGGTGATACTTTGTGTGATGAGACAGCCCCAATTATTTTAGAATCTATCACCTTTGCCGAACCAGTCATTTCCTTGGCAATTGAGCCTAAAACTAAATCAGACCAGGAAAAATTAGGCTATGCACTGCAGCGTCTAGCTGAAGAAGATCCAACTTTTAGGGTCAAGTCTAATCCTGAAACAGGTCAGACAATTATTTCTGGAATGGGTGAGTTACACCTTGAGATTATTGTTGATCGAATGAAAAGAGAGTTTAAAGTTGAAGCTAATGTAGGTCAGCCACAGGTGGCATATAAGGAGACTATTACCAAAATTGCTCAAGGTGAGGGTAAATATATCCGCCAGACTGGTGGCCGTGGTCAATACGGACACTGTTTGCTTAGAATCGAACCACTCCCTAGAGGTCAAGGTAGAGAATTTGAATCTGAGATTGTGGGAGGCGCAATTCCTCGGGAGTTTATCCCAGCTATTGAAAAAGGAGTTTTAGAAAAAGAAGATACGGGTATTTTGGCAGGTTTCCCAGTCACAGATATCAAAGTAGCTGTTTATGATGGTTCTTTCCATGATGTTGATTCCTCTGAGATGGCTTTTAAGATTGCTGGCTCCTTAGGTTTGTCTGATGCTGCCTCAAGAGCAGATATGATCCTGCTTGAGCCAATCATGAAGATTGAGGTGACTACTCCAGAGGAATTTATGGGAGATTTAATTGGAGATCTATCTGCTAAAAGAGCTCAGATTTTAGGAACAGAAAAAAGAGGTAATCACTCTGTAATCAATGCTTTGGTGCCTCTGGCTGAACTGGGAGGGTATATCACAACTATTAGGTCTATGTCTCAAGGCAGAGCTTCAGCTTATATTGAGCCCTCTCATTACGAGCCAGTACCACAAAATATTGCCCAAAAAATTGTTGCATCCTCAGGCTTCACAGGTAGAGTTGAACAACAGTAATCTTGATTATATCTATCCCATAGTCTATAATTACTCATTAGTTTTAAGGAGCTTTTAAGGTGGCTATTTATAAAATAGAATCTGAACAACCTGAGAGTAAACGAGTTTTGTTGCCTCATAGTGGTACAAGAGATGATCCCTTTGAGTGGATTAGTACTGGTAGAACTGTGGTTGTTAGTAGCGAAGTTAGGGAGATTATTTTCAGAGTAGCAACTTCAAATAAAGTGATGTTAGCTGCCACTAATGGGGTTAATCTCATTGAAGATCCACGTCCTCTGATTGCTAGGCGAATTAATCTTAACGATATTACAGGAGGCATTGTTAGATGGGAGAGGGATTTGCTTGATCAACCTGAATAAACTTTTCCAGAACATAAATTGTGATAAAAAAGAATAAAGATTTTAGCTATTGCAATTCTAAGGCAGTTATTGTATATTTTCATTCAACCAGCTTTGGAAAAGCTGGATTTTAATGCCTTAAAAAGCAATGCTTGCTTTTTACTTGATTTAAATTTAAAATATAGAACAGTTTTAGCTTGGGATGGACAATTCGGTAGCTAAAACTTTTTTAAACTATGGCTGGAAAATTTGAAAGAACTAAACCACACGTCAATATTGGTACCATGGGTCACGTTGACCATGGTAAAACAACCTTAACAGCAGCTATCACTAAAGTTTTAGCTGACAAGGGGATGGCTGAGGTTAGAACAGTTGACCAGATTGATGCAGCTCCTGAAGAAAAAGCCCGCGGAATTACCATTAATATCTCCCACCAAGAATACGAGACTGAAAAAAGGCATTATGCTCACATCGACATGCCAGGACATGCTGATTATATTAAAAACATGATTACCGGCGCCGCTCAAACAGATGGCGCCATTTTAGTTGTATCTGCTCCAGATGGTCCAATGCCTCAAACCAGAGAACATTTGCTGCTGGCTAGACAGGTTGGAGTACCAGCAATTGTAGTTTATCTAAATAAAATAGATATGGTTGATGACCCAGAACTTTTGGATTTGGTTGAAGAAGAAGTGAGAGACCTGCTGAAAAAGTATGAATTTGATCCTCAATCACCAATTATCCGAGGTAGCGCCAAGAAGGCTTTAGAAGGTGATGCGGAAGCGGTTAAATCTGTTGAAGAGTTGATGAAGGCTGTTGACGAATGGATCCCAACTCCAACCCGGGATAAAGATAAACCATTTTTGATGGCTGTTGAGGATGTTTTCTCAATTAAAGGTCGAGGAACCGTGGTTACAGGAAGAATTGAAAGAGGTGTAGTCAAAGTCAACGAAGAGGTCGAAATTGTGGGAATCAGGCCAACTAAAAAGAGCGTTGTTACTGGAATTGAAATGTTTCATAAATTATTAGACCAAGGTGAAGCTGGAGATAATGCAGGAGTTTTACTTAGAGGAATTGAAAAAGATGATGTAGAGCGTGGACAGGTTCTTGCCAAACCCGGCTCAATAACTCCACATGCTGAGTTTGAAGCAGAAATTTATGTACTTTCAAAAGAAGAGGGAGGAAGACACACACCATTTTTCAAAGGGTACAGACCACAATTTTATGTCAGAACTACAGATGTGACAGGTGAAGTTATATTACCAGAAGGTGTTGAGATGGCTATGCCTGGAGACACAGTAAAAATTTCTGCAAAACTCATTACTCCAGTTGCTATGGAAGAAGGGCTTCGTTTTGCAATTAGAGAAGGTGGTAAAACTGTTGGTGCAGGAGTTATCACTAAGATAATTGCTTAAGATTTTAGATAGAAATTGGGCCGCAAGGCCCTTTTTTAGTGGATAAGGTATATAATTGTACTTTGACAGGGGAATAAAAAATGGCTAAAGGCAGAATAAGAGTCAGACTAAAATCATACGATCATCGAGTTTTAGATGCTACCTGTGAGCAGCTTCTTGATACTGCCCTACGTACAGGTGCCAAGATTGTTGGTCCAATTCCCCTGCCTACTAAACGTTCAAGAATTACTGTTCCCCGTTCCCCCTTTACAGATAAAAATTCCCAAGAAACATTTGAAATTAAGGTACACAAAAGAGTGGTTGATATTGTTGAGCCTACTGATAAGACGATCGATTCACTGATGCATCTTGAATTACCAGCGGGAGTAGACATAGAGGTTAAAATGTAGTTTGTCTCGAAACGTTTTGATGGTAGCCGTGTGATCCGCCAATGGCGGATCATCCTGAGCATAGTGAAGGATCTCTGGCGAGTGCCAGATCTCCTGATAAATCTCTGAAAGTTGGGTTAGAAAATTTTATTAATTCCATCACTTCGTTCAGGACTGCAGCTTTGCAGCAGCTTGCAAATGTGGCTGAGCCTGTGTTAAAATTCCCCTAAGAAACTGATGTTTAAATCAGGTTAATTTTTTACAACTTGAATTTCTATCAGTAAATTGTGCGTCAGGCTTTGCCTGATACGACAATTGAAGTAAGGCACAATTACTGAGTGATCCGCCAGCTGGCGTGATCACTCTTTTTCTTGTCAAAAAAATGATTAACACGCTACTTGGAGTTAAGCAACAGATGACTAGTACTTATGATGCTCGTGGTAGAAGGGTGGGAGCAACTGTGGTTGAGATACAACCTAATTTTGTCACCCAAATTAGATCTTTGGAAAATAAAGATGGCTATAATGCAGTCCAGATTGGGATGGGCAACAAAAAGTCAATAAAAAAGCCCCAAGCCGGCCATCTTAAAAAGATAGGACTAGACCAAAGGATTAAATGGTTTAAAGAAGTTAAGGGCGACAGGGAAGGATTAGAACTTGGCCAACAGATAAGCATAGGCCAAGTTTTTTTTATTGGTGACAGTGTCAAAGTAACTGGCGTTTCTAAGGGCAGAGGTTTTGCCGGAGGGGTCAAAAGATATGGTTTTCATGGCGGACCAAAGACCCATGGTCAATCTGATAGGCACCGTGCTCCAGGTTCAATCGGTTCTGGGACAACCCCTGGCCGGGTTTTCAAAGGTAAAAAAATGGCTGGACATATGGGAGTAAGAACAGTCAGTGTTAGGGGTTTGGAAGTAATTGCTGTTGATCAGGCAAAAAATCTCTTGACTGTCAAAGGTGCGCTGCCAGGACCAGTCGGTCAGATGGTGATCATAGAAAAACAAGGCAAGACTCGCGGTTATACCCCACCACCAGAAGAAAAACCTGATGAGGAAGAAGAGGCCAGTGAATCAGTAAGTTCAGTAGAGCCAGAAAAGACAGAAAGTACCGACAGTACTGAACCTACCGATAATACTGAGTCTACTGAGAAAGGAGAAAAAGAAGATGCCAACTAAAAAGACTACAGAAACCAAGCCCATGGTTACTAAGGTTAAACCAAAGATTGAAGTAAAATCTGCAGTCAAAACAGCCAGAACTGCTTTGTCAGTGCCAGTTTTTTCCTTAGCTGGTCGTGCAGCAGGAACCTTAAATTTACCTAAAGAGATATTTGGTGCAGATGTTAATAGTTCTTTACTAGCTCAGGCAATGAGGGTTTATTTAGCCAATCAAAAAGGGCATTTTTCCCACACTAAGACTAGAGCTGAAGTGGAAGGATCAACTAGAAAAATCTTTAGACAAAAAGGAACAGGTAGAGCCAGGCATGGTGCTGTTAGAGCACCAATTTTTGTTGGTGGAGGAATCGCTCTTGGTCCCAAATCAAGAAAAGTTATTTTAGATCTTCCTAAAAAGATGAAAACTAAAGCTTTAATTTCAGCTTTATCTCAAAAAATGAAGGACAATGAAGTTTTAGCTATCAGCGGACTTGAAAAAATGACTGGAAAAACTAAAGAAGTAGCTCAATTTATCCAAAAGATTGGTAAAAAGAGCGCTCTGATTGTAGCAGATCAGAAAAAAGATCAATCTTCTCGGGCAGTCAGGAACTTAAAGGGAGTTGAGCTTTTAACAGAGAATCAGCTGAACGCTTATGAGGTTATTAAGCATCAAAGTCTGATTTTGACTCGTGAAGCAGTTGAGAAGCTGCAAATGAGGCTAACGAAAAAGGAAAAGATATCAAAAGAAACTGAGGAATCAAAGCCTAAAACTTCAAGGAGGGCTAGTAAATGAGTAATCTTGTTTTGATCAGACCAATGATTAATGAAAAATCAATGGGCCTTATTAAAAATAGTTTCTATACTTTTGAGGTAGGTAAAGAAGTTACTAAAAACCAGGTTGGGAAAGCAGTTGCTGATCAGTTTAAAGTTGAGGTTGTCTCTGTTAATATAATCAATCTACCAAAGAAATCAAAGACTCAAAGAAGCAGAAGAGGTTACTACCTGACCCAAGGTTTTAAAAAAGCCATAGTCAAAGTTAAAAAGGGTCAAAAGATAGCAATCTTTGAATCAGTGCCTGAGGAGAAAAAAGAGGAGGTAGAGGTTAGAACTGCTGAAGGAGAAACAATTGCCAAAACCAAAGAGAAAAAAAGTTTGTTAAGAGGTACTAGGGTCAAAATAGAGGAGATGACCAGAGGTCAAGAAGATCTAAAGAAGTCTCATCAAGAAGAAAAGAAGAAAGGTGAGAATTAAAAATTATGCTCATAAATTATAAAGAGAAGACACCAACCAGAAGATTTGCTACCAAGATCAATAAACCTAGAAAGACTAGCTTGAGCCCAAAAGGACTTCTGATAATTTTACCTAAAAAATCCGGTCGCTCTGGTGGTAAAGTCACAGTCAGACATCAAGGTGGAAGGCATAAAAGATATTATCGGATAATTGATTTCAAAAGGGACAAGAGGGATGTTGAGGGTCAGGTTGAGGCAATTGAATATGATCCAAACCGCAATGTCAATATTGCTTTGATAACTTACCCAGATGGTGAGAAAAGATATATTCTTTGTCCTGAAGGCTTGACAGTTGGGGATACAGTAATATCTGCTCAAAGAGTTGAGATCAAGACTGGTAATGCTAGTCAGTTAAAAAACTTCCCAGTTGGAACAGTAGTTCACAACGTCGAGCTAACTCCTTCCTTAGGAGGACAATTAGGTAGAAGTGCTGGGACCTCAATTATTATTCAGGCAAAAGAGGGTGGTTTTGCTCATCTTAAAATGCCATCAGGCGAGATTAGAAAAGTATCACTTGAGTCTATGGCTACAGTTGGAGTGTTAGGAAATGCGGACTTTAAAAATATTGTCTTTGGTAAAGCAGGTAGAAAGAGAAGAATGGGTATTAGGCCAACAGTGAGGGGTACAGCCCAAGATCCCAGGTCTCACCCTCATGGAGGAGGAGAAGCAAGGTCCGGCGTAGGTCGAAAAAGTCCAATGACTAAATATGGTAAGAAAGCCGTTGGTAATACCAGGAAGAAAAATAAATGGACAAGTAAATATATTTTAAAAAGGAGAAGATAACCAATAGTTAATAGAAAAACAATTATGTCAAGAAGTACATATCAGGCGAAGCCTGTACTCGCTTCAGAAAGGATTACTAAATAATGGGAAGAAGCTTGTATGAGGGACAAGCCCTCTATGAAGATCTTTTAGATCATTAATAAATATAAATTATGAGTAGATCATCATACAAAGGACCATATATAGATCAGAAATTAATGAAAAAAGTGCAAGTCCAGAAGGAGTCTGGACAGAAATCACCGATTAAAACTTGGGCTAGGAACTGCCAAATTCCACCGGAGTTTGTTGGTCACACTTTTTTAGTTCATCAAGGCAAGAACTTTATAACAGTTTATGTGGTTGAGGCTATGGTAGGACACAGACTTGGAGAGTTTGCTCCAACCAGAACTTTTAGATCTCACGGAAAGATGACTGAAAAGAGTACATCAAAAACATAAGAGAAAATTTAAAGTATGGAATATATTACTATACAAAAAAACGTGACCACCTCACCTCGTAAACTGAGGTTAGTAGCTGAGATGATTCGAGAGATGAATCCAGATCAAGCATTAGAAGTTTTGCAGTTTACCAACAAAGCAGCTTCACTACCTTTGGCCAAAGCAATTAAAACAGCCATGGCCAATGCTAAAGGATCAGCTAATTTATTCTTTAAAAAGCTGGAGATTAATGAGGGAATGAAGCTAAAAAGATACCGGGTTGGTACAGCTGGTCGGGGCAGAGGTAGGCCTTATCGAAGAAGGTGGAGTCATATCAAAATCGTCCTAACAGACGAAATGATAAATAAGAAAGAATCAAAAGCTAAACAGAACATAAATGAAAATAAGGTCAGCGAGACCAAAGATCGTAATGGACGATCCAGTAACGCGACTGAATCAGCAAAAGGAGGTAGGACAGGATCGTCCAAGTAAAAAGATGGGCCAAAAGATAAATCCAATTGGTTTTAGGTTAGGAATAGTATCGCCCTGGGAATCCAGGTGGTTTGCCAGTAGCAAAAAATATCAGCAGTTTCTCAAAGAGGATATGAAAATCAGAGAAATTTTAATGAAGAGACTCAAGACAGCTGGTATTTCCAAGATAGAGATAGAAAGAGCAATTAACAAGATAAAAATCATTATTTTTGTCTCAAGACCTGGTATTTTAATAGGCCGAGGTGGAACAGGATTATTAGAGTTGAAGAAATTTTTGATGAGGGAGCTCAATCTTAAGGATGAAAATGCCTTAGAAATAGTTCCTATGGATATGAAAATACCTGATTTGTCAGCTTATTTGGTTGCTCAAAGCATTGCTGACCAACTTGTTAGAAGAATGCCTGCTGCTAGGGTAATGAACCAGACTATTGATCGAGTGATGCGAGCTGGGGCAAAAGGAGTCAAAGTTGTTTTATCAGGACGAATAGGTGGAGCAGAGATAGCAAGAAGAGAATCAAAGTTTTTCGGTTCAATACCTTTACATACTTTAAGAGCTGATATTGATTTTGCAGTTTATCCAGCTTTAACCAAATCAGGTTATGTTGGTGTAAAGGTTTGGATTAACAAAGGGGAGGCAAAAATTTAACATGGCACTTTTAGTTCCAAAACGAGTTAAATATCGAAAAGCATTCCGAGGTCGCAGAAAAGGTATTGCTACTCGCAATAACCGGATCGCCTTTGGCAATTTTGCTCTCAAGACCGAAGAAGAAGGTTGGATTTCCTCACGTCAAATAGAGGCAGCAAGACGTGCAATGACTCGTTACACCCAGCGTGGTGGACGTATTTGGATTAGGATTTTTCCTGATAAACCGATTACCAAGCACCCAGCTGAATCTAGAATGGGTTCTGGAAAAGGGGATGTAGAAGGGTACGTGGCAGTAGTTAGGCCAGGCAATATTCTTTTTGAAATGGGTGCAGTGGCTGAAGATATAGCCCGAGAGGCAATGAGACTGGCATCCCATAAACTACCTTTAAAAACAAGATTTGTCACTAAGGAGTTTGAACATGCGTAGTAAAGATTTAACACAAGTAAAAACTTTGAGTATTGTTGATTTAATAGCTAAAGCTAAAGGTTTAAAAACAGAGATTAATAATCTGATCATGGATAAAAACATGAGTAAGGTAAAAGATATTAAAGTAGTCTCTAAAAAGAGAAAAGACTTAGCTCAAGTTTTAACAGTTTTAAGGCAAAAACAGCTGTTAGAAGAGTTAACAGTTAAGAGTCAACAGACAACAGAAGAAATAAAAGAAGAAGAAGGGAGGTTGACGAAAGGTCGTGATGGACAATTCGGCAGTAAAAAGCCAATTGAAAACAAAAGGTCACGTCCAAATTTGTCCAAATAAACATGATTGGTAGGGTGGTATCAACAAAGATGCAAAAGACAGTTTCAGTGCTGGTTGAGCAACGGAAGACTCACCCAGTTTATAAAAAGTCTTATGCTTGGACTAAAAAATATTTAGCTGATGATCCAATTGGCGTGAGTCTAGGAGACATTGTGGTGATTGAAAAAGTTAGACCAATTTCTAAAAGAAAACACTATCAGGTTAAAAAAGTCTTAGGTAAAGATATTGTGGCTTTAGGAACTGAGCAACTTAAAGAAGAGGCAAAAGAGGCAATTGAGGAAGTTTTACCTGAAGAAGAAGAGAAGAAAGAGGAAGCAGCTCTAGAAGCTGAGGTAAAAACTAAAGAAGAAAAAGAAACTAAAAAAGCCAACAAAAAAGAAAATCGGGTAAAACAATCAGCTAAGAGGACTTCAATTAAAGAAAAGAAAGGAAAAGCAGAACAGAAAAAGGCATAGAGCAGACGATTTGGCAGTTTAACTGCTAGATCAATCGAATCTATGTCCAAATCTGTCTTAATAAGATGGTACAACACAGATCAATATTAAACGTAGCTGATAATTCGGGGGCTAAAAGGCTCCAAGTAATCCAACCCTTGGGAGGCTCAGGCAAACGTTTTGGCAGACTGGGTGAAGTAATGATCTCTGTTGTCAAAGGGGCTGATCCGAACGGACAAGTCAAAAATGGTGAGATAGTTAGAGCAGTTTTAGTCAGGGCCAAAAAAGAATATCGAAGGGAAGATGGTTCTTACATTAAGTTTGATGATAATGCAGCGGTAATTGTGGATAAAGATGATAATTTGCGGGCAACCAGAATTTTCGGACCTATTGCCAGGGAAGTCAGAGATGCAGGTTTTAGCAAAATAGTTTCTTTAGCGCAAGAGGTATGGTGAGGAGAATCTAGAATTATGAATTGTGAATTTAAAATTAAGAAAAATAGCACGATAGAGCCGTGTAGTGGCCATTTCGGTAACGTGACTAAGTTAACAATAGGAGGATGGTAGAAATGACCAGAATAAAAAAAGGTGACAATGTTTTAGTTTTACTCGGTAAAGACAGAGGTAAAACTGGCCAAGTTGAAAAAGTTCTGGGTAAAAAAGGACAACTGATTGTAGCTGGGGTTAATATCGCCAAAAGACATGTTAGGAAATATCGGGATATTGAAGGTGGAATTATTGATATTGTCAAACCAGTTGATATCTCTAATGTTTCTTTGATTTGTCCTAACTGTAAAAAACCAACTCGAGTAGGATATGAAGTGAAAGGAGATAGCAAAGTCAGAATTTGCAGAAAATGCAAGAAAGCTATATAGGAGAAATCAGTTATGAGTGTTTTAAAAGACAAATATTATCAAGAAGTGAAATCTAAATTAATGGAAGAGTTCAATATTAAAAATGGCCTGGCAGCACCAAGGTTATCTAAAGTAGTAATAAATATAGGTATTGCAGACGCTAAAGATAATGAAGGAGTTTTAGATAAGGCTCGGGATAATCTCAGTTTGATAGCTGGTCAAAAGCCAATTGTCACCAAAGCTAAAAAGTCAATCTCGAGTTTTAAGTTGACTAAGAATGCACCAATTGGCTTAATGGTAACCTTGCGTGGTCAGAAGATGTACGCTTTTTTGGAAAAATTGATCAATATAGTCCTACCTAAGGTTAGAGATTTTAGAGGAGTTTCTTCTAAATCTTTTGATCCTCAGGGAAACTTTAACTTAGGACTGCGGGAACAGTTAATATTCCCAGAGACTGACTATAAAAACATTGACAAAGCTAGAGGTTTACAGATCACTATCAATACAACAGCAAAAAATGTTGAACAAGGCAAAAGGTTACTAGAGCTTTTAGGGATGCCTTTTGCAAAGTAATAAGGAGAAATAAAAATGGCCAAAGTTTCAAATATTGTAAAAAAGAAAGTTAAATACGAAGTTCAAAGAGTAAACCGTTGTAGTAGGTGCGGTAGGTCTCGCGGTTATTTACGCCGCTTTGGGATATGTCGGATTTGTTTTAGAGAACTGGTATACAAGGGTTACTTACCAGGTGTAAAGAAATCGAGTTGGTAAAAATATGGTTACAGATACTGTTGCAGATGCATTAATAAGAATCAAAAATGGATATAAGGCCTTAAAGACAGAGGTGTGGTTACCATACTCAAACCTGGTCTTTAGTATCTGTAAAGTTTTAGAGAGAGAAAGCTATATATCTAAATTAGAGGAGTTCAAAGATGAAAACTCTCCTTTTAGAAAGATTAAGGTGGTCTTAAAGTATGAGAATGAATTTAGTTCCTCATCCAAAAGAAAGCCAGCAATTACTGAAGTCAGGCGTATTTCCAAACCGGGTTTGCGTATTTACAGAGGTCAAAAAGCTCTGCCTAGAGTTTTAAATGGTTTAGGAGTAGCGATTATCTCCACCCCTAAAGGCGTCATGACTGATAAAGAAGCTAGAAAGGAGGGTGTAGGTGGAGAAGTTTTAGCCTACGTTTGGTGACTCGAGTCACCAAAGGCAAGCTTCGCTTACATTTGGTAAAAAATGAGTAGAGTTGGTAATAACCCTATTAATATACCAAGTAGCGTTGAGGTCCTGATAGAAGGGAGTAAGGTTTTAGCTAAAGGTCCAAAGGGTAGTTTGGAACTTAATTTAAACCCTCTCGTTCGCGCCGAAGTTAAAGACAACCAGCTGGTTGTTTCTCGAAAGAAAGAAGATCGGTTAAGCAGGTCGGTTCACGGTTTAACCCGAGCACTTTTAAACAATATGGTTTTAGGAGTAAGCAGTGGCTGGGATAAAAAATTAGAAATGGTTGGAGTTGGTTATAGAGCTTCAGGCGGGGGAGACAGTCTAACTCTAAACGTTGGTTATTCACACCCAGTTAATTTTAAGGCTCCCGAGGGAATTAACTTTACAGTTAGTGATAACACTAAAATTACTGTCAGTGGAATTGATAAACATCTAGTTGGACAAGTTGCTGCTAATATTAGAGCTGTCAAACCACCAGAGGTTTATAAAGGTAAAGGCATCCGTTATGAAGGAGAATACGTTAGAAGAAAAGCTGGTAAAGCTGGCAAAGCAGTAGTTGGAGGAGCCAAGTAAGGATTATGATGTTTTGGCAGCATTTTTGAATGGAGTTTTAAAAACGTAAGATTATGTATAAAGTTTCAAGACAAAATAGGCATAAAAAAATTAGAAAAAAGATTTTTGGTACAAAAGATAGACCAAGGCTGTCAGTTTTTCGCTCTGGTCAGCATATCTATGCTCAAATCATTGATGATAGTCAGGGCAAAACCTTAGTAGCAGAATCTGACTTAAAAATTAATGAAGGTAGTAAGAAAGTTAAGGCTTCACAAGTTGGAGAAAATTTGGCTAAAAAGGCAGTCAAAGGAAAAATCAAGAAAGTAGTTTTTGATCGAGGGGGCTACCCTTATCAAGGAAGATTGATTGCACTGGCAGAGGGAGCAAGAAAAGGGGGCTTGGAATTTTAAATATGAACGAAGAAACTAAAAAACAAAATCAAAATAGAGGATTTGGACAAGGCGGCCAAAGAGGTGGATTTAATCGACCTAGATTTTCTTCTGACAATACTGATCAATTTTATGAAAAGGTTGTCCAGGTTAATCGGGTGTCAAAAAAGACAAAAGGGGGAGATAAGCGTTCCCTTTCTGTTTTGGTGGTAGTTGGGGACCGACAGGGAAAAGTCGGAGTTGGACTGGGCAAGGCTGCGGATGTTCAATCAGCTGTTAGAAAAGCCAGCAGCTACGGAAAAAAGCATTTAATTACAGTTCCGCTAAAGGATAATCGGACTATCCCTCATGAAGTACTGCTAAAGCTAGGTGCTGCCAAGGTTTTGCTTAAGCCTGCACCAGCTGGGACAGGAGTAATTGCTGGGGGGGCTGTCAGAGTAGTAGTAGAAGCAGCCGGAATTAGAGATATTGTCTCAAAGGTTTTAGGTACTAGCAATCAGGCTTCAAATGTTTATGCAGCTTTAGAAGCTCTGAAAAATCTAAAAAATATTAATGGAAAGGGTAATCTAAAAGTAGAGACGGGTAAAAAAGTCAAATCAAAAGAGGATAAAAAAGAATGAAACTAAGTAACTTACCTAGATTAAAACTTAAGGAAAAGAAAAGGGTTGGTCGGGGAATTGGTTCTGGAAAAGGAAAAACTAGCTCAAGAGGTACCAAAGGTCAAAAAGCCAGAGGTAAAATTCCAGCAGGGTTTATTGGTGGGTCACTACCTCTTTACAGGAAACTTCCTTATCGAAGAGGATGGAGTAGAAGAGGAGGCAATTCAGTCAGGTCTGCCAAATCAGTCATCATCAAAACCTCACAATTAAATAAGCTAAAAGCCAAAAGTGAAGTTGATTTAGAGATGTTAGTCAAGCTAAATTTAGTCAAACCCTCAGCTGTCAAGGTGAAGGGAGTTAAAGTATTGTTTGATGAAGATCTTAAGGTTTCTTTGAATGTCCATCTGCCTGTTTCCAAAAAGGTCAAAGATGAGATAGAGAAAGCAGGAGGTAAAGTAGTTGTATAGCATAATCAAACCCTTCATTGATGCCTTTAGTATCCCTGAGCTTAGAAGAAAGATACTTATTACTATCCTAATACTGATAATTTTCAGAATAGCTGCTCATATACCAATAGGCGGTGTGGATTTAGAAGGCTTAAGAAACTTATTCCAAAGTAATCAACTGCTTGGGCTTTTGGATATATTTTCTGGAGGAACTTTAGCTAATTTTTCAGTCATTGCTTTAGGTTTAAATCCTTATATTAACGCCTCGATTATTATCCAGCTTTTAACCATGGTTTTCCCTAAACTTGAGGAACTTTCAAAAGAGGGGGAACAAGGTAGAATGAAGATTAATCAATATACTAGATACTTAACTGTCCCGCTGGCTGTCTTACAGGGAATTGGGATGTTCACCCTTTTGAAAAGACAGGGATTAATAGAGGCAGGCACACCGCTTGAGATTCTGGCAATTATAGTCGGAATGACTGCTGGAACAGTCTTTATCATGTGGTTAGGGGAACTGATGAGTGAGTACGGAATCGGTAACGGGATTTCGGTTTTGATCTTTGTTGGAATTGTTGCCAGAGCGCCAGTTGTTCTTTTCCAAACTGCCTCAATCGTTGATCAGCAGCAGCTAATTAATTTACTAATCTTTATCGCTGTTGGGATAATGGTGACAGCTGGAATTGTTTTTGTCAATGAAGGAAGGAGACAGATTCTGGTTCAATATGCCCGAAGGTTTATTGGCAACAGACAAGCAGTTGGAGGAGGCAACCATACCTATCTTCCCTTAAGAGTTAACCAAGCAGGAGTAATTCCAATAATTTTTGCTGTCTCGTTGGTGCTACTGCCTTCGTTTGCAGGCCAGTTTTTATCTCAGATGAGTTCTGTTCCTCTAAGAAATATCGGCTACTGGTTAGCAACTAATTTTAATCCCAACTCTATAATTTATAACCTAAGCTACTTTTTACTAGTAATTGGTTTTACTTATTTTTATACTGCTGTTATTTTTAATCCAACTAAGATCGCTGATGAGATAAAAAAATACGGAGGTTTTATCCCGGGGATTAGACCTGGTAGCGCTACAGCCAGTTACTTAAACTATATTCTTTTAAGAATTACTCTAGCAGGAGCAATCTTTTTAGGATTAATAGCAATTTTACCTTCAATAATTTCTCAGTTTACTAACATTACAACCTTGGTAATTGGTGGAACATCAATCTTAATTGTTGTGTCTGTTGTCTTAGATACTGCCAAACAGTTTGAAAGTAAGTTAATAGAGAGAAATTACGAAGGATTTCTAAGACGGTGAAGATTTTACGTTCGCCGAAGGCGAAGACGAGGTTCTTCGGAGGAAATTTTAAAAAAGATAAGGAAAATTTCCAATGAAGATCCTTATTTTGGGGTTACCAGGAAGCGGAAAAACCACACAAGCAAAAAAAATAGCCGAAGATTTAAAAATTTGTTTTATAAACTTTGGTCAAATATTAAGAGAGATGATCGCAGCTGATGGTCCTTTAGGAAAAAAAATAAAGGAAAAGGTTGAAAAAGGTTTTTTAGTCGAGGATGAGCTAGTAGCTCAAATTATTAAAGACAGACTGAAGCAACCAGATTGTCAGTATGGTTTTGTGATTGATGGATATCCCAGATCTCTGGCTCAAATTCATTTATTTGATCCAAAGTTTGACTATGTTATTCATTTAAATGTTTCAGAAGAGAAGGCAACTAAAAGGATGCTTTCCCGAGGCAGATTAGATGATAAGGATAGGATTATTGCAACTAGATTTAAAGCCCAAAAAAGAAGAATTGTTATGCTTTTAAATTACTATATCTCAATTAATAAATTAATCGAGATAGATGGTGAGCAAAGCATTGAGGAGGTTCATCGTCAAATAAAAAAGAGTCTATGAGCTTAGTCAAACCTCGCAGTCAAAAAGAGCTTAAACTGATGAGACTAAGCGGCCAAATAAGCGCTAAAGCCCTCAAAAAAGCTCTAAAGTCTGCAAAATCGGGTGTTAGTTTGCTTGAGATTGAAGATGTTGCAGCCTCTGAGATTAAAAAAAATGGAGCCAAGCTATCATTCTTGAGTGCACCAGGCTACAAATGGGCAACTTGTTTGACAGTTAACGATGAACTGGTTCATGGAATACCCAGGGATATCAAGCTTAAGGATGGGGATCTTTTGAGTATAGATGTCGGAGCTCTGTTTGAGGGTTGGCATACAGATACAGCCTGGAGTATTATAGTTGGACAGGAAAAAGACAAAGAGCAACTAAAGGAGAAAACTAGATTTTTAAAGGTTGGGGAGAAGGCACTATGGACTGGAATTAATCAGGCTGTTGCGGGTAATACGGTTGGGGATATCTCAAATGCTATCCAGACAGTAGTCGAGAAAGCAGGTTATAGCATCTCAAAAACTCTGATTGGCCATGGAGTAGGTAAAGCACTCCATGAGAAACCGGATATCCCAGGCTATGGGCAAAGAGGAGTTGGACTAATACTCGAGGAGGGAATGACTTTGGCAATTGAGGTAATTTATGCAGCTAAAAATGCTGATGTGTACTTATCTGATGATGGTTGGACATATACTACCAAAGATGGTAGTTTAGGAGGATTATTTGAGATGAGTGTGATAGTAGGAAAAGATAAAGCTGAGGTTATAACTGATTGGAGAAAAGTATGAATGCTATGGGTTGTTTTTTGAGGCTAAGTCTGATAAAATTTGAAGGTTGTCAAAAATGGTTCCAGATCTAATTAAAGTATCGGGAAAAGTTATAGAGGTACTGCCTAATACCCTTTTTAGGGTAGAGATTGAACGTTCAGATGAGGTTCCAGAACTGATCGGTAGAGTGATTTTATGTCACATTTCAGGTAAAATGCGAAAGCATTATATTAGGCTGATGGCAGGAGATAGAGTTGAGGTTGAGATGAGTCCAAAATATGATCTGGATAAAGGCAGAATAACATTTAGGTTGAGATAACTGTTAACAGTTATCAATTAATTTATGAAAGTACAGGCTTCAGTTAAATTAAGATGTAAATTTTGTAAGTTTGTTAGGCGCGAAGGCGTTTTGTTTGTGATATGTCCACGCGACCCTAAGCATAAACAACGTCAGGGATAATATAAAAATGGCTAGAATTGCAGGTGTAGATTTACCAAATGAAAAAAGAATAGATATTAGTTTGACTTATATCTATGGCATAGGTAGATCAAATGTTGTAGAAATCCTTGGAAAAGCCAAGGTTGACCCTGCCAAGAGGGTTAAAGATTTAAGCGAGGATGAGGTAAATAGATTGCAAAAAGCAGTTGAGGGTATGGTAATAGAGGGTGACTTAAGAAGAGAGGTTCAGCAAAACATCAGAAGACTTGAAGATATCAATACCTATCGAGGACTAAGACACAGAAGAGGTTTACCTGTTAGAGGTCAAAGAACCCGCTCAAATGCTCGAACTAGAAAAGGTAAGAGAAAAACAGTTGGAACAATTAGGAAGGAAGTTGTGACTAAAACAGGAGGTACTACTACACCTCCACCTAAATAAAGATTATGGCTAAAAAAACAATAGTTAAGAAAAAAACTACTACTCCAAAAAATGTCACATCTGCGCGGCTTTATGTGACAGCTACATTTAATAATACTTTGGTCAGCTTAACTGACCAAAACGGTCAAACTTTAGCTTGGAGTTCTTCAGGTAATGCTGGTTTTAAGGGAGCCAGAAAAGCCACCCCTTTTGCAGCCATCAGTGCAGTTGAAAAAGTTGCCAAAATAGGTAAAGAAGTAGGGGTCCAAAATGTTGAGGTTTTTATCAAAGGTCCAGGCCCTGGTAGGGATGCCTCAATTAGGGCATTAAGGAATGCTGGTATGAATATCACCATGATTGCTGATGTCACCCCTATTCCTCACAACGGACCTCGAGCCAAGAAAAGGAGAAGAGTTTAATGGGCAGGTATACTGGACCAAAAAGAAGATTATCCAGAAGAGAGGGCGTTGCCCTTTTTCCTAAGGATGTAAAAGCACTAGAGAGAAAAGGAGCTGTTCCACCTGGAATGAGAGGTACTAAAATTAGACCCAGAACCTCAGAATATGGTCTTCAACTAAGAGAGAAACAGAAGACTAAGAGGATGTTTGGATTATCAGAGAAACAGTTTAGAAATACCTTTGAAGAAGCTGCCAAAACCAAAGGAGCAACAGGTCAAAGATTGCTTGAACTTTTGGAGATGAGATTAGATAATGTAGTTTACAGGTTAGGTTTTGCCAAATCTCGGCCAGCAGCCAGACAGCTTGTTAGTCATAGGCATGTCACGGTTGATGGTAAGAAGGTTAATGTTGCGTCATTTAGGGTTAAAGCAAACTCAATAGTTGCAATTGATCCCAAATTCGTAGATAATACACAGGTTAAAAAGAGTTTGGATGAAAATCAAACCTTGCCGGAATGGCTTGACAGGAAAGCCACAGTAGGCAAGGTTTTAAGAGTTCCAAATAGGGAGGAAATGGAACAAGCAGTTGAAGAGCAGTTAATAGTTGAGTTCTACAGCAGGTAATTTTATAATGATGCCCTTGTCAAATTGCTTCGCAATTTGCAAGCGATCTAGCGACTGGATCAAGGCATAATGCAGTCGCTCCGGTATGCTTAGATTTAAAGTTAAAACAGAAGAAGAAAAAGGAAATTTGGCCAAAATAGTAATTGAGCCTTTGGAACAAGGTTATGGTCACACATTGGGTAATAGTTTGCGCCGATGTATGCTGACTTCACTAACTGGTGCTGCTATTACTTCAGTTAAGATTTCTGGTGTTTCTCATCAATTCTCGACAATCTCTGGCACAGTTGAGGATGTTATTGAAATTATTCTAAACTTAAAGAAAATTAGAATCAAAATCTATGGCGATAAACCAATTCATCTAAGTCTTTCTAAAACAGGTAAAGGTGAGGTAAAAGCCGGAGATATTGATACCGGAGGCTTAGGCGAGATCGTTAACCCAGATCAACATATTGCTACTTTGACTGATCCAAAAGCTAAGTTATCAATGGATATGAATGCTGAGACTGGTGTGGGTTATGTTGGAGCAGATGAGCGCAAAAGCGCAGAGATTGGTTTAATTCCGGTTGATGCAATCTATACTCCAGTCATTTCAGTAAACTACACTGTTGATCAAACCCGTGTTGGTAGAAGAACTGATTTTGATAAGTTGACTCTTGAGGTAACAACTGATGGAACAATCACTCCTTATGAGGCTGTTATGAAGGCGGCTGAGATTTTGACCAACTACTTTAAACAAGTTTATGAACCAGTTGAGGAAGAAGAGATAGAAGAGACACAAACACCCTCCTTCTTATCAGATGATTTGATGAAATCTTCAGTTGAAGAGTTAGATCTACCAGTTAGAATTACTAATGCTCTAAAGGCTATCGATATAGACACAATTGGTAAGCTTATAAATATTGCTCCTTCAACTTTACTTAAAGCTAAGAATCTGGGAGCAAAATCCTTAAACTTGATATCTGAAAAGCTTGCAGAGAGGGGGCTGAGTCTAGGTGAGACATAAAGTATATGGTAAACACTTGGGAAGAAATAAAGATGAACGAAAAGCACTTTTTAAAAACTTAGTGCAATCCCTCTTTTTATCCGAGTCAATCAAAACCACAGAACCTAAAGCCAAAGCTATTAAAGGACTAGTTGATAAGATAGTAAATCAGGCCAAATCCCCTCAGACTCGAAGATTAGTCAGTCAATTCTTAACTAAAAAAGAAGTAACTGATAAGTTAATTAAAGATCTTTTACCCAGACTAAAAAGCCGCACCTCGGGTTATACCTCTGTTGTTAAGCTGGGTAGAAGACAAGGAGATGGAGCCATGGTTGTCCAGATGAGTTTGTTAGTAGAATCGGCAGCCCCAGTAAAGTCTGTCAGATCAATAAAGACACAAGAAACAACTGCAAAAGCTGGGACCAGAAAAGCAGCAGCTACAGAAAAACCGAAACCAAAAACAGCTAACAAGGAAACTAAGTAATTTATGAGTACCAATGTCTTGTCAGCTAAAGATATAAAAAGAAACTGGCATTTAGTCGATGTTAAAGGAAAAATCTTAGGTCGGGTGGCAACAGAAATTGCGACTATTCTATCTGGTAAAAAGAAAGCTCAATATGTTCCTTATTTAGATACAGGTGATTTTGTGGTAGTGACTAATGCCAAAGATATTAAAGTCACTGGTAGAAAGATGGAGCAGAAAAAATATGTCAGACACTCAGGTTATCCTGGTGGTTTAAAAGTTGAAACTTTCTCAAAGTTGCAAGTTAGAAGACCTGAGGAGATTATCCGCCATGCAGTCAAGGGAATGTTACCCAAAAATAGATTAGGCGTCAAAATGATCAAAAAACTTCATGTTTTTGCCGGATCAGACCATCCTTTTAAGAAACAACTGGGAGTAGAGGAAAAATAATGAATAGCAGTTATCATGGCGCAGTTGGTAGAAGGAAAGAAGCTATTGCCAGAGTTAGGCTGTTTGAGGGACAAGGACAATTAACAGTTAACGGCAAACCAATCTCAGAATATTTTAAAGGTCCTATTTTCCAAAAAGAATATCAAAAACCTTTTGAGCTGACAAAAACTTTAGGTAAATATACTGGAACAGTTAAAGTTTTAGGAGGAGGAATTGCTTCTCAGCTTGATGCTACAGTTCATGGGATTGCTAGAGCTTTAGCTGGTATTGATAAGGAAAACTTCCGTGTACTATTAAAACCTGCTGGGCTTTTGACCAGAGACGCAAGAGTTAAAGAGAGAAGAAAATATGGTTTGGCTCACAAAGCCCGAGCTAAAAAACAATCTCCAAAGAGGTAAAGTCAAGTTTTTTTCTTACCAAAAATATTTGCTATTAACTGGTTTAAAAGTACTAACTTTATATTTGGGACAATAAATCGCTATAGCGACTAGTTGTATCTACAATAATGAAGGATTAACTTTGACTACACCTTGGCGGAGGACACGAATCTGGTTATCTTTTATTTCGACTACTGTTGATGGTTGACCTTTGATTTTTCCTCCATTAATATAGAAATCTAAATTCTCTTTAAAATAATTAAAAGCTTCCTCTATTGTTTCAGCCGGTTTTTGTCCTTCAAAATTAGCGCTTGGTGCAATTAATGGTCCTGATAATTTCAATAGCTTTTGTAAAAACTTATTACTGGGGATTCTAAAAGCTAAGGTGTTGGTGCCTCTGTGTAAGTATTCAAGCTCCTTATTCAAACAAGGTAAAACAACACTTACTGGATTTGGCCAAACTTTCTTAAGAAATCTTTTTGTTTGATCTGTCAAAACTATATTAAATTCATTTAGATCTTCTAATGAGGAAATTAAAATAATAGATGGTTTATTGGGTGATCTTCTCCTTAACTGATAGATTCTCTCTACAGCAGTTTTGTTGGATACAGAACAGACTATTCCATAAATTGTGTCAGTTGGGATTACCCCAACTCCACCAGCTTTTAAGCTTTTAACTATATCTTTTATTTTTTGCATGGAGGATATTATAGGATAAAATCAGTAGCCTGTGAAGTTTTCTGATTTGATTCTCTCCTCGGGGACACCAGACTCTTTCATTAGTTTCTCCATTGCTTCAACCATTTGAGGTGGCCCAGCAGTATAGTAAGTAGGCTCTAATAAATTTGGTAAGTACTTTTCAAGCATGGTTTTATTAACAAAGCCTGTCTCACCACTCCAAGCTTGTTTAGACTCAGTCATCTGGGTCATAGTGGCAATTAGTTTAAAGTTAGGATTTTGGTTTTGGCTAGAGATCAACTCGTCCAAGAAAGCACTGTCCTCAGGTCGGCGGTTGGAAAAAAAGAGATAAATTTTTTGGGCAGAGTTATCATGGGTAGATTGAAGGATCATGCTTCTAAACGGAGTGATACCAATTCCGCCCGATAAGAAAACTGCAGGTATTGAACTATCATTAGGTAAAACTAGCGAACCTGAAGGCCCAAACAACTCAACCTCCCTACCTAGAGGCATCTTACCTAAGATCCTTTTAAAAGCTGTATCCCTCATTCTGGTGGCAATCATTAAATCTTTCTCAAAAGGAGCTGAAGCGAGAGAGAAAAATCTTCTGGTGCCTTCCTCATCAGTTTCTTCAGGATTAATCAGTCTAAGATTAACATACTGGCCAGCTTTAAAATCAAATTCTTGAGGCTTTTCAAAGTAAAAAGACATTGTCCCTTGAGCAATCTCTTCTTTATCTATTAACTTAACTTTAGAAGGGTTCATAGCCTAGAGTTTTGTATTGTAAAGATGGAGTTAATTATATAACATAATAAAAAAGGAGGTGAGTAGTTTGTTTGATGTTAATTGGTTGGCGGTGATAGCTTCAACTGCTGCTAGCATGGTCATAGGCTCTTTTTGGTATTCTATGACGGGTTTTGGTAAGCCTTGGATGAAACTTTCCGGTGTTAATCTCAAGGATATGAAAAAAGAGGATATGCCCAAAGTTTATTTAACAGTGGCTGTGGCAGCCTTTGTCCTGTCTTGGGCTTTGGCCAACTTGGTTAAATTAATGGGAGCAGATACAATTTTAGCAGGCGCTCAAACAGGTTTTATTCTTTGGTTTGGTCTGGTTGCCACTACCACCTTGCCTCATTACCTATTTACCAATAAACCTACTAATTTGTATTTAATTGATGTTGGGTATCATTTAGTAGAGATGGTAGCAATTGGGGCAATTTTAGCAGTCTGGCCTTAAGCAGATTTTAAAAATCCCTATCAGCCCATTGGGAGATATTCTGATGGGCTGTATTTGTTAGATAACTAAATTTAGCTTTTTCTAATAATGATAAAAAGCCCGAGGAGGATAATCAGCAGGGGCCAGAGGCGGCGCAGTTCCCCTATATCATATATTCCATAATTACTCAAAAGAAATAATACTCCTGCTAAAAATATTAAAAACCCGAACCACATCCTGTTTTCATTGCCTCTTTTTTCCCTGGAAACTCTAATATCATGGGCAAATTTTTCTGCCCTATTTTTGATATCTTCAACATTTTCCTTAATACTTTCCTCAGTCAAAATTCTGCTACTGGATTGGGTCGGAACAATCAACCATAGTACTAGGTAGAGTAAAATTCCTGATCCACCAAAAAGAGCCAATAAAACAAAAATAATTCTGAGTAAGGTTGGATCCAAATTAAAATATTCTCCCAAACCCCCACAGACTCCTCCTAATATTCTATCTGTTTCTGAACGATAAAGCCTGGGAAAGGTAATAATTTTGGAATCCTTAGGTTGTGACTTTTGTCTTGGCATATTTTCGTGTTTAGAATATATCAGTTTCCCAAAATTGTCCAGAGTTTATACTTTTGAGATAACTTTATGGAAATAGGGTAGGGCAGAGTTACCTTTATTAATAATGTAGTGAGTCAGCAGGGCAATAGGTAGTGAAGCTTTGTATTTTTTGGAAATTGCCTGAATTGATCTACTGGTATAAAACCCTTCGACAGTTGATGCAACTTTTTCCAGCGCTTCTTTTGAGGACATCTTAGCAAGATAGAAACCAAATCTATAGTTTCTACTTTCCTGTGATGAACAGGTCAAAATTAGATCTCCAGCAATTGCAGGTTCTGCCAAAGAGCGGTATTTAAAACCAATTTTCTTGGCAAGCTCGGCAAATTCCCAAAGAGCTAATGTGATAATTTTGGCCCGGGTATTAATTTTATATCCCAGTCCGTCAATATAACCGCAGAGTATTGCATAAACATTTTTAAAAGCTGCAGCCAACTCTAAAGCTTCCAACCCCTCAGTCTCTTTGATCCTGAAGTAGTTTGTCTGAACAAGTTTTTTAATCTGATAAACATATTTACTACTGTTGTGACCAAGACTTACCAGAGTGGGATTTTTCTCCATAATTTCTTGAGCAAATGATGGACCAGCTAAAGTGTAATAATTTTTATAATTCAGTTCTTTTTTAAAAATTTGAAAGGGGAGTTGATGAGTTTTTTCCTCAATCCCTTTTGAACAATTGATAAAGACAGTTTCCTTTTTGAAAAATTTTTTATTTTCTTTTAAAGCTACTCTTAAAAACTGGGTGGGAACAGTTAGAAAAACCAGATCTGAGACTTCCCTCATCGGTAAGTCTATATCAACGTAGGAAAATTTGACACTATTTTCCTCAAGTAGCGAGCCAAGGGCCTTACCAAAAACTCCTTTACCAATAACTGTGATTTTCATTTAGAGTTTGATAATCTGTTCCCAGGAGAAATCTGAGCGGGAGAAATGGCCATAAGAGGCTGTTTGCATATAAATTGGTTTTCTCAAATCCAGTCTTTCAATAATTGCCTTTGGCCGAAAATCAAATTTTTTATTAATTAAATATGCCAAGCTTTTGCCATTTTCATCAACTACCTCGACCATAAGCGGTTCAGCCCGGCCAATTGCATAGGCAACTGAAACTAAACATTTTTTGGCAAGTTTATTGGCAACGATATTTTTAGCCACAAACCGGCACATGTAGGCAGCTGACCGATCAACCTTGGTCGGATCTTTACCAGAAAAAGCACCTCCTCCATGAGGAACCACTCCACCGTAAGTATCTACAATAATTTTTCTACCAGTCAAACCAGTATCGGCTGCAAAGCCGCCGACTGTAAATATTCCGGTCGGGTTAACTAAAATCTCAACCCCTTTAATATTACCTACCAGCAGCTTAATTAATTTATCTGTCAGGATTTTTTTAATTTTGGGTTGGCTAATTTTTTCATCGTGTTGGACGCTAATTAAAATAGTTTTAATCTTTTCACCTTCAATAGTAACCTGAGATTTTCCATCAGGTTTTAACCAAGGGACCTCACCGCTTTCACGAAGCTCTTGTAAACCTCTGGTTAACTGATGGGCCAGCACTATTGCCTTAGGTAAAAGTTGAGGTGTTTCATCTGTGGCGTATCCATACATTATTCCCTGGTCACCTGCTCCACCAGTATCCACTCCTTGAGCTATATCAGGAGATTGTTTAACAACTCTTGTTAAAATTTCCAAATTGTCTTTATAGCCAATACCTGAGTAAACCTCCCGGGCAATTTTAACTGAGTCAAGTTCAGCTCTGGTGGTGATCTCCCCGCCAATAACCAATAGTCCGTGGCATCCGAATGTTTCAATTGCCACCCTGGATTTAGGATCTTGCCTTAAGCATTCATCTAAAATTGCATCAGAAACTTGGTCGCAAACTTTATCTGGGTGTCCCGAAGTCACAGACTCTGCAGTGTGAATTTTTGGTGTATACAACATTTTCCTTAAAAAATCTTCCCCAAAAGGGAAGATTAGATGATTCTTATCTTTCCGCTATGGGATTGGATTTAGCACCTTCCCGCCCCAGGCGGAGGTTGTTGGACGGATCATTGAGCCAATTCTCTGGCACTTCGCATAAAGCTTCGCGCCACCCCTCGTAGTCCTTTAAGACGAAGTGGGGTCCCCGTCGCTCTTGATAAATTTAAATAGTATTTAAATTTACAAGCCTTACCTAAAACTAAAACCTATAAACGATACTAAAAAAAATTTTAAAAGTTGTCAACTAGTTAAATTCTAAAGATAAGGGTAAATGATCTGAAATTGTCACATTAATAGTTTTAAAATCTAGAACTTTTATATCAGGTGTTACAAAAGTATAATCTGCAAAAGAGTGTTCTCCTTTGTAAAGTCTGCTTCTAGTTTTCTTAACTTTAAATTTCTTAATCAAGTTAACCATAGAGTTTTCAAGTAGGGTAATAGACTTTGTATCAGGATTTAAATTAAAGTCTCCAGTTAAAATTTTCTTGTCACTTTTACTATGCAGGAATTTCATTATTCTTTGTGATTGTTTAATTCTTCCAGGGGTATCCTCTTTAGAAAAAGGGAAAGCCAGTCCATGAAAGTTGGTAATCAGAAATTTTTTTCTAGATTCCTCAATTTCTAAGTACTGCAGAGTCTTTGGTAACTCAATAAATTCTTCTGATAACTTTTTTGGTTGACTGCCCAGTTTTAAGTAAACAAAAATATCACCGCTTGAATTAACCTTAATATTTTTCCTAACAAAAGTTGCCTGTCCAAACTCTAAGTCGTGATCAACAGGTATACCAAAATCGTTGTGTTTACTAACAGGAGCAAAAAAACTGTTAAAGTCTGGAAAAATCTTTTCTAGTTCTTGAAGTAGGTTTGTTCTCATGCCAAATCTACTTAATTTTCTTTGAGGAGAACTAAAGACTTCTTGAAGGCAAAAGATATCTACCTGTTCCGAATAATCTTTTAAAAAGCTTGTTAAAGGACGATAAAGTTTACCACCCCAACAGTTAAGAGAAATCAGCTTCATAAATTTTCCTAAAAAACTAAGTTACTGTTCGTCTGTCCATTTTTTAAGCCAAGGAGTTTTGTGCTTTTTGGTAACTAGCTCAACCTTAGTACTTAGTATTTTAGCTTCTTTCAATACAGAAGTATCTTTTAAACTTTCTTCAATAACCACCCCTTTAAAATTCATAAATGTTATCAGGTAATTTATCGATACCTTCAAACTCCTTTACTATTACAGATTTAATTTTATTTCTAAGATCTGATCTGATGTGGGGGTAAGTCATCTCTTTTTCTCCGCCAATACTTTCACAATCATCTTCAACTAATATATCTGGTTTAATTTTTTCTGCAACATCTTTATAATCTTCTCCTTCTTTTCTAAAATAAAGATTTTGTGAGTCAGGGAAATTATATCTTTCTAAAACGTTCTTAATTTCTTTGATCTCTTTTCCAATTCTTCTAGATGTTAAATAAAGTATTATTGCTCCTTGGTTTTTCCATTCGGTTAGTTTTTGGACATCTTTATTAATCGGAATATAATTTGCATAATCATGAACCGATCCGGTTGGTGTAGTGTATTCTACATCTTTGCCAAACTTTTGCCATCTCTCTTCTCTTTGAATACCTGCTTTATGGGACTGTCTAACCCTGTCTTCTCTATCCAAATCCTTTCCATCTTGGTGCATTAAGATTGTTCCTTCTGTAAATACTAAAATTTTCATTTTGTTAAGATTCTGGGATAAAACAAATGCCGCTACCTCTTAATTTATAGACCAATAGACCATTATTTGTGATTAGTTCTTCATCGTACCAACCATATGCTTCTATTTCTCCTATACCTTGATAAACCCAATTGCCTGATTCATCTTCTATTGTATAAACTACATTTTTGCCAAATCTAACTACCTCAACATGTTCTCCTAGAAATCTTATTAATCTTGGATAAATAATAACTTCTCCTAATCTCATCCCGTCATTTGTTAAACCACCATTATAATCATAAAAAGATAAAACACCACCATATTCTGAGCTTTCCCTGTTTATTTCAAATCCCCCAAAATTGCCTGGTCTTTGAGGATTATCTGTATAATGGTCTTCAAAGTGATAAGGTAGGTCAGGATTTGTCCACCTAAATACTTTAAACCCCAAAAGATTTGGATCTGGATTATAAACATCTTCTCCTCCACCAGCATATGCCTTTGTCCTTCCTTCTACATAATGTTTAAATAAATGTGATGGTAGTATTTTTCGCTCCAAGATACTCATCTTAGTCTTTTTAGTATTTTATCTTTTTCTACAACATTTATTTTAGACTTTTGGACAATGTCTTTTAAGATTTCTATGGTTTCATCATATGTTGGTCGATCAACCGGGTAGGGGATAGCATCTTTTCCTCCATGAGCAAAAGAATATCTAGCTGGATCATTATAAGAGGGTTTTGCTCCATAGATAACTTCTGCCACCAATGCTAAAGCCCTGACAGTTTTTGGACCAACTCCCTCTGTTGCCAAAAATCTTTCATAATCCTCAGGTTTTTGTTCAGCCAGTTTTACCAGAATCTTTTTTAAGTAAGGACTGTTAAAAAATTCCTCAAAACCAATTGGTTTATCCCAAGCTGCGTTGTTTACAATCAAGTGGTCCTTGTCATTATATTCTGCTAAGGTGACAGGTTCTCCATCAATTTTAACCCTAGCAACTCTTGAGACTTTTGTTTGATGTTTATCTAAAAGCTCTAAATCATGCCAGATCTGTTTAAAACCCTCCCTTAAAAGTTCTATACTAACAGTTTGAGTTTTTGCACTTTGTTTGTCTGTCATATTTAAAACTGATTGATGGGTGATTTGGGAGGCAATACCACTATGGGGTTCAGTAATAAAATCCTTAACATCTTTAGAGTGCCAGTGGTATCTTCTGGCAGTTTGGGTATCTGTGTTCATACCTTGTTGGACAACTGTCCAAGCCCCAGATCTGGTAAAGAAAAAAGCATGGTGATAAATTTGATATGAGTCTTGAATTAGGGAACTATCAACCTTGGCAGACATTTTAGAGTTATAGATAAACTGATTGATATTTGCCTGTTGTAAATTTAACCTTTGTCCCCAGGTAGTAATTTCATCAGGAGTTTTTCTGGAAGTTTTACCCTTACCACCACAGATAAATATTCCCAAATCTTTTTCCTGAAATCTAATGGCCTCTTTTAAAGCAGCTGTTAAAATAGTAGTTAGACCAGAAGCATTCCAATCAAAAGCCAAGACTGTCCCCAAAGACTGAAACCAGACAGGATCAGCAATTCTTTTAATAAACTCCTCAGGCCCATACTCTTCAACTAAGACTTCTGTAATACTTTTGCCAAGTTTGACCATCCGCTCAAACAGCCAGGGGGGACATCTTCCGTAGTCTAAGGTAAAGGTAGCAATTCCTCTTTGCATAAACTATTTTTAACCCAAAGAAAACCCTAAGTCAAGAGTTAGATTTATTGACAACCAGTCTACATTAATTTACAGTTAATTTAATGCCCATATTGAAAAAACAGCAAGGGATCATCCCCCTTTTTGTATTAATTGCAATTGGCATCGCACTTTTAGTTGGTGGAACCTACATTATTAGAAATGAATTTATCAAAACAGGAAAAAGTGGCAAATCAGCAATTGATGAGAAAAAAGTCAAGCAACAGATAGCAAATCCCTTGGCCCTTCCTTCTTTGTCACCATCTCCAAAAATTGAACTGGCCCAGTCAAGATATACTTATGAACCACAAAAGCTAGGTCAAGACGTCAAAGCACCAAAATTTACTATTAATCCTCCATCTGCTTGGAATAAAAGATCAGCTACTCAAGGAAATGAAGTAGTTACTTTTGAAGCTCCGGAGGAAGATAAAGAAGAGGCAGAGGATAATTTGGTAGTAAGACTCAAGCCTGTAGTTTCAGTTTACCTTGCCAAATCTCCCCAGTCTGGGACACTAGATGACCTTATGAAAGTTGCTAAGTCTTCTTCAGAAAAAACTTTTGAGAAGGTAGAGTATTTGGCTGATACAAAAACTAAATTTGCAGGTTTAGACAGTGTTTTTATAGAGGCAAAAGCTTTAAAACAGGGGGTTACGATCCACACAAATGATTATTATTTGGTGAAAGATTCATATTGGGTGCATGTTGCCGGGTCGTCTCTTGACTCAACTTGGTCAAAATGGTCAGGAGTTATTAAAGCTTCTATGAACTCTTTTACTTTTGTTGAGTAGTGGTTAACCCATATCTGCTTATTTTAGTAGTTGTTTTCCTTTTAACACCCTTTGTACTGCTACTTGCCTCCAAGCAATCAAAAAAAGTTAAGCAAAGAATAAGGTTAGTTTGGGTTGCTTTGCTCTTTTCCCAACTTCTTTTAGGATTTTTAGGTTGGGAAAGACTTTTACTTGATGGAAGAAATGGATTTGAGCTCGCCCTAACTTATCCCGAGTCACTTTTGTACATATTTTTTCTGATTAACTTATTCCAACTTCCGCCTCTTATATTCAACCACTTTTTAAATTTAGTAGTACTGTTAAATTTTATTAATACCTTTATTATTTTTTTGTCGATGATTAAGTTAAGTAGTCTAGTAGGATCATCCGTTGTCAGTTTAGCCAATATTGGTTTGGTATTTTTAGTTTTAATAGGTAATGTTTTAGGCTTGATACTTATTAATAAAGACAGAAAGCTTTTGAATAAATATTAATTAATTTTGGTATTTGACATCTGAGTTAAATTATTAGAATAATAATACATAGATGAAAAATAAACCTGCCCAAAGGGGAGCTGTTAACTTATTACTGATTGCCGGAGTAATAGTTGTTGTAATAGTTATACTAATTGCTACAGGAACTCTTAAATTCTCTGGCTATATAAAATATACCCCCTCTAATAAACAATCTTCATCAGATACTAGCTCAGAAAACCCTAAACCTACACCAAAACCTTCCCAAGTTGAGCTTTCAGAGACATATTCTGATACTAACTTAGGTTTTTCTATCAAATACCCTACCAACTGGGGTCTAGATCAAACTAAAACACCAACGCTTTATACAAAAACTGATGGATCTACTTCTTCAGCAGGCAGTGAGGCGGGAGTAGTTCTGACCTCGGGTCCTTTAGGAGAGATGAAAGAGGCACAGTTTGCAACTATTGTAGATCTAAATAGAGTCCAGATTAAAAAGCAGTTTGTAGGGGCAACTTTGGGAGAGGAGAAAGATTTGAAAATTGATAACTTGGATGCTCATTATTATGAGTATGAAATTACTCAAAATGGGCAGGAGTACAAAAGCAGGTTCTATATTATAGTTGATGAAAATAAATTCTATGCTTTGGTTCCAGCTTCCAAAAAAGCAATCTGGGATAAGTACTTACCAACGTTTGAAGCAATAGTCAACTCCTTTAAACCTCTTTAAATTAGTCGAGGAAGTCAACCTTCGATAACTCATCTTTTCCCGAAAACCCTAGTAAGATCTCTGTCGACCTTTACAGAAAAATCCGAACTCGCTTCAAGTCGAAAAGGAAATGGCACCCCGCCTTTAGCTATTGACAAAAAAGAATATAAAAATTATTATATAAATATATGTTCAATCGTTCATATATTAAAGGGCATGAAGGACATCCTCACTATATTACAGATTCTAAAGTAGCTTCATTGCAAAAAAAAGTTAGTTTCTTAAGCGATGAAGAAAAGTTACTCCGGATAGTTAAAAATTTATCAGATCCGACAAAGCTTAGAATATATCTATTACTGCACAAAGTAAAAGAAATTCCAGTCACAGATATAACTCAAATCTTAAATATGTCTCAATCTGCAGTTTCTCATGCACTTTCTGATCTTAAAAATCTAGGGTTAGTTGAATCACACAGATGCGGTCAACTTATTTGTTATTCATTGGTTAATGGTAAGAAAAGTGAAGCAAAGCCTCCTTACTACGTAAGTAAATTTTTAAGTTTTTTTGACCGGTTTAAGTAAAAAGGAGGTGAGTTAAATGAATAGTAAACAAGTATATGGAGTTATAGCTGTTGTTGCAATATTGATATTAGGAGGTATTATTTTTACATCTACCCAAAACTCTTCTAGCAATCAGCAATCTCAACAAGCAGGAACAGTACAAACACCAACAGATAATCAAAATGTTCAAGGTGTGAGTGAACAAAATACAGATTCCGGTTTTTCGCAAAGATTTATAGCCTACTCAGATGAAAATTTGCAAAAAGCAACAAAAAATAATGGCAAAGCCATTGTATTTTTCCATGCTGGCTGGTGCCCAATGTGTCAGGCAGCAGAAAAAGATTTTATGGAAAATTTTGACAAAGTTCCCTCAGATGTGACGATTCTAAAAACAGATTACGATACATCGACCCAACTAAAAGCTAAGTATGGGATAACAATGCAAGATACATGGGTTCAAGTAGATAGAGAAGGTCAGGAGATCACTAAATGGAATAGCGGAGGTGAGGGAATTAAAACACTTCTTGCTAATCTCAAATAAATTAATCTGGTATTAGGAGCAACCTTTGGAAAAACTTATATGCACCTAATACCAGGTAAGCAAATTATATATGAAACCGTTTAATATTTTTATCATTTTATCTTTAATATCAATTTTTGCAGGATTCATCTTTTTAAAGGATGGGTTTTTAAAAAAAGGGGATGGCAGTAATATTGAGTCCTCAGAAATCCTGCAAGAATCAAAAATTAACTACATAGATTATTCTCAAGAAAATTTAAAACAAGTATCTAGAAATGGTAGAGCAATTTTATTTTTCCACGCTAATTGGTGTCCTACCTGTAACGCACTTGATAAAGAGTTAAAAACAACCAGTCTTTCTTTGCCACAAGATGTCACCCTAATAAAAACTGATTTCGATAAAGAAAAAGCGCTCAAAGAAAAATATAAAATAATCCAACAGCATACTTTAGTTTTAGTTGATAAGGATGGTAATGAAATTAAAAAGTGGATTGGAGGAGGGGTATGGTTAATTGCCCAGCAGCTTAATTAAACTATGTTATTTTTAATACCAATTGCCTTTATATCCGGAATTTTAACAGTATTTTCTCCTTGTGTGCTTCCGATTTTGCCAGTTGTTTTAGCAAGCGGTATTGACGGCAACACTAAAAGAATTAAGGGTGTGATTGCGGGACTTGTTATAAGCTTCACTATTGCCTCTCTACTTTTAGCAACACTTGTAAGGGTTTTAGGAATACCTGCAGACACCATTAGGATTTTTGCAGTTGGATTACTGGTAATTTTTGGCCTCAGTTTAGTTTTTCCGATTATTTGGGAAAAAGTTCAAGTATTTATTGAAAAGTTTTGGCATTTCCAGCCTAAACAAAGCAAGGATAGTGGTTTTTGGGGAGGGTTTTTAACAGGAGTAAGTTTAGGGATTGTTTGGACCCCTTGTATTGGTCCTGTTGTGGCAGCGGTGGCAACCCTTGCTGCTGTGAGCAACTTTTCTTATACAACAGTTCTTATTGCTTTTGCTTATGCTTTAGGTACTGCAGTACCTTTATATTTCATTGCAAAGGGTGGAGCTAAAGCTTCGCAGAAATTAACTTTTTTTAAAACAGAGAACCAAAAAATCAGACAAGTTTTTGGGATCGTTATTTTAGCAACAGCATTATTTATTTGGACAGGTGCAGACAGAGTCTTGCAAGCTTGGACATTGGCAAACTTACCAGCGTCTTGGACACAACTTGCCACAACTTTCGAAAAAAGTGTCAAAGTAGATAATCAACTTCAGAGTTTGAAAGGAGGAGAGCAAAAAGTACGAAAAGTTTCATTACAAAACGACTTTAATGGAGCAAAAGTTAAAAAAGAAGATCTTGTAGAAGGCTGTTTTAGCCAGGATTGTATCCCTTCGATTGATAATCCTAAGTTCGAATCTGCAAATGATGCTAGTTGGTTAAAAGATGAAGATATGGTTTTTGCAATTAACTATGAGCCAAAAGGCTCTTCTGCTTCGCAGAATAAAGGCATCCAAAGAGCTTATCCGCAAAGGATTTTAAATTGGCATGAGATTGTCAATGATACTATCGCCGGTGACCCAATTGCTATTACCTTTTGTCCGCTTTGTGGAAGCGCATTAGCATTTGAGCGAAAAGTTGATGGTGTTATTACAGAGTTTGGGGTCTCAGGAAAGTTGCATAATTCTGATTTGGTGATGTATGACAG
>CAYOOO010000007.1:32361-56711 GCA_964405655.1 uncultured Gammaproteobacteria bacterium | reverse complement strand
GGCAGCGTAGCTCAGTGGTAGAGCGGAGCCCTCATAAAGCTTAGGTCACAGGTTCAATCCCTGTCGCTGCCACTCAGAGAAAGATTTTATGATCCTACTAATTTTAGCAGGTGGGGTAGGCAAGCGGATGTGGCCTATCAAAAAAGACAAACTGCTCTTAGATTTCTTTGGTCAACCCTACTTTAGCCATGTTCTAAACCAAATCAAAAGGGCTACTAAGTTTGAAAAGGTAATAGTGATAGCAAGTTCAGTTAATAAACAAGCCCTGGGTAAAATTTGTCATCAACTTAAGCTTAATACAGAGGTTGTTGAACAAAAAAATCCCGCAGGAATGGCTGATGCTATCTTGAGCGCCCAGCATCTTATTAAAGGGGAGGTTATGATCGTTAATGGAGATGATACCTTGGAGCCAAGTGTTTACTTAAGCGTCTATAATCTTTCTCAAAAATCTTCAACCCAGGTAATAGTTGCAGCTCTTAAGGTAGATCGCTATTTCCCAGGCGGCTATCTTAAATTAAAGGGGGATAAAGTATTAGGAGTAGTAGAAAAACCTGGCGAGGGTAGACAGCCATCTGATGTAGTAAAACTGGTAGTTGATTATTTTAAGAATGGAGAGCTGCTTATCTCTTATCTTAGGGGAGCTAAGAGCCAAAAAGATGATCATTATGAGGTGGCTTTGGCTCGGATGATTCAAAAGGGCATAGATATTAGAGTAAGTTTATACCAGGGGAAGTTTTCACCCCTAAAATACCCTTGGCATGTTTTGGATTTAACTGACCATTTCTTAAATGGTCTAAAAAGAAAGATTAGTCCTAAAGCTCAAATTGCCAAATCAGCTTTATTAGATGGTCCAGTGGTTGTTAGTGAAGGAGTTAGAATTTTTGAAGGAGCAGTTATCAGAGGACCTAGTTTTATTGGTAAAAATACTATTGTTGGCAACAATGCCCTGATCCGCCAATCAATCATTGGACCTTCCTGCGTAGTTGGTTTTGGGACTGAAATAACCAGAAGTTACATAGGAGAAGACTGTTGGTTTCACTCAAATTACCTTGGAGATAGTGTCATAGAAGGAGACTTAGGGATGGGAGCAGGAGCAATCTTAGCAAACTTAAGATTAGATGGACAAACTATCAAGTATGGTTCAGACAGGGTTGAGACTAAAAGGGATAAACTCGGACTAGTTGCAGGAGAGGGAGTTAGAATAGGAGTTCAAGCCTCAGTCATGCCTGGAGTAAGAATTGGAGCAAGGTCTTTAGTTGGCCCAGGTGTGGTTGTGGATAAAGACTTAAAAGAAAACACCAAAGTTGTTTTAAAACAATCTTTTACAGAATCTAAAACAGATGCTTTAGCGGCCTATCAAAGGTTCAAAGGTAAGCTAGTCAGATAGTTACTAGTTGCTATATTATTAATTAATGATTCTTTACGAACACGAAGGTAAACAAATTCTTTTTAACGGGGGTATCAATATCCCAACGAGCCAACTAGTCTCCTCAGATGAGGAGGAAATCATTATTAAATTACCAGTTGTCCTAAAAGCTCAGGTTTTATCTGGTAAAAGAGCAGAGGTTGGGGGGATTGCCATTGTTGAAGATCAGTCTAAGCTCAAAGGTGAATTAACTGAACTTTTGGGTTCAGTAATTAATAAAGAAAAAGTTGATAAGGTTTTGGTTGAGGAAAAAATTGACTACCAAGAAGCTTTTTATCTGTCTATCTCCTATGATACTGAAACCCGTGGACCAATTCTATCTTTGTCCAAAGAGGGGGGAACAGGTATTGAAGAAAAGTCCGTGGAAAAGTTCGCCATTGATCCTTTAAATCCTTTTTTAAATTTACCCAAAGATCTTATTGATATTGAATTCCTAAAAAAGACTATTACTATATTTTTTGATCAGGACCTACTGCTGCTTGAAATTAACCCCTTAGTCAAAGATAAAAGTGGTAGATTAGTTGCTTTGGATGCCAAGTTAAAGCTCGATGATACAGCCTTAAAAAGACATGAAAAGGACTGGAACTTCCCGCCCAGAAGCGCACCTGGCCACACTCCTACTCAAAATGAAATTGAGGCTAAAAAGATTGACGCTGAAGACTACCGTGGAACAGCTGGTTCAGCTTACTTTGATTTGGATGGTGATATTGCAGTTTTGTCCTCAGGAGGTGGGGTGTCTTTAACAGCTATGGATGCTTTAATTGCCTCAGGGGGTAAACCAGCTAACTTTACAGAATACTCAGGCAATCCACCCAAAGAAAAAGTTGTTAAGCTAACTAAAATTGTTCTAAGTAAACCCAATATTCATGGTCTTTGGGTAATTGGGACCGTGGTTGCTAATTTTACAGATATTTATGAAACTTTAGCAGGATTAGTGGAAGGCCTCAGGCAAGCTCAGGCTGAACTTGAAACAAAGTTCAATTTCCCAATTGTTATAAGACGTGGCGGACCAAGAGACACAGAGGCCTATCAGATGTTAAAAAAAGTCAAAGATTTTAATCTGTATTTACAGGGTGAAGAAACCTCAATTACTAAGTCTGCAGAAGTGATGGCTAAGTTGGCAAAGGAGTATGAATTAAAAAATGGGTAATTTACTTTTAAAGAAAAACTCAAGATTTATAGGACAAGGAATTACTGGTTTTGAAGGATCAAGAGCTTTGCCCAGAATGCTTAACTTTGGCACTAAAATTGTGGCTGGAGTAACTCCTGGAAAAGGTGGTCAAACTGTCGAAAGTGTACCTATTTTCAACTCAGTTAAAGAGGCAATAGAGGAGGTAGGTGAGATTGATGGATCTGTCCAATTTGTTCCCCCTCTTTTTACTAAAGCAGCAGTCCAGGAGGTACTCGAGGCAGGAATTAAATTTGTCTTGGTCAGTGCTGAGAAAGTTCCTACTAAAGATGGGGCAATAATTTATGCTTTGGCCAAAAAACACCAAGCAGCTGTTTTGGGTCCCAATTCAGTTGGACTAATTAACCCCCATCTAAATTTAGTCTTGGGCTTAATCTCGGTTGGGGCAATTGAGAAAGTCTTTAATCCTGGCAATGTGGCGATAATTTCCAAGTCTGGTAGTATGACAGCAGAGATTGGGCTGCATTTAAAAAATAACGGCTTAGGAGTTTCCTGGGCAGCTGGGATTGGCGGGGATATTATTGCCTCAACTGATTTTGGGGATTTTTTACTTGAACTGGAAAATGATCCTTTGACTAAAGCATCTGTGATCTTTGGTGAGCTGGGAGGGACTTATGAGGAAAGAGTAGCCAGCCTTGTTAAAGAGGGTAGAATTAAAAAGAGCGTGATAGCTTTCATCTCAGGAGAGTTTACTCTTAGCTTGCCATCTGAGGTACAATTTGGTCATGCAGGGGCAATCATTGAAGGCAAAAGAGGCATGCCTGATCAAAAGAGGAAGGTACTTAAAGAAGCTGGGGTAAAGGTGGCAGACAGTTTTGATGAAATAGCAAAACTTGTCAAAGAAAGTATTTAAAAAAGGAGAAATTTTTAATGGCAAAGACAGTCACACATCAAGATCTAAAATCATACTTTGGCAGTGAGGATCATTTAGAAGTTTCTCAACAGAAAAGCTTTTCTCAAATAATCTTTGAACTGCTTTCAGAAAAAGAACCTTCAAAGGATCAGTTAAACATCTTTGAGCTAATACTAAATCTGTCTATTGATCATGGTTCTGATACACCCTCTGCCCAAAAAGTAATTGAAGAAGCCAGAAAGGGCGAAACTATTTCTGAGGCTGTAGCTGAAGGGATAGAGCAAATTAATGATAGCCATGGTGGGGCAGGGGAGAATTTAATGAAAATCCTCTATCAATTAAAGTCTGACAACATTACTGCTGAGCAACTAGTCTCTCAAAAACTTCAGGCCGAGGAAAGGCTGCCTGGTTTTGGGCATAGAATCTACAAAGAAGAGGATCCCCGAGCCAAATTAATCTTAGACAAGCTGAGAGAAGT
The DNA here is from genome assembly GCA_964405655.1 of uncultured Gammaproteobacteria bacterium. Lineage (GTDB taxonomy): Bacteria > Patescibacteriota > Microgenomatia > Daviesbacterales > UBA10151 > CAYOOO01. Next base: position 52,765 of record CAYOOO010000007.1, on the reverse strand, counting down.
ATCTTTAGGTACAGAGTATCTAGATTTAGCAAAAAATTTAGAAAGAGAACTCAACATACAATCAGGCAAGAAGCTGCCTTTAAATATTGATGGGGCAATTGCTGTGGTCCTTTGTAGCTTTGGCTGGGAACCTATATTAGGTAAAGCAGTTTTCCTAATTGCCAGAACTCCTGGTCTGGTGGGACAGTATCTAAATACTGCAAAGTAATTGTGAAAAGAAATAAATTTGTGGAAATTTGCTCAATTCAAAGCTAAATTTTGACAAATTTTAGTAATGTGATATAATATTTAGCAACAACTTAAGAAAGCCTGAAGACCCGCAAGGGCTATTTTTTTGTCCAATTTTTATGGAATTTGATTTAGATAAGGCAGTTGAAAGAGTGTTTGCTAGCTATCCTCAAGATGAGATCAGCAGGAGAGCGCAGTCAATTGTTAATGCTTGGGATCAAGCTGTTTTAGACCCACTAAGTTTAGTAGAACAAGCTGAAGATCCTAAGTGGATAGCTTATGAATCAAGAATTCAGGTAATTCTAAATGGTTCTAGTTCTCCAAAAAGTTGAAATTACCTGCTATAATCGCTCTACGATTACATCGTATCGCTTCTTGTAACGCGATGCGTTATAATTTTAAAGATGAAATTTTTTAAACTATCCCATTGTAACCAAACTCAACAAGCACGCCCAAGAAATTGGGGTAGTTGCCTAGTTGTCAGGAGGCATAGCTTTTAAAAATCCTCCTAAAAACAGCTGGGTAGCCGCCTCAAATAAAAGAGGCGGCTTTTTAATTGGGAGAAAATTAAATGAGGGAATTTCTTGAATTATTTAAAAACATCGATAACGGAGTTGTGTTTCATAGACTGGATAACCCTGGTCAGCTTTTTATTGGTCGGATTGAAGAAATCGACACAGAGGCTGGTGTGACAATTCGCGGGGTGGGTAAAAAGGGCGGAGAATATATCGCTACATCTGATCTGGTTGGTCCAACAGGCATGGCTGAAAACAAAAGAGGCAGCTGGAGATTTTATAAGTTGCCTTTAACAGAGCAAGCAAAGGAAGCATTGGATCATATCAGTCATCAGCTCAAATCTAACAATGGTTCTGATGGGCATTAAATATTATTTGGATTTGGCATATAATTGGGAAGAATATGAAAAGAATACTTACAGGGGATCGGCCAACTGGTAAATTGCATTTGGGTCACTATGTTGGTTCGCTTAAAAATAGAGTCAAGTTGCAGGATGAATATGAAACATTTCTAATTGTGGCGGATCTTCATACCCTAACTACCAAACCTGATAAAAAAGATACAGAAAAACTTGAAGAAAATATCAGGGATCAGGTTTTAGATTACCTGTCTGTTGGAATTGATCCAAAAAAGGTTACTATCTATATCCAGTCTCAAATTCCAGAGGTAGGGGAACTGGCAGTTATCTTTGGGATGTTAACAACTGTTCCAAGACTTGAAAGAATGCCAACTCTTAAAGAAGTAATGGATAATGCTCATATTACCACACCCTCATATGGGCTGTTAGGTTATCCAGTTTTACAATCTGCAGATATCTTAATGGTCAAAGCAGATTTGGTGCCAGTTGGGAAAGATCAGATTTCTCACTTAGAGATTGCCCGGGAGATTGCCAGGGATTTTAATAGAACTTACTCAGAAGTTTTACCAGAACCTAAGGCATTAGTTCCTGAGGATATTCCACTTCTGCCTGGGATTGATGGCCAATCTAAGATGAGCAAATCAGCTGGTAATGATATTAAACTGTCAGATTCTTTTGAGGAGGTAGAAAAAAAGGTGATGAGTATGTATACCGACCCTAATCGGATTAAAGCTACAGATGTGGGAAAGGTGGAAGGTAACCCAGTTTTTATTTACTTAGATGCTTTTTCAAAAGAGGCTGATAAACCTAAAATAGACGAGTTTAAAGAGCGCTATAGAAAAGGCCAAATAGGTGATGTTGAGGTAAAAAAATATCTTATTAAAATTCTCAATAATTTCTTAAATCCAATCAGGAAAAAAAGGGAAGAGTTTGAGAGGCAACCAGAATTAGTAGAAAAAATCTTAAAAGAAGGAGCTGAAAAGGCTAGAGCAGAGGCCCAAAAAACATTGGAGGAAGTAAAAAAAGCCATGAAGATGGACTACTTCTAAAATTTATGCAATCATCTGAGCTTCCCACTCAAGTTGACGATGTTAACAGTTCAAGCAGTCTATTAGGCAGAACAGTTGAAGGTGATGTCACAATTGATCAGGGTACCTGGTTAGATGAGGCAAGAGCCGCTATTGCATCAGTTAACCCCACCTCAGATTCTGATAGAGTAGCTTTTGCAGAAGATTATGTTAGAGCCCATCTAAAAGATGCTATATTTGCCTTTAAATCAGATCCTAGAGCTTATGAGCAGAATCAGGCTGCAATAGATCGGGTTTTAACAAGCAAGGGTCCTAGATCTTTAAGTAAGGTTTTAGCAGGAGGATTTGGGGTTTGTCCAGACTTTCAAGCTCTGGAGCTTGTGCTGCTGGATCAAATGAGGATGGAGGCTTATCTAGCTGGTAATCCCACGAAACAACATTTGTTTATATTTGTCAAAGAAGATGGTGTTTGGGTTGTATCAGATCCGTTTGCCCAAAGCTATTTTGCAGTGAGAGGGTCAGAAAGTAAGAGATTTGCGCCTGATTATTACCAGGGTGCGGGTATAAAATTATTTGACAAAACATCCCATGCTAAAGAAGCTCCACCAATTACGCCCCTGCCTACCTCAGGAGCAAAACCAAAGTCACAAGCTACAATCAGTCTAGCAGACCTTAGAGCCAGGATCTCGAAAAGATAACCGTTGTAAGTGTAACAAAAGAATGATTAAATTCACTTCTATTAAACGGTAGATTTCATGATCACAATTGATGATTTTGCAAAGATTGAGATTCGCGTGGGGACTATATTGGAGGCAGAAGAAGTAGAGGGTTCTGAGAAGTTAATTAGATTAATGGTTGATTTGGGTGAGGGTCCGCCAGCTGGCGGACCAAGACAAATCTTAGCTGGAGTTAAACAGTGGTATAAGGACCCGCTTCGCACTTCGGTAAAGAATATGGTACCTCGTGCTCGCGGAACCTTGCCTTCCGCTAAAGCGGAACGTAAAGCTAAAAGCTTAAAAAGTTTGGTAGGTAAACAAGTAGTGGTTATTGCTAATTTAGAGCCTAGGGTAATGATGGGACATCAGTCTCAGGGAATGCTTTTGGCAGCAGATTGTGATAATAAGCCAGTTTTTCTAAAGCCTTCATCAAAAGTTCCCCCAGGTACAAAAATCCGTTAATTTAGAGTATAATTGGGCGATGGCAACTCAGAATCGAAACTTCCTTAAACTACCAGGAAAAACCAACCCTTTCTCTTCAGGTGGTAAAGGAAAAAATAAAATAACCTCCTTTTTAAAAGGCATTGCAGTTTATGTCTTAATAGCTGTGGCAGCTTTGGTCTTTATGACTGGTTTGTCCGGTGGAGGTAAGTTTGGTGAGGAAATTCCTCTCTCTCAGGTCATCAATGATGTCAAGAGTGGTAAAGTCGAAAAACTTAATTTAGAAGGCGATCGGATATCAGTCTCTTACAAAGAGGAAGGTAAAAGTGCAGTTTCCCGTAAAGAGGGAGGAGAGTCGATCTATCAAGTCTTGAAAAATGCTGACGTTGATCCTAAAAAAGTGGCTATTGAAGTCAAGGATATCTCTATGCAGCAAGCCTGGTTATCAATTCTAGGGACAGTTTTGCCAATTGTAGTCATGATAGTTTTCTTTTTACTGATCTTCCGTCAGGCCAAAGATGCTGGCCAGGGATTGTTTGCTTTTGGTCAATCCCGTGCCCGTCAATTTACCAAAGACCAGCCTCAAATAAAATTTTCGGACGTTGCAGGTGTCGATGAGGCTAAAAAAGAGCTTGAAGAGGTTGTTGATTTTTTGAAAAACCCTCAAAAATATAAAGAGATTGGAGCCAGAACTCCTAAGGGAGTGTTGTTGGTTGGTCCACCCGGAACAGGCAAAACGCTCTTGTCACGAGCGGTTGCTGGTGAGGCTGGAGTACCATTTTTCTCGATTGCTGGTAGCGAGTTTATGGAGATGCTAGTTGGGGTTGGAGCAGCCAGAGTCAGGGATATGTTTGCCCAAGCTAAAAAAAATGCCCCTTCGATTATCTTCGTCGATGAAATTGAATCGATCGGCAGAATGCGTGGGTTTGGTATGTCTGGCGGACACGATGAGCGTGAACAAACTCTAAATCAGATTCTAGTCGAAATGGATGGGTTTGCACCTAATGAATCAGTCATTGTCATTGGTGCGACCAACAGACCAGATTTGCTCGACCCAGCCTTGGTTAGACCAGGCAGGTTTGACCGAAGAGTGGTGATTGGCATGCCCGATTTGACAGAAAGAAGGGCTATTATTGAGCTTCATATGAAGGGTAAACCCTTTGATAAGGATGTCAACATTGAAAGAATAGCCAGACGGACAGTTGGCTTTTCCGGGGCAGACTTGGCCAATATGTTAAATGAGGCTGCGATCTTGGCAGCCAGAGAAGCCAAAAAAGTAATTGATAATAAAGATTTAGAAGAAGCTGCTACTAAAGTTAAATTAGGCCCCCAAAGAAAGAGAATGCAGACTGAAAACGATCGTAAGTTATCTGCTTATCATGAGGCAGGGCATGCTTTAGTCGGACACAACCTACCAAATATTGATCCAGTTCACCGGATAACCATTGTTTCAAGAGGCATGACAGGAGGTCATACCATGTTTCCACCAACTGAAGACAGGTCTAATGAAACAAAATCCAGGCTACTTGAGCAGATTGCAACTGCTTTGGGTGGAAGAGCAGCTGAGGAGCTTATTTTTAGAGATATCTCAACAGGTGCGGCTAATGATCTAGAAGTTGCTACAGGCATAGCTAAAGAGATGGTGACAGAATATGGGATGAGCTCACTTGGGCCTATTAATATCAAACCCAAAGCTGTTTTCGGTCTTTGGTCAAGAGGACCAGATGAAGGTAATGTTGTCTCTGAAGCTATGCAAGCAAAGGTTGATGGGGAAGTTAAAAAGATTATTGATACAGGTTATGCTCAAGCTTTAGTAATTTTAAAGAAAAATAAAACTAAACTTGATAAGGTAGCCAAAGCTTTACTTGAAACAGAGACACTAGACACAGATGAATTTGAGAGTATCGTTGGTAAGAAGAAAATTGTTAACTCAATTACCACTACCTCTGCAGTAATCTAATTAGGATTTTGGACAATTTTCTTATTGAATAGTAGCTGCTTCCTCTGATAATAGCGAGCCATTATCTAGTAAATTTTGGAAAACTGCTTCTGGCTCGTGTGAGGCTAAAATTTTCCCAACATCAGTTAGCAAGACATCCCGGGCAGCTCGTACTACGTACTCACTGTGATCCTCCTCAAATAGCTCCTCATATGTATTGCCTTTATAAAATCCCCGAGAACCCTTTGCCCTAGCCATATTTAGAAGACGCCGCTTATATGTTTCAAAAAGTGTTGAGTAGACTTTCTCTTGATCTTGTGGATTGATACCTTTTTGTAAATATCCTGTAATTGCAGAGCTGAGCATTCGTAATTGGTATTCTATTGAGTCTTTTGTTACCCACAGGTTTGAAAGATCTACTGAAAGCCCTTTCTCCCGACCAGTTAACTGCTCCCAACTAAAATGATCGAGTACTTGGGAAGTATCAAGCATTGTGGCAGATGAAAGTGCATTGGCAATATCTAATGCTTTTGCTTTCTGCTGGGGTGTGAGTCCTTCAAGTCTTCTTTCGGTATCTTCCAGTCTATCTACACCTTCATGACCTTCAAAAGATGCACGCGAGGAGAGATCATCAAGTTTTGTGGCTGTAGACCAATCTGCAATCACTAGTTTTGGTTTACCGTCTTCACCAAATCTGACATACCAGTTACCTGGATGAAGTTGTGCATGGACAATATCTCTATCATGTAAGCCTCGTACTTCTGCGAGCATCTGCTCTACTACACCTCCGTAGAGTACACCTTGTTGCTCAGGAGGCAGTTGAATATCAAGCGCTTGGGCTTCTGGGGGTGTCAAAACATCCTCAGGCAATCCATAAACAAACCATCCTATATCCTCTTCTCCTTCATATTTTCCAGCAGCCAAAACATCCACCCCAAACGCCCTGCCGTACTCTTGAGTGTTCCTGACTTTTCTTTCTAAATCATCTAATTCATATGCACCAAAGGGAGAATGATTTGTTTTACTCCAAACATTACCTTCAGCGTCTACATACATTGTGCCCATTGTTATATGCTGTGATAGTTTCTCAGAAGGACGGGGTGGTTCAATAACAAAGGTTTCGTCTCTCTGTTTTGTTTTTGAATTCCACTCTCCGGCTATCCGAACAACACCGATGCCTGAAAAGTTAACAATTTTGCCTGGAATACCAGCAACAACTGTCCGAATTCCTCTGGTGCCTTTTTCGCTTGCATCCATTCGAGAAACCGGTAAGGCTTTTACGCCTTCTTCGAATCGTTCTGGATTATTGATTAAGTCTTCAATTTCTGAGGCTTGAGGACCTTCATGTAGTAATGTTGCTTTCGGCCTGTTTCTTCCTACAATAACTCCAGGAGAATCTTTCCATCTCAATTGAGCTTCTCCAGTCAGACCGTTTTTTTCAACAACTACAGAAACTCCTTTTAATGGATCTACTTCTGCAAATACGCCTTCTCTTCCACCTTCCTGCTTATCCGTTGAATTTGCAGTTAGAGAGTCTGCTGGTATCTTGCTCGTATCAGTCGGTTCCTCAGCTCCAATTATCTCACCTTCAGGAGATTGCATAGCTATATAATAGTACTATAAATAATAACCTGGGAGCTTTTTATCGGTTGACAAACCTGCTTTTAGGAGACTAAAATAACTTTTGGCCAATCCCCAAGCATCCCAAAATTTGAGGAGTAACCTGTATATGAGGGCTATACACGTACCCAGCTTAAATAATTTTTATGTTTTAACCCTAGGAATAGGGGAGGTTTTTGCGTTAGGCAAACGGAGGGGAAGTAGTTAGAAACTTAGGATCAAGGAAAAAGTACGTAGAAACCTCCGAAATTCGGAGGTTTTTTTATGCGCAGAAAGGAATATATGTTACGCTTAAAGAGAAGGAAAAAGATGAGTTTTCTTAAAAAAGTTTGGCTTTTGATGAGGCCATTTCATAAGGATCTGTTTGGGATCTTAGTTGTTACAGCCCTATTTGAGACAGTCAGGATGGGTGGACCGTTCCTTTTTGGAAAAATTCTTGATCTTTTAATTCAAACTAAGGGTTTAATTACTTTAGAGACAGCTTTGGTAATAGTAGGAGGTTTGGCTGGAGTGAGAATTGTCTCTTTAGTTATTGATCACATCACAGATTGGATTATCCTAACAACCCTATTCAAATCAGATAGGTATATCTCAACAGTGGCTTACGAAAAGATGGTGGAGCTTTCTTTGGACTACCATGAAAAGATCTCAACTGGTAAAAAGATCAGCCTGATAAACAGAGGAACAGATAAGTTGGTTGAGCTGATTGAAGGTTATACCTTTGAGTTTCAGCCAGTGGTCATTCAGCTTCTAGTTACCTCAATTATCATCTTTTTAACTAACTGGCGGGTTGGCTTAATCTTTAGCTTATCGCTGTTTCCTTTTATCTTGATTACCTTCTATATCTTTGAGTCAACCAGAAAGATGAGGGAGAAGCGTCACGATGCTTATGAGGTATCATCAGGCGAGGTTGGGGATACTATGACCAATATTACTGTGGTTAAAGGTTTTGCCCAGGAGCAAAGAGAAAACCAGGCTTTCAGTTCAATTAGAGATCTAATTAAACAGCTTTTAGATGAGGAGTTTAAGAAAAGGATGTTTAGGGGATTCTCGCGAAATATCTTAATTGAGATTTTTTATATAGTAATTTTGGTAGTAGGCTTATTTGAGATTAAAGCTAGTGCTTTAACTATTGGAGGATTGGTCTTTTTGATCAATTTAGTAGAGCGGGCTTACTCAAATATCTATCGACTAGGTAGAATCTATCAGCGGATCTCTGACGCCAAGGAACCAGTTGATAGGCTAACTGAGTTAATGCAAGCCAGGCCCTCAGTTCAAAATACTGGCGAGGCAATAGTTTATAAAGAGATTAAGGGTCAAATAAGCTTTAAACACGTCTCCTTTGCTTACAATCAAAGACGGGTTTTAAAAAATGTCAGCTTGACTATTCCTGAAGGATCTTTTGTGGCATTAGTCGGAAAATCCGGCTCAGGTAAGTCAACTATTGCCAAACTTCTTTCCCGTTACTATGACCCAAGCTCAGGCCAAATCGTAATTGATGGTAAATATGATCTGAGGCAGCTTGATCTAGATGTTTATAGAAAGCAAACAGCAGTGGTTTTTCAGGATTCACCAGTTCCAAACAGGAAGATTTGGGACGTAATCTCATATGCTGGAGGCAAAAAGTCTTTTAGTAGCGTTAAAGACCAGGTAATCGAGGCTGCCAGATTGGCTCATGCCCATGATTTTATCTTGGAGCTACCTGAAGGTTACCAAACTGAGATTGGGGAAAGAGGAGTTAAGCTATCAGGTGGTCAAAGGCAGCGCTTGGCAATTGCCAGAGCGCTTTTTGCCCAACCTAAAATATTAATTATGGATGAGCCGACTTCTCACTTAGATGCTTTGTCAGAAGCACAAATTCAAAAGGCCTTAGAGGATATTTCAAAACAGCGCAGTATGACTAAAATTGTGATTGCTCACAGACTCTCAACTGTTCAAAAAGCAGATCAAATCTTTGTAATGGAAAGGGGTAGGGTAGTTGAAAAAGGCAGTCATCAGAGGCTACTTAAGCTTAATGGGGTTTATGCCCAAATAGTCAAGCAGAGCGAGCTTAAATCCTAGCTTAAAAAAGTAAGCTTAAGATCAGTAAAGCGATGCCAACTGTAATTGATTTTAAGTAGCTGGTGGGAATCAGTCCGCCAGTCCAATCTTTGTGCCAAGGAATATATTTTGGTTTGAATTTTCTAAGACCAAATGCTGGGTTTAAGACAAACCAAAGGAAGTCTTCGATGATAATAAAAAAAAGGAAGATAGCTAAAATTTTAAGTTCAATATTAAGGTTCCAGTAGTTATCTAAAACAAAAGGGAAGTGAAGCAGAAATAAAATCAGGGAAAACATCCAGAGGTGATAGCCAGTAATCTCCAGATCGCCCAAGAAAATTCTAGTCAGCCAGTTTTTATATCTCCAGGTTGGTAAGTTTTTCGCCCAGCCGTCTTTACCTTCAATTTGAATTTCCACTTTAGCAACAAAGAAAGCTAGTGTAACTACCCAGATAAAAAGCTTTAACAAACTACTCATCCTTTAAGGACTTAAAAACTGAGGAGTTTTTCTCGGGTGAATTGTTTTGATAGTTGTCCGGTAAAGGTTTAAAAGTTGATTTATCAATACATCTTCCTGGTAGTTATCTTTGATCACCTTCAAAGAGTTTTTACCCATCTGCTTCCTGAGTTTTTTGTCTTTAATTAAGGCGAGTAACTTTTCAAGAAATAGTTCAACTTTTAAGGGGATTGAATAACCATTCTTGCTATCAACAATCTCTTTTTCAAAGGCTCCGTCGTTGACTAGTACCAATGGTAAACCGGACGCAGCAGCCTCAATTGAAACCATTGGATGAACTTCAGAGGTTGAAGCAAAAACAAATATATCAGCATCTTGATAGACATAGGGCATCTTGTCATTGACAATTCCACCAGTAAAAACAACTCTTTTTAAGACTCCAAGTTTTTTAGCCAAGGCTTGTAGATTTTTTAACTCAAAACCCTCACCAACTATTGCCAAATAAGATTTATCTTCCTTTTTGGAAAGAGCAGCAAACATCTTAATGATAAATTCAAAGTTTTTTTCCTTACCAAGCCGGCCAACTGATAGAAGAATTGGACAGTCTTTGGGAATGTGGTAATTCTTATGAAGATAGCCCTTTTTAGAAATATTAAACTTAGCCAGATCGACAAAGTTAGGAATAACGCTGATGGGTTTTTCCACCCCCATCTTAATCAGCTCCTCCCTCATCTTATAAGAGGGGGTAGTGACAGCATTGCAAACATTACCAAAAATCTTCAGCCCAGCATCCATCATTTGGGGAGTTAAGACCTTACCATTAAAAAAATAATGTCTGTATTCTCTAATTAAGGTATGGAAAGTCAGAATAAAGGGAATCTTTTTTTGTTTGGCTACAGTATAGGCAAGTAGAGAAAAGAGGCCATTACCATGAGCATGAATAATATCGTAGTCAATTTTAAAGATCTTTAACCAGACCCGGTCTGGGGTTAAAAGGGGTAATCTGACTGAATCAGGAACTGTTGGCCAAAGCCTAACTGAAGGAATCCTAAAGATATCTTCTTCTGAGTCTGTATAGCCTTTAATTTTTGGGGCAATTATATAGACTTGATGACCCCTCTCTCTTAAAATTTTGGCAAAGTATTTAACTGAGGTTGCTACACCATTTAGTTGGGGAGCGTATGTATCTGTAAAAAAGCCAATCTTCATAATCAGACAGATTTTGACCCTTCGACTTTGCTCAGGGTAAACATAACTGCTTCATAAACTAATTATTTATGGTGAGCGTAGTCGAACCACTGCAAAATCGTCTGGTCTACCTTTTATCTGCTCTAGTAGTTATTATACATAATTTTTGGATCGTATTTACTTGATCAACTCAAACTGAAACGGCTATAGTTAAGATATGGCTCATCTGCCTATAACTATCTTGGCATACTTTTTTAACAGCATTGCTGTCACAATCGACAAGCTACTTCTTTCCAAAGCGATCAAAGACCCGCTGGTTTATGTCTTTTACTTTAGCATGGTCAGTATGCTAACTCTTTTACTGATTCCTTTTACTCACCTTCCTAATTTTGCAGCCTTAGCCTTGGCTTCAGTTTCTACCCTGTTCTGGACTGCCGGTGCTTATTTAATGTTCTCGGCCTTGAGAATAGGTTTAGTCTCCCGGGTGATCCCCTTTATTGGCACTTTGATTCCTATTTTTCTTCTTTTCCAAGCTGCCACAACCAATGCTGTTACTATAAGTCAAGCAGTAGCAGTGATTGTTTTAATACTTGGATTAGTCTTTTTATCCCTGCCAAACTGGGAGGGGATTATGAGAGGTAGGGAGTTAATCTTAGTAGTTTTATCAGCCTTATTTTTTGCTACCTCATACCTTTTTTTAAGGGAGGCGTATTTAGAAGATCAGTTTCTAACTGTCTTTGTCTATTCAAAACCGATCCTTATTCCCTTAGGACTGTTAATCTTAGTTGTTCCATCACTTAGAGAGCGGGTTTTTCCCAAAGATAAGCTTAATGCCCATTTCTCAAAACTTACACTTGTGATCTTTGTTTCTGGACAACTCTCAGCTGGTTTAGCTGAGCTTTTACTAACTTTTTCTATATCCCTTGCCAATCCAGCTCTAGTTAACTCTCTACAAGGAGTTCAGTATGCTTTTCTTTTTATTTTTTCCTTATTTCTTGCTAAAAAATTGCCCCAAGTATTTAAAGAAAAGCTCAATTTTTATTCACTTATCTCAAAGATATCTGGTTTAGCTTTTTTAGCAGTAGGTTTGTACGTCTTAGCTTTTACTAAATCATAAAAGGATGCTTAAAAAAAATAGAAAATTTAATCATCTTAAACATCTAGTTCTAGTTATTATTATTGGTTTTTTGATCCTTCTAATCGTCTTGGTTCTGGGGGATAAGTTTTTTGATAAATTTCATCCCGCGACAAAGCAAATTGGTTATGGTGTCTCTTTTTCGCCTCAATACAGCAAAGATTTAGGACTGGATTGGAAAAGTACTTATATCAGTATTTTGGATGAGCTAAAGGTCAAAAATTTAAGAATACCTACTTATTGGTCAGTCACTGAGAAAAACCCGGGTCAGTTTGACTACTCTGAGATTGACTTTATGGTGACTGAAGCTCAAAACAGGAACGCCAAAATCATTTTAGTTTTGGGTGCCAGGCAACCACGTTGGCCTGAATGTCATCTGCCTGATTGGGCAAAACAACTTGATTTAAAGACCCGCCAAAAGAAAACTTTAGAATTTATCAGAAAAGTAGTTGAAAAGTACCGTACTTCAGAGTCAATTAAGGCTTGGCAAGTTGAGAATGAGCCCTTACTACCTTTCTTTGGGGATAAATGTGATAGCCCTGACAGATTATTTCTTAAAAAAGAAGTTGATTTAGTTAGGGGTTTGGATCAAAGGCCTATTATTGTGACTGATTCAGGAGAGTTACGACCTTGGCGAACACCAATGAGACTATCGGATGTCTTTGGAACAACTTTATACCGGACTGTTTACAACAAGGTCTTAGGCTACACAACCTATCCGCTCCTGCCTTATTTCTACAGCCTAAAATCAACACTTAATAGAAAGTTTTTTGCACCAGATAATCAAAAGACTATTATAGTTGAGCTTCAAGCAGAGCCTTGGTCGCCAGGTAACAACCTGATTTCAACACCACTAGATCAGCAACTGGCAAACTTTTCTTTAAATAACTTTAAAGATTATGTCAAATTTGCTCAAAGGACTGGTTTTGATGAGATCTATCTTTGGGGAGTAGAATGGTGGTACTGGGTCAGGCAAAAAGGGGTGAATCAGTATTGGGACTATGCTAAAGGTTTGTTTGAGTAATTTGCTTAAGGATATATCTCATAGTATAATAATAAGGATGAAATATAAGCTTTTTATATTGTTTTTAATATTATTATTTCCCACCTCTTCGGTATATGCAGGTGGGCTAAGTGTTCCTCAAAATATTAAGATTGATAGTATTGAGTGTGGAGAAGAACCAAAGCAGTATGTTAGTTTAAGTTGGGATCAGGTTAGGTCTGCAACCTCATACAGAGTTTATACAAGAGTGGAGGATGGTAAGTATACCTCTTATGATGAGGTAAAAGAAAACAGTTACAAGCTAGGATTTAATCCAAAATTTAACTTTTATCTGGCAGTTTCAGCAGTCAACAACTTTACCGGCACACCTCCTCAAATTTTAGAGTCTGATTTATCACCTGAGTACTTTATTTCCATACCAGAAGACCTGTTTAAAATGTGCCCAGAGAAAGGCAAAGGGGCAAAACTTACTCCTTTGGAGCCAGTTGAAGTAGTCATATCTGAGACACCTGAAGCAACAGAAAGTATTGAGCAGCAAACTTTAGTTAAGAAAGATCAATCTCAGGAATTAGAAGATGCCCAAAAAAAAGTTAAACAGCTAGAAGAAAAGGTTAATAAATTAGAGGATAGATTAGGCCAAACTGAGAAAAAACAATCATTTTTAGAAAAGATTTTAAACAATATCTTAAATTTTCTCAAAAGCTTTTTTAAATTTGAACCCTAACTTTTAAAATGGCAGCTGACTTTTTAACTGAGTTTCTGCCCTATCGAAGGAACCTTCTTAGGGAGGTGACTGGTAATACTTCTCAGGGTTTGAGAATAAAAGCAGAAATTCCTCCTTCTGTCACTTGCCCTGATCTTGAGCATATATCGCCTTCTGATATTACGTTGGCTGTTATGCAGGGAGCTTATGTGTTAGTTTTCACTGCCTTTAAGGACTTACCAAAAGAATATGCCTATAGAGCTCTATTCTTATCGCATAATGGTCATTACCTTGATCAGGACAGAGGCAGTCTAGATAGTGTTTTTAGTTTAAGACAGTTAAGAAGGGGAGCAGTTAGTGCTTTGACTATTGATATAGCTGATCCAGACTGTTTAGGGGTTCAGCTAACAGGTGGGGTTTTTTCTGAAGAACCCACTGCCATAGTTGAGGATCACTTGCCTAAAGGTCAGATGGTCTCAACTGATCAAATTGTAGAAATTTTAAGTATTTATAGAGGGGAAAAACAATCAGAGGTTATAGCTTTAGGAGATAGCCCAGAAGATGGAGTTTATGAGGCAGCTGTCTATTTCCCACCATATAACGAAGTTGAAGATTTAGATCATGTTTCAGCCAGACAGATGATTGAGGCCTTAATGAAAGTTGCTTACTTAGTAGCTGGGCATCAGGCTTTTATAGGAGAGTTGCCAATAGACTATAGACAGTTTTTAGATAGTCGTTTGTTATTTAGAACTCAAAGACATAACTTAAGATATAGAAAACTTTTAGCTGCCGGTTCGAAATCTCTACTCCGTTGTAATTTAAGTATTGAGAATAATGTTGGTATATTTCAATTTTCCCATAGGCCCAATGTAGATAGAGAACAAGAATCCTTTGCAACTGGGCAGATGAGATTTTATTTGCCTGAAAGTCAAAGATAATTCTGTTAAAATTTTCCCTATATGAAAAGGTTTGTACTGGTTGATCCCACTTCGCTAAAGCTTCGCGGGACAAGCAGTAATGCTTGGGAGATGACTTTATGAAGAGATTAGTACTTGTGGACGGAAACGCGTTATTACACAGGGCTTATCATGCCACTCCACCTCTAACTACCTCAAATGGGGAGCTAATCAATGCTGTCTTTGGTTTTAGCTCAATGATTTTAAAGGCTTGGAATGAACTTTCCCCTGATTTTATGGCTATTGCCTGGGATGAAAAAAGCCCAACCTTTAGACACCAAGCTTTTACTCAGTATAAAGCTACCCGTGGCCCAGTGGACGATGGTCTGTCTAAGCAATATGAAAGAGTTCACCAAATAATTGATGTTTTGAATATTCCTGAATTTTCCTTAAAAGGTTATGAAGCTGATGATTTGATCGCCACACTCGCAAGACAAGCTGTTGATCCGCCATCTGGCGGAGAGAAAAACTTAGAGGTCATAGTTTTAACAGGCGATCGGGATATCATGCAAATTATAGATAAACACATTAAAGTTTTAATGCCTAAAAAAACTTTAACTGATGTAGGTCTATATGGGGTTGATGAGTTTATGGAAAGGTTTGGTTTTTCTCCTAAGCAGCTAGTGGACTATAAGGGACTGGCAGGAGATCAATCAGATAATATTCCAGGCGTAAACGGCATTGGTGATGTGACAGCTACTAAGCTAATTAAGCAATTTGGTAGTGTTGAAAAAATTTACCTACTTAAAAATTTAAAGACTCTGCCTGAGAGAATGCAACAACTTTTAGCAGAGGGAGCAGAGTCTGCAGCTGTTTCAAAGGGACTGGCAACTTTGGATCTGAATGCTCCGATTAAGCTTGATTTGGCTGCCTGCAGGGTCCATGATTTTGATAGAGACAAAGCTATTAAGTTATTTGAGGAACTGGAGTTTAAAAGTTTAATTAGTAGGTTGCCTGGGGTCGAGGGGAGGGGTGACGCGAAAGAGGGCTCCCGGCGCCTCGCCCGCAGCGTACCTGAAGCAAGCGAGGACGGACGGCGGGATACTGAAGCGGCAGGACCCCGATCAATGTATACAACAGATTTGGACTTAGCAGTTACCCCTGTTCTAGAGAAGATGAGCCAAACTGGGGTTTTAATAGATCTAAAATTTTTAGAAAAATTAGGTAAGGACTTAAAAAAGAAACTCAAGGATTTAGAAACAGGAGTTTATAAAGATGTTGGTCATGAGTTTAATCTCAACTCCCCAAAGCAGTTATCTGAGGTTTTGTTTGATGAGCTAAATTTGCCAGTTATTAGAAAAACCAAAACTGGCAGATCCACAGATGAGGCAACCCTAAATGAGTTAGCTCCTTCCCATCCCATGATCCCAAAGTTTTTAGAATATAGACAACTTTTTAAATTAGTCTCAACCTATATTGATGCTTTGCCAAAGTCTATTGGTGAGGATGGCAGAATCCACTCAACCTTTAATGTGGAAGGAGCTGCTACAGGCAGGTTATCTTCCCAAAATCCAAATTTACAAAATATCCCGATTAGAGGGCAAATGGGTTCAGAGATCAGAAAAGCCTTCATCGCTCCAAAGGGTAAAGTTTTACTAGGTGCAGACTACTCTCAGATTGAGCTTAGAATTTTAGCTCACTTGACAGAAGATCCTGGTTTAATTAAAGCCTTTAAAGAAGAGATTGATATTCATCTGGCAACAGCTTCTAAAATTTTCAAGATTCCTTTGAATAGGGTAACTAAAGAGCAGCGGGCAGTAGGTAAAACCATGAATTTTGCCACCCTCTATGGCCAAGGTCCTCATGCCCTGTCTCGTCAGCTTGGAGTAGATTATCAAACAGCTAGGCTTTATATTCAGGAATATTTTGAACAGTTTCACAATGTTAAGCAGTGGATGGGACAGATTCTGGAGAAAGGTTATAAGGATGGCTTTGTGGAGACCATTTGGGGCAGAAGAAGGTATATTCCTGAGCTACAATCTTCAAACAGAATGTTTAAAGCCTCTGGAGAAAGAGCAGCTGTTAATCATCCAATTCAGGGTACTCAGGCAGATATGATTAAAAAAGCGATGGTGGAGATAGACAAAAAGCTTAAAGGAGAAGGCTGCAAAATGATTTTACAGGTTCATGATGAGCTGCTATTTGAGTGTAATCCAAACGAGGTAGAGAAAGTGGGCAAGCTGGTCTGTAGGGAGATGGAATCTGCTTTAAAACTGAATGTGCCTGTTAAAGTAGACTTAAAGGTTGGTCCCAACTGGGCGGAGATGAAGCCACTTAAAATTTAGACCACAATTTTTCTTACTTCTCTCGTTTCCTTATCAAATCTAATTAAACCCACTGCTTCAAACAAATAAAAAATTAACCAAAGCAATAGAGGTAAAAATAGGGAGAGAATGTACATAATTGAGTTAAGAGTAATAAATAGCAGCAAAGAGATGGCTAGTGGAATCCAAGTTAAATAGGGCTTGACTAAATTTTGGAACTGATCTTTGATAACTGCCTTACTTAACTCTTCAATAGGATTTTTAGTAGGATCCTTAAGTGATTGGTTTTCTAAGATCTTTGGGTCAATCCCTTTCTCCCTTAAAAGTTGTGGGTTTTTTCTAAGAAATTCAAGCTCTTCTGGCTTAATCTGGTTTTTAATATCAGAAATATTTGTATAGCCTTGTTTGGTTGTACTAGTAATTGCAGAACTACTGATTTTAATAACAGTCTCAACCAAACTATCTGGTATCTCAAAGCCTTTTTGCCTAATTTGCTCGTTGGTAAGTAAAAAAAATGAAATTGAAATAGCAATAATTAAAAGTGATCCAAAATATTTAATTGAGGGAGAAAGTAGTTGAGAGGGAGAGAAAGTTAGATAAGTTTTGAGTTTATGGTTTATAAGAAAAAAAATAAGCAGTTCTGATGCTAAAGTAATTGAGGAGATAACATAGTTTGAAGGAGTTGATAGAAAAATTGCTGGTAAAATAGAGGCAACTAAGATTATTGGTAAAACAAGTTTTAGATCTTGGGCTAAACTTAAAAATAAAACAAACAAGAGTCCTGTTATAAAAATTGACAGGGTTAAAAAGACAGTAGCAGAAAGCGAACCTAAATTTAAGGAAAAAAGTAGACCAGCGAAATCTTTTAGAGCAGTTAACTGATAACAAGTATAGGCAAAAGCTAGTAAAAATAGAGGAGCAAGAAAAAGTTTTTTAACAAAAATCATGTTCTAATATAATTCTAGCATGACTTTTGGGAGTTTTTGTTATACTCTAACCTCAATGATAGTTGAAGGTTTAAAAGACAAGCTTGTTAGTTTCATACAAAGAGATAAGACAGAGGTTAGAGAGACAGACAGTTTTGACCACCAACTACTAATTGGAGAAATGCCTGATTTATCAAGTGGAAGATTTGGAGAGGCAGAAACAGGTTTACCGCCAGGTTCCAGAACTAATCTTGAAATCTTTGGTCAAGAGTTGCTTAGCGATAAACCGAGTTTGCTGGAAGGAGCAGAAAAAAACGGACAAGATATTGCCCTAGTCCATACAGGTAGGGGAGTTAAAGTACTCTACGGAACTGGAATTGCAGCTGCAGTTGTAAGTGGAGCAATCATTGGTAAAGTTATTTATAACCATCTTCATGAAAAACCGAAGCGACCAAACCATATAACACAATCTAGGGAGCATCCATTACGAAGCTTGTTAGTAGGAGGCCCGAAGTCTCTGATTGAAAAAGTAGTATCTTCAGTAAGAAGGATGGCAAGAAATGACTGATTCAAAGTTTCAATCATTGCATGCCCATACTCTAATGTCTGATGGAAAGCTGACTCATCAAGAGGTGTTAGAGATAGCTGAAAAATATGGAATAGGGGTTGTGGCTTTTACTGACCATGATGCGCTGCCTGATCTTGAGACTCTTGAGAGGTTAAAAACTCTTAATCACCCTACTAAATGGTTAGTTGGTATTGAGATCTCTGCTAGTTTACCAGGAATCTCTTCAGGTAGTACTGATAGTGACTTACATGTCTTAGGGTTATTTGTTGATCCAAATAACCTGGCTCTATTGCAACACTGTCGTAAAGCTCAATCTGAACGAATAAAGCGGATGGAGATAATTGTCAGAGGTTTGCAAAATTTGGGTTTCTCAATTACTGCCAGCGAATGTTTAAAAATAGCTCAAGGTAGCTCAGTTGGACAACCGCACATAGTTGAGGCATTAAAATCAAAACAGAAAAATCTGAAGTTAATTGAGGAGTATCGAGAGAAACTAGCAGATTTTGCCAAAAAGAGCTCAAAAATAAACCAAAAATATCAGGCAATGGTGCAACAGGGAGAAAGGCAATACCCATATGCGCTTTTTTTAAGCGGCGACTCGCCCTTTAATGTCAAGGCGCCTTATAGCTATTTTCTGAGCTTAGATCAGGCAGTGAGTATGATCAGAGGGGCTGGGGGCATTGCTTCTTTGGCTCATTATTCCACTTCAAAACAAAAGCTAACCCCCCAAGCTTTAGAGGAAATTTTTAAAAAAAACCAGCTTGATGGAGCAGAGACTGTTTATAGACTATTTGGAAGTGATGATAAGCTTGAGGCTGAGGTTGAGAAAGATCGCAGGCTGGTTAGGGAACTTTTAGAGAAATACCAAAAAGTAGAAACAGGTGGGGCTGATGGGCATCAAGAGGGGGATTATCAAGATTTTATTAGTCACAAAAGTCTTGCGCAGCAAACTACTGGTATGGTAGAAAAGATTTTAGAAAAACACCAAGTTTTGCTAGAATGGACTAATTTATGAAAGTTAGAAAATATCCTCAATCACACTTAGTAATTACTAAAGATAACCAAAAGATTATTATTGATCCAGGAAACATCACTTTTAGTAAGGGATTCAAGATAGAAGAGTTTGTTGGAGCAGATGGTTATTTGATCACTCATCAACACGCTGACCATATGGATCCAGAGAATATTAGAGCAGTTGTCGCAAGCAGCCCGGTTTTTGGAAATGCTGATGTAGTGGCTAAATTAAATGAGTTCGGGATTAAGGCAACAGTTGTTTCAAACAGACAGAAATTCAATATTAAAAGCTTTGAGATAGAAGCTGTGGATTTGCCTCACTGCAAGATGACCGATGGGACAGATGGTCCGCCAAACACAGGATTTATTATTGATAGAGTTTTGTTTCACCCAGGTGATGGAGATGAAGATCCAGGTGTTAGAGTCGACAACTTTGCTTTACCTATTGCTGGACCTTCAATTAATATGAGTGGTGCTTTAAAATTTGCTCAAGATGTTAATGCCAAAGTTGTTATCCCTATCCATTATGATTCTAGATTTCCTGCTAATACTGAGGAGTTTAAAAAAATGATTGAACCTTTAGGTATAGAGATCAGAGTATTAGCTCATGGTGAGGAAACAGAAATTTAGGTGGATAAACTTCATTCCCAGCTTCTGATAAAGATAAAAGAGCTTAATCAGTCTGATCCTAAGCACAACTGGGTTTCCTCTTACTTAGGCACCCCTCATTTAAGATATGGTTTAAAAAGTCCAGTTCTTCGGGCTGTATGTAAAACTTTCTCAAAAGATCATCAAGATTTAACAAAAGAGGATCTTTTAGTGCTTGTAGACAGTTTGTTTAAAGGTGAATCTTTTGAGGAAAGAGCCACAGCTTGTTACTTTTTAGAATATTTTCCCTTTCTTAGAGAAAAAATAAGTCCTAATAAACTAGACTCATGGCTCAATAATCTGGTTGGTTGGGCTGAAGTTGATACACTTTGTGCTGGACCATTTCAGGCAAGAGACTTTTTAGATAATTGGTTGAATTGGAAAAATTTAATAATAGCCTTTTCAAAAAGCCAAAATATCTCTAAAAGACGGGCATCGTTAGTTCTGCTTGTTATACCAGTCAGAGACAGCGATCAAACAGATATAGCAGATTTAGCTTTTAGAAATATTGATAAATTAAAATCAGAAAAAGACATCCTGATTACCAAAGCGACCTCCTGGCTGTTAAGAAGTCTAATAAAAAATCACCAAAGTAGGGTAGAGCAGTATCTTAAAGATAACCTTAATAGTTTACCAAAGATTGCAGTTAGAGAGAC
>CAYOOO010000007.1:0-32261 GCA_964405655.1 uncultured Gammaproteobacteria bacterium | reverse complement strand
GCTTTGCATGAGATCTTTCCCGAAGCTCCTATTTATACAGCCTATTTAAATTTAAAAAACTTGGGCTCACACGCCCAAAGAATTAAAAAGTGGAATATAAAAACTTCTTGGCTACAAAATTTCCCCTTTGCAAAGAAGCTGATCTCTCCTTTTAGGATTTTTGCCTCAATGATCTTTGAAGGCTTTGACTTAAGTAATTATGATCTGGTGATCTCATCTTGTAATACCTACTTTTCCAAAGCTGTCATCACCAAACCTAATGCTTTGCATTTAAGCTATATCCATACCCCACCCAGATACTTGTATGGTTATACCACCTCTTTTAACTACAAAAAACATTTTTTAACCCGGGTTTTGGGTGAGTTTGCCAATCACTTTTTACGAATTTATGATTTTGAAACATCTCAGCGACCAGATCTCTTAATAGCCAACTCTCAAAATGTTCAAGATAGAATCAAGAAATTTTACAGAAGAGAAGATTCTGTAGTCATTTATCCACCAGTTAATTTAGATGAGTTTAAAAACACCAAAAAGTCTACAGGAGGTTATTTCTTGTCTTTAAACAGGTTGGTTAGGGGAAAGGGGACAGAGACAATAGTTAAAGCTTGCTCAGATTTAAACCTTCATTTAAAAGTTGCAAGCAGTGGTCCAGAGCTAAAAAATTTAAAAAGGCTAGCTGGTAAAACAGTTGAGTTTTTAGGGGAGGTTAGCGATCAGGAAAGAGTCAAGCTTTTGCTTGAGGCCAAAGCTTTAATAGTCGCCTCAGAAGATGAAGATTTCGGGATTACAGCAGTGGAAAGTATGGCAGCTGGTACACCAGTGGTAGCAATCAAGACAGGAGGGTATTTAGAGACAGTCATAGAGGGTAAAACTGGATTATTCTTTAAACCTTCAGGCAGTAAGCAAGATCCAAACAGGTTTATAGATGAGGAAACAGTGGAGAATCTAAAAGAGGCTTTGAAAAACTTTGATCCCACTAAGTTTAAAGAGGAAGATCTGAAAAAACAGGCAGAGAAGTTTTCTTTAGAAAGGTTTAAAAAAGAGATTTTAGCTTTGGTTAATAATAATTTTAGGGGTTGACTCACTTTTAAGTAGGGATTTATCATAAATATATGGCTGTTGAAAACGTTGTTGTCTCTCCTAGAAAAGTTGAAGCAGGACTAGTTCAAACAGACAATGTCCAAGCTCAAGTTAGTTTGCTAGAAAAAGCGATCCAGTTTGTCTTTTTATCAAAACCTAATGCTAAAAAGAGCCATCCTTTACTAGAGCGTCTTTTAGATAAATCCATTCCCCAGTCTTTTATGCCAGATCGGTCTCAATATAGTGGCACAATTGAGTAGATTACTTTAAAATCTGCTTTATGCCAGAGCTGCCAGAGGTTGAGACAATTAGGCTAGGTCTTCAAAAAAAGATTGTTGGTCTAAAAATTAGAAAAGTTAAAGTTTTAAACCCCAAAAGTTTTCAAGCAGATCCAAGATTACTACAGGGTAAAAAAGTACTCAGAATCTTTAGAAAAGCTAAGGTTTTAGGTATAGAGTTAGAAAGTGAGTTAGTCTTATTGATTCACCTGAAGATGTCTGGACAGCTAATTTTTGAAAGTGATAATAAACTAGTTGGTGGTCACCCAACTAAAGATATGTTTGGTGAAATGCCCAATCGTTCAACCCGGGTTATATTTGAATTTAGTGATGGATCCAAACTTTATTTTAATGATCAGAGGAAATTTGGTTGGATAAAACTAATTAAAAATTCTGAATTAAGTGTTCAAAGTTTTTTATCCAGATTAGGCCCAGAGCCTTTGGAAAAAGAATTTAGTTGGCAAGTTTTGAAACAGAACTTATTAAGACGTAAGACTCAAGCAGTTAAAGTGGCTCTGCTGGATCAACAAATAGTCTCAGGGATAGGTAATATCTATGCCTCTGAAGCCTGCTTTTTGGCCAAGATCAACCCCAAAACCAAAGTTAGCGAGATGACTTTGGATCAATTTAAAAACTTACATCAAGCTATTATCAAATCTTTACAACGTGCGATAAAATACGGAGGTTCCTCAAAGACCCACTTTGTCAATGAAGTGGGGAAGAAAGGTTACTTCTTAGACTATGCTTTTGTCTACGGAAGAGAGGGTGATATTTGCAAAGTTTGCAGCCATCTAATCAAAAAGATTAAGCTCAACGCCCGGGGAACATACTTCTGTCCGCACTGTCAAAGATAATTTTAAGAAGATGAGAAATTACAAGTTTGCCTTCATTAAGTTAGATATGAGAAAATAGGCAGTTAGATTAGTATTACTCTATGAGAGATCTAAGGGAGCAGCCCATCTCCTCGGTGTTTGCAAACCGGGGTTTTTTAAACCTATGGCTAAATCAAATCCTGGTCCAGCTATCTTACAATAGTTTAAATTTTGCCTTAATAATTTGGGTCTTTCAGCTAACTCACTCTAATTTTGCAGTCTCTGCACTACTTTTAGCAATAAACTTACCTGCCCTGCTTTTTGGTCTGTTTGTTGGGGTTTTAGTTGATATTTCTGATCGAAAAAGAATCATGATGGTAGTCAATATACTTCTTTCAGGCTGTTTTTTCAGTCTGATTTTTTTTAAAGAATATTATGCTATCATTTTAATGATAGCTTTTATAATCAATATTTTAAGCCAAGTTTATGCTGCAGCAGAGTCATCAGCCATCCCTTTGATAGTTAAAAGGCACCAACTACTATCTGCTAATTCACTTTTTTCTACTACGCTTTTTTCTTGTTTTCTCTTGGGATTTGGATTGGCTGGACCCTTAATTAACTTTTTTGATATTAATCTGCTTTTTGGAATTGGCGGCGGACTGCTTACCTTTGCTTTTATAATGACTTTTATCTTTCCATCAATTGTTAGCCAAGCTCATCAGAGAGGAGAGATGCTAATTAAGGCCTTTGCCAAAAGGAGTTACTCTGATATTACACAAATTGGTCTGGAAGAGGTTATAGAAACTTTAAGAATTATTAAAAGCAAACTAATTATTTTTTCATCTTTTTTTATTCTGGCTTCAGTTCAAGTAGTAGTTGCTATTATGGCAGTCTTAATCCCTGATTTTTTTGAAAAGGTCTTACATATTAAATCAACTGATGCCTCATACGTTTTAATTATGCCCCTTGGTATTGGAATGGTGGTGGGTGGTTTTTTAATGTCACGATTTGGACATTTACAACCCAGAAGAAAGATTATTGGTAGAGCCATTATTTTGGCAGGGATACTGTTTTTTATCACCGGTATTGCTCCCTTGATAGCACCAGTGATAAAACATATCAAGTTTCCCCAGACTTTACCCTTTTACTACCAGCCTCCTTTATCAGCTATACTAGCAACAGGATCGTTCTTGCTGGGCTTAACGATGGTTTCTACTATTGTTCCTGCCCAAACTACTCTGCAGGAAAATACTCCGGAACATTCCAGAGGTAAAATCTTTGCGGTTTTAGGGGCAGCTATGGCTGGTTTATCGATCTTACCAGTTTTAGTAACTGGGTTTTTAGCTGACATTTTTGGAACCATGCCAATCTTTATTGGTTTAGGAGGAATTATCATCTTATTTGGCCTATTTATCCTGAAACCAACCTTTTATTTTGGAGAAAAGAATCTTCCTCATAGCCTTAAAGAGCTGCTAGGCCTAAGGCAATTGAACTCGAAAAGAAAATAATTTGTCTATGTTTCTAAAATCCCTCAAATTAATGAACTTTAGAAACTACTCCAAATTAAGCTTTGTCTTTAATTTACCAATTATTATCTTATTAGGAGATAATGCCGAGGGAAAATCAAACTTTTTAGAAAGTATCTATTTTCTAGCAACCACCAAATCTCCTAAAGCTGAAAAGGAAGATGAGATCATCCGCTACAATCAGGATACATTACATGTTGAGGGTGTACTAGATGATCAAACTAAACTTGAAATCTCCCTACAAGCCTTAGATGAAAAACTCAAAAAGAAAGTTTCGATCAATGGAGTATCAAGAAGAGTTTCAGATTACAATCTTAATTTAGCAGCAGTTTTGTTTTCTCCTGAGGATATTAATTTAGTTATTGGTTCACCATCTCTTAGGAGAGCTCATCTTGATCAAACTATCTCCCAAGTTGATAGAAGTTATAAAAAAGCTGTCTCAGATTATGAAGGTATTGTCACCAGAAAAAATAAGATCTTGAAAAGAATCAGGGAAAGCCATGCCAAATTGGGCGAACTTGATTTCTGGTATGATCAACAACTACTGCTTTCATCTTTGATTGTTCAAAAAAGAGAAGATTTTTTTCAATTTATTAATAATTTAGAAAAGCGGTTAGGTCAGTTTAAATTTGACTATTTAGAAAACCAGTTGGATGCCCAAAGATTAAAAGAGTATCAATCCCGGGAAGTAGAGTCAGCATCGTCTTTAATTGGTCCACACCGGGATGATTTTACTTTTCTCAAAAGAGAAAAGGAGGCGCAAAGCGACTCACTTTCATATTTAGATTTGGCTAAATTTGGCTCCAGAGGTGAACAGAGAACAGCGGTACTAGATTTAAAACTAGCAGAAGTTTCCTTTATGGAAAGATATTTGGGTAGTAGACCAGTCTTACTTCTAGATGATATCTTCTCAGAGTTAGATCATAGTCACCGTGAACATGTTCTAGATATATCCAAATTACAGCAAACAATTATCGCCGCAGTTGAGATAGATCAATCTTTTAAAAAACAGTTTCAAGCTGCTCAAGTTTTTAAGGTAGAGAAAGGTAAGATAAGTAGTTAGTTTTTCTTTTGAAAACGGGCAGCAATTCTTGAGAGTTGATAGGTAACTAAAACTGCTAAAGCAGTTACCAGAAGGGCGTATAACAAGTTTGAGGTAATACCTGATCCTGGAACTCTTGGTTTGACAAACTCATCTATAAACTGTTTGATAGTTTCATTCCAGGCAAAGGCTGCCACCAAACCAAATCCTGATGTTGCCAAGGTAATCATTTGAGTAATTAACTCTTCATGAAAGGCTTTTTCCTGAGCAGTTTCAATTTGTTTATTTTTCTTAGCCATAACTTTTCAATTTTATCATAACTTCTCTTTTTGCGGGAAAAATGCAATAATTTTAGTGAGGAATTTATGTTCACATTGCTTCGCCGCTTGGTTTTATTGTTTAAAAGCGATTTAACATTACCCACCCTTCTTTTAATATCTTATATAGCTTTTCTTCTGATCATCAAGAAAACTATTCCATCCTCAGAAGAGTTAGTAGCAATCTTTTCTTCCCTTTATAATAAGTTTGGTTATGAGATTATTCTTATTTCAGCTTTTCTGGAAACTTTAGTAATTATTAACCTTTTTGTGCCTGGACAGTTGGCAATTGCCTTAGGAATTATCTTTGCCCGCTCAGGAGGGACAGAGCTAACTTTGGTTATTTTATCAGCTTTAATAGGTGCAGTAGCAGGCTATATGATTGATTACTTTTTAGGTTATCTAGGCTTTGCAGATATCTTAAGGAGGATGGGTTATAAGAAACTGATCGATAAAACTAAACAACAGGTTCAAAGATTTGGTAAAAGAGGAATGAGCTTAGGGTTTATTCATGCTAATATTGCTTCTGTTCTATCTTTGGTTGCAGGAGCAACGGGTATGAAGTTTTTAAGTTTTGCAACTGTTGCCATATTTTCCTCAGTCTTTTGGATAATGATTTGGTCAATGGTGATATATATTGTAGGCGATATAGTCCTTTTGATAATCAGAAAATATGCTTTCCTTTTGATACTGCTAGGGATACTGGTCATGATTTTAGCTAGGATTTGGAAATCTGAGGAGAAAGAAGAGTCAGAAGATGTTCGTAGCTAAGTACTCAATTACTAATAGCATCTTAAGAAATATTGGGGTGATTGATGCCTCCAGGGAAATAATCCTAAATGCACCACTTATTCCAGCTTGGGAAGCCAAGTTCAGGAAAGAGGCAATGGAGCGGACAGTTCATCATGGTACTCACCTTGAGGGTAACAAACTATCTGAAGAGGAAGTTAAAGATGTTTTGGACGGCAAGGAAGTTTTTGCAAGGGACAGGGATGTTCAGGAGGTTATCAACTACCGCAATGTCTTAAAGTTTATTGATACAATTTCTGCCCAAATTGGACCAGGTCGACCGTATATCTTTACCTTGGAAACCATTTTGGAAATTCATAGATTAGTTACAGAGAGAATTTTAGATCCAGAGTCTTCTGGTAAGTTTAGGATCCGTCAAGTGGTTATAAAAAATACTAAGACTGGTCAAATCTCCTATACTCCACCACCAGCTGCTGAGGTGCCATTTTTGATGGAAGACCTGGTTAACTGGATCAATATTGATGAAACTAAAGATCTTCATCCAGTTATTAAAGCCGGGGTGATTCATTATGAACTATCCAGGATTCACCCCTTTGTTGATGGCAACGGTCGAACAGCCAGATCTGTAGCTACCTTAGTAATGTTTTTAGATGGTTATGATATTAGAAAGTTTTTCTCATTTGAGGAGTACTTTGATGAAAACCCAATGGAATATTATTTAACATTGCAGGCTGTTTCTAATCAGTTAGTTTTAGATAATCATGAAAGGGATTTGACTCCTTGGCTTGAGTATTTTGTCCAAGGGGTAGCAATTGAGCTAAATAGAGTTAAAGAACAAGTCAAAAGAATCTCAGCCGATGCCAGGGTTAAAGACAAACTAGGAGAGCAGGTGGAGCTAAATGAAAGGCAGATGCTTATTATGGAATATTTACACAGGCACAAAAGAATGCAAAATAGAGACTTTAGAAAGATCTTCCCTGACTACTCAGATGATACCGTCTTAAGGGAGTTAAAGTTTTTAAAACAAAAGGGGCTTGTTAAAAAGCTGGGTGGTACTAAAAAAGCCATGTATGTTCTAAAATAAACAATGTTTTCTTTCAGATAAGCAAAGTTTTCTACGAATAAGAGGATTATTTTTTGGTTAGATCAATTGATCTAACGTCTCCTTGGACTTGTATAGGAATGGCTCTGCCTTCAAAAACACTTGCTTTCAAAAGCTCAATATAACTTGTATCACTACTAATATCTTGTGCGCCTGTCATAAGCTGAGTATATCTATCTTGATACCCATCCCTTGCCCTGACCATGGAAAGTTCTGAAAAACCATGTACAGCATGAGCATCTTGTCTGGTAGTATTTTCAAAGGTTCCACAAATTAAATCAACAAATCGCTTCGCATCTTCTTCAATATCTAAATTAAGTGGTTCCTCGGTAATAGTTTCTTTAGGACGTTCTTCTTGGTAAGGTCTTGGACCTAAGTCTAGGAAGCCTCTCTCTGTTGCAGTTCGACCAATAACTCTAACACCCTCTCCTTTTTTAGCTGCTTCAATAACTTCTGTAAGTCTGGATAGATCTGCTGGAAGTTGATTGGCTGAAACTTGTATATCTTTAAGTAATGGGTTAGCAGAATCAATTCCTTTCGCTAAATCCTGCATCCTCCTGCCTTTGTCAAGGAGTTGCGAGCTAATAGTAGACTCAATTAGATCTAGAAACTCTCTAGGAGTAACAGCCTCTTCAGTTATGGTTAACTCAGCTGGGCTAACAACTCCTTTTGTTTCCATCGAGTCCATTCTACATAACTCAGCTGATCTTTGGCAAACCTTAATAATCCAGATTCTTGACTTTTGATATAGTTTGTTCTAAAACTAGATTTTATAACCAAATATTATGAGTGTTGATACAAACCCAGGTCTAGAAGTCTATTCAGCTTTTCCCAGAAGAGATTTTTATCTGGAAAATCCAGATAGTAAATATTTAAGGGGAGTAGTAATGGCTGCTGCAAGTGGGGTAGGGATCCTTCTTCAAGATCCAGATGTTGCTGAAGACGCAGCTGAACAAGATAAGATTTATGCCCATTTAGGTAAATGCGGCCCTGCCTTAAGAAACAGAGGAGTAATTCCTAATATGTATGAGGATATAATACATAGTTCGTTAGGGTTTAGGTTTATCTCAACTCATCCAGTCAGAATGGCAGAATACGGAGCTGGATTAATGCTGGTACTCATTGAAGGAGGTCATATTGTTTCAGAAGCAGACATCTTAGATAATCTTGAAGGTTATAAAAGGCTTAAAGTAACAACAGATGATCCAAGTCAAGTTGAACTTCCTGATAATGTTAAAACACTAACAAGACAATGGGCAACACTAGAACATGTTCGACTTATGCTGGACTTTGAATTGGAAGGTTATATTTCTCCATATGGATCTGCAACTAGAGAAGGTAGTTCCTCAACTACACAGTTAGTTCCTAATGGTCAGGGAACATGGCCGAACTCTAATCCTTTATCTATAAACCCCTTAAGCACTCTTTAAGAGAGCAGTAATTTAGGCTACAATCCAAACAAGATGACTTTTGAAACTTTAACAGAGTATTTTGAAAAACTCGAGACAACCTCGTCCCGCTTAAGTTTAATTGATATTTTAAGCCAGCTTTTTAAAGAAGTTGAGGCTTCAGAAATAGCCATGGTTTGTTATCTAATTCAGGGTAGGGTAGCACCTTTTTATGAGGCTTTAGAGATAGGTATGGCAGAAAAGTCTGTGGCTTCCTCTATTGGACGGGCTTATGGGGTAAGTAGGGAGGAGGTTTTAAAGATGTATGGGAAATTGGGAGATTTAGGAAAGGTAGCGTATGAATTAAATTCAAAAGTTAAAAGTCAAAAATTAAAATTATCAATAAAAGAAGTTTTCGAAGAATTAAAAAAGATTGCATCATTTTCTGGAGAGGGAACGGTGGAGAAGAGAATCTCCTCGCTTGAGGAACTTCTTAAAAAAGCTAGTAGGATAGAGGCTAAGCATTTGGTGAGAATTCCAATCGGGACATCCCGCCTAGGCATTGGAGACCCGACGGTTTTGGATGCTTTTGCTAAAGTGAAATTAGGAGACAAATCTAAAAGAAAACTTTTAGAAGGAGCATATAATAAAGTTTCTGATTTAGGGTTGGTTGGAGAAACTCTTTGGAAAGGTGGACTTAAGGCGGTCGAAGGTTTACAAGTCATTGTGGGAAAACCTATTAGATCGCAACTTGCAGAAAGATTGCCGGACCCTGAAAGTATCTTGAAAAAGTTTGGGGGAAGCGCGCATATCCAAAAGAAATTTGATGGATTTAGGGTACAAGGACATAAGAATGGCGAGGAAATAAGATTGTTTTCCAGAAACCTGGAGGAAACAACACATATGTTTCCAGATATTGTCGAAGGAATCCGGAAACAAATTAAGGCAAAATCTGTTATCTTTGATTCGGAAGCCTTGGCGTATAATCCTGAGTCAAATGAATTTTTACCTTTTCAGGAAACTACCCAAAGGCGTAGAAAACATGGTATTGAAGAGGCGACAAAAAGGTTACCTCTTAAGGCAATGGTTTTTGACGTAATGTATCTTAATGGAAAATCCTTAATGGATTTACCGGTTTCAGAAAGGGTAAAGAATTTAACAAAAATTATTGAGGGCGAACAGGTTCTTATTCCTCAGCCAGGGGAGATAACTGATAAAAAAGAAGTGATCCAAAAGGCGTTTGATGAGGCGATTTCTGAAGGCCTGGAAGGTTTAATTGTTAAAAGACCAGGTTCACTATATGAAGCTGGTGCAAGAAATTTTAATTGGGTAAAACAAAAAAGGAACTCATCAGGAGAATTAAATGATACTGTTGATTGTGTGATCTTAGGATATGTTTTCGGCAAAGGCAAAAGGTCCTCCTTTGGAGCGGGCGCCTTACTGGTAGGAGTTTATGATGATAAAAAAGATGAATTTGTGACTGTCTCAAAAATTGGGACTGGACTGACTGATGAGGAGTGGAGGGAGATTCACAAGAGGGCAGATAAGATTAAGCTAGATCAAAAACCTGCTCGGATTAACTCAATTTTAACTCCCTCAGTTTGGATTGTACCTGAAATTGTGATAGAAGTTTTAGCGGATGAAATTACTAGGAGTCCTGTCCATACCGCTGGAAAAGAAGGATCCGACCCTGGTTATGCCCTACGCTTTCCAAGACTTGTTAAATTCCGGCAGTCAGACAAAAAAGCCGAAGACGCAACAACTGTTAAAGAGCTAATTGAAATGTATAAACAGCAATATTCTAAGAAATAATTCCGAATAATTTTTTCCCATTTTCAAATGTAATTTTCTCAATTTCTTTTGGATCCGCTTTTAAAATTTCTGCAACTTTTTCTGCAATAATTTTTAAATTTGCAGGGGTGTTAAGAGAACTCTTTTTTGATTTTAGTGGTTGTGGAACACAGAATGGGGAATCTGTTTCTAAAACTAGTAACTCTAAAGGAACTTGTTTGAGAAAGTTTTGTCTCTTTTGATTGTAAGTTATATCCCCGCCAAAACTTATGAAAACTTTATTTTTTATAGCAAAACTTAATAATCTTTCATCTGGCTCACACATATGAAAAACTGCATGACCCTCTAAAGATCTATCCCAATTTTTATTTAAAATTTCTAAAGTTTCTTTAACTGCTTTTCTGTTGTGAATTATTAAAGCTTTTTGATATTTTATTGCCAGTTTAATCTGGAGTTCAAACAGTTCTTTTTGCAAGGCAATAAAATCCTCATGGATTTGGTAATTTTTATATTTAGTCTTGGGATACTCATATTTATCCATACCAGTTTCCCCAATGGCAACTACCTTTTCCTTACCTAATAAACCCTCGATCTCTATTAAATGGTTTCTTATGTCGATTTGGGAGTGGAAGTGGTCAAACACATGATGGGGATGAATTCCAACACTTGCAAAAACTTCGGGGTAAATTTTGGCAACCTCAACTGCTTTTTTTGAAGTTTCCAAATTTGTGCCAACAGCAATAATTTTATTAACCCCAACCCGACTTGAATCTTTTATTACTCGATTCCTTATAGAATTAAAAATCTTAAATTGAATATGTGAGTGTGTATCAAAAAGCATATGTTGTAGAATAACAAATAATTATGCCATATGTTGCAGATCTTCATATTCATTCTAGATTTTCCAGAGCTTGTTCCAGAGATCTAAATATTCCTAATTTATCCAGATGGGCTAAATTTAAAGGGATTGATCTTTTAGGAACTGGGGATGCACTTCACCCGCTTTGGTTCACTGAATTAAAAAAAGACTTAAAAGAAAGTAGCAGTAGTGGCATCTACGAGTATGATAATGTAAAATTTTTAATCTCTTTCGAGATTTCCTGTATCTATTCTGAAGGAGGTAGTGTCAGAAGAATTCACACTTTAGTCTTTCTACCAAGTTTAGATGCTGCTGCTAAACTATCTGAGGCGTTGACTAAACGGGGTGCTAACCTATCCTCAGATGGTAGACCAATTGTTGGTTTATCTTCCAAACAGCTTTGTGAAGTTATTTTCCAGGTTGAACCCCAAGCTTTAATTGTCCCAGCTCATATCTGGACACCTTGGTTTTCTTTATATGGATCTAACTCAGGTTATGATAAATTTCAGGACTGTTTTGGGGAGTTTTCTGACTCTGTTTTGGCAGTTGAGACAGGTTTATCCTCAGAGCCGGCTATGAATTGGCGAGTGGCAGATTTGGATAACAAATCAATACTTTCTTTTTCTGATCTACACTCTTTGCCAAGACTTGGTCGGGAAGTGACAATTATTGGAGGAGATCTTGATTACCAAAGCCTGAGACAAGCATTAAAGGATCAAAATATTGTTGGTACAATTGAGTTTTTTCCTGAGGAAGGAAAGTACCATTACTCAGGTCATAGAAATTGTTCTATTGTTTTCTCACCAGAAGATATAAAAGAAAAAGGTGAGATCTGCCCCAAATGTAAAAGAAGATTAACTATCGGAGTAATACAGAGAGTAGAGGAGTTAGCCTCAAGAGAGACAGATGAATTACGATTAACGATTCACGATGGAGTTACTAAGTCAGCAACCTTTCCCAATAGAGCTGGTTTTAGAATGCTTGTTCAACTAGAGGAGATTCTGGCTGAAAGTTTAAAATCAACTGTTTCCTCTCAAAAGGTTAAAAATGAATATCAGAGATTAGTAACTACTCTAGACCCAGAATTAAAAATTTTAACTAAAACCTCTTTAGAGGGAATTAGCAAAGTAGCGGGTGAGAAAGTAGCAGAAGGGATAGAGCGGGTTCGCCAGGGCAAACTAAAAATCGAACCAGGTTTTGATAATACCTATGGAATAGTTAAAATCTGGGGAGAGGATGAAGAAGGAAAAACCTCAGATGAACAAATCAGTCTTTTTTAAAACTGAAGAGCAAGTAATTTTCAAAGACAGGCAAGCAGCAGGCAAGTTACTGGCAAAAAGACTAGAGGGGTTCATCAACAAAAGTCAGACTATTATACTTGGTATTCCCCGCGGGGGAGTAGTAGTGGCAGCTGAGATTGCCAGTCAACTTCACCTACCTTTGGACATTGTCATCACCAGAAAAATAGGTGATCCTTTCCAGCCAGAGTTAGCCTTAGGGGCAATTGATCCAAATGGTCAATTGGTCTGGGATGAAGATCTTTTAGAAAAATTAGATCTTAAGAAAGAAGATCTAAAGGAGATAATTGAGCGGGAAAAAACGGAGATCAAACGGAGAGAAAAGCTTTACCGAGGGGAAAGACCAGCTTTAGATATAAAAGATCAAAATGTAATTTTAGTTGATGATGGAATTGCTACAGGCGCAACAGTTTTAGCTGCCCTCAGATATTTAAGGTCTCTTAGGGCTGGAAAGATCATTCTAGCTGTTCCAGTTGTTCTATCCAGAGTTGATCGTAAGATAGAGGGAGAGGCTGATGAGTTGGTTATTTTATATCAAGCCCAGAATCATCTACCAGTAGGAGGGTACTATCAAAATTTCCAACCAGTTTCAGACCAGGAAGTTGAGGACCTAATAGAAAAAAACAGCAGGAAGTGGTAATCTAAGTTTTCATGAAACTACTCATTGGTCTTGGTAACCCTGATACTAGATATGATAATACCCGGCATAATTTGGGCTTTTCGGTACTTGATGAACTAGCTAGGAAGTTAAACTTAGTTGACTTTACTAAGGAAGATAAGTTTAAGTCTTTGATTATTAAAACTCCTGACTTAATTTTAGTTAAACCCCAAACTTATATGAATAAATCTGGCTTAGCAGTCTCACTACTAGCCAGATTTTTCAAGATTAAAAGCGAAGATATCATTGTTATTCATGATGAGCTTGATCTAGTCTTAGGTAAGATTAAAGTCAGGCTAGGTGGAGGGGCAGGCGGCCATCATGGAGTGGAATCTATTATTGAGTCCTTAGGAACTGATAAATTTATCAGAGTCAGACTTGGGATTGGTAATAGGCAAGCCTTTGCCGGAGAACATAAGAGGATCTCTTTTAATGCTGAGAGTTTTGTGATGGAGGAGTTTATGCCCAATGAGAAATCAAAAGTGAAATCTATGACCAAAAAATATGCAATTGAGGCGATTGATCTTATCTTGAGGGAGGGAATAGAGGTAGCACAGAATCAGTTTAATTAAAGATGTGTTCAAAAAATGATCAAACGACTAGTAATTTTTTTAATCATCTTAACTATTATCGGGATAATTAGCTGGGCTTGGTTGCAATCAACCAAGCCTTTGCCAGGTACCCAGACTGAAGATCAAGGTCGTGATCATATTAAAGACCAGAGTCAACAAGTCAGTTATAAAACCAATCCCCCAACTTCTGGCCCTCATTTTGAGAATTGGTTAAGAGCTGGAATTTATGAAGTTGCTCCTGATGACAGATATGTTGTTCACTCCTTAGAGCATGGTTATGTGATGATCTCGTACAACTGTTCATTCTCGCAAAGGGGCTTTTTAAATGTCTATGCCCATGGTCTTGAAGAAGAAGCAACAGATTCAGCTGAGGCAACTTCTTCAGCAATTTTACCAACAGAATTTAGGTCTGATGATTGTCATCAATTAGTTGACCAGTTGATCTCAATCTTTGAAAGAAAAGGTAAAAGAAAACTAATAATAACCCCCAGGTCCAACTTAGATTCAAGGATTGCCTTAACAGCCTGGAGGAGGATTGATAAGTTTAACGACCTAGATACTAAAAGAATTGAAAAATTTATTGACGAGCTGCGCGATCATGGTCCAGAAAAAACCATGGAGTAAAACCTTCCTCTGTTATATTATCTAAAGAGGAGAAATGTTTTCTAAATCACTATTTCACCACCGAGAGTTTAGATACCTAGGAGTATTCTATCTCCATTCCTTAATAAGACTTTTTGCCATAGCCCTCTTTCAAATCTTTAATGGGATATATATCTATCAGGTCTTGATTAAGTTTGGCTTAAACAATGTTCAGTCCTTATCCTTGACCTGTTTAACCTTTGCTTTTCTATTTTTAATCAATACTCTATCAATTGCTCCTGCTTTATGGGTAATTAACAAAAAAGGACTGCGTTTTTCAGTACTTTGGGGAAATATCTTTTTAATCGCTTTCTATCTTACTTTGTATTTGGCAAAATTTGATCCGTTTCTGTTGATAATATCCTCAATCTTGGGTGGTTTACAGATCTCTTTTTACTGGATAGCCTATCATCTTTATTTTGTTGAACTAACGGATGATCAAAAACAAGGTAGAGAGATTTCTATCAGCGCTGCTCTATCAGCAGTAGCCTCAATTGGAGGACCAGCTCTTGGAGGATTATTGATTAATTTTGGCAGTTTTAATGCCCTGTTTTGGGTTATGATTATCCTGGTAATAGTTGCAATTTATCCTCTGAAATTCTTGCCTAAAAGGGATAATAAAGTTGAAATTGATATTAGTAAAACGCTACTAGCCCTATCACCGAGAAAGGAATTTAAAAGCTATCTGACTTTTTTTGGGCAAAGTATTTCGGGGTATACATTTATGATTTTTTGGCCTCTTTTTTCCTTACCTATACTTAAGGGGATGATTGACTTAGGTTTCATGGGATCTATCAATGCATTGGTAGTAACAATAGTAGCCCTGGTTACAGGTTTTTTAGTAGATAAGTTTGGTCCTAAAAGAATGGTCTCTTTTGCTTCAATAATAGAAAGTTTGATGTGGGTAATAATGAGTTTTGTTTCGCTACCCTGGCAGGTTTACTATGCGTCATCCTTATCAGTCATGTTTCGGGAAATCAACAATATTTCAATAGATGCTATGGTTTATGAGCGGGCTAGACATTCTGATTTTGTAGCATTTATAATTCAAAGAGAGTTTGGGTTGGGAACAGGCAGATTAGTCTTCTTCTTGCTGGTTGGGATAATGCTTTGGTTTGGACTAGCTATCCCTTATATCTTTTTAATGGCTGCAGCTTCTGTTCTTTTGACTAGACTCTACCCATTTGATATTGAAAAAGCAGCTAAAAGAGGTTAGAATTTGATGAATTTTAATAATGTCTACCCTAGCATACATTATTGTTTTTACCTTTATAGGTAGCATTGCTTCTTTGATAGGAGGGATAGTTCTTCTAATAAAAGAAAAATTTGCTATAAAAATTTCTCATTTTCTTTCTGCCTTTGCAGCTGGTGCAATGCTAGCAACGGCTTTTTTTGATTTACTGCCTGAGGCAGTTGAGCAAGCAAAACATCTGACAGACAAATCTGGAGGGGAAGTCAACATCTTTCTTTGGGCATTTCTAGGATTTCTAACTTTTTTTCTTCTAGAAAGAACAATTCACTGGTCTCATCATCATCAAGTAAATGAAAAATTTGGCTCAAGAGTTGGACCAAAACCAGTAGCTCCTTTAATTGTTATTGGGGATAGTGTACATAACTTTATTGATGGAGTGGTAATTGCTAGCACCTTCTTAGTTAGCATACCCTTAGGAATTGTGACCTCTTTTGCAGTTGCTGCCCATGAGATTCCCCAGGAGATAGGTGATTTTGGAATACTTTTGCATCGAGGAATGAACAGAGGAAAAGTACTCTTATTAAACATTTTAAGCGCACTGACATCAATGATTGGAGCAATATTAACTTTTTATTTTGGGAGTTTTATTGATAATTTATTACCAATTTTTCTAGCAATAGCTGGAGGGTTTTTTATCTATATTGCTGCCTCAGATTTAATTCCTGAGATCCATAATGAAGAAAAAAGAGTTATAGCCTTGACTGAAACATTGATGCTTATTGGTGGTGCCGCTATAGTTTGGATTTCAATCTTATTGCTGGAGGGAGGAATTTTACAATGAATCAGATGGGTCAATCCTCTGATCAGAAAATTATTGTTGTAGATGAAGATGGCAGCCCAACTGGCGAGTATATCCCAAAAGAAGTTGGTCACAGCGGTGAGGGTAGAAGACATCTAGCTATTACAGTCCTACTTTACAATAAATCAGGTGAAGTTCTGCTTCAAAAAAGAAAACATCAAGTTTTTGATAATATTTGGGATTTCACTGGAGCAACTCACCCTCTTCATCTTGAGGATGGTCAAGATGAAACTTTAGAGCAAGCCACACGCAGATGCCTTAAAAGGGAGTATCAGATAGGAGAGATAGAACTTAAAAACTTGGGATTTTTTAATTATTTTGCTAAATATAGTCAAAACCTTTGTGAGAATGAGCATTGCGCCATGCTCATAGGGGAATATAATGGGGAGTTTGAGTTAAATCCTGAGGTAGGTTATGAGTGTAAGTGGATAGAAAAAAAGCTTTTCTTAAAAGATATTGAACAAAATCCTCAAAATTACTCTCCTTGGGCAATAGAGGGAGTTAGAGTTTTAAAAAAGAGTGGTTTCTTTAACTCTCCACTAAGCTCTAGTTTTGATGAAGAACAAATCAGACAGTATTTGAACAATAGCCTATAAAACTTTAAAATCTTCAAATAATCTGGTGATCATGGATAAAGAATTATAGGATAAATCTGGACTGGTTAATTATCGACCTATAGTAGAGTATAATTGTTGAAATGACCCTTGAATTAAATGAAATAAAAGCTGGAGTTGGAGCATTAATTATAAATCCTGAAGGAAAGTTTCTTACAGTAAGAGAAAACCACTCGCGGTTTGATAATCAAAAAATAATAGGGATGTTATCTTTTCCTATGGAAACTGTAGAATCATTGGAAACCCATCAAGAAGGTATGCAAAGACTGCTTATGGGAGAAGAAATAGGCAGGGTTGAAGTTTATGAGACAAGTCTAGTCCAAAGACCTCTAAATAAAATTCAGCTAAATCCTGGAATTTGGCTATATACCTATCTTTTGTATAGCAAAAATAATCTCGTACATCCAGGGGAGGCAAAAGACGTATCTGATATTTCTTGGCACGACTTAGATCCCCCTCTCAGAGTTATAGATTACATAATTTCACTTAGGAGTTTAGATTCTTTGCCCGAAGATTTAGACCCTACAGTAAAGGATGCTATTCGAAAGGTTTTAGCAAAAGAAAGAAGGGTAATAAATTTTGGTAACTTATTATGGAGACCAGGAGTCAAAGAAACGATCCAAGATTATTATGAGTATCTTAAAAGTCCGGATGATTACATTCCCAGAGTTCATGATCAAGCCTCAGGAAAAGTTCCAATAGAAATGTTTAGTTTTTTGGAAGAGTATAAGGAAGAAGAAAAAGAACAATAATAATGTTTCATAATACGCATGCTTATTTAGCATCCAAGATATATCAATCAGAAGATACACTTTTAATTATAGGTAGTATTCTGCCAGATATTGCTGTTACCAAAGTAATTAAGTGGGAAGGAGGTCTTCATGGATTTGACCGATGTAAGGATTTTGAAAAGTTTATTCAAGGCTACGAACCCGATTATATGAATTTGTACAAAGGTATTTATGCACATAATATTGTAGATGATATAACCCATAAAAATTATATTGGCGGAGTAGGTTATGCCTATCAGAACAACCATGAGTTGGTTGGGTTAGTTAAAAGGCTGTATGGTTTAGATGAGGACAGAGCAAAAGGAGTAGCACATAATTATATAGAAAGCGCTGTTGATATTTTGCTTCTTGAAAAATACCCAAAAGTTCAACAGCTTCTTAGGAATGCAGCTAATAGTATCGATAAAGAATACATAGCTGAATTATTAAGTGAATATTTTCGTCTGAATAAAGAAGATTTAGAGATAAATCTAAATAAGTTTTTAGATCTATTTACCAAGTATGATTTTAAAGATCAAATTAGTTGGGTGAGGTTTTGGGAGGATTTAGAGAAGCTGCTCTCTCTTAAGAGCTTGACAAGCGAGCAAAGGGGAGAAATCTTAATAACTGCGCTTAATTCAGTTAAACTCACCTATGAAGATTTTTTAAGTTATACCATTATTAAAGGACATAAACTTCTAAACCCTTGAATTATCGGCCATAAATAGGTAAAATGCTTCCCTGCTATGCCTGAGCGCAATGGAGTCTACGAAAGCGGCTTATTACTAATACCTATTTATATCGATCCTAATTCAGCTCGTTATGATGCTGATGTCAGCAAATTCCAAGGATTTTTAAACAGAGCAAAAGCAGCAAGTGATTTAAGAATTGCTATAGTTGATGATGGCAGTGCTCTAAAACCCGATCAATTTAATGGCGTAGTTGATCATATGATCTCACTTTCTGTTAACGTTGGGAAAGCTCAGGCAATAAGATCTGGTTTAGCAGCTCTTCTGATTGATCCTTCAGCTAGACCAGGATTTATAGTCCAGTATGATGGCGATGGTGATCAGGCTCCTGAAGACACAGCCAGTATCTACAATAGATTGATAGAAGTCTCAGAGGGTAACCCTGCTAAACCTGTTTTGGTAATAGGAGACAGATATTCTGAGGGGTTAAAGACTGCCCCTAATCCCGAGTCTGTTGCCTACAGGCAAACTCTGTTAATATTCTTTGGTAGTATTGCTAGAAATTTAGGGTTTGAGGGTGTTAGAGATTGGGTATCAGGCGCCAGAGGTTATACGGCTTCATACGCAGAGGGTTTTTTGAGCCTGAGTAGATCACGCAGATACGGAGTAGAGTCTGAGCAACTAATTATCGCAAGCCTGAATGGAGCAGGAGTTACTACAGCACAGCTTTCAGATTCAAGGCCAAGGGATCCTTGGACACTAACTTCCAAATGGCTACAAAATTTTGAAATTTATGATGCTCATCGAGAAGGCTTAAAAGCTATTGGGAGAAATAATGTTGTAGCGATGGTAGATGAGTTAGAGAACAAATTAAGAAGAGGCGAGGATGAATTTGATTTAGACTTAAGAGCCTTAGGGGAAGAGACTACAATCTCATTTAGAAGATGGAATGAACGAGCCCATACTGCGCATATTCCTTCAGATTATAGAGCTAGAGTCTTTGATCAAAATGCCCAATTTCCTTTTACTCTTAGAAGAGTTGCTACAGCAGGAAGTTAGTATCAACCGCTAAAAAGTTAGTCTGGTACAGTCCGAGAGCTTTTTTCTTATTAAGTTAACTAAAGCATTTTTCTTGAGCCCATTAATGATGAATGTTTCGATGCTGCCTAACTCATTCTTGATTGAGGTAATTTTGCCCTTCATTTCACCTGTAACATCGTGAGGATTGTTTGCAGAAATACCCTCTAAGACATCTTCTAGGTTTTGATTATTGATTTCCCTAATTAATTTGGCATCTGCAAACTTTTTTGGATCTTTAGTAAAGATTCCATCAACATCTGATAAAAAGATAACTTTATCGGCTTTTAATTTTTGAGCTAAAAAAGTCACAATTGTATCTCCTGAAATGACAGAACAACCTAGTTTATCATCATAAACCATATCCCCAAATAAAAGAGGGATATGGTTATTTTCTAAGGCAGTTTTAACTGTTGAATAGTCAAAGTCTTTAATGTTTTTATTTGATTGGGTTATAAAGGCATGGGGAGGAAAGACTACTAT
Source organism: uncultured Gammaproteobacteria bacterium (assembly GCA_964405655.1). Taxonomy (GTDB): domain Bacteria; phylum Patescibacteriota; class Microgenomatia; order Daviesbacterales; family UBA10151; genus CAYOOO01. Next base: position 12,462 of record CAYOOO010000007.1, on the reverse strand, counting down.
TGGTAGGTTGTATTCATTAAGTTGATCGGTAATAAGTCTGTTTAGAAGAAGCATTGATTGAACAGTTTGAGCAAAAGCTCCTTTTTGTTTTAGTGTCTTCATACCCAAATGTAAATTATTTTTCTTGACAATTGGATGAGCGAAAGATCCTGCCCCATGGACAAGTATTAAATTATATTTTCCAGTATCGAATAGAGAAGCTACCTGGCTGCTTAAGTGTTCAACTGCTTTCTTATTAAATGAAGGAATAGTTCTGTTTTTTTTAGTGATGACGCTACCACCAAACTTAACTACTAACAGCTTCTTCTTCATAATGCCAAATTATACAGACTTGATTAAAGCTTCACAATCTTTGCTTAAAATAGCTGTTTGTGCTAAATTTAGCTTCATATCATATATGGCAGATATCTCAGACCTATTAAAAAGTTATCAAAATTTAGTTGAAAATAGCTTGGAAAAGATCTTCCCTAGGAGATTTAATAAACAACAATTAGTAAATCTAATAGGAAAACTCCGTTATCAAATAGATGAAGAAGCAATTTATTTAACTATTAATAAGCCAGTTTGGGATTTACTGGATAGAGGTGGGAAGCGCTGGAGGCCAATCCTCTTTTTAACAATTCTAGATCTACTTGGTAAAGATCCTAAGAGCTTCTTGGATATATCAGTAATTTTTGAGGTTATTCATAATGGAACATTAATGATCGATGATATTGAAGATCTAAGCAGAAGCAGAAGAGGTAAACCAGCAGTTCATCTCCTTTTTGGCCAGGATGTAGCTATCAACGCTGGTAATATGATGTATTTTCTCCCCTTATTGGTTTTGAAAAACTATAGAAGGAAGTTATCGAAGGATATAATGCTTAGGTTGTTTGAAACATATAATCAAGAGATGAGCGCTTTACATTTAGGACAGGCTACTGATATAGGGTGGCACGCTGGTCTCGTCAACGATTTTAATATTACAAAAGAGCAATACTTACAGATGTGTGCTTTTAAAACAGGAGGGTTGGCAAGGATGGCTGCTAAGATGGCAGCAATATCAGCAGAAGCTTCAGATGAAACCATAGAAGCTTTTGGGCAGTTAGGTGAGAGCTTAGGGGTGGTGTTCCAAATACAAGACGATCTACTTAATATTACTGAAAATCAACTTTCTTCTATGAAAGGGTTGGGAGATGATATAACCGAAGGTAAACGCAGTCTTCCGGTTATAATAGCATTGTCGTCTTTAGCCAAGAGTAAAAGCCGAAGACTTATTAAAATACTCTTAATGCATACAAATAAACCTGAATTGATTTTAGAAGCAATTGAACTTATTAAGCAAGGAATGGGTATTGAGAAATCTCAAGAGATCATGGTTAAATTATTTAATACCGCTTGGTCTAAACTAGAGCCTTTACTCAAAAATACTGATAAGAAAGATCAACTGTATAATTTAGCAAGGTTTCTGGTTGATAGAAAAGTTTAAATGATGACAGCTTATTTAAAAGAAATAAGAACCTGGCTACGCCAGAACCTTGATTCTTTCAAGAAAGGGAACTATTAATATGAAAGTGTACTTGAAAGAATTAAAGTTTTCTTCAACCATGCCTACTTATATTAAGGACATTACAGAGGAAGTGAGTAAAGCTATCAAACAAGCTAAAGTTAAATCTGGGTTGGTGATGGTTAATTCAAAACACACCACACTAGGAGTAATAGTCAATGAAATAGCTGAGGCTAATTTGTTGAAAGATTTTATCAACCATAGCTTAAAACATATCCCTGAAGATAAAAGATCAACCAAGGTTTCCAAAGACTATCCGCACCCAACCACAGATTATCTTCACCGCTGTCAGGATAACCCCTATTGTAATGAGGTAGATGAGGACTATAATGCAGCATCACATATCAGGGCTTTGACTTTTTCTCATTCAAGCGTTATTATGCCAATTCGGGATAGTAGTTTAGAGCTAGGTAAGTACCAGCAGATTGCTATTTTTGAATTTGATGGCAGAGATGGCAAGGGCAAAAACCCAATCAGACAGCGAACTGTCCAAATCTGGATATATCCACTTGAAGAGATTAAAAAACTAAAGGATTAGTTTATGAAACCACACAATCTGAAGACAAGGTTTCTTTTCTAAAGAAAATGAAAAATGGAATAAGTCAAAAGTACACTCCTAAACATATAGCCATTATCATGGATGGTAACCGCCGTTGGGCCAGGGCTAGAGGGTTGCCTGATATTAAAGGACATGAGGCAGGAGCAGATGCGTTGGAAAACATAGTTGAAGCAGCAGGCAAATTTGGAGTAGAAACTGTCACTGTTTATGCTCTATCTACTGAAAATATTAGAGAAAGAGCTAAAAGGGAGGTGTGGGGCTTGTTTAACTTGATTAAGCAAGGTTATAACACCAAGCTTAAAAGAATGATGGGTAATGGTGTTAAAGTATCAATTTTGGGAGAGTTAGAAGGTTTACCAGCTGCAATCAGAAGGATTATTGATGAGCTTAAAAAAACTTTTATTAAAAACGAGTCAATTAAGTTAAATATTGCCTTAAACTATGGGGGGAAGAAAGAGCTAATTGAGGCAATAAAAGATTTGGTCAAAACTGGAGTTGAGGTAGGTAAGATTAATGAAAAAATAGTTGAGAAACATCTTTACACCAATGGTCAGCCAGATCCGGAGCTAGTTATCAGAACAGGTGGTAGGATTAGATTATCTAATTTTCTACTTTGGCAAACTGCTTACTCAGAGCTTTATTTCACTAAAAAATTATGGCCTGATTTTTCAAGTAGTGATCTCAAAAAAGCAATTTCCTGGTATCAATCCCAGCAAAGAAATTTTGGTAAGTAAGACTATCTATTGCTCGGAGAAAATATTAGTCACCCGACCAAAAATATCCTTAAGTATTGCCAAGTATTTTGGTTGAAAAACAATCTTTTCCGCTGCCGAGTCGTTGTTGGATAAGCTTCGACAAAATTGGATTGAAGTACTGCCTAATGAGGCTAAGCTACCATTTATAGTCAAAGCTTGAGCGGAGACACTACTATTGGTACAGGTAGCACCAGCAGTTCTAATCACTCCATTGGCAATAATAAACCCATCAATTTGAGTAATTGCTGGGTCAATATTGACATCTCCTTGGACCACAAAGACTGTCCCTTGATCCTTATTATTTTGTCCATAGGTGTAGTTGGCTGAGAACGTTAGATTTCCATCAACAAAAATAACTAAAGGTTGGTTAAAGGTTGAGGTAATGGTATTTGAGATAGTCAAATTACCACTTTTAATATGATAAAGATGTTTAAGATTAACATCATTTAGATTAAAACCAGCTTGTGTCTGATCTCCTGTTAATTCAACTTTTTTAACATTGGTAGATTTAATCTGATTGTAGTTAGTTTCAAGAAGAGACAGATATTTAAAATCTTCAACTTTCCTAGCATCCAGTTTCGTCAGTGAATCAACAATACATCTGCCATTTGTCCCTCTGCCAAACTCATCTGAGACAAACTCTCCGGCAGTGGCCAAGCCGTTATCTATTCTAGGAGTAGTGGTGTTGGTTGTGCAACCAGTTGTTGAGGCAAGACTACTATTGTTTGGATATGTAAAAAGAAAAGATATAACTACCAATAATAAAAATAAAAAATAGACCAATCTTTTACTCATAAGTTAAGTTTGTCAAAGAAGTGAGTTTAAGTCAAATGTTTTATGGACCACCTGGAGCATTGATTCTTAAATTACTATGAATACTACCATTTAGTATCTGAAACCAGGGAGGTACGCAACTAGATTGAGTACTAAAAGTTTTGGAGGTGGAAAGCGAACTACATGCATTACTTGTAGCATTATAAAGAGTATTTACCTCGCTACTGCTTAATGACCGATTCCAGATTCCTACCTCATCAATGGTGCCCTTCATCGGGTCAAGTGATATATTATTGGAGATCTGACCCAGCCAGAGTGGATTAGAGTTATTGAGATTAACAGACAGAGAAGTATAACAGTTACCGCTGATTTGAGCTGTATTGCCTGTATCTAAGCGTGAAATATTGTCTGGTTGACCATCAACATACAGACAAAATGAACTACCTTGTCTTTCTAAAACCACTTGATGCCAGAGACCATCAGCAATATTTTTTGTTCCATAAGCTCTCAAAACATTAGAGTTATTGCTTCTGATAACCAGATAATTTCTGGTTATGGAGTTGTAAGTATTTGTTTTTAAGTCCCATCCTGAAGCTCCGCTAGTATTGTTATATTTGCTTAGGATAGTTTGTAAGGTTGAGTTAACTGTTTTAAACCAAGCAGAGACTGTAAAATCGGAAGTTCCAAAATTACCCAGTGTGGTTGAGAAGGCAATATGGTCTGTATCTGCATAGAAGTTTCTGGCTTTGCCAAATTTGCCCCCTGTTACCAAAGCTGCAGCTTGGGCTGTTCCGTTGTCTCCGCCTTTGCTATCAGCTACTGTTGCACCTGAAGGTTCATCCATCTTCCAATAAGAAACCAGATTGGTATTTAGGCTGCTTAAATTAAAACCAGTACCTGAGTTATAGGTTACTCCATTAGACAGTTCAGTTATCTCAGGGTCTGTTAAAACCTTATTCCATATCCCCATCTCATCAGCATCACCATTTAAAGGAGAAGCGCCTCCTGATCTGGAACCTAAAGTAAATGGTCCAATATCATCAGTAGTGGCACTGTTGCTAACTGTTGCTTTTAAAACACCATTAACATAAACCTTTTGATTATTGGTAGAGGTAGTTGCATCCTTAGTCATCACTATGTTGTACCATTGCCCAACTGCTAGAGGGCCAGTATTGGCCTTAGATTTATTGCCAAACATGAAATTAAGCCCTGTTGATGGATTTCCTTGTAGAGAAGGGGAGTTAGTTGAGCCATTCTCTTCAAAAACATACACCAAAGTTTGGTTATCATTAAGTTTTAACCAAAGGGAGATAGTGTAAGAGCCAGTAATTCGAGGGGAGACAGGAAAATTGATGTTGCTACTGGAAGCACCAATAAAGCTTCTGGAATTTCCTAATTTGGCAGAGGGGATAGTAGTGCCAGTTACAGTTCCTGTATTGGTACTGACTGAATCACTGACACTTGACCCACTGCTCTCATCCATATTCCAAAAAGCTGACATACTTTGGGATGAAACACCCTGACAGGACTGAGTGCTGTTACCGGATTTATCTGAGGCGTTAGCTGTCATCGAGTAGTCATAACCTAGAGCCGGGAAGGGAATAGTAGTATTATAAACTCCAGGTGTGGGATCAGCAGTTGCTTGGTAATTACCAACCAATTGCCCAGTCGTAGTATTAATAAGTTTGACAAAAACTGAGTTAGGGTCAACACCAGATGGTAGGGTGGGAGGGGGAGAGTCATATCCAGTGACTTTTACAGGATTAGGCCAGTTTCCCAGCGAATAACAGGTTTTGTCGATATTTAATAATTCAGCTGTAGGGGGTTGGTAATCACAATAGGGAGTTGTATAGTAACTCGATATTGGCGAATCAGTGAATGTGCATCTTGAACAGGTAGTATTTTTTGCTCTTATATAATATCTATATTGAGTATTTGCAACTAAGTTTAGGTCTTGATCGCGGTAAGTAGTTCCTACACTGGCAAGTTGTGATCCAAGAAATGTCCAGTTAGTATCTCCAGAACTCTGACGATAAATTTCATATAGATCAGCATTTGCAGAAGTTGACCAGGAAACATCAATTAATGGTTGGCCAGGGTTTGACGGCCCAATGCACGCAGGAGTTACTAAGCTAATAGTAAATGCTCCTGGAAGTGGTAAATCACAGCTAGCTAAACCTTGACCACAATCTAGGGCAACAAGTGTATTTGTTCGAGCATCAGTATTACTGTCTGAACAACAACCATTACTACCATTACAACAAGGATGGACTAAATAATAATATGAGTCAGCAGGACAGAGTGGGAGGTCGTTGAAGGTATAACTTCTTGCACCACTACCTAATGTACTCTGGTTAGCTATAGTGGTTTTATTTCCAGTTCTGACATCATAGCGAAAAAGTTTAAAACCACAAGCATTTGAGGCACTCCAAGTAACAGTTGTTCTGTTAGCTGTCCCGCTACAGACATATTGGGTAGCCTGAGCATTTGAAGCACTAGGGGTACTACCTGAACAAAAATGAGTTGCTTCGGTTTTTTTAGGGAAAAATAATATGAAAAAAATTAATATTATAAATAATATCTTTGAGTCAAAGATAAGTTTTTTTACCATTTTTTAAAAAAGTCCATTGATTATTAACGTGGGGAAAAGTTAGTCGGTTGAGATTCAGATATAGAGCTGATTTTATATTGACCATCAACTAGGGCAAAAGTGATTACTACTTGTTTGTTTAAAGGAACATCAGAAACTTCATCTGATGGAGAAACAGTTTTGGTTGTGGGGTTGTACTTATATACAACAAAACCATTTTCGTTTAGATGAAAAATACCTTCCTTATTATTCTGGTCTTTAATTTTAAGGGTAGATTGATTGATGACCTCAGTTACTCTCGCTTGGGTGGCAGCATTTTGGGTTAGAAAATCTACGTTTGGATAACATATCCGGCAAATTGCACTAGTTGGTTGTTGACTCCCGAAATTTATAAAGCTGATCTTGTTAATATAAAAACCAGCTAGAAAAGAAGTTAAGGATATCGCAGAAAATAACAGAATTAATTTTAAATCTAACTTTCCCACCTTTTCATTATATGTCTTTCTTTAGAAGGCAATCAATAATATAAAATTGATATAGCTTCTATATTTAAATATAATTTAAGATTATGCGTAGATTAAATGCAACTCAGTTAAGGAAAGGGCTACATCAAAAGATAGATAAAACTAGTCTAAAAAAACAGGAAATTTATATTATTTTAGATAATGTTTTAGATACTTATAATATAGGTTCAATCTTTAGATTAGCTGATGCAGTTGCTGCCAAAAAAATTTATTTATGTGGAGGAACAGAAACTCCACCAAATCATAGAATAAAAAAAGCTTCAATTAATACCACGGAATGGGTTGACTGGGAATATAAAGACTCTGCAGTTTTGGCAGTCAGAGATTTAAAAGACAAGGTCAAAAATATCCAAATAGTCGCTATAGAACAGGTCGCCGAGGCGACCCTCTATAATAAGTTTGAGTACAAATTGCCTATAGCCTTAATAGTTGGTCATGAAAGTGAGGGAGTCTCAAAAGAGGTCTTAAATTTGTGTGATGGGGTAGTGGAGATACCAATGTTTGGGGTTAATGTTTCCTTAAATGTAATGGTTAGTTTAGGAATCGTGCTTTACCAAGTAATCGAGAAATCTAGTTAATTAATTTCGAAATTTAAGGTCCTCCGATTGCATTAAGTCTTTGGTTAGTGTGAATACCTCCGTTAATAACCTTAATCCAAGGTAGAACTGCTGGATCAACTGTAATATCTAAGTACTGACAGTTATTTGTCTCATCTGACTCAATAATTATCTTAGTAACATCAGCACAAAGATAGACTCTGTAGATACCCTGTTGAGCTGGTGTCCAAGATGAAGAAGTTATATTTTGTGACCCAGAGTTAGTAAAAGTTCCCACAGGTAGGTCACTAAATAAATAAGTAATAGAATTTAGACAATTAGGATCAGTGGTGGTGTCATTGACTCCTAAGATACAAAACCTGGCTGTAGAGGCATCTGCGCTACTATCCATGATTTGATTGGTGATGGTTCCTGATAGAGTAGTAGGGCGGCTGGCTCTAGGATTTGTTAGAGGAGATAAAACCCAGGTAGTTAAATCAGGACAAGGTGAGACATTTTGACCAAAAGATACTGGATTGGATAATGCTCCATTGTATAACCTAACGTAGTAAGTAGTTTTTGGATAAATAGTTAGCGCTCCCGTGACTCCAAAGCTTCCGCTGAACCCATTAGGAGCAGGGGTTGAAACCCAGGTATTTGCTGATCCTGTGACAGACTTACTATAATAACTGGTAAAATTAGAGTCCAAACCGATATCAATCCTAGTCACTGGAACATCGTTATTAAGATATGTAAAGTCAAACTCGCTACCACTCACTCCTGTGTTAGCGATACAACCAGGTTGGGTGATTGAGGGAGCTGGAGGAGGGATGATTAAATCTACATTACAAACTCCAGAAGTAGCTGAGAATCCGTAAGTGTCTGTGACCTTAACTTGACCGGATTTATTAAAACCTGTAGTGTAGTTGACAGTGACAGATGAAGGATTAGGCGAGAAGTTACCTCCGTCGAAGCTCCATTGATAACTATAGGGAGTAACACCGCCGGAAACGTTGGAATTCCATGTAATCGAATTTCCTATTACCTGTCCACCATTGGGCGAACAAGAAACAGACATTAAGTTTAATGGTCTGAGAGCAAATTTGACAAACCAATTGGCATTGTCCAAATTACCACTAGTGCCCAATGCTAAAAGAGCGTTTGTATGTTTTGTGTTGGTGGATGAAAAACTTGGGTTTCCATCCGGATTGATAGTATATGTAGTATAGCTTGCTCCAGCACCGCCATTTCTTCTTTGCAAGGATGTTGAATTATAAAACTTCAATCCATTTGCTGCGGCAGCAGCTTGAGGCAAGATTACATCGATTATTCTGTTTTCTGATAAATTATTAAAGGTAATTGTGGAAGTGGTTGTTGTTATAGGTGCAGGTTGACTACCATCATCAATTGGGCATGTAGTGGTACATCTGTAGGTTTTAACAGATATAGAATAACCAGCCACATTTGGTTCTCCGGCGTCTTGTACGCCATTATTATTATAGTCATAATAAACAGAAACTGTTACTGATTGAGGAGACTCTCCAGCTGCATGTAGCGTTTGAGGGTGAAAAAAAAGAAGCGCAATCAAAATGCTTATCAGAAGCAGTATTTTGGAGGTCATTTGAATTATTATTAGATCAGCAATAAGCAGGTGTCAACAATAGGTGCTGAAAGACCATAACTGACTAAGAAGGTTTAGGATAATGGTAGAATTGACCGTCAATATATAGACTTTTAAACAAAGGGCTAATCTCTTCTCCTGGAGTGACTATTCTTCTGATTGCCTCAGCAATCAGTGGGGTGGTATTGACAATCCTCAATTTTGGGTGATCCCAAACATCTTTGCCATGTTTTATGGTATCGGTAATAAGAATCCCTTTGTCTTCAAAAGGTGCTTCGGCCAGGATATCTAAGGCTGATTCCGCAAAAACTCCATGAGTAACTATGGCCCAAATATTTTCTGCTCCGTCAGCCTTTAATAGATAAGATAAGTTTGCTAAAGAGCCTGCTGTTGAAATTTGATCATCAACTATCAAACAGTTCCGTCCAGTCACACTCTTAGACATGGCAATATATTCCGATTTGCCTGTTAAGGGATTTCGTCTTTTAATACCGATACCAATTTCGTCCTCCAGTTGTAACAACCCATTAACAGCAGTTGTTCTGGCAACTGAGCCGGCATCTGTGGCTATTACATCATCTATATCAAGTTTCATTGCTTCCGGCACCAGATGGACAGATCCATACAAGTCATCCCAAGGTATTGGTTCCCCACCGGCTACTTGTGACTGCTGGGCATGCATGTCTATGGTCATAAAAGCATCAACACCGCAGGCACGCAAAGATCTAACCATCGCACCAATAGAAATAGGTGATCTAACTTGGTTCATCCTGTCTTGTCTAGCATAAGCAAGATAGGGAGCAATTAAAATAACTTTGGCTGCTGAGGAACGTTTGGCTGCATCTGCCATTAACATTGCTTCAGCCCAATAATCGTTTTGATGGGGAGGACCCATTGGTTGTATTAAAAAGACAACCTTATCTCTGACGCTTCTGGGCAAAGAGACTTTTATCTCATTGTCAGGAAATCTAGAGACACCATGTCCAACCTCTACCCCCAGAATATTAGCAACAGCTTTAGCGTACTCAGGGTGACTTGTTCCAGTTACTAAGGCAAAATCTTTGCGCTGGTAACCGTTAGCTGTAGAGGGGAGAGGGACAAGTTTTGGTTTGGCTAGGGCTTCAGCTATTGCCATAATCTTTTTGTTGGGCGTATATTAGCAGCTAATTTATAAAATTAGCAATATAGTAATTAGTGATTATTGACTTTTAACTTGATTTATCTGATTATTGATGAAGATGAAACTGCCCAGATTCCAAAAAGGCTTAACTCCTATTTTAATCGTAGTTATTGTTGCAGCCTTTCTTCTGGTTGGTGGAGGAGCATTTTATTTTGCTACCAATTTAAATAAACCTGTTCAAATCAAAGAGAAAGCTTCTCTTACTCAAGACATTTTTGAAGATTATCGTGACTCCATCAAAGATATCTCAGATCATCTTCAGAAAAAATACAATACTGATACCCTCTCCCTTGAAAGAGAGCTTCAAAAAGGCAAGGGTTTAATTAAAACAGCTGAGGAAACTTCCAGTAAGCTTAAACCTCAGGTAGAAAAACTTACTTTATCAGAGGTTAAAGAATATAAAAACAAAATTAATGAATATATAGGCAAATCTGAGAAACTCCTAACATTAGAAAAAGAAAGCATGAAGCTTTTAGAGGGCTATATTGATCCATTAAAGCAATATGAAGAGTTAACAGTCTCCTTAGGAGGAATTAGTAATTACATCTATTCAGATCCCAAGCGCTATACCACAGCAGTGGGGGCAGCGGTGGAAAAAGAAAATAAAATTATTTCTTCCCTAGAGGCAATCTCAGTTGAAGGAGAAATGAAAAAATATCATGAAGCTTTTGTTAAAAACTTAAAATCTGAAAGAGATCTACTGCAGCAGATTATGAAAGCAGTTGAGGAAAGGGATTCTAATGCCATAGCTGCCTCAGAGAAAAAATATGTTGAATCACAACAGGAAAATACCAGAGAGTTTAATAGAGTTGCTGATGAGTTGGAGGATAAAGTTAAAACTACTTCTAAAGACTGCGAGAATCTGTCAGATGATATCAAAAAAATCTACGATAACCTCAAAGGCAAATATAATTTCTAATTATAATTACTTCTTCCAACCAATCTCTTTAGCAGTATAACTATTAACCACTAGAGTCCCGTCTGAGAAACTAGCCCTTTTAAATTGATCCCCAACCTCCTCAATATACATACACATCAAATCAGTGGTAGTTTGGGGAAGCGGAGGTTGCTTTTCTAAATCACCACGACCACTTTCTTTACAGATTCTTTTGACTGATTCAGACTCCTCATATTTATCACTAGCTCCAAATAGGTGAAGTAGCTCATGGCTGACAATCTCAGTTAAACTAATTGAAAAAGATGGAGAGAAATCATAAACATTGATAAAAGCTTTGCCAGTGTTTTCATCAGCAAAGGAGCGAAATTTCTTATGCTCATAAAATCTTTCTTTATCGCTCGCTCCTCTTGAATCAAAAGTATCATCAAAATAGAGAAAGATAACCAAACTTCTACTACTAAGCTTGATGTTATGCTCATCTAGCAGCTTATTAAAATCATCCTGCAATTTGATTGTCCCAAAGGCATCTTTTTCCCAGATATAGGCAACATCGCCCACCTTACTTAAATTACTTAAGACAAGTGGTCCATAAAATTTAAGTTCTAAATTAAAGTTATCTATGCCGTATTTTTTAGCTTGGCCTTTTAAGAAGGTATTAATATAAAAGAAGGAACTATTTTTTATGCAAGTACTGGAGATCTGACAGTCATCAAAAACTTCGTCTTTGTCAAGCTTAATTTTATTAACCAAGCTATTAATCTTTGCATCAGCTAAGTCAGCAGGTTTTACCAAGATAATATTTAAATCAAAATTTCCCTGGGCTTCTCGCTTTTTATATAAATTCGAGTCATCACTTTTGATTTTCGATTTAGCCTGTTTATCAAGTAGCTGTTGGTACTCTTTATCAAGTTGTTGTTTAGTTTTTTTTAGGTCTTCTTGATGTTTATAAAGATCGTACTTTGAAGAGGAAATAAAATAAACTCTTTGGATAACAAACACCAGAAGGGGAGTGAGAATTAGCAGTATCATAAATGCTAAGTAAAAAGTTCTTTTAGGCAACTTTTTAAGTTTGTCAAAAAGAACTTTCTTTTTATCAAGGTTTAAGCCAGCTCTGGAGGCTTCTGAATTAATCTGCTGGTTTTGTTGTTCCTGCATTCTTCATTAAGTATATCAGTAAGCTTAGGTAGGTTGACACTCCCTTGGGGATTGGTTAAAATACTATGTATTCGCTTAGGCGGATAGACTGGAGCAAGTTACTATCTTGTAATACTACTCAACAGTTGAATAGGTTTGCACTTTAACAACCGAAAGATATTTTCTGCTCTTTCGGTTTTTTTGTGTCCGAAAGAGTGGTGGGTTTTTTGACAAGAGTCAACTTGTCAATTCCTAAAGAAACATAACAGTGAAGTTCTGTTTCAGGATACATTTGAGAGTTTGATCCTGGCTCAGGATGAACGCTGGCGGCGTGCCTTAGGCATG